>CAMXIK010000013.1 GCA_947243855.1 uncultured Lachnospiraceae bacterium | reverse complement strand
AGCAGTCTTCTTTGCTGTACGTACCTCATCCCTAAACTGATACTCCATGTCTTTGGCTCCCCTTTACTTTATGTGTCAATTGTTTCATATACAATCGGCTTAGAAATCTGTCTTGCTGCCGGAATACTCTGCGTATGATTATCCGGACCTCCACAATAATTACACCCCTCCAGCCATAACCGTCCTTGCAAGCTTTTTAACTGCTTTTTTAACTCTTCTTTCGTCCCATTCCAATTTAATAAATCCACATAATCCTCTTTAACGTCCGGCATCGCATGTAAATTCATCGCATGTGCAACTCGCGGACATCTGTATAATTTACCCTTTAAAAATGCATATCCATTCCGTTCAAAGCATCTGCCAAAAATTTCTTTCTTTTCCTCTAACGTATAATTCCGATATGCTATACTCCCCGTATCCTGCCACGAATCATATCTTCTTACAAAATATTCAATATTCTTCTCTTCAAACACCTTAACTGTTTTTTTAATTTGTTCTTCATTAATTCCATAATTTGATATGTGTACCTTAACATTATCCTTTTGAAGTTCTCTTAAAATATCTTCTCCGGGTACTATAGTGCCATTTGTGTAAACAGAAATACTTTGAATTTTTCTATTGTCATGATACCACGCAATCACCTTCCCCATATCCCTGTTCATAAACGGTTCGCCGCCTAGAATCCTTAACTCTGCAATATAATCTGCCTGCTCCACTAAACAATCAAACGCCTCTTTATATTTGCATAATTCAAAATCCTGCGGTTGTTGGTAATACTGCATTAAATGCGAGCAATCCAGACATTTAAGCGAACATCTCTCCGTGACTACAAACTGGATTCTATTAAAAATCAAGTCACCTTTGGATTGATTTTTAACTATATCAATATAGCTCCTTTTATTGGCGTACATCTCCAATGCACGATTAGACATTTTCTCTCTCGGGAGATCCATATCCAATAATTCCGCCATATCAAATAGGTGAAGGCATCTCTGTTCTTCAAGCATTTGCTTTATTTCATGAAAGAAATCAGCCGAAGCTATCAAAATATTTGCTTCTCGAAAATCCTCTAACATATCAGGATTAATTACGCCGATTCCAAAATATTCTTTTTTACTTTTCGATCTATCACAAAAATATGTTGGCGTTAACCCTAACCGTTCTAACGCTAAATATGCCAACTCACCGTATACGCTTGCGCCATAAATAATAATAGGCTCGTCTTTGTTGTATGTATCTTTTGTAAAGCTCACTGTATTTCCCATAAGTCACTTACTACCTTTCCCACATTTATTTCACATATATCTCTAATTACAAAGCTATTTTTTTCGGTTCTTTGCCATCGTTACTCCTGCAAAAATAGCATCCATCATGCTTTCTTCGTTCGCCCTGCCTTCTCCCGCTTTTCCGAATGCCGTTCCATGATCAACGGAAGTTCTGACAATCGGCAGCCCAATCGTACAGTTAATTCCGCTTATTGATTCATATTTATCCTTCTGCAAATCATATTTAAATCCGCTTAATTTTAATGGAATATGTCCCTGATCATGGTACATAGCAACCACAATGTCATACTGTCCTGACTGACATTTCACAAAAACCGTATCTGGGGACTCCGGACCAGAAACATCAATTCCCTCTTTTTTTGCTTCCTCAATAGCCGGCACGATTTCGTTTGCTTCCTCCGTTCCAAATAATCCATTTTCAGAACAGTGCGGATTCAAACCAGCAACAACAATTTTAGGATGCTGGTATCCCAACTGCCGCATTCCCTCCTGCGCAAGCCGAATCACCTTCAATACTCTATCCTTTTTTGTCCTATCACAGGCTTCCCGCAAAGAACAATGCGTGGACACATGAATTACGCGCAATGTTTTACTAGCAAGCAACATTGCATAATCGTGTGTTTTGGTATAGTCCGCAAAAATTTCCGTATGTCCACTGTAATGATATCCCGCCATATTAATTGACTCTTTACTGATCGGTGCGGTAACAACAGCACAGACTTTGTTCTCCATAGCCTGTTTAATCGCATATATGATATACTGAAAAGAAGCTTCCCCGCACACTACACTGTTCTTTTTATATTTCCAACCGTTGGGTTGAAGATAATTCAGGTTTATAAAATCAATCTTTCCAAACTCTCCCTTAGCCTCTGACACATCAGACAACTCCACTAACTCTATAGGCAGATTACAAAACCGAATCGCATCTTCCAGTGCAACACGATCTCCTATCACAACAGGAATACACTCTTTATAGATTTCTATATGACTTAATGCCTTTACAATGATTTCTGAACCGATACCTGCTGGATCTCCCATTGTAATCGCTATTTTTTCTCTCTGTTTCATAGGTTACCTCCATCCATGATTTTTTCCTTTATTTCAGTAGTGGAAATTCCCCTCGTATATGGAACATACACAACATCCACACCAATATCGGCAAGTATCTTTTCAAAATTGTTCCAACGCTTTGTCCCCTTCCAGTCGTCGCCAATAAAAACAACATCAAAATGATACAGCTCCCATAATTTCAATTTATCTCTGAATCGGTTGATTTCCGCTCTATCAACGCCTTTGATCGATTCTATAATTCTCCTGCGTTCATTTTCGTCAATAATCGGTCTGCGATGTTTATATTCTTCAACCACATCATCTCCGTGTACTCCTACGATCAAGTAATCACAATACTTCTTCGCAGTTTGAATCATATTCAAATGCCCGACATGAAACAAATCATATACGCCGTCTGTATATCCCACTTTATACCTTTTTACTTCTTCCAACTCACATTACTCCTCTGGCAGTTTTAATTTTGAAATCGGATGCACCTTTCGTTTTTCAATCGGAGGCAATTCCATATAATTGCCATATTTCACCCGAAGATACCCGTCATAATCCGCTGCCCCCGGAAGCAGCATATTCTCAAACGGAAACTTCTTTAACCTTGTATACCAGTCCCGTTCATATCCATACACTCCCTTCGGTGTCGGAAATGTCAAAATACGAACCAAGCGCGTTTTCTTTCCTTTATTTCTATCAATAAATTTCTGGTATCTTTTGATAACCACATTCATCGGTATTCGGTTCATGGTCTTATAAATCATCCTCAACCACAATTTTTTTTCACTGCGGTATCCCACTTCCGCCCAAAAAAACTTACGAAACAGAAAACAGCGAAAAAAATGTATCCTCCTTGCCAACCAAAAATCAGGCACATTATCAAATGGCATTAAATCTATGGATATCCCTTTCTCAAACGGCATAAACTCCTGATTCAACCGAACAAATTCTGTACCTTTTCTCCGAAGCTTTCCGTATCCCCAACGATATCCTTCTGTATCCCTCAAATCCTGCATATAATACTTTTCATGATTCAATTCCGTCTTGCAGGCTTCACGAAATTTCTCATACTCGTTCCTGAGAAACCCAATGTCCGCATCGTCATCCCACGGTATGTATCCCTTATGACGAATTGCCCCCAACATGGTTCCGCCGACCATGTTAAAGTGAATTCCGCATTTTTTACATATCCGCTCCACTTCCCGGATTAAATCCTGTTGAACCGTTTGAAGTTGTTTTAATTCCGCTTGGGACATATAATATTGGTTTTCACTAATATCCATACAATTGATAAACTCCTATATTATTGAATAAATTTACACTATTTTTTACAAATACGGCTCTGATTACTTCAAAACTAAATCCCGCTAATGTTCCACTTCTCCATAATATTTATCAATAAATTTATCTATCTCAATAAAAAAATCTTCATATCGTTCTCTAATCAATTCATCTTTCCAGTCCCACCATGCAATTTGATTCAGCTTTTTTATTTGCTCTTGAGTATACCGATATCGAACAATTCTGGCAGGTACACCCATTACAACTGCATAATCCGGCACATCTTTGGTGATAACAGCACACGCCCCAGCAATCACCCCATTCCCAATATTAGCCCCATTTGTGATAATAACATTTTGCCCCAGCCAAACATCATTACCTATTTTAATCTTGGATATTTTTCTAAGATGAGCATGAGGCTTTACATTCGGGAAATACCATCTAGCTTTAGTCTCCTTGCTGCTATAGTATAAAAAAGGATGCGATGATATCAAATCAATAGGATGATTTACCGTCACGTCACTTCCCATGGCAAAACTGCAAAATGCTCCGACCGATTCCACTAACTGATGATCGCATAATGGTCCATAACTGTATTTTCCACATTTTGTTTTACCCCCCCCCCTTTCTTTTTTTCTAAATATTTCCACGATACTTTCTGTCAAAAAATAGCGTTTCAATTTTTGTAAAACCTCATCATATACATCCGGGTTAGCGCAGGTAAACAGAACCGTATAGTTATCTCTGTTTAAACTGTTACTAAAATCTAGATTCTTGATATTAGCGTTATACCGGGAAAGGTTATTATCTATTACATAATCCTCCATTATTCCAAAACTATCGTTTAAAATCTGCTTTGTTATTACGCCATATTCTCCATAGGGATAAATAATAAAATGTGATTTTCCTTGATTAAGAGCATTTTCAATTGTATTACGGATCTGCTGGTAAACTGTGTACATGTTCATTTTTCTCCTCTTAAACAAAAAATCTGATGTAAAATACGACAATTTCATACTTTACATCAGATTTCTTAAATAATAACGATATTTTATTTTAATGTGTCTTTACTGCTTTTCTTCCTCCAGCCCAAACTCCACAAACAGCTTCTTCTGGAGTTCACGATCCGACAGAGATTTTAGGAAGTCGTTGCTTCGGCCCGCCTCTGTCAGCAAGATGCCCAAGCGGTTGACCTTGATTTCTCCTTCTTTCAGCCCTTCTTCCCTACCTACTTCTATTCCTTCTTCCCTGCCTTCTCTTCGGAGCGTCCTCTCATATTTCTCCACATCAAACTCTTCCAATAACATCCCTAACACCTCCGCCCGATTCTTTAACAAAAATTCTTTCAGGATACCTTTCTCTATGCAGTCCTCCACCGCCCTGTTCAGTGCTGCCTGCATATCTGTTTCCGCAAGCATACACTCCCGCGTAACAGCTACGAACGCCGAATACTCCTCTAAAATCCTGCACTTTTCCATCAATCGTTTATTGTGTCCATAATTAATGTTCAGCATCCGCACCGTCAACTCTACATCCGCCTGTACCGTTTTGTTTTCAAAAGCATCCGACAGCTTTAAGATCTGCTCCTCTGGCATTTCCTTTAAGCCGTTGTAAAACACAACACACTGTGGCGTCGGCAGGCTGATCTGCGCAGTCCCATAAAGACTTGTCTCTGCCTTCTCTATCACTGTCTGATATTCCTGCGCCAAATAGATCAGGAACCGTACCGGCAAATTCGGACTGTAGGTGCTCTGGTGTTCATACATGCTGATCGTGCCGGACAGGATATAGGCAAGGTCATTCTTCATCACCACATAAACCGCGCTCTCAATCGTCACGATTTCAAGCTGTGATGCGTCCTCATAGGCTGTCCCGTTCAGCGCATTATACAGCTCCAACAGCGCTTCCCTATCTTTTTCAAACAGATACCGAAATAGTCTATCTTTTGCGTCCCGTTGCATCCGTTTTTGATTTTGGCTGCAATTTTGCTGTAAATTCGGTTCCCCGTTCACATGTTTCTTCTTTTGTCTTCGTTTTGCCATATGGTATCCTCCCGTATGATGGCAGGATATCATATGCCGCAGTGAACCGCGCCTGCGTCCCTGTACTCCTGCCGTTTTCTGTTATGTTTCAAAGAGAAAATCCGACAGAAGCTGTCTTGAATGTGCAGAACGCACATCTGCTAGAATTCCTTTGATGGTTTTATTCTAACGGGTTGCCAAAAGGATGTCAATAGTATTTTTGACTTTTTATTAGCGGTTTTCCGTTTATCCCGAAAAACTCTTTCCACAATTCTGATATAAAGTATGAAATTGTCAAGGTTCCATATCGTCTATCAATCAACCAATTATTAAGAAAGTTATCTTCTTACAAATACCGCTCCGGCTCATTCAGAAACACATCCGTAATTCCCTGTTTTTCCAGTGCTTCCAAATCAAGCAGTGTCCCCGTCGGCTTTTCCGGATAAAGATGACCTGAGAAATATGCCCGCACCGAATATCCCACTAATTTTTCAGGAGATAAATCAATCCCCCGCCAGTAAGGATGCAATGCCTTCGCCCCGCAGCCGCCTTTCACTTTGTACAAGCAATCCGAAACCTTTGTATCCAGAATCCCGATCTGCGCCTGCGGTTCTATCTCCCGCAATTTTTCCAAAGATATAGCATAAAATGAAGAATAGACAATACTCTTCTGTAGTCCATACCGTCCGATCAACTCTACAATTTTTTCTTCCATCCCCTCATATGGGAAAACGCTGTTTTTCAACTCTATATTAATTTTTAAGCCTTCTCTCATTCTATCCGCCAACAAATCCAATACCTCCTCCATGGCCGGTATTTGTTGACTCGGATTGACATCTGCATAAATATGTAATCTTTTAATTTCAGAGAGGCTGTAGTCTTTTACATATCCGGTTCCCTCTGTGGTTCGATCCACCTTCTCGTCATGAATCACCACCAGCTCCCCGTCTTTTGTCAGTTGGATGTCCAGTTCAATCCCCGTCAGTCCGTCCAATTTTGCGGCCTTTTCAAAGGCAAGCAGTGTATTTTCTGGATACCGTTGACTGCATCCTCTGTGCGCCCAAATTTTCATTTGAATCCGTTCCTCTTTTCTACGCTCAGGCAGCCCATTGTCTGTCTGGAAATTCGTATTGCCAGCACCTTATTTTTACAGCCGTCCCTCTGCTTTCAAAAATTGCTCCATAATATCGGCAAGTGCCACCGACTCACTTCTGGTCAGCTTAAACTCGCTGCTGTTTCTTCCATTTATCATAGACAGGAAATCACTAATCTCGTACCTTAACCCTTCCCCCAGAAAAGGCTCCGAATATTTATCCACCTTCTGCGGGTCCTCATAGTGCACCTCAAAATAAGAGGTTTTCCACCAAGGCGCCTCTGCTATGATGTAGCCCTTCGTGCCTGCAATTAACAATCTTCCCTCCGACTTGACTCCCAATCCGCAGGTCGCCGTCGCAATGCCGTTAGGATAGCAGAAGGAAATCTTTGTAAACAGATCCAGCCCGTTTTCTCCCCTGATCGCATCGAAACGAATATCCCTATAATCCTCTCCAAACAACTTTAATATGGGAAGCATCACATAGCTGCCAAGCTCTGTCAAACTGCCGCCATATCTTATATCCGTCAATTCCCGATGTCCCGGATTTTCTAGCTTTGTGAAACACACTTCCACGTTTCGTACACTTCCTATCATACCGCTGCAGGCTATTCCCAGCAGCTTGTTAAACCCCGGACAATATGCGGTCTTAATCCCTTCAAAAAGGATCAGTTTATGAGCTCTCGCATACTGAAACAGCTCCTCCACTTGGGCCTTTTTTAATACCATTGGTTTCTCACTCAAAACATGTTTTCCATGTTCCAGCGCCGATTTTATATAATCGTAATGCGTTTCATGGGGAGATGCCACATATACGGCATCCACTGCTTCATACATTTCTTCTATCTCTTCATAGCTGTCAATCTCCCACCGTTTTGCAAATTTTTCAGCGCTTTCCTTGTGGGGGTTATACACGCCTTGAGCGCTGATACCGCTGACCAGCTTGACCTCTAAAACAAATCGTTCCGCGATCCGGCCAGTCCCGATCATCCCGATTCTCTGAATCCGCTTATTCTGCACCCGCAACATGGTACTGGAAATATTCTTTGTTCGTTCCAGATAAACCACCTTACAATAATCCTTCATATAATCAAAACTGCCCGTCCAATCAGAACCCACCGTAAAAATATCTATCTGATATTTTTTAACATCCTGCACTTTCTGCCCCGGCGACTCTTCCACTATGATTTCATCTGCAAATCCAGTTTTTCTCACGTTCTCAATTCGTGTTGCCAAAGAATCTATCACATTCAGCTTGCCTCTTGCCTTATCATAGGCTTCAGTGGTAACGCCTACGATCAGATAATCCCCTAATTCCTTGGCGCGCTCTAACAAACGGTAATGCCCTTCATGTAATAAATCAAAAGTGCCGTATGTGATCACTCTTGTCATAACTTACTCCACTCCAATTCAATAATATCGTGATATTTCTATCAGAATACTTTATCCCTTATAAATGCATATATCTTTTCTCCGCATGTCCCATCGTTATTTGCCGTAATTGTCTCAAATTCTTTTCTTGCCTGCTCTACATTAAATGCTTTTCCGGGAAGTACACCATTCAATAAATCAGAAAGCGTTTGAAATGCATCTTCTACGGCCGCATACATGCCCCACTCGGAAATCCGCCCGAAACCCACCACCATCTTCTGCTTATCCTTCGGCAAAAAAGCTATTGGCCTCTCATTCCACTCACCTGTTAGCAAATTCAAATCATAAAGCATTTTGTCATAATAGGTAAAAAGCTGACGCCATCCCACCTCTTCATTTTCTTCCAGTTGAAAAAACGCTGCAGCTTTCCCCACATTCGGATAATAGTTGCTCATTTTTTTCTTCTGTTCTTCAATTGGCGACTCCCAAAGTTTCACCTCTCCCGAATTTTTGTCCAAACACAGATAGCAATTTCCCCAAGCAGGCGGCAGATAGAGCTTATCCTCCAAAATAACAGGATAATTGAATGGTATTCTATTACACTCATAATCATATAAAATATGATTACAAATCAGCCCTTCTATATAGCAGTCATATTCCCGAACTTCGCCACTTTTCGGATTCCATCTCACAAGCACATATCCTTCATAGGGAGTAAACCACACCCATTCACCGTCCGGTGTGACCGCACTACATCCACATGTATTCTTAGCCCCTGTGTCCATGAGCTGCATTTCTCCGGATGGCACATGTATACTTACTACACGACAATTTACAGGAGATGCAAGAAAAAGATACTCCTTCCAGATACAGAACCCGCCGATTCGCCTCTCACCACTGCTTTCATCAATAAAAACTTCCAAATATTCCTTCAAATACTTTTTCTCTCCCGTAACTGTGTCATATCTGACAACAGCCGGATACCTATTGGGAATCAAAAGCAGATATTTTCCAAATCCTACCGCCCCGCAGAATGCACCCGGCTGCTCCATCTGCCTTTCCAGCTTTACCCGCTTTGCCACTTTTCCCTCTTCCAAAAGCAGAATTTCCTGCGCATTATTCGGGCAGACATAATCCTTTCCTTGCACAGAAACCACCCACGGCAAGTAATAGTTACCTCCGCTGTACTCACACAGATCACAGCTATATCGATACTGATAATCCCCATCAGGCGCATAATAGAGCTTATTTCCCTGTGTCACCATGTATTTGCTGTTTCCGTAACGGTAGAAGCCCTGTACAATCTCTCCCCGCCAGTCCTCTTCCCCCGGCTCGCTGTCAATGCGGTTATTTAGAATAAAAATAGGCTTTGCAGCCGCCCCAAAGAGCGCGGTCACGGAAGTTGCCTCGTCTCCGATATAAGCGTCGCACAGCGCGATTGTCGGCTCGATCTCCGGCGTATCGTCATAGATTCCCAGCCCGCTTTCCAAGAAATACCGCTTTAGTTTCTCGTAAACCGGTTTATACTGCGCACGCATCGAATCAAATGTGGATTCTAACAACGGATGCGGCCGCCACAACAGGCAGGCGTTCTCGCATTTTGCAAAGCATCGGAACACATACTCCATCTTTTTCAAAAAAGCTTCCGTATCCGCCAGCATTCCGTTGATACTGGTATTGTAAAAATACACCTTCTTCCCCGCCATTTTCTCCTTCCATTCTTTTGGCGGTTCAGGGGGATTCTGGCACAACCGTATCACCTTATCGAACTTTGGCGATCCAAGTGGCACCAGTTTTTCCTGCGGCAGCTGCGGGTCATAAAATTTACGGAATTTTTCCGCCTGCACAATGATATAATCTGCAAAATAATAAGCCATGCAGGAGGCCTGACCTTCGCTCATGCCGCCAGACGTTGAAAAGTAAGGAACATATACCAAACATTCTGTTACCTTTTTTAGCTCAAACGAATAAAATCGGGGATCAACGCTTGTCACCCGATTATACTGATCGTAAGGATTGTGGATGAAAACGGCGTCCAGTTCCCTCTTTTTCAGATCATAGGAATCGTAATGCGTCACTGGCACATTGGCGGGAAGCTTGTCTCCCTCATAATGAAATGCGCCAAGCGAGCCGTCCTGCTTTTTATCGTAATAAGGAATCGGCACCACATAGGCGTCACAATCCGGGTCCGCGTCCGCCGCCATCCAGATACTCTCCAAAGAATCCCACATGCTTGCCTTATAAGGTAGAAAGACCATTTCCAACCGGATTTTAATATCATTTTTAACGCTGTTTTCCACCTGAATTAGCGATCTGCGCAGCTTCTTATATATCTTGGTTGAAACCGCCGACACATCCGAGGACAGCTCTTCATGAATTTCATAGAGCGTTTCGCAGTATTCCTCCAGCTTTGCAATGGTTGGGGCGTTTTCTCCCTCTGTCTGTTCGATTAACTCACCCACCTGCACCGCGCTGTCCTGACACTGTCCGAGCAGTTCCATGGCCTCGTCGAAATTCTTGTTTTCTACAAACCGCTTGACCTCGTTATGCGCCTGCTCTAAAAGCGCAAGAAGGTCTTCTATTTGTTTTTTTTGCGCTTTTCTCATGGCAGATACTCACTTTCCGCCGTGCCCCGCTCGATTTCGCTACCGCTTCATCTCGCTGTGGGCTTTCACCCTATAGTCTCAGGTAAGCACAGAAAATTTCCTGCAAGCAGTCATTTCCCGTGCTTACCCAAGACTGCACGGCTCATTGCTATTCAAATAAGGCATATTGGCCGCTCTTTCGAACGGTGCGTTCCATCCGCAGACAGTCCGCTTCGCTCCCCCGTACGTCACCCGTAAGTGTTCCGAAGGTCTTGGCGCACCCAATTCACGCAAATCGTTATTCCAGCGCCGTTTTTGTTTTTTATCTTCAAAAAATGTTCCGCAGTCCGTTCCCGGTAAAACCCCGGCCGCAGCCGGAATTTATCTGCAAAATATTTTTTAATGACCTACTGCATTTTTCCCCGTTTTAACGCGTTTAGCGCCGCGTTTTTCTTTTTGTCCGTCTCATATCCGCAGTTACCGCATCGAAAAACATCTCCGCTATATCCAGCTTCCGCGCCGCATCTGCTGCACTGCGAACTGATTCCTTTGCCGAACACTTCCACCATCTCCACGTCATGTTCCAGACATTTCTGCCGCAGGCGGTCCCTAATCAAGCCCCGCTTCCATACACCGACAGAATAGTTGATTTCTTTGTGATATCCTGCCGCGCTGTTTTTCGGCAGTTTTGGAAGATAAAGGATCTTCGGTTTTTCTTCCTCCAGCATCCTGTTAATTTCGTGGTTTACATAACTTTCAATCTTGGCATCCAGCCGTGCTTTCCGCGCCAAATATTTCTTGCGCCCCGCATTGTTTGCTTTCTCCCTGCGGTAAGTGGAAGCCGCCGCGCTCATGTAATCCGCCAATTCCCTATGAAGCGCCCCAAACTGTTGCCCGTAGCTCTTCCCTTCATGAGTCGTAAGCATTTGCTCCATTCCAAGAGAAAGCCCGATTTCATTCGTGTAATCCCGATGGATTTTCACCTTAATTTCTATGGGGATGTGAATTTCCACACCGCTTTCTTCGGGTTTCAGCTTTATATAAAGCTGTTTATCGTATGCGTTTTCATCCGTAAGAGGAATAAAAACGCGTTTCCTATTCTCTTTCGTGGCAATAAAAATGCCATACCGCCTTGTTGCAGAAATATCCTTTCCGCCCTTCTTTTCCTCCCCGTAACGGTAGGCCCGCTCCGTAATCGCAAAGCCTTCCGCACTGTCACTGTGTAGTTTTCTGATATGATATTTTCTGACCTGTCTGGCGAGATATTTATGCAGTCTCTCCGCATCCACGCATTGGCGCAATTCCTCATACTTCACCTGTATTTCCTGTGGAAGCTGTACTGGCTTCTGGTTCAGCGCCGCCTCAAAAGCATTAGGGGTTTTCAGTAAAAAGCGGAGATAATGCTTTTCCTCCGCCGTAAAACGATCGTTTTTCCCGATCAGACTGGCAGCTTTCGCCTTTGTCTTCGCCCACTGGCTCTTGATATCAGCCAACGCATCGAATACAGCCCGGTAAAAATACACGGAAGGCATTCCCAATTCCGTCCGGAAGCCGCTTGCAGTCATTTCATTTTGAACCGTATATCCCGGATATAACTTAGAGAGGCTTCCGATCCCGCCATAGCGGGCGTACACGTAGTTCTTCACCCTGCGGTAATCCTCTGCGATCTCCAGAAGCTTCTTCATATCCTCGTCCGGAATCGGTTCCTTATTATACTGATGAAGGGTTCTACAGGCCGTCCCTTTCTGCCTCTGCCGTGCATCCAAGCTGCCCTGTGCCGCCTCCTTACTATCCTGAAAACATGCCTCATAATTTCTTATGAATTTTCGCAGAATATCCCCTTCTGCGAAAGGCTTCCTAATCCTCCAAAATATGACAGCTTTTTTTGTTCTTGACCCCTTATTTGACCATTTATAAAAAAAGATAACGATTATCTGCCTAATCCTGCGATCTTATCCCAAACCGCTGTTTTTCCTTGTATCATATTGGTTTTGCTTTCCGTTTGTGTTGACCACGTTTTTGACCCAGAATATTTTTACGCTAAAAATATGCGAAAAAAGGCCGATATACATATTGTGTAAGGGAATATCACGCGAAGAAGCGCAAATTGACAAACATCATGATTGTAGGTATAATAATGAAGAATTGTGATAAATCCTGATTGCACAGCCACGTGCATAGATAAGCATTATGATAGAATTTCGCAGAAGGGGATATTCTGCGAAAAAGACTGTACGCATACTTTAGTTTCTTATCAAATCATTACTGCAAAATCCCAAATAATTTTTAATATCCAACAAATTATCCATTAATTCTACAACTACATCACACGCATCTGCAAATGCAATATCCATCGCATATTCAAAATCTTTTTGATAATTATCCCACTGTTTGCGCATGATCCTACTTCCTTTAACAATGTCCATAATTCTATGATAGTCCATAAGCACTGCTGTTGAACCACGCCTATCTGCAGTTGCATTCAATGCCGCTTTTAACAAATCCAGATCAGTATTTGAATATTGCAACTTGACCAATATGTATATATCGTAATAATCTCTTGGCCTTGTATTTTGGTCACCTCTGGATATTACCGTTTCCAATTTTTCTGCCAATATTGTTTCTAAATTATAAGCAAGCACTGAAATACTTCTATCCTCCAAAAGAAGTTTAAAATGATATTCTATTTCCTTTGGTGTTATTTTATCACCCGTAGTAATATCTAACTTCAAGGGAACTGCCATTGGCGGATAATTTGCTGATAATGAAACACGATACCCTATATATTCATCTCCCTCACGAATCTCTCCGATGCTTCGAAAACTAAATGTTACGTCATCATTTATTTCTATTTTACAGATTTTCTCAAACATTTCCCTAACAGTCTGTTCATTTACAGGCAGCCCCTTTATTGTTGCATCCATATCCATAGTTGCTCTGGTATCAAGACCAACCATTGCGGCAATCAAAAATCCGCCTTTTAGTATAAAATTCCGCTGATATTTTGAAACAGATATTCGTTCCAACAATCTTTCCAACATAAAATTCTGCATTACAAGCTGTGCCGATATGTGTTTTTCTTTTGCACAATTTTTAATAATTGCCTTCAGTTGCATTGCATTCTTCATAAAAGCACCTCTAGATATGACCTGAGTCTTGTTTCAACCTTTAATATTTTTGCATACTCTGACAAAGCAGGAATGTTTTTATTTGACTTGGCTGCATAACGCTTAAACGCTTCTGTTACAATCTGAATATCCACACAACTATGAGGTCTCAAAATGTCGCAAAGCGTGCGTTCTATACTATAAGCCCTTACTGTATTTCCTCCCGGTGTAGCCACCTCTGTTATTCCAAAATCATATAACGCTTTCTTACACTGTACACATCGAATATTTTCTTCCTTTGGTTTTGTCAAATTGTAATTTGCCGGAAAAGTCATATAATATCTATTCGGTGTTCTATCTGTTAAATCCAATAGAAATAATGCCGTTTCATGAGAATAAATCCCTCTTTTAAATCGGTTCTGTAAATTGAAAATCTCATCATCCCAGACCTCCGGCAAAATATATACGCCTCTGGAAGATTTCTCAATCATACCTTTGTCAACAAGATATTTAATATTTCCACGGGAAAAACCTGCTGCAACCACCATTGCAGTAGTAACTGTACCATGATTCTCTTTCGCCATACTAATAATCGTTTCAGTCGCTCCCATAAAAACCATCTACTTTCTATTGACTTTTGCGCTTACTATTATACGCATACAAAGCATAAAAGTCAACATCACATAATACATACTAAACTTCCTCACCGATTCATCCCATCCACAACCTCCGCAGGCTTAACCGTCATTTCCACCCACGCCGGAATAAATCCGCTTTTCACGGCATTGCGCACCGACGGGATATTGGACCATGCAGAACAGTAAAAAGGGGCCTTTCCCCTCTTTAAAATCTCCGCCGCCAGCTTTCCCGTAAGGGAAGCCGCCACGCCTCTTCTTCTGTACGCAGGCAACACATCAATGCCGATCTGCCACATGGCGTCGCAATCTGCGGATGCGCCCGCAAGCCCGATCAGCTTGCCGTCATCGTACGCGCCGATTCCCAGCACATCCCGCTCTTTTCTATCCTCACACAGGGCGTTACTCCATTCCGGTTGATACAATTCCTTGAAATCTTTCTGCTCCAAAACCCTCGTCTCATAAGCACAGGGAAGGACTTGTAAGTTTTCCGCATCCGGAAGATAGTATTCCGCCATAAAGCACACCTTCTGTCCCAACGGAAGCAGTCTCTCGCTCAACCAATGTAAGTTGGGCGTCTCAAAACAGTGATACCACTTAAACTTATGGATATACTCTTCTACGATTTCCCTATATTCTTCCCGCACCGAAGCCACGATATTATTGCCGTAGGAAACCAGATTGCAGGAAATCGGTTCTTTATAATAGGCCCGCGCCTTAGGCCCCACGCCGGATGTTACGATCACGGGCGCATCGTGCAAAAAGTCCTCCGCATTGCAGTTGATATCCCATGCCGACTGTCTCATTGCCATTTGGAGGATTTCTCTATTTGTCATAACTTTTACTCTCCATAATAAACTCGTTTTTAACGGCCAATCACCCCTTCTTTACGGCCACCTTCAAGCCTCTCAGATACGCTTTCTGCTCCGCCGTAATGCGGTTACTCTCAATGGCCTTCTGGATTGCTTTGTTGTGCGTCCAAGGCGCAAGCCTCTCTTTTTCAATATAGGGCAGCGCCGCCTCATACTGCTTAGCCAAAGCCGTTGCAAAATACCATGCAATCATCATATTGATATAGTATTCCTCAGAACGAACCGCAGAAATCATTTCCAAATAGGCCGTATCAAAATCTTCGTCCAAAAAATGCTCCATCAGCATACCAATGGCAAACCGCACCGTATACGTCTGATCGGAGACTATCCACTCCCTGATATAAGGTAACAGCTCCGGCCTGTGCTTTTTAAACACTTTCGGGGATAACTGATCACAGGTGGCCCAGTTATCAATGAACGGCAGAAACGCGGTAAGCTCCGCCATGCACTGTGCGAAATCCTTCCTCTCCGAAATGATAAAAGCATGAAACTGATTCTCGTCAAAATACGTATGGGGAAGCGTCTCCAAAAACACACCGATCTCCTCCCTTTTTGCCATCTGCTTCGCCAATTTCCGAAGCTCTGGCGTGCGCACGCCGATCATGGAGCCTTCCGCCAGATTCGGAATCAGCTTGGCCTGAAAATCGCGATACGTGATGTCCTGTAAGGCAAACAATTCCTTTTGTATCTCGTCAATCATCCCTTATTCTCCTCATTCCCTTTCCAGATTCTTATCTCTAATCCCTAAGAAGATACTCCATATCCTCCCTTGCCCGTTTGGCGACAAAATGAAACCAACATCTCTCGTAAACCCAACCGATAAATCCAATTCCACCCACTGAAAGAAATGCCATTTTAAGAAAATACATCGTATAAGGCTCTTTCCAATCCCACAGAAGAAATCCCATTGCAAATAAAAAAAAGAGAGGAACGATCAGGTGCGCCCCCCACGGAAGACGCATTTTCACATCCACCACCGTCTCATCAGCTTCCGTTCTGATACTGCCTTCTAACACGGCATGGATACCCCTTGGCTGTAACCATGTAGGTCTCGGCACCACCTTGAAAGACGACGTACCGATTTCTCCTATAAACGCACCCTCATCCGAAGGCCAATACCCCATTTTACAGGCCGCCGTTTGTTCTTGCAGAATCGCGCATACCTCCTCCGGCGTCTTTTTGGTATATATGGTAAAATACGAAAGATTCAGATAATCCTTCATTCCCCATCCCCCAACAGCTCCTCCAGTTTCTGCCTTGCCTTTTCCGCCGGAATGTGAAACCCGACCTTTACCAAAAGCAGGGAACCAAGGATGGTTGCGCCCACTACGGCCACACCCTGCCATCCCTCCGGTTCCCCCATAATCAGTTCCAACAGAGAACAAAAAAAACAGACGCCCAGTAAACAAAACCATACAGACGCCCATGCGCATGCAAGCGGAATCAAACGCATATACACCTCCACCACCGTCCCATTTTCCCTCGTCTGTATATGCCCTACAATTACAGGCCAAAAGAGGGTCGTGTTTGGTCTGCCGGGCACAAGATTCAAAGAGGTATCATAATGAAGCGGTCTTTCCGGAATGAGCATCATCTTGAATTGGTTTTCGTCAACCGTTCCCATAAATATTTTGTTCTCGAAAGAAGCGTAAGACAAACCATCCCTGAGCGCCGTCACAGACTGTAAAAGCATCCGCACTTCCTCCAGCGTCCTATGCGTCTCAATTGTAAATTTCATACGTGGTAAACCTCCCATTACTCCACCACAATCCTCCCCTGCGCACGCGCATATTCTTTCCCAATCACCCCGCCAAGGCTGTCAATATAATCGATCAATATTTGATAATCCGGCGTTCCCTCATCGGTGAGAAGCGCATGACCCATAAATAAATTCAAACCGTCTCCGCCCTGTTTGATCAGATAATTCTGGGAAGCCAGCGTATACGTCCCCTTCGGGTCAAGAGGCGCATAGCTTCCGTCGCTTTGTAAAATCTCTACCTCTTTCACCCTGCGGTTTTCCCCACAGGACACAAACATGCCATCCTCATCCATCACCACGGTGGACGGAACAGAAGTATCCACGCGAAAGCGTATGCCCGATACCTGTAAAAACCCGCCGTTTTCACCGACTGGATTTTCTCCGTCGTCCGTCTCAGGAAGCACGTCCCGGTTAGCCGCTTCCAACACGTCAAGAATGTCCTGCCCGCTTGCCTCCACAACGCAGAGCGTATTTCCGTAAGGATGGACGGCAAGAACATCTCCATAAGTGATCTCGCCCGCAGGCAGATCCGCCCGGATTCCGCCGCCGTTTACAATCGCGATATCTGCCCCGGAAACTGCCCGGTAAGCGTCGGCGCAAAAATCCCCGATAGCCGTCTCCCGGTTTCTAACCATGCGGATGCCCTTTTCCGAAGAAATGCGCAAAGGCGTCTCGCTTCGTCCCACCGCCTTCTGCAGATCCGCCGCAAACAAATCCTTGATTTCCCGCACATAAGCCGCCGTGTCCGCATCCTTTTCCATGTAAGTCAAAAGTCCGGCCGTCATCAGCCCGTCCGGCGTAATCATAAGCTGTCCGATATGGTTTAACTCCGTACCCGTGGATGACAGCAGTACCTCCTCCCCCTTTTTATCCTTCATAATCTGACAGGGAATCACGCTGTGAGAATGCCCGTCCAGCACCACATCCACCCCTTCCATGCGTTCGATCAGATCCGTGGATCGAAAAGGCTCGGAGCTTTCATCCGTTCCCAGATGGGCGAGCACAACTACATAATCGGCCCCTTTCTTGCGGCATTCGTCCACCGCCGCCTGAATCTGTCCGTAAAACGCCTCCCCGCCTCCTTCGCCGTAAAAATCATAGACAAACGCCCCCGATTCGTCGCAAAAATAGGCCGGCGTCGAGCTGGTGATGTTCTCCGGCGTACAGACGCCGACAAACGCCACATCCGTATTCCCGTAGGAGACAATCCTGTAAGGCTCGACCGCAGTCAGCGCATTTTCCCCGTCGCCCGTATAGCGGATATTACAATCCAGATAGATGGCTTCCGCCATTTCCAAAAGCGAAGAAAGACGCTCCATGCCGTAATCGAACTCATGATTTCCCAACACCGCAAAATCATAGCCGACCCGGTTCATCAGTTGTACCGGATATTCTCCCTTTGACAACAGACCGATCGTGCCGCCCTGTATGGCGTCCCCGCAATCCACTAACGTCACATAGGGCGTTTTCTGCTCCATCCGTTTCTTATACTCGGCAAGCCCCGCATACCCAATGTTCTCATCCACAGCACAGTGCACGTCGTTAGTATAAAGAATCACAATATTCTCCTGCCGCTCTTTTCCCGCGCACCCGCAGAGCAGACAGAGAAATAACGCCGCCGCCAAACGGCCGATTTGGTTTTTTCTTATGTATCTCATTCTTTTTCCTCTTTTTGGTAACGGCCGCCACCCACAGACACCTGGCATTTAGTCGTCCGACTTTGTAAAATACAGATACCCGTCCCCATAATAGGGCAGCTCGTCAATCGTATACAGCCTTGCCGCATAATCGATCTCACTATTTTCCATCATCTGTTCCAGCGAATCCTTCCCGATCTGGAACATAGCGCCCTCATAATCCGCCGGACAAATCACCGCCACCGTCTTGGTAACCTGATTTCCCTCTCCCTCCGTCATAAATTCCACAGATACATCGTAAGTCTCGTCCCCGTTCTGAATCGTCACAAAACCGTCCTGCGCCGTATGCTCCCCGTCAAGCTGCTGGTTCACCGCACTGTCAAACTCAAAACTCGTCCCCGTATATCGGTCGAAAGCGCTGCACCAAAATAAAATACCGTCGCCCGTACAATTACCTGCATCGATGGAAAACACTGCACTCACCTTTTTAAAACCGTCCGCCACACCCTCCGTACTCTCCGATATGGAAACGGCCACATCCGCCGTGAAATCGCCCGTAATCTGTCCGCTTGCCGCGTCATAGCCTCCCATTTCCACCAGACAGTCTCCCTGCGGCGTGACTGTAATCCCTTGTTTCGTGCTCCATCCCTCTTCTTTTTTCTTATTTTCGGCCCCGCACGCGCACAACACCGCGCCCATCAGCAGAACCGTCATACCGATCGCTAACTTTTTCATTTGACTGCCTCCCTTATCTCGCCGTAAGCTTACGCCACTCCCCATCCATCTGCCTGCCGATGCTGTGATAATATACCATAATCACAAAGATTGCCATAAGCGCAAGCGGCTTCCTGCATTTTCCTCCCCGCTTTGCCCAGCTTATCAGTCCGGATACCATTTCCGCCTTTCGCTCCTGCGTCATGCCGCGCTTATATTCCATAACATATAGCAGCATATATGCCATACCCGCTATCATGGCCAGCGTTGCATACAGTGCAAAAGAAGTCTCGTCGCCCGTTCTCGGCTCCTGTGTTTTTGATCCTTCCGTCGCAGTACCGCCCTGATCGGCAGCTTTGCTATCAAGATTTCCTTGATTCCCATTGCTGACAGTATTAGATGCAATACTGCCGCCGTTCTGCGAATCTGTAAGATTGTTTCCCGTGACCTCCGCCAGCATGTCCTGACTGAAAACAGCTTCCCCATAAATATTGCCGCCGCCGTTTCCAACGCTTGCGCCGTTATCTTTGTTACTACCACTGTCTTTATCGCCGCTGGTACTGCCTTCATCCTGCTGATCGCCATTACCGCCGCCAGAACTGCCCCCGCCCTGTTCACTGTCATTTCCGCCAAAACCAAGCGCCTTCCAATAAGCTTCCTCCATGCCGGCAGGCACCACAATATTGTCCGCCGTCAACTGCGGGCACTGTACAAAAGCGTAATCTCCGATCGCCGGTACGCTCTTTGGCTCCATGATCACCCGTTCCAGAGACGCACAACCTGCAAACGCGCCGGAACCGATTTCCGTCACCTGCTCTGGGATCGTAATCTCCGTCAAAGCTGTGCTCCACCAAAATGCAAGTTCGCCAATCTTCTTCAAATTCTTTGGCAACTCCACCGACGTCAGATTATTGCAGCTCCAAAAAGTGGTTCTCTTGATTTCCGTAACACCGGAAGGAATGTGCATGGCCTGAATATTACTTCTCCCAAATGCTCCTTCACCAATTTCCGTCACGCTGTCCGGCAGTTCCAGAACAGTCAGACTTCCACAGCCAGAAAAAGCAAAGTTCCCAATTGCGGTAACATTCCCTGCTAACTCCACGGACGCCAAATTCGCGCAGTCTTCAAACGTTTCTGGCAAAATCTCCGTTACACCTGAGGGAATTCTAATCGACGTTAATCCGCTCCTCATAAATGCCAATTTGCCAATGTTCGTCAGGCTGTCTGGCAGATTCAGCGTAGTAAGGCTACCGCATCCAGAAAAAGCCTCCGCTCCTATTATCTCCACACTGTCCGGCAATGTCACAGTCGTCAGGCTGCCGCATTGCCAAAATGCTGCCTCTCCTATTTCTGTTACCGCTCCCTCAATCTCTACTGAAATCAGATTCGGGCATTCGCAAACAACGCCCTCTGAAAGCGCCGTCAGATTTTTCGGAAACCGGATCGACGTCAATCCCGTGGTCTGAAAAGCATACGGATCGATCTGCGTCACACTATCCGGCAGTTCAATAGACGCCAGCTTCTGGCAATTCCAGAACGCCTCCTCTCCGATCGTTGTCACGCCGGACGGAATTGTAATCCCTTCCAAGTTTACGCATTCCTCAAAAGCAGATTCCGCAATGACCGTCACCCCGTCTTCTATCGTCACGCTCTTCACCGCTTCTTTATAGCTTTCATGACCTGCCGCCGTCCAATCGGACATCCCGCCATTGGAACGGATGATCAATGCGCCGTCCTCATCCAGTTCCCAATCCGTGCCGGAAGCCGCAGCCCTGTTTTCAGCCGCAAATACTGCGGGCGTATCCTCCGCCTCAAGTATCTCCATGCTTTCCGGCTCGCTGCCGACAACCGTTTCTTCTACCGCAGTTTCTGTCTGTACAGGTTCTATCGGCATATCCTCTGCACTTCCTGTTGGATTTTCCTCTGGATTCTCTGTCGGCTTCTCTTCGGGGGTCTCTGCTGGTGTCTCCTCTGGAGTCTCTGTCGGCTTCTCCTCAGGGGTCTCTATTGGCTCCTCTTCCGGTTTTTCCTCCGGGGTTTCTGCCTTGTTCTCTTCCGGCTTTTCTTCCGGTGTCTTTCCAGCCCCTTCCCCGTTATTTTCCTGTGCCAGCACAGCAGACGGCGCAGTCTGCCACACTGTCCCACCTATCAATACAAAAGACAACGCCACCGCACAGATACGGCTTAACCGTGTTCCCTTTTTTCTCTTCATCCAGATAACCTCCCTACTCTCCGTATTCTGCATTTTCTCCTTTTATCCGCCGCGCTCACTCCTTCACGCCTACCTGAAATTTATACTTTTTCTTAAATCTGTCATGGTTAAACGCGTTTACCACATCCCAGCCGTTACAGTGCCCGGAACACATAAAGCTCTCGCACTTTGACAGCATATAAAGCGCATAGAAATAATTAACAGTGGTATCTTCCAGTGCCGCCTCATATTCTTCTCCACTCTTTTCCTGCTTCTCTAAATCACTGATCAGCGCCACATCCTTAAAATCGCTGACCCGGTGTCTCTCCTGTGCGATCACGCGAATCTTTCCCTTAAACTGTTCCCGCATCACATCCAGAATGTCTTGATCCTCCGTGGCAAGGAAAATAGCGTCGTACTGATCCTCGTCCATCCACTCATGAATCATGGGAAGCATTTCGTCCACCGTGGCCATCTTTCTGGCCCCTGTCATCTTAGAGACAATGTAATCCGTGCCCCGCATCAAAATTCCCAAAAGCCGCTTGTCCCCAATCACCGCTTCCTCATATTCGTTCAACTCCCGTATAAAGCTTTCGCTCAAAATACTGTCGTCAAAATCCGCGCTGCACATTGCCACAAAATGCGTGGGCACCAAAGGCACGGTGTTTGTCACATAAATAGTATTGGTCTCGTCGGAATCCTCGCAGGCTACGTCCAGATTGAAATACCGCTCCAGCATATCGTCCTTATACCTCGTGCTGTCACGCTTGAGCACGGTCTTCCAGCCCATGCGCTTAAACGCGTTATTGATCCTCGTATAATGCGCCAGAATCGCCCCGATTCCGGCCACCATCCCCAGTCCCACTTCCACATATTTCACGTCTGACAACGGAATATCCGAAAGCCACTGCCAGAAAAAGACATTATTAAACAGTGGAATCAGGCTGATGGAGCGAAAATCTCCGCTGTTAAATCCAAGGGAAAAATGCTCGCCGCCGCGGATTACATTGTCCTTTTCCCTGTCGGGAAGGTCCGCCGTCACATGCAGCCTCTCCTGAGGCTCCACAAACCAGTAGATCCGCTCGTCCGGAATCCACACTTCCTTGTCCGTATAAGCCAGCATGACTTTTGTCAGCACGACGCTGTACTCGTTCAGTTCTTCAAATACGGCGCCATTATAATCCTGAAACACATCCAGATACAGGGCGTCCTTGTCCGTCTCATCGTACAGGAAGTACGGCGGCAGCATGGTATATCCTTTTAACACCGCCATATTTGGCGCGGCGTCATTGTTTTGGAAATACACCAGATCATAGTCCTCTCCCACGTCGTTTCTCACATGAAAACGGCTTTCTCCCTTTAATACCGCCCGCAGCGCGTTGTGAAACACCTGCGGCCCGTGCCGCAAAGTCCTGCAATTTTCATTCATATCCGCCTTGACTATCTGTAACATGTGTTTTCCTCCTTCTGCTCATCCGCTGTTCTCCATCTATGTCTATCCCTTTTTGGGGCGTTTTATCAGCTTCTACAGCCATACGACCAGTTGATTTTTCCCATTCCCATATTCATGTCGGCTGTCTTTCATCATCGACTTCACCAGCCGAATGGAGATTTCGTCTCCCTCCTCAAGCGGATCATACGGCCTGCCGCCCCATACGAACCGCATAGACAGCTTTCCGTCCGCCTCGGCATACTCTGTCGTAATCTCCAGCGTATCGCTTTCCTCCCGGTTCGGCACCAGATTTAAGGCGCAGATTTCTTCAAATATATAACGCAGTCCCTCAATCTGCCGACGGCCGAGCAAATGTTTTTCCCCAAATAGCTGCAAGGCCTCGCTCATGGCAATAAAGTCGTAATCCGGAGAATCAATCTGAAAACGCAGTACCTTTAACCGCTTGACAAAAGCCCGGGTATTCTCCTTCTGCGGCCTGTCAAAGATTTCCTCCGGCGTCCCCTCCTCAAAAATCACGCCCTGATCCATATAGAAAACCCGGGTGCTCACATCTCTGGCAAACTTCATCTCATGGGTCACAATCATCATAGTAAGCCCCTGCGCCGCCAGCCGCCTGATCACCGCCAGCACTTCTCCCACCATAGTCGGGTCCAGCGCGCTTGTGGGTTCGTCGAACAGCACAATTTCCGGCCTCATGGCAAGCGTCCTCGCAATCGCCACACGCTGTTTCTGCCCGCCGGAAAGTTCGTCTGGATAAGCCAGCGCTTTCTGGGCCATACCCACGCTTTTTAACAGATACATCCCATAGGCGAACGCTTCCTGTTTCGTCTCCCCCTTTAGCAGGGTCGGCGCCAGCATCACGTTTTCAATGACGGACAGATGGGGAAACAGATTAAAACTCTGGAACACCATACCCATCCGTCTGCGCAGACCGCATAGATCCACACCGCTTATTCCCGTATCTTCCCCAAAAACCGTGATTTTACCGTATGTCGGCGTCTCTAAGCGGTTCAGGCAGCGTAAAAACGTGGACTTTCCAGTGCCAGAGGGACCGATAATGGTGATGACTTCTCCTCTGCAAATCTCAGCGTTCACGTCCCGTAAAGGCTGCGCCCCCGCATATTCCTTTTTCAGATGGGAGACCTGAATCAATGGGGTTTCCGCGTCTTCCGAAGACCGCGCGCCGGCGTCTTCATAATGCTCCCAGTTCTCCACGCCCTTCAAGTATCCGCGCGGCCCGTCTTTTCTTGCCAGCCTTACTTCCACCCTGCTGATGGCAAAGGCCGCTGCCGCCGAGATCAGAAAATAAATGGCCGCCGTAGCCAGTAAAGGAAAAAACGCCTCATAGGTCCTGCTTCTGATAATGTCGCCCGCCCTCGTCAGATCCTCGATGGAAATATAGCCCACAATGGAAGTCAGCTTCAACATGGAAACAAACTCTCCCCGGTAAATCGGCAGCACCTTGCGCACCGCCTGCGGCATAATGATCTGCATAAAGGTTCTGCCCCTGCCAAACCCAAGCGCTTCCGCCGCCTCCCACTGTCCTGCGTCTATCGTGTGGATTCCCGTATGTAAAACGCCTGCCACCGCCACCGCAAATAACAGGGAAAAAGAAATAATCCCCACCGCCACCGGCTCGATCTTCACGGAGGCAAAAATGACAAAATAAAGGATCATCAATACCACAAGATCGGGGATGCCTTCCATCAAACGGCAGAATCCCTTTGCCAGCAGGGCAAGCGTTTTGTTCCGGCACCTGATCCAAAGACACAGAAGAAACCCGAAAATTGTCCCAATGATACCGGACGGAATCACAATTTCCAGCGTCACAAGCAGGCCGTTTACGATCAACCGCCAGCGGTTCTCCCGGACAAACGTCTTCTCAAAGCTGTCCGCCAGCCTGTCCCAAAATCCTTCCTGTTTACCACCCGCCCCCTCATCCGCTACCACCATAACGGTCTCCACATAAGTGTAGGGGCTGGAAAAGGCCATAACCTCCCGCCTCTCCGGCGTTTCAAACAGATTGGACATGATATAATCCACCTTGCCTGATACGCAGGCCGGCGTAATCCCATCCCAATCGTAAACCTCTATCTCCAATTTGGCATTGCTCCACTTGGCAAAACGCCGCATTAGTTCCAAATCATACCCTGTTAATGTTGTCCCCTCGTAAAAGGAGTAAGGCTCCGACAATCCCGTCGTTCCCACCATAACGGTATGGTCCGGCTCCTGAGCCTCCCCGATCTTCGGCATCGTATAATCATGTAGAACCAGCCAACGGTTTCGCATGTCCTCTAACGTCCCGTTTTCCGACATTTCCTCTAAAAAGGCATCGATCCGCTCCTTGGCGTCTGGAAGCTTCGTTGCCGGGCTGACGGCCACCGCCACGTTGCCGGGCTCGCCGACCGTCTCGTCCCCCAAAATGCGAAGACCTCCGTTACCGCTGGCGATATAACTTTCGAAGATGGTCTTATCCACGGCAAAGGCGTCCGCTTTTCTGCTGGTGACCGCCAGAAAACCGGCTATGGCGTCGTCCACAATCATATATTCCGCCTGCGGATAGGTCTGTCTTGCAACGGTTTCCGTAGTGGTTCCCGTTTCCACGGCAATCACCGCAGATTCCCTGTTCAGGTCAAACGCTTCCGCTCCCGCCTGTTTCCTGCCGCCGCACCCTGTCGTCCCGGTCAATACCGCCGCCAGCATGAGGGCCGTCAAAGCCAGTTTTTTTCTCCTCATTGTACTTCTATTCCTTCCCTCATCAGGCGGCATTTTTGTCCTGCCTGTTCCAGTCTTTCCATCCTGTCCGCATACGTTCACTATTTTATACTATCTGCTGAACCCCAAAATTGCAAGACTGCTGTAAAAAAATAAGCAGGATTGACCATACTCTATAAAAAAGGAGACATTCTTCTATTATGGATATTTTTGATACCTTAAAACTGGCGGGCGGTTTAAGCCTGTTTCTCTTCGGTATGAGCGTGATGAGCGAAGCGCTGGAGCGGCGCGCCGAAGGAAGCCTAAAAATACTCCTTGCCAGACTGACCCAAAATAAAACGGCGGGCTTTCTGACCGGGCTGATCGTCACCGCCGTGATACAAAGCTCCTCTGCGGCTACCGTGATGGTGGTTGGCTTTGTCAACTCGGGCGTAATGACGTTACAGCAGGCCATCAATGTGATTATGGGCGCAAATGTGGGCACTACCGTTACCGCCTGGCTTTTGAGCTTAAGCGGCATTTCCAGCGACAACCTCTTGGTCCGCATGATGAAGCCAACCTCCTTTACGCCCATTCTGGCAACGGCTGGCATTCTCCTTTTCATGTTCGGGAAAACAAGTAAGAAAAAGGATTCCGGCACGATCCTTCTGGGTTTTTCTACCCTGATGTTCGGCATGGACGCCATGTCCGGCTCCGTGTCCGGCCTTGCCCACGTGCCGGCTTTCCGACAGATGTTTCTCCTGTTTCAAAATCCGATCCTCGGCATTCTCGTAGGCGCCGTGCTCACGGCGGTAATCCAGTCAAGCTCCGCCTCCGTCGGCATTTTGCAGGCTCTCGCCTCCACGGGACAGGTTTCCTACGGCGCCGCCATGCCGATTATTATGGGGCAGAATATCGGCACCTGCGCAACGGCCCTCCTCTCCTCCTTCGGAGCCACCAAAAACGCCAGACGGGCGGCCGTTGTCCATTTGGCATTTAATATTCTGGGAACCCTGATCCTGCTTCTTACCTTTCTTCCCGTATCCCTGTTTCTGAGACCGCCGCTTTTAGATCAGCCTGCAACCTTGTTTGGTATTGCGCTCACCCATTCCGCCTTTAATATTTTCTGCACTCTTATACTGCTCCCTGCCTCTTCCCTGTTGGAAAAACTGGCTATCCGGCTGATTCCCGACGCCGGAAAGGACGAAGCTGCCTCCGAGTTAGACGAGCGGCTTCTTGCCACGCCCCATATCGCTCTGGACAGATGCTATACGCTTGTCCGGAAAATGGCGGAACTTTCCACCGACTCCCTGAAAACCGGGATAGAACTGCTGGCAAGATACGACAAACAGACTGCGAAGGAAGTGCGGGCAGCGGAAGAAAAGTGCGACTACTATGAAGATATTTTAGGCACTTATCTTGTCCGGCTGAGCAGCTACCAGATGAGCGACGCCGACAGCGGAAACGTCTCCATGATATTAAAGGTAATCGGCGATCTGGAACGGATTTCGGACCACAGCATCAATATTCTGGAATCCGCCGAAGAATTGAGAGAAAAGAAAATACAGTTCACCGAAGAAGCGAAAAAAGAACTGGCCGTGCTGTGCAGCGCCGTATCGGAAATTATGACCCTTTCCTGCACGGCATTTGTAGAAAATGATCTGGAACTATCCAGAAACATAGAACCCTTGGAACAGGTCATCGACGATCTGAAAGAAGAGATGAGAAACGCCCATGTCCTGCGTCTAAAAAACGGCGTGTGCTCCATTGAGACGGGCTTTGTCTGGCTGGATCTCCTCACCAGTCTGGAAAGGGCTGCAGACCATTGTTCCAACATTGCGATCTGTATTGTGGACGCCGCAAAAAACAATATGAACCTGCACCGTTCCCTTTCCGTCATGAAAAAAGAAAGTCCGTATTACCAAAAACAATACGCGTATTATTCCGAAAAATATGCGCTCCCAAAACTTACCTGATAAAATTCGTCCTCTCCGCAGACTCCTTTTCCGGCAGACCGTATTTTTCCCTGCCAAGCGCAATGCTTCGCATCAGGAACGTCATATTTCTCGCAAGCGTCCGCATGGTCTGCAGCCCTTCCGCGTCCTGCGCGGCCTCGCCCTGTACCCTGCCGTGCACGCTGTTCCAATACTGGCTCGCCGCCACTGGCATATTGGAAATCAGGAAATACTTGTTCAGTTCGTCAAAAGTAGCCGAGAGGCCGCCCCTTCTCGCAACGACAACGCTGGCTCCTACCTTCATGCTCTTGTCAAAAGGCGCGCTGTAAAACAGTCTGTCGAGAAAAGAAATCAGCGTGCCGTTTGCAGAAGCATAATAGACAGGCGACGCAACCACCAGTCCGTCGCAGGCCTCAAACTTGGGCTGTACTTCATTTACCAGATCGTCAAAGACGCACTTTCCCTTCTCAAAGCAGGTGCCGCAGGCGATACAGCCGCGGATATCTTTGTTTCCAATCTGTATCGTCTCCGCTTCGACCCCCTCCGCCGCAAAAATCTTTTCCATTTCCCGCAGGGCAACCGCCGTGTTGCCGTCCACCCGGGGACTTCCGTTTACCATAAGCACTTTCATAGAATACGCTCCTCCTTTTTTGATTTAGCCTTGTACATCCAGTCAAAATCCACTATAATCATTATGACAAAAAAAGGAAGCTTCGTCCAGAATCATTATGATGAAAAACAAAGCCCGATCCATGACAAAATAATGGAGAAACTATGATTACACAAGAAATTCGCACCATCGACGAACTGTTACAATTTGTAAACAGCCTCTACGAAAAACACGGCGTGCGGCTCTGGTACAGAGGCGAAGAAAACGCGTCCCTGACGCTGATCCCCTCCATCCAGCGCAGCCAAAAACGGCTTGACGCCGAGCGTTATATCACCAACGACTTCTATACCCGCGCCAGACAGATCATCGACAATCCGCCCGCCAAGCACAACTACGCCGGATGGGTGTCCCTCATGCAGCATTATGGTCTTCCCACGAGAATGCTCGATTGGAGCCAGTCTCCCCTGATCGCGGTATTCTTTGCCACGGAAACCTATCGCCATCTGCCCGGAACAGACGGCTGCGTCTGGGTGCTTGCCCCGGGCCTTTTAAACGAAAAAGAAGGCTTCGGCGACTGTATCTATCCCATTGACGCCGACACCACGCAGGAAATGCTGCTGCCCGCTTTCAAGCATGCGCACCATAACCATGAACTGGCTAACCGTATTTTGGCTTGCAGCTCCACGGAAAACAACCTGCGGATGTACTCCCAGCATTCCAACTTCACCGTTCACAATTCCCTGAAACATCTGGAAGACATCTGCGACGAGGACATGCTCTATAAGATCATCATTCCGGGCGAACGGAAAAAATACTTTAGCGAAAGTCTGCGGGTTCTGGGAATCACGGAAAGCTTCGTCTATCCCGATCTGGATCATATTTCGGCCGATCTTCGGGACGAATATGGAATCTGACCGACTGCGCTTATTCACAAAATCCGCTTTGCGGATTCGGAAAGGATCATAGAAACGATGAAAATTACACTCTCACACCTGACCAAAACCTTCCCCGGAAGAGGCAGGGGCAGTAAAAAGAAAGAGGACGTCGTTGCCGTAAACGACTTTACCTTTGAGCTTCCCGACGGGAAACTGGTGGGACTTTTAGGCCCTTCCGGCTGTGGAAAAAGCACCACCTTAAATCTGATCTGCGGCCTGCAAAAGCCCACCGAAGGACAAATCTTTTTCGATGAAGAGGA
Source organism: uncultured Lachnospiraceae bacterium (assembly GCA_947243855.1). Classification (GTDB taxonomy): domain Bacteria; phylum Bacillota; class Clostridia; order Lachnospirales; family Lachnospiraceae; genus UBA3282. The sequence goes on along the minus strand of CAMXIK010000013.1, from coordinate 67,410 downwards.
CGTGACCCAGCTCACGCCGCAAAAGCGGGGCGTCGGCATGGTATTTCAAAACTACGCCCTTTACCCCCATTTGAATGTGGAGCAGAATATCCGCTTTCCTCTGGAAAATTTAAAAGGGGCGGACAAGCTCTCCAAGGAGCAGATGCGCGCCCGCGTGGAGGAAGCGGCTGGTCTGGTGCAGATAGACGAGCTTTTAGACCGAAAACCGGCGGAGTTATCCGGCGGACAGCAGCAGCGCGTAGCCATTGCCAGAGCGTTAGTAAAACTCCCCCGGGTTCTTCTTTTAGACGAGCCGCTCTCCAATCTGGACGCAAGGCTTAGACTGCAAACCCGTGAGGAGATCAGGCGCATCCAGAAAAAGACCGGCATCACCACCATCTTCGTGACCCACGATCAGGACGAGGCCATGAGTATTTCCGACCTCATCGTCGTGATGAAGGACGGCGTCGTGCAGCAGATTGGAAAACCGCAGGAGGTCTATGACAGTCCCTCCAATTTATTTGTGGCAAAATTTCTGGGAACGCCGCCCATCAATCTTTTTAACGGAAAAGTACGAAATGGTGCGCTTTTGATTGGGGAAGAAAAAGTGCTTACCTTGAAACATATTTCTGATCAGGATGTGCAGATAGGGATTCGTCCAGAAGGCTTTACCCTCTCCAAAGACGGCCCTCTCTCCTGTCACTTAAGCAGGCCGGAAGTCATGGGACGGGACGTGAGCATCGTTTCTACCCATGCCGCGTCGCAAAATCCCGTCGTCCGTTCCATTGTAGACGCGGAAAGCTGCGAACATTTGTCGAGCGATACCGTGCGGTTTACCCTAAACCCGCGAAAGGTTTTTCTCTTTGCCAAAGACACCGAAGACCGCATTCCTTTTGAAATTGCGTAAACGGAAATGGAAGCGGAAGCGTCACTGACTGCCGTTTCAGAAAGGAATTATCATGGAAAAACAAAATCATAAGGGCTGGCTTTATCTGCTTCCCGCCCTCCTGTTTTTAGGGATCTTCATGGTCTATCCGCTATTTGACGTGTTTGTCTATTCTTTTGAGGAAGGTTATAACTCCGCCTCCCAGACTTTTTACGGCGTCGGCGGCTATAACTATGCCTATGTCCTACATGACGCTTATTTCTTGCAGGCGTTAAAAAACACCTTTATTCTGGTGATCATTACCGTGCCGCTCTCCACCGGACTGGCGCTTCTAATATCCGTAGCGTTAAACAGCGTTAAGCCCCTGCGGGAATTGTTCCAGACGATCTTCTTTCTGCCCTATGTCACCAACACGCTGGCGGTGGGGCTGGTGTTTATGATCCTCTTTAAAAAAACGCCCTATTCCGAAGGTCTGATCAATCTGTTAATCAACTGCTTCGGCGGCAGCTCCGTAGACTTTATCGAAGGTCCCTACTGGGCTAAGATGTTTGTGCTCTGCTTTTATACGGTATGGATTGTCATGCCTTTTAAAATTCTGATTTTGACAAGCGCGCTTGCGGGCGTCAACCCGGTTTACTACAACGCCGCCAAAGTGGACGGCACGGGAAGAGTCCGGATGTTTTTTAAAATCACCCTGCCCATGATTTCCCCTATGCTGTTCTATCTGGTGATCACAGGCTTCATCGGCGCGTTCAAAGCTTACAGCGATGCGGTCGCTTTATTTGGCGCCAACTTAAACGCCGCCGGGATGAACACTATTGTGGGCTATGTCTACGACATGCTCTACCGGGACAGCGGCGGCTATCCCTCCTACGCATCGGCGGCGGCGATTATCCTGTTTGCCATTGTTTTGACCATTACCTGTATCAATCTTTTGGTCAGCAAAAAACACGTACACTACCACTAACAAGAGGTTCCTATCATGAAAAAAAATCGCGTTCTCACCATTGTCACATATGTGTTTCTCAGCTTCTGGGCGCTGATCGTACTGTTTCCCTTCTACTGGATGGTCCTGACCTCCGTGAAGGATTACGCCGCCTACAACGCAGAGTATATTCCGAAATTTTTTACGCTCTCTCCGACCATACAGAATTATGCGGACGCGTTTACCACGGTTCCGCTTGGCAAATATCTTTTAAACACGCTTATTTTCACGGTAATCACCACGGCGCTCATGCTTGCTGTCATCACATTGGCGGCTTTCGCCTTTGCCAGACTGCGGTTTGCGGGCCGCGATCTGGTCTTCGCCTTGTTCCTTGCCCTAATGATGATTCCCACGGAGCTGGTGGTTATCACCAATTTTACCACCATCACCAATCTGGAACTGCGTAACACCTTCACGGGCCTGATTCTTCCTTCGGTGACCTCGGTGTTTTATATTTATCTGCTTCGGGAAAATTTTGCCCAGATTCCGGACGAGCTATACTACGCCGCCAAAGTGGACGGCACCTCGGATTTCAAGTATCTGCGGCGGGTGATGATTCCCATCTGCCGTCCCACGCTGGTCACCATCACGATCCTGAAAATGATCGAGTGTTGGAATTCCTATGTATGGCCGCGTCTGATTACCGATGACGCCGACTACTATCTGGTTTCCAACGGTATTCAGGAAATCCGTGAAAACGGTTTTGGCCGGGCAAACATTCCCGCTATGATGGCGGCGGTGGTGATTATTTCCCTGCCCCTGATCATTCTGTTTCTCCTGTTCCGCAGGCAGATCATGTCGGGCGTAGCAAGAGGGGGAACGAAGGGTTAACCTTCGGCGCAAACTGTTTTGGAAAGGAAAAAAAGATGCATAGCAAATGGAAAAAGACGCTGTCAGCGTTTTTCATCGGGATAGGTCTCCTTACGCTCAGCGGGTGTCACGGTTCCAAGGCTCTGCCGGATTTTACCGTGCCCGCAGAGTTTGACGCTTCAAGGGATTATGAGATCACCTTCTGGGCCAAGAACGACACCAACCGGAACCAGACGGACGTCTATAAAAAAGCGATTGCGGATTTTGAGTCTCTCTATCCGAATATCAAAGTAAATATGAAGCTATACACCGACTATGGCAGAATCTTTAACGATGTAATTACCAACATCGCCACCGGCACCACGCCCAATGTCTGCATCACCTATCCGGATCATATCGCCACCTACATGACCGGAAAAAACACCGTGGTTCCTCTGGATTCGCTCTTTGCCGATCCCAAATACGGTCTGGACGGAAGCGCGCTTCTCTATGACGGGCCGGCGCAGGAGGAAATCGTTCCCCAGTTTCTCTCGGAATGCGTGTTGGAAGGACAGCACTACGCCCTTCCCTATATGCGCTCCACGGAATGTTGTTATATCAACAAAACTTACGTGGAAAAGCTGGGCTACACCCTGCCCGATGTGCTGACCTGGGATTTTGTGTGGGAAGTATCGGAAGCTGCCACTGCCAAAAATGCGGACGGTACTTTCGCGCTAAATGGACAGAAGGTAATGATCCCTTTTATTTATAAGTCCACGGACAATATGATGATACAATCCTTAAAACAGCAGGGAGCTGATTATTCCACACCGGAGGGAGAAATCGGGCTTTTCAACGACACCACAGAGGCTCTTTTATACGAAATTGCAGACCATGTGGAAAGCGGCGCTTTTTCCACGTTTAAGATTTCCAGCTATCCCGCCAATTTCCTAAACGCGGGACAGTGTATTTTCGCCATCGACTCCACAGCCGGAGCAACTTGGATGGGCGCGGACGCGCCGCTTGCCGATATCAGCGAGGACGCTTTCGTAGACTTTGAGACAGAAATACGGATGGTGCCTCAGTTCGATCCGGCGCATCCCCAAATGATTTCCCAAGGCCCCTCCGTCTGCGTCTTCAATAAAGCGGACCCGCAGGAAGTGCTGGCTTCCTGGCTTTTTACCCAGTATCTTTTGACCAATGAAGTGCAAATCGGCTACGCCCAGACGGAAGGCTATCTGCCCGTCACTGTAAAAGCGCTGGAATCTCCCGCCTATCAGGAGTATCTGGCAAAAAGCGGGGAAGACAACAACACGCACTACGCTATCAAAATCGAAGCCTCCAAGCTTCTTCTCGACCATACCGGGGACACCTTCGTAACGCCCGTGTTTAACGGCTCGGCTTCTCTCAGAAATGCGGCGGGACAGCTTATTGAAAACGTGGCAACCTCCGTAAGACGACGCGAAACGGTGGACGAAGCTTATATGGAACAGCTTTACGCGGATGTCATTTCGCTCTACCGTCTCGATCAGAAAGAGATCGCCACGAGCGGCAAACTGGATCTGGGGCCTCTGCCCGCTCCCGCCGTCTTTCTCCTCGCCGTTCTGGCTCTGTCGTGGTGCCTGATCTTGCTCTATGTTTTGTACGATTTTGTCAAAAAGAGAAAAAAACGTTGATTTATCTGTCTGGTATGGTATAATCGTCGCGTAGACGTAAACTCACATACGATGTGACAATGAGGAGGATTTTTATGAAAAAGAAACTCGTATTAACGATGGCGCTGGCTCTGACGTTATCTCTCGCTGCCTGCGGCAAGGGCGGAAACGACGGTGCCGACAAGAAGTCCGATGGCGTTATGACCTACGCTGAGTACATGGACGCTGCTCTCGACAGCGAAGTTGTAATCGAGACTTATGTACAGGCAAAGCAGTCCTGGTGGGAAGACAAAGCAACCCTCTACACACAGGACAAGGACGGCGCGTACTTTATCTACAACGCGGTCTGCTCCGAGGCGGACTATGCAAAGCTGACCCCCGGCACCAAGATTAAGGTAACCGGCTACAAGACCGAGTGGTCCGGTGAGGTAGAAGTAGCAGAAGGCGCAACAATCGAGATTGAAGACGGCAGCTTTACCGCTTCCGCAACGGATGTCACCGATCTGCTTGGCAAGGAAGAGGAACTGATCAAGCATCAGAACGAGTTCGTTTCCTTCAAGGGCATGACCGTGGAGACCTATGAGAAGGACGGCCAGTCCTACGACTGCGCTTTCGTTTACAATGACGACAACTCCGGCTCCGCCGACTCCAACAGTGATTTGTACTTCAACGTGTCTAAGGACGGACAGACCTATACGTTCTGCGTGGAGTCCTATCTGTGCGACAGCAGCACCGACGTATACAAGGCTGTAGAAGGTCTGAAAGTAGGCGATACGGTTGATATGGAAGGTTACCTGTACTGGTACAACGGCGCAAATCCGCATATCACTTCCGTGTCCGTAAAGTAAGATAAATTCCAGCGGGATTAACCTCGCGAGTCCGCTTTGCGGCCTCGGCACTCTAGCAGTACGATAGAAAAAAAAGACAGTGTAGCTGGCATAACGCCTATCTCACTGTCTTTTTTATTCTCCGCTTCCCATATAAGCCGAACCCGCCTTGACCATCACCTATCTATTCTTACTTCTGCATACCGATTACCTGATACAACCGCTTCAATTTTTCTCCGTCAAGCTCCCTCGGCCCGCCAAGCTGCGTCGTCCGATACAAAAGCTCCGCGTAAAACTCCACCGATTCCATCTTCATATAAGCGGTCTGTAAATCTTTCGCCCAGGTGAGCGCTCCGTGGTGTTCGAGAAGAACCGCCTGATAATCCGCCAGATAAGGTTCGATGGCATCGGGAATCTCCGCCGTCGATGGCGTCCCGTAAGGCGCAAGCGGGATTTCCCCAAAATTAACGATTACCTCCGGCATAATGGGACTGTCAAGCGCCCTGCCCATCACCGCAAAGCTGGTGGCAAAAATCGGGTGTGCATGTACCACCGCTGTCATGTCCGGCCGTTTCTGATATACCCGCAGATGCATTTTTACCTCGGAAGAAGGCCCGAACCCCTCCGTCATTTCCAGCACGTTTCCCGAAAGGTCTAGTTTGCAAAGCTGTTCCGGTTTCATAAAACCTTTGGAAACCCCGGTGGGCGTGCAGAGAATCGCATGTTCCGAAATCCTTACGGAAATGTTTCCGTCGTTGGCCGCCACCATGCGCCGCCCGTACATCCTTCTGCCAATCTCGCATATTTCTTCCCGAATTTCTTGTTCGTCTAACATGTCTTCCTCCGTACCGAAGCTTTTTGGGTGATTTTTCAATCTCTCCTCCCCCAAACCTTGCTTTTTATACCGCCGCCGTGGCTTCTTTCAGCCACGCCAGCTCTTCGCACGCAAAATAAGGGGAAAGCGTCTCGTATACCTTTTGGTGATAATCGTTTAACAGCGTTTTCTCCTCCGCCGTCAACACTGCGCCGTCGATGGCGTCCCGGTCAAAGGGAGCCATCGTGAGCGATTCCAGATATAGAAACTGCCCAAAGTCGGTTTTTTCTCCCTTTCTGACCAATACCAGATTTTCATGACGGATGCCGTATTTTCCCGTCCTGTACAGTCCCGGCTCATTGGAAAGTATCATCCCCTCCTCCAACGGCACGCAGGCGGTATCCTTGGTAAGCCGCCAACGGAAGCTCTGGGGGCCTTCATGTACGCTTAAAAGATACCCAACGCCATGTCCCGTGCCGTGGTTATAATCCAGTCCAGCCTGCCACAGCGGTTCCCTTGCCAGTACATCCAGATTCTGCCCGCAGACGCCCTCCAAAAACCGGGCCGCTCCCAGCCGTAGATGTCCCTTTAATACCAGCGTATAGTCCCTTTTCTCCTCCGCCGTCACTTCCCCCAAGGCGATGGTTCTGGTAATGTCCGTCGTGCCCTCTATATAGTGACCTCCCGTATCCGCAAGGCAAAACCTCCGCGGCTCCATAACCGCATCCGTCTCCGGCTCCGCCTCATAGTGGACAATTGCCCCGTGTGGGCCATAAGCGATAATCGGGTCAAAGCTTGGCCCCAGATAGCCTTCCCCTTCCGCGCGGAATTGTTCCAGTTTTTTGGCCGCGCTGATTTCCGTGACGTTCTCTTTTCCCACACATGTCTTGAGCCAATGCATAAATTTAGTCACCGCCACTCCGTCTTTCACATGGGCCGCCCTGATATTCACGATCTCCAGCGGCGTTTTCACCGCCTTTAAGCGTTCGATGGGACTTTCCCCGTCTATCCGCTCCACACCGCCCGGAATCGCCTGTAAAAGCCGCTCATTGACCTTTCTCCCATCCGCAAGCAGTCTTGTCCCCGCAGACAGTTTTGCAATCTGCGTTTCTATGCTCTCATAGGGAAACAATTCCACACCCGCGCGCGACAGTTTTTCCCGAATCTCTTCGGAAAAAGCGCTCTCCTGCGCGCAAAGCGCCGCTGTATGTTTCGTCAGCAGAAGATAGGATAGAAAAACAGGGGTGTTTTTCACATCATTTCCCCGTAAGTTGAGCAGCCATGCAATTTCGTCAAGAGCCGTTGTCAAAAAGGCGTCTGCGCTCTGCATTTCCAGTGTTTCCCGTACCTTGGCGAGCTTTTCCTCTCTGGAAAGCCCTGCATAGCTAACGGAAAGCTCCCATACCGGCTCCTCGGAAAGAGGCGGTCTCTCCTGCCAGACAAGGCCCGCCAAATCTTCCTTTTCGTAAAAAGTAATCTGTTTTTTTGCCGTCTTTTCTCTTAATTTTTTGACAAACGCGCCCGTCACGCACCGTCCGTCGAAGCCGATCACGTCGCCCTCTGCAAGCGTTTCGCTCAGATACTCAAACAGGGTTAGCACTCCCGGCTGTCCGCTCTTCCTCAGCGCGATACCACTGTCCTTAAGCTGACTCTCCGCCTGCAAAAAATATCTGCCGTCCGTCCACAGCGCCGCCCGCTCTTCTTCCACCAAAAGCGTCCCCGCAGAACCCGTAAAGCCGGACAGATATTCCCTTGCCTTGAAATAATCGCCCACATATTCGGAACTGTGAAAATCGTCCGTCGGAACGATATAAGCCGCAATATTACGGCTTCGCATTTCCCTGCGGAGCGCCTGCAATCTCTCTGTCACCGTCATCTCTTTCTCCCTTCCCCGCACGCACCTTCGGATTTGCCCAAAACGCCCACAGAAGCTCCATATCCATAAAAGCCCAGATCACCGGCTCGCAAAAGATTACCGCCATATACTGAAATCTCGGTATCAGAAAGGCCACAAACAAATATTTGCCGATTAATTCGATCACGCTGGAAACAATGGGCAGGATCTTGTTGCCGATACTCTGTAACGCAAATCTTGTTGGATTCAGCAATGCCAAAATCATCAAACAGGGCGCAACTACCTGTAAATACAACGCGCCGTTTTCAATCACCACCGCCTCTGAGGAGCCAGACAGCAGCCGTACCATCGTCGGCGCAAGAGGAACCGTAAGCAGCGTGATTCCCGCCGTTAATACCGCGCCGCACAGATAGGAATATTTAACCGCCTTGCGAATCCGCCCCATCTGTCCCGCGCCATAGTTTTGCGCCACAAAAGTGCTGACCGTCTGGCTGACCGCCATATAGGGCATCATCAAAAACATAAATAACTTTCTGGCCGCCACATGTCCCGCAATCACCAAATAACCAAGGCTGTTGATGCCAGACTGTAAAACGGCTGTCCCCGCATGGACAATACTGCTCATAATGGCCATCGAAAAGCCCTGCGCCAGCATTTCCTGATAAAGCTCCCTATCCCAAATAAAATGCGCCCTTTTCGGAATCAGTATCTCCGCCTTTTTCCCGATGTAAACCAGACAGGCAATCACGGACACACCCTGCGCGATCACCGTGGCTGCCGCCGCGCCCTGCACGCCCATAGAAAGCTGTGTGATAAAATAAAAGTCCAACGCAATATTTAACAGGGACGACAAAATCAAAAAGACTAACGGCATCATGCTGTTTCCTATCGCACGCAGAAGTCCCGCGCACAAATTATAGGCAAACATGACCCCGATAAACAATATAATCGTAGAAATATAGGCGTAAGACTGATCTAAAATCTCTACCGGCGTATGTAAGATTTCCAAAAACGGACGGAGGATAAGACTGCCTCCCACCGTAATGACCGTCGTGATGCAAACACCGATCACAATGGAAGCCGCCACCGATCTTTTTAGGTGGTCTGTATCGCCGCTGCCAAAGCTTCTGGCCGTCACAATGGCAAGACCGTTTCCAATCCCCAGCGCAAACCCGACAAGCAGATCATAGACCGCCCCCGCCGCGCCCATGGCCGCAAGCGCCTCGTCTCCCAGCGTATGCCCGATAATCACCGTGTCCATGGTATTGTAAAGCTGTTGGAACACGCCGGAAAAGAAAAGCGGAACCGCAAAAACGAGCATCGCTTTCAAGATCGGCCCGTGCAGCAGATCTACTTCAAACTTCTTCTGTGCTGTGATTTTCATTGTGTCGTATTTCCCTCCGTCTTACTGTTCCGGTACCACCGCATAAAATTCGATCGGCTCGCCGCTCTCGTTTCTCAGGCTGTGGCTGTGTCCTTTGGGGCAGTAATGACAGCTTCCGGCAGGCAGCGTCTCTTTCCCGTCGTCGTATAAAACCACGCCCGTCCCTTTCAGCATAAAGATGATCTCGCTGTTGGTTTCGTGGGTATGTAAGCCGATGGTTGCTCCCGGCTCCAAAGACCCCCGCATGATCTTGCAGGACTCGTCCGTATACATATGCGTCTTGAACTGCTTCTCCCCGCCTTTAAAATTGGGGATGATCTGTGCTTCGATACTGTCAAAATTTAAAATCATAAGATATGTCCTCCTGAATTTTTATCCCCTCGTTTGTAGAAATATGTAAAGCATATTATTCACTCTTGGTAAAAACCATTTTTACTATATTCTGACCATTTCATAAACATTTCACGATAATTCTTTTTAATAAATTTTTGAATCTTTGATACTTCTCTATCAGTTAATCTCCCTTGATTTTGAAGTACAGTATCTCCATTTTCCTTTACGAAGAATTTAGCCGAGCTTCCTTCCGTAAGCTTCTTATCACTTGCATGCACATGCATACATTCAATAATGCAATGTGATGTAAAATACAAATAATAACCAGCAACCATATATTCATAATATTTTGGCATATTAATCCTCCATAAATTCAATATTATTAGCTAGATAGTCTTTTACGATTTGTATTTCTATGTCACACATAGTTGTTTCTAAAACCTCTCCCTTACTATCCAACACGATTGCCATTTCTGGGTTATTAAGATTTAAAACTCTTATATTTTCTTCATCTTTGGTAAACGCATAGCCGTTAATTATCATATTTGCTGCTTCTGCAACCGCTTTATAATCAATCATATTGAATCCTCACTTTCTTTATTGGTGTTAAAAACTTTTGCGCATCATAATATAGTTTTTCTAATATGGGAATAAGGTCTATATATTCTTCCTCATCTTCCTGATTATGAAAATATTTTGCCATAACTACTAAATATCCATTATTCCATTCTTTCACTTGCGTATATTTTTCCAGTGAATATGGAGCACGAAATCTTATCGTATATCTATCATATTTGAATATTGTATATTCATTTTCACTACTTAATATTGCTTCATCAGACATTTTCATACCCTCATTTTGTTCTATCATATCAATACAAAATGATAATTTACAACAGCGAACCATCGCTCTATTTGACCAACATATCCCCGCTCTCAACCTCTGGTGAATGCTAACAAACATAGGAACAACTTTATTATATCGCTAACATCCACCGCGCACAAACATAATTTTAAGATATCTTATAACGAAGCCACTTCCCGTTCACAAACCTCGTCGTAAATACAACCGCCCTGACAATCCAGTCCGCAAACATACCAATCCACACTCCCATTAGTCCAAATTGAAACACCCTTACGAGAACGATACCGAGCGCCACACGGCAGCCCCACATAATACAGACGGAAGCTATCATCGAAAATTTTACGTCGCCCGCTGCCCGAAGTCCATACGGAAGTCCAAACGCGCCTACCCAAATAAAAGGCTTAATCACCGTCATAGCTGCCACCAACTCAAAACACATCTCCGCTGCCGCAGGCTCCATGCCCGCAAGCCATGTCACTGGCTTTGTAATTGCCAGCGCCAAAAGACAGGATACGAGTGTACCAATCCCCGCAATACCCATCAGCTTTACCATATAATATTTTGCTTCTTCCTTCCTATCGGCACCAATACACTGGCCGACCACCGTCATCAGGCCAATCCCCACGCTATTTCCGAAAATGCCGTTCACATTCTCCAAAATATTCGTCATTGCCTGCGCCGACATAGCTATTGTACCCATCGTCGAAACCGTGGACTGAACGGCAAGTTTTCCAAACTGAAACATGCCGTTTTCAATTCCCGCCGGAACGCCAATTGCCATAACCGCTAATATCAACGCCATATCGGGACGAATTTTCAGATAGTCCCTTACTACGATTGTCTGCTTTGGCTTTCTTAGGCAGTAAAAAACCACGACCGTACAAAAAACTCTTGCTAAAAGCGTTGCAAAGGCAGCTCCTGCAACGCCCCAATGAAAAGCATAGATAAACAATGCGTTTCCCGCCACATTGATCACATTGGAAATAACAGACACCTTCGCCGGAAATCTTGCGTTACCGGATGCCCTGTAAAACGCCGCGCCCGCGCTGAACAATGCTAAAAATGGATAGGAAAATGCCGTTATCATAAAATAAATGAATGCATTTTCCATGACGGAGTCCTCCACTGTTCCGAAGATCAGTCGTAAGAGCCGTTCTCCGCCCAACATACAACACGCCGTGATCGAAAGTGAAATAGCAAGCACCATAAACACAACCTGTCCCGCCGCCCTGTTACTTTCTTTTTTATTCCCGCTGCCGATATATTGTGAACAAATGATGGTTGCGCCAGATGCCATTGCCGAAAAGATCTGAATGACAAGATTGTTGATCGAATCCACAAGCGATACTGCCGATATCGCCTCGCTTCCGACAGTCGAAACCATCATCGTATCCGCCATGCCCATAAGGGAGTTCAAAAACTGCTCTATAATGATCGGCAAAAGCAGCCAGAATAATGTTCTGTTATCAAACAAAACCGTTTCCCAAGCAATCTGTTTTTTATCATATAGTTTCATCTTCATTTATTCCTGAAAATACAATATTTTTCACAACTCTTTCCACGTTTCCATCACAATATCATTTTATCTATCGGCCGTCAACTGTTAAACATTATTTAGCGGTAATACAAACGGCTTGACACAAAGAACCAGCGATGATAAAATAGCTTTATCTTTGAGGAGAGAGGTGAAAGGATGAAGAAATAATCTACTTTTGATTTCATGAAGGTTTTCACAGTGGGGACAGCTTTTCCCACACTGTTTTCATGTCGCCAAAAGTGGATTATGTTCTCATAACCTCTCTTTTTGTGTGTCATCGTTTGTCGTTACGGTCTTTGACGGCGTCACTCCTTATGAGGTTATCGGGTATGTAATGGAACTGTTTGGCGGCGGACAGTTCTTTTTGCTGTGGAGCTTTACTTGTCTCCGCCTGCAAAGGAGCATCGGAAAGGAGAGATGCGTATGGCACAAATAAACGTAACCAATCTGACATTTTCCTACGAAGGCAGTTTCGACGCCGTCTTCGAAAATGTATCTTTTTCCATTGATACGAATTGGAAGCTGGGATTTCTCGGACGAAACGGCAAAGGAAAAACTACCTTCCTGCGTCTGCTTAGCGGCGATTTCCCTTATCAGGGCAGCATCAGCGCTGGAACCGTCTTTGACTATTTTCCCTATCATGTAACGGAGGAACAAAAACGGCTTCCAGCCTCCGGCTTTATCGGAGAGCTCAAACCGGACTGCGAGGAATGGCGGGTGATCTGCGAGCTTGCCGAGCTGGGGGAAACGGCGGAAATTCTCTACCGCCCTTACCAAACCTTAAGTTTCGGGGAACAGACAAAGCTTTTGCTGGCGGTTTTATTTTCTGGTGAAAATGACTTTTTGCTGATAGACGAACCCACAAACCACTTGGACAGCCATGCCAGAGAGGCGGTCAAAACCTATCTTGCCTCCAAAAAAGGCTTTATTCTGGTGTCCCATGACCGGGATCTTCTAGATGCCAGCATCGACCATGTACTGGTATTAAACCGACGGACCATCGAAGTGCAGAGTGGTAACTTCTCTAGTTGGTGGGAAAACAAACAGCGCAAAGACCAATTTGATCTAGCGGAAAACGAAAAACATCTGAAAGAAATACAAAAACTGAAAAAAGCGGCCAAACGCGCTTCGGACTGGGCTGACCAAAACGAGCGCACAAAAATCGGTTTCGATCCGGTCAAGGAACATGACCGCTGCAAAGGAGCACGGGCCTATATTGGCGCAAAAACGAAAAAGATGCAAAGCCGGGTTTCACAGATGGCAAATAGAATTGATCGGGAAATTGAGGAAAAGGAGGGACTTTTACAGGATCTGGAAACGCCTGCCGACTTAAAACTCACACCCCTCTCCCATCACAAAGAAAGGCTTGTGAACGTTCGGGACTACAGCCTGCAATATTCAGGTGCAGACAATCCCCTCTTTCGCGGCCTGACCTTTGAACTCTGTCTGGGAGACCGGGTTGCCCTGCACGGGGAAAACGGCTGCGGGAAATCCACACTCATCAAAATGATTCTGCAAAAATCAGGATACTCCAAAGAGAGACTTCCCATCGCAGAGAGCGGCGTTTGCGAAACGGCATCCGGACTGATCATTTCCTATATCAATCAGGATACCTCCGGTCTGAAAGGCTCTCTTTCCGCATTCTGTAAAGAGCGGGGACTGGATTACACGTTGTTTTGTACGCTTCTCAGGCAGCTTGATTTTGAGCGGACTCAGTTTTCCAAAAATATGGAAGACTACTCGGAGGGGCAGAAGAAAAAAACATTGATTGCGGCGAGCCTGCTCACGCCCGCCCATCTTTATATCTGGGACGAACCGCTCAACTATATCGACGTATTTTCCAGAATGCAGATTGAAAAATTAATTCTGGAATATCAGCCAACGCTTCTCTTTGTGGAGCATGACGTGCGGTTTCGGGAAGAAGCTGCAACAAAGGTTGTGACCCTGTAATACAACAAAAAACCTCCAAACAGTTTCGTTTTCTTACGATCGTTTGGAGGTTTCCTATTCATTCTGAATTATTTCGCACACTCTGTTGACGCATTCCCTTATTTTTTCTTCACTTAAATGTCCAACTTTATATAAAATAAGCTGCCTGTTCAAAGTAAAAATTTTATTTGGACGTACATTACTGTCCGTCTTGAGAGAACCAGAAATAAAATCCGTCGATAATAGTGAAATCGCATAGCTATCTTTCACATTTTTAGAGGTGATTTGTAACATAATATAATCATCACCTCTAATATCAGCCAAAACAACCGCCGGTCTTCTCTTTGCTGAACTTAAATCTGTAAAAGGGAACGGAAGAACAATCACATCACCTTTTACAAATCTTTCCATGCCACATTCTCCTCCTCAAGCATCCAATCAGCAGAAAGACTCGGTTCACTCAAAAGCATATTATCCAAATCTGTACTTTCTCTCAATACAAATTCCACAAATGAAAGAATAATATCCAATTTATTCTCTGGTGCAGTAGAAATCAAATTTGCAATCATCTGCTGTTTTGACATGGCCAACCTCCAACCTTTTTTTACATTATAACAGAATCCACCAGATTTTACACAAAGAATTTCCTTGATTGATTTGGAGGTTTACATAATTATCAAAAATACACTGTCGCAACCATATTACAGCCTCACGTCAAACGGCTTATATTCCTCCGGCATGATTCCCGCTTCTGCTGTATTCGCCGCTTCCTGTGCTGCTGCCTCTGTCGCCGCCAAAGCCTCTGTAACACCAGAAGCCCCCGCAGCTTCTTCCGCAGACAGCTCCGCATTCTCCGTAAGCTCTGCATTCTCAGGCAGCGCCTCTTCCAACTCTTCGGTCACTTCTTCTGTCAGTTCTTCGACAACCTCCTCGAGTTCGTCCATCATCTCCTCGAGTTCGCCGCCGTCCTCGATGCCCAGCGCTTCCTCGGCCATCTCTTCCAATCTCTCCTCCGGGGTCTTGGGCTCCATCTTTTCAAGTGCTTCTGCAATCTTCTCGCCCTTCTCCGTGGACTCGTCCAGAATGTGGAACATCTGCTCCTGATTATAGGCCGCTTTCGCTGCGGCAATTTGATCCTCATAGGACTGAAACATTTTCAGTTTTTCGGCGATCTCCTCCACACTCCCGCAAGGCACATTCTTGAGATTCTCCTTCTGCTTCTCAAAAAAATCCACCTGCTTCTGTGTCTGTTCCTGCCGTTCCAATCTATCCTGCGTGCTTTTTAACATGCCCGCAGAATTCATTCTCCGCAAAATACCGCTGGTCTGATCCCATGATATATTCATAAATAACAACCGCCTTTCTGCCCATTTCGATCTGTTTTCGGTTCCATTTCCCGTCTTACGTATCATTTCGCTTCGTGTTATCATTTATTTCGGAAAAAGAAGTAGATTTCTAAAGTTGCCGTGTGTTAAATAGACATTTTTTTGTGGTGAAAAGCAAATTTCTCCCAAAAAGCTCTTGCTTTCTCTTTGGCAAACACAGCACTGCAACCAATACCGCTATTACGAATCGAAGTTGTTTATTTCGCTTGCACCATTTTCAAAAACTTCTTATCATTAAACTGTTCATTTGTAAGAAATTCTCCATTATAAAACATTGCATAAGATGTACATGGACTTGGTACAGATTGTGCCTGTTCTTTGGTTTTAATATGAATTGCTTTAAATGGAATATTATTCTCAAAAGCAGTCTGTTCAACAATGGGTACGTATTTCCCATTAAAAGGACATTGGCTTGTATAGTACAAAACATAGCCCTTATCTTCAATATGCGGATGCCTTGCCGATTCTTTAAATTGTGGAATCGCTGCCTTTTCATCAAGAGCAAGATACATTAAATTGATTCCCACATCTGATACATCAGCAACTTTAAATCCTTTATACCGCAAATATTTGGGATCGGACAAAAACGGCTTCTTCTTTGAAGAAGAAAGAATACATAGACCCAATTTACCTTTTTCTTTAGCGTCTTTTATACATTCATTCAATAAATCATTTGAGTATCCATGTCCTTTCAAGGAGCCAGATACCCAGAAGCAATCTATATACATATAGTTCTCAGCGATAATTGGAACCCACGCATTTTCTGCTGGAAGATACTCAATAAAGCATTTTCCTCTCTCTGTACTTTTAAAAAAAACAAGCCCATCATCAAAGCACTGTTTCATCCAATCTTTTTTAGATGAAACCTGTATATCTTTGTTATTAGATATTGCGCAGCAGATATGTTCTTTGTCAATATTTTCTTTTGTCACTCTTATATATTCCATTATTGTCTTCTCCCTTAAAACGCGATTTATCTAATATTCATAAACTGATTCCTAATTATATTATACTGCAATTCAAAAATCAATCATTCCGGCTATATAGATAAACTGCCTAATTCATTACATACTACAGTTATTTTCACAAAATTTCAGATGACAGCCCCTGCAAAAATAACGTATAATAAAATCAAAATAATTTTACCGCCGATCATTGCGCCAAGGAGGAAAACACTCATGTTTTGGGATCAAATATCCGGATTATACGATTTATTTGAAACGCTCTACAATAAAAAGGTTTATCAGGGACTGGGCGAAAGGGTCGCCCTTACAATCAAACCGGACGATACGGTACTGGAATGCGCCTGCGGCACAGGAGCGATCAGCCACTATATCGCCCCCAAATGTAAACGGCTAATTGCCACCGATTTTTCGGCTGGAATGCTGAAACAGGCCCGCAAAAACTGCCGTAACTGCAACAACGTAAAACTCAGACGCGCGGATTTGACCCGCTTAAAATGTCCCGATAACAAATTTGACGTGGTAGTCGCGGGAAATGTCATTCATCTGTTAGACGATCCCAGCGCCGCCGTCAAAGAGCTGGAACGGGTGTGCAGACCGGGCGGCAAACTGATCATTCCCACTTATATCAACGCCTCCGCTGGTATCAATAAGCGGGCCGTGCAGTTACTCTCCTTTGTCGGCGCAGACTTTAAGCGGCAGTTTGATTTCACTTCTTATCAAAAATTTTTTAAAGACGCGGGATTTGAAGACGTCACGTACGATATTGTTTTCGGCAGAATGCCCTGCGCCATAGCAATCATTACGAAAAAAGGAGGGATTTGAAATGATTTACAAATGCAGTATCTGCGGCTATGAGTATGACGAGGAAAAAGAGGGAAAACCCTTCTCCGAACTGACGGAATGCCCCATCTGCAAGCAGCCGCCAGAGAAATTCAAAGCATTGGACGCTGGAAACCCTGCCGCCTGCGCGGGTGCGGAAGCGCAATGTTCTTCTAAAAACACCGAAAATTTGGATTTAAGTTATCCGAAAGAAACCCGGAAAACAGACAGTGATTACCGCTATATGAAAGAAATTCAAGAAATGGCTGTCACAGGAAAATCGGCGATCGAAGCAATGGGCACCCGTATGAATATGCCTAACTGGGACGATGTGCTCATTTTAGGCGCCCAATTAAATCCCATGCCCTTAGACGAGCACGCCGACGTGTCTTTAAAAACCGTGATTGGAAAACACGCGAAACAACCAATGACGCTTGCCATGCCAGTCTACATTTCCCATATGTCCTTCGGCGCGCTTTCAAAAGAGACGAAAATCGCCCTTGCAAAGGGAAGCGCCTCCGTGGAAACGGCCATGTGCAGCGGGGAAGGCGGCGTTCTTCCTGAAGAAAAGGCCGCAGCCTGCAAGTTCATATTTGAGTATGTTCCCAATATGTACAGCGTTACCACTGAAAATCTCAAAACCTCCGACGCCATCGAGATTAAAATCGGACAAGGAACAAAGCCGGGCATGGGCGGACATCTGCCGGGCAGCAAAGTGACTCCGGAAATTGCAAAAATCCGGGAGAAACCGCTTGGCGAAGACGTCATCAGTCCCTCAAAATTCGCCCAGATCAACAGCGCTGACGATTTAAAAGGAATGGTATCCAACCTGCGCACATTGAGCGACGGCAGGCCCATCGGTATCAAAATCGCCGCGGGACGCATCGAAAAGGATCTGGAATTTTGCGTCTATGCCGAACCCGATTTCATTACCATAGACGGACGCGGCGGCGCAACGGGCGCTTCTCCCGCCATCATCCGGGATTCCACAAGCGTGCCTACGATTTACGCCCTCTACCGCGCGAGAAAATATCTGGACTCCATCGGCTCCGACATTGATCTTGTTATCACGGGCGGTCTTCGGGTATCTTCTGATTTTGCAAAGGCGATCGCCATGGGCGCAGACGCTGTGGCCGTTGCCTCAGCATGCATGGTGGCGGCCGCCTGCCAGCAGTACCGCATCTGCGGAAGCGGCATGTGTCCCGTAGGCGTAGCCACGCAGGATGAAAAATTGCGGGAAAGATTGCAGATCGACACCGCCGCAAAGCGGGTGGAAAATTACCTCAGATGTTCCGCCGAAGAATTAAAGACATTCGCCCGCATTACGGGCAATACAGATATCCACGACTTATCTGTGGACGATCTGTGCACGATCAATCGGGAGATATCCGAACATACGAATATCCCCCACGCATAATTTAAATTGTCACCAACTCATACTGATCTGTCCCAAGTCCAATCTTCACCGCATGGGCGATACAGGACTTCCATTCCGTGTCGGGGTGCGTCATGAAAAAGTGGTCGTGCCCCGACTCGTTTCCGTGTTTATGAAGATTCTCACCCAGCACGCTGTCCTCCACCGGCGTCATCTTATTGCACAGATCGGCGCAGGCCTGATCTAACGCCACCGGGTCGAAGGACGCCAGCATACCCACATTGGGAATGATAGGGATATCGTTCTCTGCATGACAGTCACAGTTAGGGGATACGTCGCAGATCAAAGATACATGGAAGCAGGGTTTATCCTTGCATACCGCCCACGCGTATTCCGCCATTTTATAGTTTAACATAGCGATGGAATCCTCAAAGCTGGCCGCAATGGCGTCCTTCGGGCACACCGCCAGACACCGCCCGCAGCCCACGCATTTATTGTGGTCAATATGCGCCTTGCCGTTTTCAATGACAGGCGCGCCGTGGGCGCAGATTCTGTCACAGGCGCCGCAGCCTACACAAAGGGACTGATCCACCTCCGGCTTTCCGTCGCAGTGCTGTTCCATCTTACCCGCTCTGGAACCGCAGCCCATACCAATATTTTTCAGCGTGCCGCCAAAACCCGCCATTTCATGACCCTTAAAATGCGTCAGGGAGATAAACACATCCGCATCCATAATCGCGTGGCCGATCTTGGCCTCCTTCACGTACTCGCCGTCGATGGGAACCAACGTCTCGTCCGTCCCTTTCAACCCGTCCCCGATAATCACATGACACCCCGTCTGGTAGGGTGAAAATCCGTTCACATAGGCCGTCTCCAAATGGTCAAGGGCATTCTTCCGGCTTCCCACATAGAGGGTGTTACAGTCTGTCAGATAGGGCTTGCCGCCCAATTCTTTCACATAATCTGCTACCACCCTTGCATAATTCGGGCGCAGAAACGCCAGATTCCCGTATTCACCGAAATGAATTTTAATAGCCGCATACTTATCCTGAAAATCAATGGTTTCAAACCCAGCCGTCTTCATCAGGCGATGAAGTTTCTGCAATAAGTTCTCGTGTTCCGTCGCCTTAAACGATGTAAAATAAACTTTTGCCTGTTCCATGTTACGCTCCTTCCTTTCCCTATCAACTAGTCAAATTGTTTAAACCGCTCTATCATAATCGCATACTGTTCCTTGATTTTCAGATAAAGCCCGATGGTATTTTCTTTCTCCTTCTCAAACTCCGCAATGATACTGTCATAATTCTTTTCCAAGGTTGTCACCACATTGCGGTTGATCTTTCCTTTGTCCGCATCGGAGTTCATGATGTCCAGAATTTTTTCCTTACTGAACGCCTCCTTATAGCTGCGCTTCCCGTAAAGGGCGCTCAAAATATCCGCCACAGCAATGATCTGCTGGGGCAGGCTCAGATCCGCCGCCGACAATCCCTTGTGATAACCTGTTCCGTCCAGCTTTTCATGATGGCGCACCGCAATCTGAAGCACGGCGTCATCCACGACTCCTTCCAGAATCATCTCCGTAATCCGCACATGAGCCTTCATGACTTTCATCTCATCATCGCTGAGCCGCCCTGTTGACTCCAAAATATGTAAAGGAATGGCAATCTTGCCCAAATCATGAAGCAGCGCGCCGTAATGCAAATCGCGCAGATCCTTGCCGGAAACTCTCGCCAATCTTCCAAGCTGCTCCGCAAAATTCACCGTCGCCAGCGTGTGGATTACCGTGTGCTCGCTTCGAAAATCAATGGTATAGACCAGCATTTCCAGAAAGCCTTTTTTATACTGTTCGGAAAAGGAACGCTTCGCCAAAAGAACGTCCAGTTCCTCCCGGTATTTGCCGTTCACCAGATTCTCCGTAATGCCATAGCACTTTTCCGCCTTCTGGAACAAATCCAAAGCCGCGCCGGAAAATTTAATATTGCGGTACTTTGCAAAATAATCCGGCTCCAGTTTTTCATCTTTCAAGTGCAAAACGGTGTCCATCTTGTCCGCCAGATTCAAAAGTTCCGTCACATGCAGATAACGGCTCTGTATCATGCCGTAACGGTTGTAGTCCAGATGATGATAGAGCACAACCTCCGCCCTGTCCCCAATGGGAGAAAGGTATTTTAAAAAGAGAAAACCGTAGATCGAATGGGGCCAGAGATTTTTCGTCTCAAAGTCCGATACATTCTTAACATTATCTTCTTTGTAGAGACCAATATCGTGCAGAATGCCGAGCATGGTATAGTCCACCAGCTCCTGTTCCGTATAATTCTGCTCGGTATAGGTATTCTCATACTCCATCATCTTATACAGGATATACCCTGTGATCTCCCCATGGTGCATGATTTTATTATTGATAATACCGAGTGTTTTTCTGATAATTTCATTAACGTCCTTGCTGCTGATAACGCTCATTTTTCTTTACCCCTTCATATGTATATGGGTATTCTAACATTAATTTATGATTTTGTCCTCTTTTTTTATAAAATGTCCGTTAGAAAAACACAGACAGCATAAAATAACCCCTTTCGTTAGACTTTCATTTTTGTCTCACAAAAGGGGTTTCCTTCCTATCAGCATAACCGGCCGGTCATGTCAAAGTCTCTATTCGGAATATCCAGCGTCAGCCTTCCGGAAACTGCGAATCCCCGGCAACCGCCCGCACCGCTTCCAACACATTGTCGCGCCACTCGCGCTTACTAAAAACAAAAGAAAAATCGCTCGTCTCTGTCTGGTTTCCCTTGTAATATAAGCACATAGGATAACTTTCATCTGCGACGCGGATCGATGCGCCTCCTGTCCTAACCCGGAAAGAACTGTCCTTTACATCCAATTCAATCCGCTCCGTTTTCCACAACTGCGCAACCCAAAAGAAGCCTTTATTGTCTGCAAAGGTCAGATAATCCTTCGTCACACGCGCCACCGTGTGTCCCTCCATCGCGCTGCTCCAATCCACCTCCCGGACCGCTGTCTCGAAATCCTCCCCCAGCATCTGTCTGGCAAAGTTCTCCCGCTCCGTCTGGGATAATGTCTCTTCGACGACTCTCGCTACATTTTTCCCGTATCTCTTTGTCCCAATACTGAGATTCCATAACTGAAACAACAGACATAAAACTCCCATCAGGACGCCGATAAGCAGACTAGGCAATAAGCCTTTTGTGAAGTCTTGCGGCGGGACGCCGCCCGTCAGTCTGCTCACAATGGCAATCAAAAGAATTGCCGCCGCCACAAGGACGGAATATAGATACGCCTTTTTCCGCTCGCTTTCCTTCTCTCCGGAAATCCACTCCATTTCCCTTTTCAACCATCTGTCATAATAAGAATCCATAACTGCCTCCCTCGCTCTCTTTAATTCAGTTTATATTCTGAACGGACGCCCTTGCCCAACGTAGCATTTTCATCCGTTTCAAACATTAAAGAATATTTTCCCTTCTCCCATCTATACCTGCCGCTCTCCAAAACCTCCGGTTCTTTTCCCAGACGCTCTGAAATCGCCTCTTTGGTCGCTTCTAAAATAGGAATGTCCAAAATCGCAGCCTGCTCCGATTTTTCATGAAAATCTCTCACCTCAACCAAAGAAACTTTACATTCCCCAAGCGGCTTTTTCGACCACTCTTCCCAGTTATAGACCGTAATACTCGCATGAGCCCGGCCTTCCTTCACCAAAACCATCATATAGTAAGTTTTGGCGTCCGCCTCTTCCGACGGATCTATCACCCCGGTATAATACATCATCCCGGTATCTTTCCTCACTTCGCTGTACTCTCTGTCCGAAAGCTCATACCCTGCCTCCAACAGTTCCTGCACCGTCGTCTGTCCCGGTACAATCGTGATATTTTCCAAGCTCACAGGATATGGTTCTCCGGAAAAAACATGATAGTGCATTAACACCTGATATACAATCGCAATCGCCACAAAAACTGCAAGGTTCCCCACCCATTTAAGCGCTCTCTTTTTCCTTCCTTCCGGCGTCTGCTCTTTCGCCAGACGCTCCTGTTCCTTGTCTACAATCTCCATGATAACCTCCAAGCAACAACAAACGACAATTTTCTTTCATTTTAACAGAATTCTATCAGCAAATATCTCCCCTGTCAAAAATAGTTGATTTGCTGTCAAAAATATATGTTTCCATTTTCTTGTATCTTGCCAAACATACGTTCTTGTAGTATGCTTATTCCAGAAAGGAGACCGCCATGAACCGCACCTATCTCTGCATTGATCTAAAATCTTTCTACGCCTCGGTGGAATGCGTGGCCAGAGGGTTAGACCCCATGACCACTAATCTGGTTGTGGCAGACCCGACACGGACGGAAAAAACCATCTGTCTGGCAATCACCCCTGCCATGAAAGCGCTTGGGATCAAAAACCGCTGCCGTATTTTTGAGATTCCGAAATCGGTAGACTATATTGTGGCTCCGCCCCGCATGCAGAAGTATGTGGACATCTCCGCCGATATCTACAGCATCTATCTGAAATATATTGCAAAAGAGGATATCCACGTTTATTCCATCGACGAGGTTTTCATGGATGTGACCGATTATCTTGCGCTCTACCGCCTCTCCGCCAGAGAACTCGGTTTCCGGATTATGCAGGACATCTATGAACAGACCGGCATCCGTTCCTCCTGCGGCGTGGGCTCCAATCTCTATCTGGCAAAGGTCGCTCTCGATATCACAGCCAAACACGCGGATGATTTTATCGGCGAACTCACAGAGGAAAGCTACCGGAAAACTCTCTGGAACCACAAACCCCTCACGGATTTTTGGCGCGTGGGCGCGGGCATTGCCAAACGGCTCGACACCTTCGGCATCCGCACTATGGGAGACATTGCCGGGGCTGACGAGAACCTTTTATATCATCTCTTTGGGGTGGATGCGGAGCTTTTGATCGATCATGCTTGGGGCCAAGAGCCAGTCACAATCCGCGACATTAAGACCTATAAACCCCGCACCAACTGTCTCACCAGCGGTCAAGTGTTAGGCCATGACTATCCCTATGACAAGGGCCTGCTGATTGTCAAAGAGATGACGGATCTGCTCTGCCTCGATCTGGTGGAAAAGGATTTGGTCACCCGTTCCATCACGCTTCATATCGGCTACACCGGAAGGCTGAACGCCCCTTCCGCCCACGGAACGGCTCATCTGGAAACCGACACCAACTCGGACCGCGTGATTCTTCCAGCCGTAACGGCCCTCTACGAGAAGATTGTCAACCCGGAATGGTCGATCCACCGCGTCAACATCTCCTGCAACCATGTGATGCCGGAAGCTTACCATCAATATCACTTTTTTGTGGACGCAGAAGAGCTTGAGAAAAATCGTGAAGTCCAGAAAGCCGTTATCAATATCAAAAACAAATTTGGCAAAGACGCGATTTTAAAAGGAATGAATCTGGAAGAAGGCGCAACCACCAGAGAGCGAAACCATCAGATCGGAGGTCATAAGAGTGGCGAATAAACCGAAAGAAAAAATGCCCATCGAGGAAAGGGCCAAGCAGTTTATGCCTTTTGCAGCGCTGCGCGGTCTGCCCGACGCCCTAGCCGCAAAGGAAAAAGTGCTCGTCCCCAAGATAGAGCTTTCCCCGGAAATGGCCGAAGAGCTTGACCGCCGGATGCATCTGATCGCCAAAGGGAAAATGGCGACAGTCGTCTATTTCAGCAAAGGGGAGTATATCAAAATAACAGGGCTGGTCGCGCGCATCGACGAGACCAGCCGTATCCTGCAGATCGTAAATACCAAGATTCCTTTTGAAGATATTTTACAGGTGGAATAAGCTTCTAGTCCTTCTTTTGCTTCGCAACCACAACGAGCCTGCCGTCCTCCTCATGGTAGGCGCAGGTGGACAGCATCAGGAAGGCGTCGCCGTACGCCGCGTCAACGCCCGTATCATAGAGCGCGTTTTGCGTGACATTCCCATAAAAATCCTGAAACGCTTCCTCCGTCCCATCGGCTTCTTCCGTATTCGCTCCATTACATCCCTCTCTAAAAAATCCGACGACACTGAGATTATAGATTATAGCACATTGAAAGAGGAGCCATTACAGTTATGAACGATACGGAATGCCACGAATTTACGAAGTAACAGGAAATTGTCTGGGATTAAAAACCCGAATCTCTAAAATATACTTTGTTTTTTGTTTTTCCAGCTCCTTTAATAATATTCAGCTTTTCAGCCTTCAACAACAAACGACTTGCAGTCTTTATTTCAACTTCCAGCAATTTTGCCGCAACAGCACTATTTATTTCTTTATTTGTTTCCAGATAAATCAAAATAATCTGCATTCTTGCTCTTTCCAATTCGGACATTGATTCGGACATTGATTCGGACATTTTCTCTTTTCTTTCAAAACCGTCTCTTATGCGAATAATCGCATTCAAATAGGTTCTTTCCTCATCCATATCAAACTCAGGCTCTGGTGAACCATTTTGTTTCAGTTCTCTTAATATTTTAGGAATACCTGTTCCCTTTTTTTCAGATAAATCAATCTCCTTAAATAATTCCCCAATTCTTTTGTTACGATATTTCCTTCCTTTCACTTTACCTGATACAAAACGTTCAAGATTAATCCATTTCGCAAGTCCGGGATAATTGAGTATCTGAATGCTATCCACATATATACGGATTTCCACTGGTTCCGGCTCGCGATAGGACTTGTGAAATACTGCATTTACCAATGTTTCTTCCAATGCATTATATGGATAATTAAAATATCGTTCTGCTTCTGCCTGACCCTGAACCTTTACAACTTTTTGCTCAATCACAGTTGTCTTTATATAATTCAAAGCATCCTGAACTTGTCTCCATATTGGTCCTGTAAATATTTTTTCCGTAAAATCATCCGATGCCTCGGCTTCTTCTGAATGAAATCTAATCAGCTCAATATATGCCCCCGGAATCAGCTTCTCCGGATTTTCCGCAAACATTAATACACCAATATTTCTGATATCTAATTCCGTATCTGTCTCATTTGCAACTTCCTGCGCAAGCAGCAGTTCCTCTAATGAACTGCTATTCAATTCCATCACCAGACTACTGTTGCTCTTCCTAAATAAAATCTTCAAGATAGCCTCTCATGATATCATCAATTTTTGCTTTTCTATTGACACGATCATCAAATGGCACGGAATTAAATTTATCAAACAATTCAGATATTTCGTCCTGCTTGGCATCTGTCGTAAGCGCTGCCGGTCTAATCCAATATTTCAAACTTTTATCAGCTTTTTCACCATTTTCAACATACACTGATTTCGGTGCCTGATAAGGACCGCTATCACCAGCCGAACACCATAGATATATCAAATAAATTCCTTCATTCTTATAATCAACCACTTCCATTCTTGGAATGTACCTTGGAATAATCTGGTTACAGTACTGAAATATTTCCTGCTGTATGGAATCTAACTTTTCCTTCGGAACACCTTCTAACGGAAATACTGGCATACCATTACTCTCTTTTACCCCTATGACGATATACCCGCCATTGGTGTTATCATAGTCATTTGCAAAAGCACAAATAGAATGGATAATATCATTGGGGTTCCAGCCTGTTTTATACTCTACACGGTCATGTTCAACAACACGTCCCTCCAGCAAAGTTTCTATCTTTAAAGGTATCATTCAAACGCCCCTCTTTCTGATATGAATATCTTTTACTGCTTTAACTAAAATTTTGTTTTGTAATTTTTTCTAACGATATTTTCCATTATAGCACTTAAAGAACAAACCATCCATAAAGCCTTCATTTTCTTAAAATATACGGAAAGACCAAACGCCCCTCTGCCCATGGAACGGCTAATCTGGAAACTGCCACCAACTCGGACCACATTATCCTTCCAGCCGTATCCTGCAGATCGTAAATACCAAGATTCCTTTTGAAGATATTTTACAGGTGGAATAAGCTTCTAGTCCTTCTTTTGCTTCGCAACCACAACGAGCCTGCCGTCCTCCTCATGGTAGGCGCAGGTGGACAGCATCAGGAAGGCGTCGCCGTACGCAGCGTCAACGCCCGTATCGTAGAGAGATTTTTCCTTCACATTCGTGTAAAAATCCTGAAACGCTTCCTCCGTGTCCGCCGTATAAAACTCATAATACCGGAACCCTTCCTCCCCCTCGTGATAGACATGGGACAGAAACACTGCCATAATCTCATATTCCCGCTCCTCGTAAAGGGAGTTAAATTGAAGAACCGAATGCTCCTTGTAATACTCTTCGCTTCTGTATTCGTCCAGATCGCCGAACATAGTTCCGTCCTTCATATTATGGCCGTATATGATAAAGCAGTCTCCCGGCGTATTCACGTCCGCGATATCTTTTACAAACAGGCATCCGTGCCTGTTCTCCTCCCCGTAAAAAT
Source organism: uncultured Lachnospiraceae bacterium (assembly GCA_947243855.1). Lineage (GTDB taxonomy): Bacteria > Bacillota > Clostridia > Lachnospirales > Lachnospiraceae > UBA3282. The sequence goes on along the minus strand of CAMXIK010000013.1, from coordinate 40,630 downwards.
CATGATGCAGATAATAGTCGTTGCCCTCTTTCTGCATGACGGGATAGTCGATTTTCGTTCCCGGAATAGACAGCCACCCGACCATATCCCCATTCTCTTCGTGGAGTTTTTCATATTTACCCAGTATCACAGGCGGCTTTGGCTCCATCTCCTCCACCGTCTCCAAATTCTCTTCCTCGGACGCGTCCATTTTCTCCGCGGTATCGCCCTTCTCTTCCTCCGCGGTTTTATCCGCGCCGTCATTTTTCTCCGTGCCCGCTTCCGCTTCCACAACGGCGCGAAGAGCCTCCTGCTGTCTCTGGTATTCCAACGTAAGATGGCGTTCCCAGCCTATTCTGACCATACACGCTGTAAAAATGACGAGAAGCTCTATTCGTGTCCAACGGTATTTCTGTTTTTTCTCCATTGCATCCCTCTCTAAAAAATCCGATGACACTGAGATTATAGCACATCAGCCAAGCAATCACAATGACCCGGCCCGCCGCACCTGCCTCTTTCCCCGTGGAGCGTACTGTTGTATACTGGTAAATACTTGCTTTTAAAACAGCAAGATATATGAAAACCCAAACGAAACATCCTGTTATCATATAGTGACAGGTCAGAAAGCATAATGCCTAATCTGTCACTAGAGAGAAAGAAGGAAGCAACAATGCCGAAAACGATCAAACATGTAATGGCGGCAATCGACTATATCGAAAGCCACCTGCACGAAAAACTGGACTTAGAAGCAGTTGCGGGGGCTGTACATTATTCAAAATATCATCTGCACCGAATGTTTACAGATACGGTAGGGTTGACAATCCACGATTATGTACAACGCCGTCAGTTGACCGAAGCCGCAAAACTGCTTGTACTTTCCGACAGACCAATCCTTGAAATTGCGCTTTCTGCCGGATATGAGAGCCAGCAGTCCTTTACGGATAGTTTCAAAGCCATGTATAAAAAAACTCCTAACCAGTACAGGGAGGAAGAAGAATTTTATCCGTTGCAGCTAAGATATGTCTTACATGAAAATCCGACAAAGTTAGAGGAAAAAGAATGGCAGGATAAAATCGTCTTTGCAACACAGGAAGATATCCCCAAATGGATAGAACTGGTTCACCTTGTCATTGACGGTTTCCCACACTTGGATGAAAAGCAGTACCTTATACAGTTACAGGAATATATCAAAAATAAGCGGGCATTGATTTTGAAAGACGCTGATACGGCAATCGGAATTATGGCATTTAACGAGGTAACGGGGAGCATTGATTTCTTTGGGGTACACCCACAGTATCGGAAAAGAGGGATAGCGAAAGCATTTTGTGAAAAAGCATTGAATGAGCTTGCGCATTCCGCACAGATTAGCGTGACGACTTTCAGAGAGGGCGACAAGGCAGATACGGGCTATCGGGAGATATGGGGAAGTCTTGGCTTTGCCGAAGCGGAACTGTTAATTGAGTTTGGCTATCCGACACAGCGGTTCATACTTCACAGAGAAAAATCGGAGGGCGGGAACAATGAGTGACCTAAATCCATTATCGCAAAACTTTACCATTAAATCATTGTTGAAATTTGCATTTCCGACCATTTTAATGATGATTTTCATGGGGCTGTATACAGTCATTGACACAATTTTTGTAGCGCGCTTTGTAGACACAAACGCACTCTCGGCATTGAATATTGTCTGCCCTGTCGTCAACCTGATTGTCGGTCTTGGAACCATGCTTGCAACGGGAGGAAGCGCAATCATTGCCCGCAAAATGGGCGCTGGGGAACAAAGACGGGCGGCACAGGATTTTACGCTGATTATCTTGGCTGGCATTTTGTTAGGCATACTGATTGCAGTATTAGGAACGGTTTTTATTGACAGAATTGTCTGGGGGCTTGGAGCAAGCAGCATTCTATTTCCATACTGCAAAGAATACCTTTTTATCCTGCTGTTATTCACGCCCGCAAGTATCCTGCAGGTGCTTTTTCAAAATCTTATCGTAACGGCGGGACGCCCTGGAATGGGTATGGCGCTCGGCGTAAGCGCTGGAATCGTAAATATTTTACTGGACTATCTTTTTATGGTACCGCTTCACATGGGCATTAAGGGGGCGGCATTTGGTACGGGTATTGGCTATCTGATACCAGCGGTGATTGGATTGTGGTTCTTTTCCGCAAAGAAAGGCAGTCTGCATTTTAGGAAGCCAGTCCTTGATTTTACCGTATTGGCCAAAAGCTGTACCAATGGTTTTTCAGAAATGGTAAGTCAGGCAGCAACAGCGGTTACAACATTTCTTTTTAACCGGATTATGATGAAATTGCTTGGAGAAGACGGAGTTGCGGCAATCACAATCATGATCTATACGCAGTTTTTATTGAGCGCCCTTTACATAGGCTTTTCTATGGGAGTAGCCCCTGTTATCAGCTATCGCTATGGGAAGCAGGACGAAAAACAGCTAAAGAATATATTTTCTATTTGTATGCGGTTCATAGTTTTTGTTTCGGTCACTGTTTTTGCAGCAGCTTTTATTTTTGGTTCGCCACTGGTTGGTATTTTTGCCCAAAAGGGAACGCCTGTTTATGAAATTGCGCGAAACGGATTTTTGATTTTTCCCTTTAGCTTTTTGTTTTGCGGGCTGAACATTTTTACCTCTGCCACATTTACAGCATTATCAAACGGGAAGCTGTCAGCCATTTTGTCGTTCCTGCGGACTTTCGGACTGATTACGGTGTTGCTACTGATATTGCCTGATCTTTTGGGCGTAATGGGGGTATGGCTTGCAGTACCGCTCGCGGAACTCATTACAGCGATTGTGGCGGTGGGGTTTCTTTATCGGAACCATGCACTTTACTAATGCGCATAAAATATCCCTGATTTTAAGAAAAACAGCTATTCGTCCAAATAGTTCTTCAACTCTTCAACAAGTTTATAAACCATAGTTCCGGGATCGTATTCTGAAGGTTTATCTTTACTGCCGTCAAAATCCGCCATCCTTCGTTTTGCATGTTTTATGGCAGTATTTACCCCATCATTTTGATTTACCATATGATATATGTCTTTATAATTTTTTTGGTAAACGCAATTCCCTATTCCATACTCTTTAAAAATTGCATCCAACTTCTCATTCCATTCATCCCTATGTAGCGCAGAATCGCTATAATAAAAATGAAGATATAACCAATATTCAAACGACTGATTGCTCCACGCGACACGATATCCTTTTTCCACGCCCTTTTGAATTGCTTGATCAAAATCCTCAAAGTCATCTTTATCAAATACGATCCATACATTCTGATACATAACCTTTGCTTCTTTTATAAGCTGTTCTGTAATTTCAATCAATTTACCTGTCGAACTCCCTTTTCCTTGTATATCTATTGAAGGGAGTTCTACCACATTGACCGTTCCTCCGATTTTTTCAACAATCAAATTTTTTAAACCACTAAAATAATACGGTTCTGTTCTCTCACCCTCCGTTACGATTAAATAAGAATTAGCCTTGGGTGTTTTAGTCTCATGTTGTCTTTGCTTTCTATCTTCTCTCCTTTTTTTAAATAAATCATCCGTTCCCACTTATTCACCTTCTTTCAATTCAAATTCCTTGATAAGTGGAATGCCGCCGTATACTCCCGCCAGATAGTCCTTTTCAAAAGAAGCATCCGATCTTACTTTAAAGTCTGATAATGCAGTTAACTCCGAATAACCAAATTCATCCTTCTGCACAAACCAGATTTGATCCCTGCGAAAGAACTTTTTATCCATCAGGGTCGTATCATGTGTCGTATAAATCAACTGTGCTTTTGAATCCTTCTCATAAAACAAATCTACAATAAATTTTAAGAGCAATGGATGCAGTTTAATATTTAACTCATCAACAAAAATGGAACCATTACCTAACACAGACATTTTTGCGTAAATATAAATCAAAATGCTCTTAATTGTACCCTCCGATTCATTTTGCAGGCCTAAGAAATATTCTTTCTCATCTTTTCCTATGTGTGTCGTAATAAATTCAATTTGATTATCTCTGTCAAAATAATTAATATCCACAATCCCTGTATCAATTGCCCGAAGAAACCCTACCAAATTTTCCCTCTCATTATCAATCATCACTGGCAAAAGCTTATCCAACATTGAATCGTTCTCCCAAAACTCTGTTGGAACAACTAACGTGCTCATTATACTTCGATAAAGAGATTTGAAAACCGCTGTCTTCAATTTAAGCTTATTAAAAAAAGTCAAAACCAATGTTTCTGACGGAATCTGTTCTTTATATACCTCACATTCCTTTCTGACCGAAGCGCCAAATTCCACCGAATCAGCGGTTCTCTCAAAAATGGTTGACGTTCTGTTTGTATTTATATTCTTCTTATACATCCATTCTGCTACTATACATTCATCATTGTATTCAAAACCATACCTATATTCATCATTTTCAACAATCTCTATAATCTGGAATTCAGAATTTTCCTGCTCCTCTTCAAAAGAAAATGGAAGATAATACTCTGCAATTGCCGACAGTTCTCCCTCGTCAACATTATTTAACGATTCGACAATAATCCTTTGAAAATAATCCATAGCTAAATACAAATTTGATTTTCCACTGGCATTTGCACCATAAATGGCCGCTACTCTTATAATTTTCTCTTTGTTTCCAATATCAATTAAGTTTGTCTCATGCTCTTTATAGGCATTTACTGCTGTCATATCCAATATAGTTTCATTCTTAAAGGACAAAACATTTTTCAGCATAAATTGGACCAACATATTTCAGTACCTCCTCACAGTATATAATATACCGATTTTTAAATATTATGTCAATAAAATTGTGGTTTTTTCACATTTTTATCAATTTAATCAGCAGAAATGTCCAAAAAAACTCCCGCAAGCATTTATCATCTTGCGGGAGTTTTTTAACAGCAAACTATTATTTACACAATCCCCTGCGCCTTCATGGCCTCGGCAACCTTCAAGAAGCCCGCGATATTCGCGCCGGCAACATAGTCGCCCTCCTTGCCATACTTCTTAGAAGCCTCGTCCAGATTGTGGAAAATGTTCACCATGATACCCTGCAGCTTGGAATCCACTTCCTCGAAGGTCCAAGACAGTCTCTCGGAGTTCTGGCTCATCTCCAGTGCGGAAGTAGCCACGCCGCCTGCGTTTGACGCCTTACCGGGGCAGAACAGCACGCCGTTCTTCTGCAAATACTCCGTCGCCTCCATGGTAGTAGGCATGTTTGCGCCCTCCGCCACTGCAAAGCATCCGTTCGCCACAAGCATCTTTGCGTCCTCTAAATCCAACTCGTTCTGCGTCGCGCAAGGAAGCGCAACGTCACATTTCACACTCCAAACGCCATGCTCGCCGTTCTTCTTCTCGTGATACTCCGCATTCGGTCTCTTCGCCGCATACTCTGTCAAGCGGGCACGCTTCACTTCCTTGACCTCTTTCAGAGTCGCCACGTCAATACCATCGGGATCATAAATCCAACCCGTGGAATCAGAGCAGGTCACCGGCTTCCCGCCGAGCTGCTGCGCCTTCTGAATCGCATAGATCGCCACGTTGCCCGCGCCGGAAACCGCAATGGTCTTGCCCTTTAGCTCCTTACCGTTACATTTCAGCATTTCCTCTGTCAGATAGAGCAGACCGTATCCAGTCGCCTCCGTTCTTGCCAGAGAACCGCCGTAAGTAAGACCCTTACCAGTCAGCACGCCCTCGTAGAGATTGCGGATTCTCTTATATTGTCCGAACATGAAACCGATCTCGCGGCCGCCCACGCCGATATCTCCGGCCGGCACGTCGGTATCAGCGCCGATATGTTTGCAAAGCTCTGTCATAAAACTCTGGCAGAATGCCATTACTTCCCTGTCGGATTTTCCTTTGGGATCAAAATCGGAACCGCCCTTGCCGCCGCCGATCGGCAGGCCTGTCAGCGAGTTCTTAAAAATCTGCTCAAAGCCCAAAAACTTGATGATACCCAGATTTACAGAGGGATGGAAACGTAAGCCTCCCTTGTAAGGCCCGATCGCACTGTTAAACTGCACGCGGAAACCGTTGTTCACCTGAACCTGTCCCTTATCATCCACCCAAGGCACACGGAACTGTACGATTCTTTCCGGAACTGTCAGCCGTTCCAAAAGCGCATCCTTTCTGTAAGCCTCCTCGTCCGCCTCAATTACCACGCGAAGAGACTCCAATACTTCCTTAACCGCCTGATGGAACTCCGGCTGTGCGGGATTCTTCGCCACTACTAACTCGTAAACCTCATCAACGTATGACATTGCTTTATGTCCTCCTTCTTGCTTGTATACATTACCACGTACAATTATAGTATGCCATATGGAAATCCACAAGATAATTTAGCGAATTAAAGTGTAAAATTTTTTTTCGTTTTTTTAGATATATTGTACAATAATACCAAAATACTTGTATACACTCTATAAATATTCTTTCAGCCGCTCGATGCTTTTCTCCTCAAAATCCATCAGTTCCTTGGCCAATTCCACGGTATCGTTTTCAGCCAGACCGTTATGCTTTAGGCTCTTCCACATACTGGTGATCCCCCTGTTGCTCCCTTGAATCATCATCTCCGCCAGATGTTCCGTGCTGATATTAAAAGCGGTATTGGCATGAATGCTCCCTTTCAACATCATTTCACTGATCTGACTGCTGCGATAGCCCTCGCCCTCCTGCTGTAATATCTTATCCAGCGCCCTGTTATGGATATCCGCATAGTGCAGGGACTGTCTGGATAAAGTAATGGAGAACTCGTCGTTTCCGATCTTATCAAGGATGGTATCAATGGCCGTCATTCCCATCTGCGTATTTTTCTGTATCTCCTTCAAAACCATTTCATCGTCATGCTTCATGCTGGTTTGCTCCTTTCCTGTACATACAAAGACAGATGAGAGAAAATTTCCCTCATCTGTCTAGTATTTCCTGTTTTATGGTCTTTTAATCACTATCGATAGCCTCACAGTTCAACTCACGCCCATTCGCAAAACGCGCCTATTTTACGTAATCCGACTTCACATAGGCTGTCTGTCCGTTATATTTGATTTTCGTCCAGCCGTCCGCCTGTTTCATGATCACATCCAGCTTTGTACCCGCATAAACCGTATCGATCTGATCGGAGCTTGTGCTTGCGCCCTTGCGGATCTTGACGGTTTCCTGAACAGTTACCGTTCCAGTCACATTCGCGCTCTCAGCCGTCTGCTGCGGTTCTTCCTCCTCTTGGTCTGGCTCGTCATCGGTAGAAGCTGTCTTTGTTTCAGAAGGCTCTAAAAATTCGCTCTTGATAAAAGCCTCCCCATCATTATACCGAATTTTGCTCCAGCCGTTTCCTTTCTCCTCAAGAAGCTCAAACTCGTCTCCCACAGCCGCTTTCCCCAGCTTATCCGCCGTCTCGCTGTCGGAAGTTCTTATATTAACGACATCCGTCGTCTTTACCTTGGACACTACCACTTCTGGCTCTTGCGTTTCCTCTTCCGTAGACGCCTCTTCCGCTGGCTCGCTCTCCGTTTCTTCGTTTTCCGTAGCAGATGCCAGCGTCTCGCCCACACTCACGTCAATCTCTTCATCCAATTTCGTCAAAAACTCTTTTAGTGTCCCATCCTCGGCAACCATATCATTAAATGCGACCGTCACCCTGTTATTCAGATCAATGACATCGTTCTGAACCAGAATCTTCCGCATATACTGCAATTCGCCCTCGTTCTCATCGCCGTCCTGATTGATGTAAAATTCTCCGTCTTCATTGGTGCACACATAGTACACATTCATGCCCGGAATCGGTTTATCATAATCATAAAACTTTAACTCCATATAAGCGAGGACAAGATAACACCCCTCTCTGGGACCCGGTTTCGTATAAACTTCCAGAGTCGGATAATCCTCCAAATATTTACTTGTCTCTTTTGCCCTTAATATTTCATTGGCATCCAGATAATACACCAATTCGCCCATGGTGTCCGTATCGCCTTCCACCATCGCCTTATAGTATTTGTTGATCAACTCGTTAATCCCTGGCACTGCATCCTTCTCCAAGGGTACATCCGGAACTTCAATGAGCGCTCCTTCATCTTCTGCATTTTCATCCGATGCAACGACCGCTTCCTCCTGCTCCACCTTACGCTTATTGGCCTGAATCGCTATCACAATCGTAAGTCCAACGCAGATCACCAGAATAATAGGCAGAACGATCTTTGAGTATTTTACCAGCCATTTCTTCAGCGCCTCAAATCCCGCTTTCAGAAAATCCAATATGGTATTATTTGACTTATTCATTAAAATCCTCCATTTACAGGCTAAGGATAAAGCCTCAGAATTTCCAGAGCAACAATCCGCTCCGGAAATTCCTTACCTATGCACCCGACAGGACTCGAACCTGCATCAAAGGCGTCGGAGGCCTACGTTTTATCCATTAGACTACGGGTGCCCGCCTTAATGTAACCGAATTGCTAGTTCACATAAAATTTGTTACAATTTTGTTACATCTTTTGTATCATACTCCAAGCGAGCACACTTGTCAAGTAATCGCGCCTAAGAAATAATTTCCTCAATTTCCGAACTCTTGCGACAATACCGGTACAGTCCGTAAGACAGCACCTCTTCCGGCTCTACCTGCGTCCTGTTGACCTCCTCCACCATCCGTCTATAAGCATCATATTCGCGGCTGTCATCATCAGGAATCAGCAGCACCTCATGGATGGAGCTGGGCAGAATCAAAAGATCGCTTTCCAACCGCTCCGCCAGCTCTCCGATCTGCTCAGAATACAACATGGCCGCAGCACCAAAACGTTTCTCCTGATTGGTCAGCACATACATCGGCACGGTTTCCTCGTCCCGTATCCATACCCCTGTCAGCTCCATAACAAGCTCCCGCATGGAAACCAAAAGTTCCGGCATCTCCCGCCTCGTGTTACGTCCGGCCAAGCGGTACAGAGACTCCGCATTCTGTTTCCACATCAGCATATGCTCTCTATTGACCGCGATAAAACCGCCCTCCATCACATCTTTCTCCATGGCGTAATAAAAGACAACCGCTAAATCATGCCACCTTAAATGGGGCGCATCCCGAAGAAACTTTTTATTTTTCTCAAAGCTCACCAGTCTGTAAAATATCCGGTCTTTTACCTTACTATAATCGCGAAAAAACTCCATATCCAATTCCAAAGCCATGGACTGCTCCTCGTGACAGTTGATAATTTTTTCCACAAGAGCGCTGAGTCTTTCCCCTTCTTTAAACTCCTCATAGAGTCCCTCCAGATAAATGGTCGGGAAAATGCTGTCCTGCTGTCTGGTAATGGCGATCCCCGTTAATTCCACGTCATTGTTTTTGGTTACCCGGATTACCTTAATCTCATAGGCGTCTCCCATTCTTTCCTGCAATAAGTCCACGATATGATCTACAAATGTCTGAAAACCCATATTCTCCTCTTTCCCATTCTCTCCAAACATATATTTCGGGCATAAAGAAAGACAATACAGACTCTCGTCTATATTGTCTTATGGGCTTTGCGTTTTGACTTTTATTTATACTCTGGACAGATACTCGCCTGTTCTGGTATCGATCTTGATCTTCTCGCCGTTCTCCACAAACAGAGGCACCATAACCTTCGCGCCAGTCTCCACGATAGCGGGCTTCGTCGCGCCAGTCGCGGTATCTCCCTTGAAGCCGGGTTCGGTATCTGTGATCTCAAGCTCTACAAACAGCGGAGGCTCAATAGCAAACACATTGCCGTTATAAGAACAGATCTTAACCATCTCGTTTTCCTTCACAAACTTTAACGCATCGCCTACCGCATCCGCATTCAATGCGATCTGGTCGTAGGTCTCCGTATCCATGAAATTAAACAAATCGCCGTCCGAATATAAATACTGCATATCCTTTCTGTCAATACGTGCCTGAGGGAATTTCTCTGTCGGCCGGAAGCTCTTCTCCACTACGCCGCCGTTGATGATATTTTTCAGCTTCGTCCTGACAAAAGCGGCGCCTTTGCCCGGTTTTACATGCTGAAACTCAATTATCTGATAAACATTACCCTCCATCTCGACGGTAATGCCGTTTCTGAAATCACCCGCTGATACCATTCTTCTGTCTCCTCCTAAACATTCACAAATATAATTCTTTTCTAGTTTATACTAAAAAAGTCTATTTTTCAACCTCTTTATTGAAAAAAGCCAAGATAAAAGTAATCGCCTGCAAATAACCGTCAAGCCCCTGTCCATAAATCTGTTTGTCGCAGACCGGCGCCGTTACTGAAATTTTCCGAAACTCTTCCCTCTGTGTAATGTCGGAAATATGAACCTCCACTTTTGGCACTGTAATACTCGCCAGCGCATCCCTAATGGCATAGCTGTAATGGGTAAACGCCCCCGGATTGATTACAATTCCTTCCGTACCGTCAAAATAGGAATCCTGAATCCGGTCAATGATCGCCCCCTCGTGGTTGCTCTGAAAAACCTCGATGGTACTGCCTGTCTCCTTTCCCTTATCGGCAATCATCTGCAAAAGATAATCGTAATCCTGCGTACCGTACACGCTCTTCTCCCGAATCCCCAAAAAATTCAAATTCGGACCGTTAATAACCAGTATTTTCATGTTTTCTCCCTTCCGCCGAAGCGTTCCTCCTTGTTCTAGTCGTTTTCCTTGTTCTTTTATGTAACGTTCTCTTCGATCTCGTCCAAAATCTGTTGAAAACTCTTGCCGTCCACAGTAATCACCACATCCGCCGCCGCCCTGTAATAGGGATCTCTCTCCTCTAAAAGCGTCCTTATTTTTGTCAACGGATCGTTCCCCTGCAAAAGCGGTCTTGTGGTGTCATCTTTCAGCCTTTCATATATGGTCTCACCCTTTGCCCGCAGATAAAACACCTGTCCAAGCTCCCGCAGGAGTTTCCTGTTTTCCTCCCGCATAGGCAGACCGCCGCCCACCGAAATAATCTGATTATTTGCGCTTTCAATCAGCTTTTTGAGACAATCTGTCTCCCGGTCTCTGAAATAACCCTCGCCGTCCGTTGCAAAAATATCTGATATGGTTCTTTTCTCTTCCTTTTCAATCTCCTTATCCGTATCTATGACCGGCTGGCGCAGACGATAGGACAATCTCAGGCCCACCGTGGTTTTTCCGCATCCCATAAATCCAATCAATATCACATTTCCCATGTACCCTCACCATTTCCTTATCTTCCATACGCCTTTTTGTCTTCGGCCGTCTGTGCTTTTATCTTTTCTTCTTGTCTCTTGCATCCGTTTCAGTCAATCCGGCGCACTGGCAAAATGGGATTTCAATGCTTCATATACAATCTGCGCCTCTTTTTCGGACACCTCCACCCCATTCCACAGTTCATAAGCAATAATGCCCTGATAGAGCAGCATTTTCAAGCCATTGTAGGCCTGTCCGCCATTTTTCCGCACCAGTTTCATAAAAACAGTTTCCCATGGCGTATAAATCAGATCAAATCCCGTATGAATCCGCCTGTAAAAAGCCTCGTCCCAGATCGCCGCCTGCTCCACGTTAGGATAAAGCCCCACCGAAGTGCCCTGTATCGCCAAAAACTTCTGATCCGGCAGACTGTCAAACTCCGCAAGGGGCATGGGCTGGATAACCTCCCGTCCCGCGCAGCGGTTCACCTCCTCCGCCACTTTCTGCGCCTTATCTAACGTCCGGTTCAACAGATAAACCCGTTTCGCCTCTTTTACAGCGCACAAATAGGCTACCGCACGGGAAGCGCCGCCAGCGCCAAGCAGAATAATCTCTTCTCCCGCTAACCTGATGCCCTCCGCCGTCATAGCGCGGTAAAGCCCCTCCATATCCGTATTATATCCCTTATATCCGTCTGAAAGGCGCACCAGCGTATTGACCGCGCCGATGGACGCCGCGAGAGAATCCACTTCCCGCAGACAGGGAATCACCTCGCTTTTATAGGGCACCGTCACATTGAGTCCCAAAATCCCAAGCGCGGAAGCGCCCGTTACCGCTTCTTCAACCCGCCCCGTCTCTACTGGAAACGGAACATATACCAGATTATGCCCAAACAGCTTTGCAAGCGTATTATGTATCATCGGGGAAAGGGTGTGCTCCACCGGATTCCCAATCAATCCGCAGGTTCTCGTCTTCCCGTTTATTTCCATACTTTCCTCCCTATTTTGTTCCCTGTTTCTGCAAGGATCTTTGATAAAAAAATAATACAATCCATTCCAGACGCCGCTTTAAGACGATCTGAATTTCCTCCTTCGGATGGATTGGTTTGACCAAATAGGTCAATATCCCAGCCCGCTTTGCGCCCCACACATCCGTGAAAAGCTGGTCGCCCACAAAAAGCGTCGTATCAGGTGTCGTCCCCATTAACTCCATGGCTGCAAGATACCCTTTCCGAGCCGGTTTTCCCGCCTTGTAAAGATAGCGGGAATGCACTTTGTCGTTAAAATTCTTGACCCGCGGCTCCTTATTGTTTGACAAAAGCACGCTTGCAAATCCGATGCGCCGCAGTCTTTCAAACAGGGCAATGCTTCTTTCGTCCGCCGGAGCGCCGTGGGGCACAAGCGTATTATCAATATCGAAAATAACCCCCCGGAATCCTCTCTGATACAAGGTCTCAAAATCCACCTCATAGGCGGAGTCCAGATATACATCCGGGTAAAAACATTCCAACAACGCCATAATTTACTCCTCTTACTTCATTCGTGCAAAACACCCTGCAACCATGCAGGGTGTCCTCTTCGCAGCCTATTTATCCAACACGCTTTTCAGCTCTTCCATAAAGGTGTTGATATCCTTAAATTCCCTGTAAACGGAAGCAAATCTGACGTAGGCAACGGCCTCAAGATCCTTTAGCTTATTCATGACAAGCTCGCCAATCACCTGACTGGGAATTTCCTTTTCCTCCCGGTTAAAGACTTCCGTCTCCACCTCGTCTACCAATTTGTTAATCTGGTTTGCGCTGATGGGTCTCTTATGACAAGCCCTCAAAACGCCGGCCTCAATCTTCGATCTGTCGTAGGTCTCTCTGTTGTTATCCTTCTTGATCACAATAAGCGGAATCGTCTCAACCTTCTCATACGTAGTAAACCGCTTATCGCACTCATCGCAGACACGCCGTCTGCGGATAGAACTGTTGTCCTCCGCCGGCCTGCTGTCAATTACTCTCGTATTTTCATGACCACAAAATGGGCATTTCATCCCGGATTTCCTCCTTCTACGTACTCAATATCTTTATTATAGGAGAAAATAATCATTATGTCAACTATCTTATGGTAACCAATTTGCTGTTTATATACAAATGTCTACCACGATAATATCCGGGCCAATCTTTTTAATGTCCTTATAACAGATCACATAATCCGGCTCGCTTTTGAAGAACCCGCACCACTTATTGTCCCCCGGAATGATCAGCTTACAAATCTGTCCCGTACACTCGTCAAATTCGAAGTCGGTCACCTTTCCCAGACACTCGCAGTTTTTCAGGTTGATGACTTCCTTCTTCTTTAATTCCGAAAATAACATGAAAACCTCTCCGGGCCTTTTTATTATCCTATGATACCGTCGGAAAAAGGTGTCTACTGCACTTCTACATAATCTGCGGAAACATAGCCTTCGTCATATTCCTCGTCAACTAAAATAATATGATACCATGCGCCGCCTTCCACGACTTCGATGTACTCATAGCTTTCCCCTGTTTTCGCCGTTTTGATCACCGTTGAGTCAGAGCCAGTGCTCGGAGAAGTTCTGATCCGAACGTCGGCAATGGTAACAAGCGTACCACCGGATTCGCTTTCCGACACCTCCGCTTCGGCTTCCTCCGGCTGTTCTTGGGGCTCAAGCGCTTGGCCGTCTCCGCTGCCTTCCGCTTCGCCATCCTCTCCTTCTTCACCGTCCTCTTCGCTCTCCTGCTGTTCTTCCGCCGCCCTATCGTAATTCTTCGGCACATACCGTTGAAACAGATTATACCCAAGCACGGCAACGACCACCAGAATGATACAGCCGACAGCGACAGTCATGATAGAGAGGAAATCCACACTATCCTCCTCGTCGTCATCATCGTCATCCCAATCCTCGTCTTCCCAGTCCCGCCTTCTTCTCGGAGGCTCCTCCCGATAGACGGGTTTCTTCTTCGGCGGAGGCGCCGGATCGGACTTGCGCTTCGGCGCTGCGCCGGAGCTTGTTTTCTTTTTCGGCGCCGCATCCGGATCAGACTTTTTAACCGGACGCGCCTCGCCCGTTTCCGCACCGCAGTTGGGGCAGAACTTCGTCCCCACCCGGTAAAGCTCCCCGCATTCGGGACAACGTTTTTTCCTTATGATCTTAGCGCCGCACTCTGGACAGAACTGATCGTCCGGAAAAATCTCCGCGCCACATTTTTTACATACCATTCTTATCACCCCTCGCATTATCTTTTGTCATATAATAATGTACCAAAAAACTCGCCTTTTGTAAAATCCTAACGAATCTTTTTTCCTTAAGATTTTGTGAATAATTTCCCGCCAATCGCACATGCTTGATACTAGCTCTAAAAGAACAGAACAATTCTTACGAAAGGCTGGTACTTTCATGATACAGGGAAAAGTAGAAATATGCGGCGTGAATACTGCAAAACTGCCGCTTTTAAAAAACGCAGAAAAAGAGGAATTGTTTAAAAAAATTGAAAACGGAGATCAGGATGCCAGAATGGAATATATCAACGGCAATCTCCGTCTGGTCTTAAGCGTGATCAAACGCTTTCATTCCAGCAGTGAAAATGTAGACGATCTCTTCCAGATCGGCTGCGTCGGTTTAATCAAGGCAATCGATAACTTTGACAGCTCTCTCAACGTGAAGTTCAGTACCTATGCCGTCCCTATGATCGTGGGGGAGATCCGCCGCTATCTGCGCGACGCCAACTCCATCCGCGTTTCCCGTTCCCTAAAGGACACCGCCTACAAGGCGATCTATGCCAAAGAACATCTGACCCGCACCAACTCCCGCGAGCCTACCGTCACGGAAATTGCCACGGAAATCGGTATTCCCAAGGAAGATATCGTCTATGCGCTGGACGCCATCCAGAGTCCCCTAAGCCTCTATGAGCCGGTTTACACGGACGGCGGCGACACCCTCTATGTGATGGACCAGATCAGCGACAAGAAAAACGGCGAGGAGGTCTGGGTCGAGCACATCTCCTTGTCCGAAGCCATGAAAAAACTCACCCAACGGGAGCATGAAATCATTTCCCTGCGCTTTTTCGAGGGAAAAACCCAGATGGAGGTCGCCGAAAAGATCGGCATTTCCCAAGCGCAGGTTTCGAGGCTTGAAAAAAATGCGCTCAAGACCATGCGGATGTATCTGACGGCCTGAGCGCGGTTGTATCACCCAAACTTCGCAATATCATAAGTCAGCGTGATATCCTTCTCCCCATAAAGCTTGAAGTAATTCTGCACGATACGGTCAGTCACCACGCGCACATTCTCCCGTTCCGTACCAAGGAGCACTACAAGAAACTGGGAGCTGCTGTATCTCGCGCCTACGTCCACGCCGCGCAAGGACTTACAGATCGCCTGCTCCATACACTGCATGGCGGTTTCCATCCGATCCAGCTTAACCTCGCTGCCGTTGGAGGAAAAGAGGGTAAACAGCAGAAGCTGGGTTTCCTTCTTGCTTCGCTCCGACATGTGCCGTACAAAATCATAGACATGATTAAATTCGTCGTAGTCCACTTGGAACACGCCCTGATAGGACTCTCTGTTTTTGATGGCGTCCATAATCTTGTCCAGATCGCCTTGGGACTGTTCAGGCGTCCGCAGAATGCCCGACTTCTGGTAAAATCCATAGTGCAGTCCGTGATTCTGCTTCACTAGATAAAGGGCTTTATCAGCCCGCCTGTAAAGCTCGTCGAACTCTCTTCCGTCCGTACCGGAAATGCTGATACCCACCGATAGCTCCGCATCCCTGAGCACTTCCACTTCCTGCTGCTTTTTATGAAAAGCCTCCAAGAGTTCCTTCACCTTGGCGGTAACTACCTCTTCATCCATAATACCGTCAAGATAGTATAAAAATTCGTCTCCGCCTGTTCTGCAGACCAGATTGTTGCCGCAGACTTCCCGCAGCACGTCCGCCGTCATCTTCAAGGCTACGTCTCCCATCAGATGGCCGTACTCGTCGTTAATCTTTCGGAAATGATCCATATCAATGAGCATCAGACTACCGCCGTCTGCCCGCAGACTTAAGGTAATATCGTGTTCGCCTTTCTGCTTGCTCAAAAGTCCCGTCAGATAGTCCACCGGGGAATCCAGAATATTTTCAGACGACATAGACTCTCCAAGGATCTTGCCGCTGCCAAAAATCGGCGTCGCCATATCTTCCTCCGGCATCCACATTTTCGCCAGAGCGCCCTCTTTAATCAGTTCGACAAAGATATCTACAAGATCAGGGTCCCACTGGCTTCCCTTTCCCTTCTCCAGCTCCTGCATGACAATATCGTCGCTCAGCCTTTTGCGGTAAACGCGGTTGCTTGTCATGGCGTCATAGGAATCCACCAGACCGATCACACGGGCCACAAGCGGGATCGATTCTCCCTTCAGTCCCTCCGGATACCCTTTGCCGTCGTAGCGTTCATGATGATACTTAGCTCCCACACTGATATTGGGAAACATTCTGAAATCGTTTAAAATTTCAGCCCCCATCAGTGTATGTCCCTTAATCAGACGAAATTCCACGTCTGTCAGCTTAAAGGGCTTATTGAGCACAGCGTCTGGAACGCCGATCTTTCCCACATCGTGCAGCATAGCCACATAATAAATATTCTGAATTTCTTCCTCAGACCAGCCCAGACGCTGCGCTAACAATTCGGAGTACGCTGCCACCCGCATGGAGTGTCCCTTTGTATAGTCGTCCTTCGCATCCACCGTATTGGCGACCGTCATAATCGCCTGTATGGTGACGCGCTCCATCTCCTTTGTCTTTTCATCCAGCCTGCGCTGTAAATCCTTACGGTAGCCGTCCAACTCTATCGTGCTTCTCGTGCGGCTGAGCAGTATATTCGGCTCAAAGGGCTTAGAAATATAGTCGTTTGCTCCCACACGGAAACACTCGATTTCTGTCTCCGCGCTACGGTCCGCTGTCAAAAAGATCACCGGTATCTTTTTCAGGCGCGCGTCCTTCTGCAATGTCTCCATCACCTCAAAGCCGCCGATCTCCGGCATATTGATATCCAGAAGAATCAGATCCGGCGTATGCCGCTCAAGGTACTTATAAGCCTGTTTCGCGGAGTTTACGGCCACTACCTTGTATTCCCCGTCCAACAGCTTCTGCGCTGTCGCCAGCGTCAGTCTGTCGTCATCGACGATCAAAATAATTTTTTTCATTTGTCCCCCATATTAATTATGTAACATATAAAAATCAGCGCATCAATCTCATTTTTCACACTGCCCTTGTTCTATTATACCCGCTATGAAGCCAAAAAGCAAACACATCTCCGATCAATTATCTAGGATTGTGGGATTCACTATCCGGGATTGCCGGATCAACTATCCCGGCTCATTTCTTTTTTCAACCGCCGCATAATCTTTTTCTCTAATCTGGAAATATAGGATTGTGAAATCCCCAGCAGCTCCGCCACCTCCTTCTGTGTCAGCTCCTTTCCTTCCGCGTTCCCGATCCCGAAACGCAGACGGATAATTGTCTGTTCCCGCTCGGAGAGCTTGGCAATCGCCTTGATTAACAGTTTTCTCTCCACTTCGTTTTCCAGATTCTTATAAATCACATCCTCGTCCGTTCCTAAAATATCCGAAAGCAGAAGCTCGTTGCCGTCCCAGTCCACATTTAGGGGTTCGTCTATGGAAACCTCCATCCGGTGCTTATTGTTTCTTCTAAGGTACATCAATATCTCATTCTCAATGCAGCGCGAAGCATAAGTTGCTAACTTGATATTTTTTCCCGGATTAAAGGTGTTTATAGATTTAATCAACCCGATCGTCCCGATGGAAATCAGATCCTCTACCCCCACACCCGTGTTATCAAATTTTTTTGCAATATAAACGACCAATCTTAAATTATGCTCTATCAGAATCGACTTGGCCTCATCCTCATATTCCGTTCCCAGATCACTGATAATCTCATTTTCCCTGTCGCTCTCGAGAGGCGGCGGAAGCACCTCCGCCCCTCCTATGTAATGAATATCTCCCTGTCCGTTCATCAGGAATTTCGGATTCCTCTGCACCATCTTGAACTGAATTTTACCGGGAATTGCCACTTTTAAAACCATCTTTTTTCCTCCTAGTTATCTAATAGCCCGGGGTGTAATATCATCTGATACTCGCTTCTCTCCGATATCCCTGCATCACAAACCGCAACTATGACATGTTCTCTTTTCAGCATAGTTCCCGCCTCTTCTATCACCATCTCCGGCAGCTCATAAGCGGGCAAAATCCCTCTTTGCCTGCCCACGCTTCTGTAGGGAATTGCATGAAATTTTTCCAGAGACAGGCTGGATTCCAGACAAGCGGCCGTTTTTCTGCTGATTATGCTCACCGGCGCGCCGTTTATAGGATCGCTTAAATGATTTCCCGTATCCACAAGCGCCCTGACGCGGATCTCCTGTCCAAGAGCCGGCACATAAAAACATACCGTCCGCAGACTCTCCTCTCTCTTTCTCATGAATTTCAAAAGCAGCCCCTTCAGCATCAGATAGGACAGCGCCCCCACCATCAGAGATAAAAGCAGTCCTCCCCGCCCCTTCATAACAAATCTCAAGCGGTTTAGAATCCATATCATGACGCCTCCTAAAAAAAAGCCGGCCGCCGCCATGACAAGAGATGCCTTAAAGAGATTTCCCACCCCATGTATCCTGTAGGTGAGACACATCATACACATACTGACAGGTACTGCGCCAATCAAAAGCCTGACCCCCAGCGCAGACACCGGAAGCGCAAAACTCAGGCAGTTCATCCCGGCTCCCACCGCCGCTCCCAGCCAGATTCTTCGGCGCGTGGCAGTACGCCTCATAATTTGTCCGGCTAAAGACAGCAAATACAGATTGGTCAAAAGCTGTAGGATGAAAACACTGTCAATATATAATTTGTAATACACTCTCCACCTCCGTATTTCCTATTTATTATAGAAAATAGCGGTTGCATATTCTGTCATAATCAGGGAGCATTTCCTTTATTTTTCCAGACAGATAACAACAAAAAACCACAGGATATTCTCCTGCGGTTTTGTCATGCTGTGTCATCAATTTTTTATTTTCTTAAAAAGCTGGGGATATCCAAGGACTTCTCCTCAACGGAGCTCTTGATGTCGTTGGTCTTCTGAATGCCGATCTGCTTGAGCTGCGTCTGCGCCTTAGACTGTCCGCCCTGTACGGCAGCCGACTGTTTTAATCCCATATTAGCCGCCGCAAAAGCGCTCAAGCCCGCGCCGGTTCCGACCGTGCTCTTCCCCTGCAGGGAAGTGGGGGTTATGTAACCGCTCTTGAATCCCAGACCGCTCTGTCTGGCTGCTTTCTCTTCAATACCCGTAGCGATAATGGTCACGTTACAAGTATCTGTCATACTGGAATCATACATCGCGCCGAAGATGATATTGACCTCATCCCCTGTCAGATTTCTCACATAATCGGAAGCATCGGAAGCATCCGCCAGTGAGATATCTCCTGAAACGTTGATAATCACATGGGTCGCTCCGGTGATCGTCGTCTCCAAAAGCGGGCTTTCCACTGCCATCTTAGCCGCCTCGGAAGCCTTGTCGTCTCCCTTGCCGGTGCCAATGCCGATATGGGCGATACCCTTGTCCTTCATAACCGTCTGTACATCCGCAAAATCCAAATTGATAATCGCCGGCATATTAATCAGGTCGGTAATGCCCTGTACCGCCTGCTGCAGCACTTCATCCGCCTTCTTCAACGCCTCCGGCATGGTTGTCCGCCTGTCCACGATCTCCAACAATTTATCGTTCGGAATCACAATCAAAGTGTCCACATTATCTTTAATCTTCTCAATACCAGCTAACGCATTGGTCATACGCGTCTTCGCCTCAAACCGGAAAGGCTTCGTGACTACGCCTACGGTCAAAATGCCCATATCCTTCGCAAGCTTGGCCACCACAGGAGCCGCTCCCGTCCCGGTGCCGCCGCCCATACCGCAGGTGACAAACACCATATCCGCACCTTTTAATGCCTGTGCCACTTCCTCGGAGCTTTCCTCAGCCGCCTTCTCGCCGATCTCCGGCTTCGCCCCAGCGCCGAGTCCCTTCGTCAGCTTCTCGCCAATCTGAAGCAGTCTGGTCGCCCTGCAAAGCTGCAGCGCCTGTTTATCCGTATTGATCCCGATAAATTCCACACCGTCAATTTCTTCATCTATCATTCTATTTACAGCGTTATTACCCGCACCACCAACGCCGACCACTATGATCTTTGCTGCGGACTCCGCTTCGTTCGACTTAATCTCCAGCAAGGTGATTCCTCCTTCTACTCCCACATACTCCGAATAAACTCATATAGTTTATCATATAATTATTTTCCGAACTTAGCAAGCCATTTTTTTGTTTTTTCTCTTTTTATCGGAATTGTCCGGGCCGCCAGCCTGCTTAATCCTGCTCAAAACTGTAGGTTTTCGTGTCTTCACTGTACTCTCTCATATCCAAGGTGCCACTTTTTCCCAGCAAATTCGGTAAAAGGCTCTGCAGCAGCATAATCTTCTCATCGATATCCACGTTGTCCCCCAGCACAACCTTGGCATCCCCAAAATACAGCGTCACCTGATAGGCGCTGTCAAAATAAATCTTGTCCGCCGAGAGCGAATACTTCGCAAGCTGCTGCGTAATATTCAAAATTTCATCAAACAATTCCGGCTTGTCCACCGGCAGAGGCTCATGCAGAATCACGTGGTCAAAGGAAAGGCCTGTCACTTGCGGAATACCGGAAGTCTCCTCCTCCGAAGTCTCCACCACAATGCCGTCTTTGTCAAAATAAATATACCGTCCCAGATACTTGACATATCCGGCCAGCGCTTTCTCATAGACCGTAATGCGAATCGTGTCCTTCGCCTCGATCGATACGTCCATCATTTCGATAAAAGGAATGCCCTCTATTCCCTTATCCCTGTATTTCAGGGACAAAAACAGAGAATTATCCCCGAATCTGCCCCCCATAACCATATCCATAATCTCTTCGTTTGTGTAATGGATACTGCCGTCCACATACACCGTCGTCACTTTATAGTTGTTAATAATATAAAGGCCGCCGCCAATCAGGACAAAAAGAAGAACAAACAAAACCGTAAGCAAAATTCCCGTCCGCTTAAATTTGCCAAAACGCAGCTTTTCCGGTTTGGGCTCCCGCGCTTTTTTTCCGCTCTTTTTTTTCTTTTCCCGTCCGGTTTCTCCATTCTTCACAAGCCGCAGATTCGGATTCCTTTTCTTTCCCTTTTTAACGGTTTTGTTGTTTCCCATCCGCAAACCTCATCTTCTTTTACGTACATTTACGCTAACTCTATGTCCGCGCCCAGCTCCCGCAGGCTTAAGGTGATATCCTCGTATCCCCGGTCGATATAATGGCGGTTTGTCACAATGCCAGTGCCTTCCGCCGCCAGAGCCGCCACCACAAGCGCCGCCCCGCCCCGAAGTTCCTGCGCCTCCACAACCGTATTGTGAAGAGGCTTACCGCCCCGGACATAAGCCCGGTTTCCCTCTACTGCAATGTCCGCCCCCATTTTAACCAGTTCCGGCACAATGCGGAAACGATTTTCAAAAACCGTCTCTTCAATCTGCCCTCCCTGCCCCGACAACGCCATCGCCGCCATGAAAAGGGATTGCAGATCCGTCGGGAATCCGGGATAAACCTCTGTCACCAGAACTTCTTCCAACTGATTGCAGGCCTTTCCCTCCACAAACAACCCATCCGGCCACACCATAAGCTTGGCGCCAAGTCCTTTCGCATAATCAATCACACTCTGCATCTGTTCGCAGGGCGCATCCTCTAAAAAGACGCTGCCTCCCGCACATAAACAGGCTGCCAGATAAGTACCGGCAACAATCCGGTCCGCAGGCACGCGGAATTGTACCGGATGAAGTTTTTTTACGCCCTCAATCACCAGACGATCCGTCCCTACGCCGAAGATACGGCCGCCGGCCTTCACCAAAAATTCGCACAAAGCCTGTATTTCCGGTTCCCTGGCCGCCGGATGGATCACCGTCTCGCCCTCCGCCAAAACCGCCGCTAAAATCAAATTTTCCGTCACGCCCACACTGACAAAGGGAAGCTCGTGCACTGCGCCGCGTAAGTTTACGGCTCTTGCGCAAAATCCTTCCCGTTTCTCGGTAATCTCCACTCCCATGCGCCGCAGCGCATGAAGGTGCTGGTCGATAGGCCGTTTGCCAATCACGCAGCCGCCCGGATATTCCATGGAAACCGTGCCCATTCTCGCAAGCAGCGCCCCTAAAAGCATAATGGAAGAACGCATCACCCCGACAGAATCAGCCGGCATGTCATGGGCCGCCACCCCGGTTGTGTCCACACGAATCAAATCCTTTTCTCTGGTTACCCGACACCCCAGACTTTCCAGAAGTCTCAGCATATGATAGACATCCGAAATATCCGGACAGTTTTCGATCTCGCAGATACCGTCTATCAAAAGCGTCGCCGCCAAAATCGGCAGCGAAGCGTTTTTGGAACCTTGTATCCTCGTCTGTCCTGAAAGACTTTTTCCACCATAGATACGAACAGCGTCCATAAATTTACCTCAAATCTCAAATTATGACCTATTCTATCTATATGGATTTTCGATTAAAAATTATCTTGTCCTCATAAATCTTTTAAATGTATGCCTTTGGCCACGCTCAAAGTCAAGCCGATTTCGATCAAAAGGAACATGACCGACGAGCCTCCGTAACTGATAAACGGCAGGGAAATACCCGTATTGGGAATCGTGTTGGTGACCACCGCAATATTCAGGATAACCTGCACGGCGATATGTCCCAGCACACCCACCACCAAAAGCGCGCCGTACAGATCGGGCGCATTGTTGGCTATGATCATCAGCCGCCAAATCAGCAGCAAAAACATGACGATCACGGCAATCCCGCCAAAAAGCCCCAATTCCTCACAGATAATGGAAAAAATCATATCATTCTGGGCCTCCGGCAGAAATCCTCTCTTCTGCATACTCTGTCCGAGACCTTTCCCCAATACGCCGCCGCTGCCGATAGCGTAGAGCGCCTGTATCGTCTGGAACGCCCTGTCGTCAGAGTAGGCCTCCGGGTCCAGCCATGCCAGAATGCGGGCGCCTCTGAAATCCAGATCGTCCACGTGGGCCTCCGCCGTCTGCACCACATAAAAAACCAGCGCCGCCGCCACAGCCAGCACGATAAGTCCTAAAAGGAAAAACCTTTTATAATCCGGGCAGGACACAAACAGCATCAACACCGCAATGCCCATGACAATGATCGCCGAACTCAAATTATTGGTAATCAGATAAATCATGGCTGCGATCGGTACGGGAGAAAGCAGCACAAGCAAAAACCCTTTATTCGTCCGTATGCCCTTTCCCAAGGTGCAGATCAGGCTTGAAAGAAACAGAATCATACCCAGTTTCGCTACCTCCGCCACCTGTAAGGAGATACCCGCTATGTATAACCACCTCGTCGCGCCGCCAGACTCATGCCCGAAAGGAATGATCAGTAAAATCAACACGGCGGAACCGATATAGGCGGGCACCGCAAACCGTTCCCAAAAGTGATAGGGAATGTTCGCCACCACCATCATAGCCACCAGCCCCAAAATCGACGCGAAAAGCTGCTGCCGCAAATAGCTTGTGGAATCTCCAAGCTTTAGATTCGCCTCGTAAGAGCTTGAAGAAAACACCATCACCATGCCGAATCCCACAAGAAACAGCACAATGAACAACAGGCTGTAATCCATGAAGCTCTCGCCTTTTTTTTGCCCTCTACGGGAAGCATTTCTTTGTGCCACCGATCAGTTCTCCTCCATCTGATTTACCATTTCCTTAAACATCTGTCCCCTGACCTCATAATTAGGAAACATCCCCCAGCTTGCACAGGCCGGCGACAGCAAAACCGCGTCTCCTGCCTCAGCCTGCTCCACACATACCGCAAACGCCTCCTCAAAGGTATCCGCCAGCACAATATTCTTCACGCCGTGCCGCTTCGCGCAGTCCGCAATCTTCTCCCGCGTCTGCCCGATCAGCACCAGACATTTCACCTTGCCGTCAAAAGCCTCGATCCACTCGTCATACTCGCTTTGCTTATCATAACCGCCGCCGATCAGCACCGTTGGCCGGTCCATCGCCTTAATTCCCTGAATAGCCGCATCGGGATTCGTTCCCTTGGAATCGTTGTAATAGTCTACGCCCCGTTTTGCTGCCACAAACTCAATCCTATGCTCCACCGGCGCAAACGCCCTGATTACCGACAAAATTTCTTCCATGGGCACGCCGCAGGCCGTTGACACCGCCATAGCCGCCATCACATTTTCCACGTTACACAGTCCCACAAGCTTCATATCATGGATATTCATGAGCCTTTCGGAGACGCCGTTCTTTGCCCGAAAGATTTCTTCCCCTTCCAGATAAAAACCGTCCGCAAGCTTCCGCTCCGAAGAAAACCACACGACCTGTGCTGGACACCGATCCCCAAACTCTCTCGTATAGCTGTTTTCATAATTGAGAACACAGGTTTCCTCCTTAGTCTGGTTTTTGCAGACAGCCTCCTTTGCCGCCGCGTAATTTTCCATGGTGTGATGCCGGTTTAAATGATCCGGCGTTATGTTCAGGATGGCGGAAACCTTCGGCCGAAACCGCTCCACCGTCTCTAGCTGGAAGCTGCTGATCTCCGCCACCGTCACCGTCTCATCCGTGGAATCAAGAGCCGTCAACGTGTACGGGTTCCCGATATTCCCCACCACGTCCACATCCGCACAGTGGGACGCCATGATCGCTCCCACCAAAGAAGTGGTCGTAGTCTTGCCGTTGGTTCCCGTGATCCCGATCACAGTACCTTTCCCGATCTCAAAGGCCAGTTCGATCTCACCCCAGATCTTCACACCCCTTTTTCGAAACCCCTCCACAAAGTCCGTATCCGTAGGCACACCGGGACTTAATACCACCAGTTCCACAGACTGTTTGATCTCCTCAGGCAGATTCCCGATCACTATTTCCGCCCGCAGACCGGGTTTCAGCTTCGCCCTGATATCCTCCACATTCAGCTTTTCGTTTTCATCAAACAGAACCGGTTCCGCCTCCACATGGTTTAAAGCCTCCACAGCCCCCATTCCGCTGATGCCAGAACCCACTACCAGCACTTTCTTTCCCTGTAAATTCATACCTACACCCCCATTAATGCCACAAGGCAAAGCAGCGCCGTTACAATCGAGAATACCGCGACAACCCGCGTCTCCGACCACCCGCAAAGTTCAAAATGATGATGGATCGGCGCCATTTTAAAAATACGTTTGCCGCCGGTCGCTTTAAAATACGTGATCTGCATCATCACGGACAAAACCTCAACCACATAGACCAGTCCCACGATCACGATAAAAAGCGGCATCTGCATCATGTAGGCCGTGGCCGCCACAAATCCGCCGAGGGCAAGGGAACCTGTGTCCCCCATAAACACGCTGGCCGGATGCACATTAAACAGCAAAAAGCCAAGAAGGGCTCCCACCACCGCGCAGGTAATCGGCTCGATGCCGCTGTTCGTTCCGATCGCCACCACCGTAAAGAACGTCGCCACCAGCACTGTCACGGAGCTTGCCAGACCATCCAGACCATCCGTAAAGTTAGTGCCGTTCACCGTACCGATCACGGCAAAGAACAGAAACGGAATATTAAACCATCCGAAATCCAGATATACGTCTGCTAAAAAAGGAACCTTCATAGCCAGCGAAACATCCGTGTAGTGCAACAGATAAAAGGCAAACACCCCCGTCACTAAAATCTGCAGCGCAAATTTCTGCCAAGCCCGAAGCCCCATAGACCGTCTCAAAACCACTTTAATATAGTCATCCAGAAACCCAACCAGCCCAAATCCCAGCGTGAGAAACAGCACCGGAATGATTTTTGGATAATCGCGCACAAAAAGCAGGGACGTAACCACCACGCTGACCAAAATCAAAATGCCTCCCATGGTGGGCGTACCGTTTTTCTTCAAATGGCTCTCCGGCCCCTCCGTCCGCTCCGTCTGTCCGATCTTCAACCGCCGCAGGAAGGGGATCACCACCGGCCCCAATAGTACGCTGATTGCAAAAGATACTAACACTGATATTAGAATTACGCTATTCATATTTCCTCCGTCTGTTCTCAATCTGCGAAGAATATGCAACGCATATTCTTCTGAACATGACTTAGTATATCTTAGACAGCGTTCTTTGCTGTCTTAGATATTCTTCATGTTCGATTATATCCCTTTTTTTCCAAATAGGGAAGGATATTCTCAAAGAGCTGTCTCACCACCGGGGCTGCAATCTGTCCGCCATAGTAAGTTCCCTGCGGATTGTGGATGATCGCCAGCGCCAAAACCTGCGGATCGTCCGCCGGTGCAAATCCCAAAAAGGAAGCGATATATCTGCCGCTTCCGCGGGGCAGGGTCTGGCTGGTGGCCGTCTTACCGCCCACGCGGTAACCCTCCACCGCGCCGTTTTTGCCGCTTCCCTCCGCCACCACCTGTTCCAGAATATAGCGCATCGTCTCGGAAGTCTCCGCAGACACCACATCGTTTCTCACCGGATAGGAAAAAACCAGACTGTCCGTTCCGTCCGCCGATACCGCCTTCACGGCGAAGTGGGGCGTGATACGTCTGCCGCCGTTTACAATGGAGGAAGCCGTGGTTGCTAATTGAATCGGCGTAATCTGAAAGGACTGTCCAAAAGAAATCGTTGCCAATTCCACAGGCCCGATATTTTCCATCTTGTGCATAATCGTGCCCGCTTCCCCCGGCAGATCGACGCCCGTCTTATCCAGAAGACCAAACTGCCTGAAATAAGAATAATACCGCTCCACGCCAATCCGCAGTCCTACCGTGATAAAAACGGGATTGCAGGAATTCATCGTACCCTGTACAAAATTTTCCGCGCCGTGGCCTCCCACCTTATGACAGCGGATCTTTCTGTCCTCCACCATAATAAATCCGGGACAGTTAAAGGTGTCCTCCGGTTTTACCGCGCCGGATTCCAGCCCAGCGGCCGCCGTGATAATCTTAAACGTAGAGCCCGGCTCATAGGTATCATTGATACAGCCGTTTCTCCACATCGCGTTTAAAAGCTCCTGCCGCTTTTTCTCAGAATAGGCCATGGCATCCATTCCATTCTGGAGCGTATAGGGATTATTTAAATCGAACTCCGGCACATCTACCATCGCCAGAATTTCCCCGTTTTGCGGATTCATAACTAGAATCGACACACGGTCAGCCTCTTTCGTCTCCATCGTCTGTTTCGCAAGCTGGGTCGCATAGCTTTGAATATTGATATCCAGACTCACATAGAGGTCGCGGCCGCTCACCGGCTCCACCCTTGCCTCGCCCTCCTCGTCCTGCTCCACGCCCTTGGCATCCGTCACCGTTAAGATCGTTCCCGCTTCTCCCTTTAGATATTCCTCATAGATCACCTCTAGTCCTATGATACCCTGATTGTCCCCGCCGGTAAAGCCAAGCGCTTTGGAGGCCAGCGTATCGTAAGGGTAGTACCGCTTGTAATCCTCATCCACCTTGACGCCGTCCATGGCATAACTTCTGATCGCGTCCCCCGTAACCTTATCCACGTTGCTCTTAATCTTTTCGATGGACGAATATTTCTCCACCCGCTTTCGGACATAATCCTGCGACAGCCCCAGTTCTTCCGAAAGCACAGCGATCACCTTCTCAGCGTCCTTAATTTGGCTGTGAATCACGGAAACCGTACAGACAGTCTTGTTGTCCGCCAAAATTTTCCCGTTGGCATCTATGATGCGTCCCCTTGCCGCCTTAATGCTTCTCTCTCTCTCGTGAAGTTCTCTTGCCTTCAACGTATAATACTCCGATTGGAATACCATCAAATAGACCAGTCTTCCCGCCAGCCCGAACAGTACAATCGCACACAGAAAAAAAACCGTCACTGTCTTGCTCCTGTGATAGGTTTTATGGTTCATCTTATCATCCATAAGGAAAACCCCATAAAAAGGTATTAATATAATCTATTATCCTTTTTATGAGGTTATTCTCAATTCCCGCTATTCTGTTTCCCCGGGGTTCCCTTCTCCTTCCGGCGTTTCGCCTCCCGCAGCCGTCCCTTCGGGCGTTTCTCCTTCCGGCGTTTCCCCCAGAAGACTTCCGCCGCTCACCACAGTGCCGATCTGCGGATCAAGCATATTACCCGTGGCAGGGTCAACCAGATAGCCGGTAGCCGGGTCTTTCGGGAAGTTTCTCCACTCTTCATTGACTTCCGGTTCTTCCTCACCGCCTTCTTCTCCCTCTGCGGGCGCTTCCCCGCCGTCGCCAGCGGTTTCTCCGCCCTCTTCGGGCGGAATGGGATTCCCCTCCTCATCCAGTTCGGTCTCTCCCTCTTCGTCTGCCGGCAAAGGCTGTCTGATCTGGATTTGAAGCTGTTCTAACTCTTCTCTCTCCTTGTCGCTGAGTTCCTCCGTCATGAAGATATTCATATAGGGAAGCACCTCCGTCAAAATATTTCTGACGATTACGGTTGCGTATCTGGCATTATCTTGAAGCTGTACATTGGGCCTGTCCACCACCACATAAATGACAACCTGCGGATCGTCCGCCGGCGCATATCCCATAAAAGAAACCACGTACTCATGATTGCCGCGCGGCAGGGTCTCCGCCGTCCCCGTCTTTCCGCCTATCATATACCCCGCCGGCCTGGCCGTCTTTCCAGTGCCGTTCTCCCCGCTCACTACCGTATTACAATACTCCCTGATGGTTTCGCTGGTGGACTGTGATATGGTCTGTTTCAAAAGTCTTGGCTCGATATTTTCGATGGTAGCGCCGTCCGCCGTCGTGATTCTGCTGACAAGATGGGGCGCATAGTAGTTTCCGCCGTTGATCAGGGAGCAGAACCCCGTGATCATCTGAATCATGGTAGCATTAAAGCCCTGTCCAAAGGAATTGGTGGCAAGATCCGTCATACCGATATTGTCTTTATGAAAGATCACGGTATCCGTCCTCGGTTCGCCCGCCAGATCGATATTCGTCTTTAAGCCGAAATTAAAGCTGTGCTGATACTCTACAAACTTTTCCTTCCCAACCGCAAAAGCTACGTTCATCAAAACCACGTTGCAGGAACGCTCTATCCCTTCCTGTACCGACAGACGGCCGTCCCCATATGTCTGGTGGCACTTGATATCGTGATCTCCCACATGAAGCTTGCCTTCGCAAAGATACGTCTCATTTCCCGTGATGGAACCGCTTTCCAGCGCCGCCGCCACCGTGAAGGGCTTGGCCACGGAACCCGGCTCATAGGAATCGACAATGCAGAAATTTTTCCACAGGGCGTTTAAATGCTGGTACATGACTTCGTCATTCATTTCCGCAAGGGCTTCTTCCGTCACACAGGCTCCCTTAATCGAGTTTCCTTCCTCATCAACCGTAACCTTTTTTCCATCCTTGTCAAGCAACGGCATACCGAGCAGATTATCCTTATTTCTGACGTCGTTTAGATCAAATGTGGGATAGCTTGCCATAGCCAGTATATTGGCCGTATCTGGCTCCATAATAATACAGCCGAGATTTTCCGCGCCGTTGCCTGGCCTTGCGTTATCTTTATATTCCTCATTAAACGCTTTCAGATATTTTTCCACGATGGTCTGGATATTGGCATCTATGGTAATCTGAATATTGTTGCCGTCCCTTGCCGCTATGGTGGTACGCTCCAGCGTGGAATCGTCGTTCAGGTAGCCATACTGCCTGCCGTTAATGCCGCTTAAGGTGTCGTTGTAATATTCCTCAAGCCCATATGTGCCCGCATTATCGCCTGTCGTAAAGCCGATTACGTCACAGGCAAGGGAACCGTTCGGGTATTCCCTCTTATACTCGTCCTCAAACCAGACCCCTTTGATATTCTTTCCCTGTTCTTCATCTTTGCAGAACTCCTCAAAGGCGGTCTTCTTCTCATACTCGACCCGTCTTGCCATAACATAGTAAGAGGATTCCGGATGTTCCGCAATATAGGCCCTCACCGCGCTCGTATCTATATCAAAGAATCGATTTAACGCGCTTAAAGTAGGTTCCAGATAGTCCTCCTTCCGCAACACAAGCTTCGTATCTAAGATTACATTGTAAACCTTATTGCTCACCGCCAGAACCGTACCGTTAGAGTCTATGATCTCGCCACGTTTAAAAGGTATTGTCACAGAATCATACTCCTGATGTGACAATACCTGCTTCTTGTACTCTTCCCCATTATCCCTGTTGATTAAAAACAGCCGTGCGCTGAGTCCCAAAAAGGACGCCAGAATAAGCAGATATAACACCACCAGCTTCTTCTGCATCTTCATTGTAAACTTCAACACGGAATTTTTTCTTTTTCCAGCCAAAAAACCACCTACTCAATCCAGCTTGGGAATCTCAGCCATCTGCTTCACATAATCGCTGTTCTCACTGGTAAAGGAAATAATCTGTCCTTCCTGCGCGTACTGCATTCCAAGCTCCTGTATCGCAATCCTGCGGATTTCCTCTAAATCCACGCTGCTTGATATCCTACTGTAATTCTCCTCGTTTGCAACCTTAATCTCATTCAACTGGCTCTCTAGTGTCGAAATATGCTTCACGCTGTTTGTGATATCCGACTGCAATCCAATATAGTATACCAGAATGATACCGGTTGCGACAAGTGCCAACCCCAAAAACAGGACATATCCCGCATTCATATGTTTCGCGCGATCCCTGTTTCTTCTCACACTGTTATTGACTTTTTTCTTGGGACTGCGGGTGATCTCCCGTTCCGGACGAGTTTTCCTTACCGTACTGCCCTGCACATAATAGGCGTTCTGCCTCGTTGCTGCCATTTTCCTTACTTCCCCTTCATACTTTTTCCGCTATCAAACATTTTTCATAAAAACCCGAAGCTTTGCACTCTTAGCCCGGCTATTTTCTTCCATCTCCCGCGCGGTTGGCAGGATCGGCTTTTTCGTCATAACTGTGCCTTTTGGCTTTTTACCGCACACGCACACCGGAAAGTCCGGCGGACAGGTACAGGGATTCTCATTTTTCCGAAATGCGGATTTCACGATCCTGTCCTCTAATGAATGGAAAGTAATCACACAGATTCTTCCGCCCGGATGTAATAAGTCGATCAGCCCGTCCAAAGAATCCTTAAGCACTTCCAACTCCCGGTTACACTCAATCCTGATTGCCTGAAAGGTTCTCTTGGAGGGATGCCCTCCCACGGCCCGCATCTTCGCCGGTATCGCCGCTTTTATGATTTCATTTAGCTCTCCCGTGGTTTCTAACGGCTTGTCCTTTCTGGCCGCCACAATATGTTTCGCAATGTTCCTTGCAAATTTCTCTTCCCCGTAATCCCGCAGAATACGGGTAAGCTCCGTCTCCGAATATTCGTTTACAATTTCTTTTGCACTTAAGGACTGTCTTCTGTCCATCCTCATATCGAGAGCGGCATCATACCGATAGGAAAAACCTCTCTCTTCATTATCCAACTGGTAGGACGACACCCCCAGATCCAGCACAATGCCGTCAACCCCGTAAATCCCAATCCCTGCAAGAGCCTCCGCTGCATTTGCGTAATTATCACGGAGTAAGGTGATCCGTTCCCCATAGGGCTTAAGCCTCTCTCCTGCCGCCGCAATCGCGTCCTCATCCTGATCGATACCGATGAGCCGGCCTTTTCCGTTTAATTTTGAAACAACCGCTAAGGCATGTCCGCCGCCGCCCAAGGTCCCGTCCAGATAGATTCCTTCCGGTTTGATGTCCAGATTCTCTATGGTTTGTTCAAGGAGCACCGAGGTGTGCTTAAATTCCATGTTTTTTTCCTTACTTATGCGGTCATTAGATCCCCAGCCCAAGCTGTGCCATGTGCTCCGCAATCTCATCCATATCCTCGAAGGCCGCCGTATCTTCGAAACGTTCCCTTCCCCAAATCTCTATCCTGCTTCCAACGCCCACAAGCACCACATCCTTTGTAAGTCCAGCAAATTCCCTTAAAACATTGGGAATCAGGATTCTTCCCTGTTTGTCCACTTCCGCTTCTGTGGCTCCCGCCAGAAAAAACCTTACAAACTGTCTGGCCTCCTTGTTGGTAATGGGCAGGGCTCTCAATTTCTCTTCAAAGAGCTTCCACTCTTCGTTATCATACACAAACAGGCAGCCGTCCAATCCCTTGGTTACTACAAATACGTCTCCCAGAATTTCCCTGAACTTCGAGGGAACAATCAGCCTGCCCTTCGCGTCGATTGTGTGATTGTATTCTCCCATAAACATGTGCAATCACCCTGCCCGCATGTAACGCTGTACACTGCGCTTTCTCTGATCAGAAAGTGGTCTGCCACGAAAAGGGATTTCTCTGCCACTTTAAACCACTTCTCTCCACTTTTCACCACTTTTAAATCAATTCTACCTCATCTACAGGGAGAATGCAAGGAAAAAAGAAAGAAATATTAAGAAAACATTAAGGCAGACGATATCGTCTGGGAAACGAAAAAGACGGACACAAGCGTTTCACTTTGTGTCCGTCTTTTCCACTTCAACTGTGGCCGTTGTATGTTTTTTTAAATAGAATCGAATGAAGACGTCCGCCGCCAGCGCGACGACGAAGAGGACGACCGCCAGCACTTGCGATACCGCAATCGTAGTGTGGGGAATAAACAGGGTGTCGGTGCGGATGCCCTCAATCCATGCCCTGCCAAGGCCATAACCGCCCAAATACAAAAGCCACTGTTCTCCCTCAAATTTCTTATGCTTCCGGTAGAGAAGCAGCAGCGCGAGCAGGGCCAGATTCCACAGACTCTCATAGAGGAAGGTCGGGTGCACCTGAATGTAATTCGTCCCCTCCGTCATATGCGCCGCAATCGTCTCGGAAATATCCCCCACCCTGACCATCTGTGTCGGAAGCCGCATGGCGAGAAGACTGTCGGTATACTCCCCGAAGACCTCCCTGTTCGTAAAATTGCCCCATCTGCCGATCACCTGACCAAGCACAAGCCCCGGCACACAGATATCCGCAAGCTGTAAAAAGCTTTGTTTCTTTTTAAGACAGTAAATCCATAACGTAAGAAAGGCGGCAATCACCGCACCGTAAATAGCCAATCCGCCATTCCTTAAGTTAAAGACACTAAGCAGATCGTCCTTGTATCTGTCCCACGAAAAGACCACATAATAGACTCTCGCCCCGATAATTGAAAAAATGATCGCATAGATCGCGAAATCCCAAATCACATCCGAATCCAGTTTTTCTAATCTAGCCACTTTTGCCGCCAGAAGCACGCCCCCCAGCACGCCGATTGCTATGATCACACCGTAGAGCGCAATCTGAAAGCCGAAAATGGTAAACGACTTCGGCACATTCCGTAAATAAATTCCCAGATTGGGAAAGGCGATATCCATATTGCCCATCATATCCTGCATATTAGATCTCCTATCAGACGTTAAACCGGAACAAAATCACGTCGCCATCCTGCACCACATACTCTTTTCCTTCCATACCGACAAGCCCCTTTTCCCTTGCCGCCGCCAGAGAACCCTGCTCCAGAAGGTCTTTATAGTTGACCACCTCTGCCTTGATAAAACCGCGTTCAAAATCGGTATGTATCTTTCCGGCCGCCTGAGGCGCTTTGGTTCCAATTTTAATCGTCCAAGCCCTTGTCTCGTCTTCCCCTGCCGTCAAAAAGCTCATAAGCCCCAATAGCTGATAACTTGCACGAACCAGCTTCTGCAAACCCGACTCCTTCAGCCCCAGATCTTCAAGGAACATAGCCGTCTCCTCTTCGTCAAGCTCCGCGATCTCCTGCTCGATCTGGGCGCAGATCACAAACACCTCGCTGCCGTTTTCGGCCGCAAACGCCTTGACCTTTTTCACGCCCTCATTGCCCGCGCCATCATCCGCCAGATCGTCTTCCGCCACATTAGCCGCAAAGATCACCGGCTTGTAGGTGAGAAGGTTATAGGAGGTAAGAAGAGCCAGTTCATCCTCATCCTCCGTCTCAAACACCTTCGCCAGTCTGCCTTCCTCCAGATGCGCCTTGATTCGTTCCAAAAGAGCATACTCCTTCGCCGCCGTCTTATCCATCTTGGCGATTTTGGCCGTCTTTGCCATTCTGCGGTCCAGAATCTCAATATCGGAAAAAATCAGTTCCAGATTGATGGTTTCAATATCCCGGAGAGGGTCAATCGAGCCGTCCACATGCACGATATTAGAGTCCTCAAAGCACCGCACCACATGAACAATCGCGTCCACCTCGCGGATGTTGCTTAAGAATTGGTTTCCAAGCCCCTCTCCCTTGGATGCGCCTTTCACCAGTCCCGCTATATCTACAAACTCTATGGTGGCGGGCGTCACTTTCTTGGAGTGGTACATGTCCCCCAAGAGCTTTAGCCGTTCGTCCGGCACCGTCACGATACCGATATTCGGGTCGATGGTGCAGAAGGGGTAGTTGGCGGATTCCGCGCCCGCTTTGGTGAGTGAATTAAAAAGAGTGCTCTTGCCTACGTTGGGGAGCCCGACGATGCCTAATTTCATGTTATTTTAATCTCCTTTGGTTTTTCTTATATTTTATAAGGTTTTTGTCTCTTATGGATTTGGTTACGTACCAATCTACGTACCAATTTTCTAAACTACCTTAAGAGCCGCCGCAATTTTTTCAATTTCTTTGTGCTTTTCATCTTCCGTCGTGTGAACATACAGATTCATTGTTATACCAATGTTGGAATGTCCAAGTATCGTCTGCAATGTCTTTGGCTTCATACCGCCCTCTATACATCTGGTGGCAAATGTATGTCGCAATACATGCATGGAAAACCTCGGAATTCCTATCTTGTCACACTGTTTGAATAACATGGTGTCATATGTGCTGTTCTTAACCGGCGTTCCCTTTCTGCACAGGAAAACATATTCTGACCATTCCATCGGAATAACTTTGACTTCAAGATTCTTCTTCCTTTGCCTACGAAGCATGTCCAACGCTTCCTCCGTCAAAGGAATGGAACGATACCCCGATTTACTCTTAGGTTCTCCCACTCTCCATTCACCTGTCGAATGACGGTATTCCATAGAACGGCTAATCGTTAGAGTACGGTTATCAAAATCAATATCCGACCATTTCAAACCTACAAGTTCTCCTGTCCTAAGCCCTGTCTGCAATAAAAATTTGTATTGGTACTCGTACGCATTTCCCACAATGCCCCTTACAAACCTTTTCTGCTGCTCTAACGTCAGTGCTTCCTTTTTCTGTGTAGGCTTCCCGATATCAGATTTTACCATTCCATTACAGGGATTTTTCATGATCACATCGTTTTGATACGCATAATCAAGCATATTAAACAATGCTATCCTTGTCTGATAAATAGTAGATGTTCGATACCCTTCGTCAGCCATACGGTTCATAATCATTTGACACTGAATCGGTTTTACTTCTGACAAAATCAGTTTTCCAATCACTGGATCAATGTTACGTTCATAACGCTCTGTATAATTTCTTACCGTGTTCGGGCGTACCGTTCGTTTTTTCATGCTGATCCAATAGTCAAACCATGCCTTTACCGTCATTTCTTCCGGGAAATTCAGATTGCTATGCTCGTTCTGATATTGCGAGTCTGCCAGCCATTGCCTGCACTCTTGTAATTTGCGGAATAATTTCTGCTTCCGTTGTCCGTATTTCGTAGTAAATCTTCCAACATAGAAGCCATCCGACCTTTGGCTTATTCCAACGCCAAGTTCCTTTCCTTTTATATCCTTTCCCATAGTAAAAGCTCCTTTCAAAAAAAGAGCCTTAATACCAAATGCTCGGCAAGCCGAGCATTGATAGTATAGCATAGTAAGGCTCAAAAGTAAATTGCAGGATTTTATATTTCCACTGTATCGCTTAAAAATTCATCAAATTCTCTACGCTTTACGAGTTTCTTCTTTCCCACATATAGTACAAATTTGCAATTCGGCATCTTTAGCAGTTCTTCTATCCGATTAATTCCGATATTGGAATATTCTGCGGCTTCTCTAATCGTTAAGTTGGATTTTTCCCAGATTGGTACTTTGTTTGCATTATTGCTCCTCATGTTTTCAGCCATCTCCTATCAAATTTCTCCTTAAAAAGCACAAAAGGACAGCCCAGACCGATTCCCTATGGTCTGTGACTGCCCTTTACGCTGTGTTAGATAAAAAACATCTTAAATCCCTGATTGTTCTGCAAACTGTCGGGAATGATTGCAGCATCATTTACGGGATTATGTATTCAATTTTAAATGCCAAATCTTGACATAACTGCCCTAAGTTTTAAACTTGTTCAGCATATACTTTCAACAAACCCTCAATCGCTTTTTATCCTCCTCCCATCTGACTTACAATGCTATTGTAAATAGTAAAGGGGCAAAAAACCTTCCTATTTCAAAAAATTTCAAGAAAATTTATGTTATAATATCCATGTGATTTTTTGCCGTATGTCGCTTCATTTTACAAACTGCAATCTTCCTACGAACAGATTGGGACAAAACAGCAAGCACTGCCTGTGTCATGACACAGGGCGAAATAGCAAGCACTGCCTATGGACGTCCATAGGTAGTTTTTTACAAAATTGCTGGTAGGGGAAATCCCCTAACCCCTTCGTCATAGTAAATTCTTCACTATTAGTTCTCATATCCGTCTTTTAGAATATCAGTAATTTTTCTCTCAATAATTTCACAAACTACATTATAAAACCTCTCCCGTCACATAGTCCTCTCCCCCACTTTTTATACAGTCCATATGAAATAGCGATTTCTCTTATTCCATCTTCTCTGACAAATCCATCATGATTTGACTTGATGAGTATATGCTCAAAAATTGCATTATTCTCTAGTTTTTCTTCTACCGATTTTATCTCAGCCGGATTATTATTTATCCATAATTCAAATTCTTCTTGTTCCATTTTATTACGGAATAATAATATTGGCATTTCTGCTCCAGACCGATTATGACATTGAAATTTCCCATAATTAAAAAATGGTAAAAGTTTTCCATTTATGCTGTCTTTTAAAATATAATAATAAAGAATATGTTGATTATCCATATGTTTACTCTCTGGCAAAGTAATAAGACAACGTGCCTCATCCATATACCACAACTCTGTCTCATATAGCGTGGTGGACAGATAATTGATTTTTAATGGAGCATAGAACATTGTCTCATTATCGTAAAAATATGCCAATTCTTCATATCCATTTTTTGACTCTTCAATTATAATTTGAAATTCTGGGAATTCCAAACTATAACTATGTCGACAACTATCCCAGTTCACTTTCGACCATCGTTCTGGTGTCTCCAATAGATTAAGTAATCTTTGAAATGGAGTCAAATCATAACCAAATCGTTTTCTCCAAAGATACTCTGTCTGCTCAATACTTGCCGTCTTATTCGTGGGTGTGTTTGCGTCAAATACACGAGTATAAATTGTCCCCGGCGTTAAATGTTTTTTCACATCATGTCCTTTTTCGTATTTTACTTGTAAGTAATATGGCGTATGTCTGCTATTATATATAATGACTATATCAAGTTGATGCTCCCCTGCATTTATAGTCTTTACATCTGTTTGTGGGTAATATCCTCCAGCAAATGGTTTCGTTCTTAAAAATTCCGTCAATCCCGCTGAAGATATTCGTGACATTCTTGTATTTTCTATACCACATATACTTCCGTCATTATTTGCTCCATAAATCAAATAAGCGTCTCTGTTTTCAAGATTATTTGCCATGCAAATTATATCTTTTAGCTTATCCTCTGGGCAATCGGGATAATCACTTTTATAATCCCAATATGGTCCTTCACGCCCCCTAGAAAGTAATTCCATGATTTCATTGTAAAAGGCATAATTTTCCATATGTCACATTACCTCCATATATAGTCAAGTAATTTCACACAGATAAGAAATATTGAGTTTCATATCCGTGGAAAATCAGTCAAATAGTAAACATTCTTCTTTTAAAATAATGCTGATATTTACATATTCTTATTATATCATCGTGTCATTACAAAAACAAAAGTTCTCAATTTTCTATTCTTGCTTGAAAAACCTCACCAGAATAATCATTACAGCACCATTCCCACCGAGTAACTCTTTTGTTTAAAATCAAAGAATTTGCAGGATCTGTTATAATACAAACTTCAAATTCGCTCTTGCTTTGCTGTACGACCGCCAATTTATACTTATTTTTATACTGAATTGCTGACGAAAACTCATTGTTTGTCATGGAGAACGACTCTCCCATTCTATTAACACTTTTAATTTCGTAATATTCATGTTCTCCATTTTTTAAGGTAACTTCTATATCATAACCAATGTTTTTACTGGCAACATCAATGGCATTCTCAACATTCGGCAAATTCTGAACAAACTGCAAAAAGTTTTCTTCTACGCTTCTCCACTTTTTGATTATATGGTTGGTAAATACCATATTTCTACTCTCTATTTCAGTGTTTCCTTTTTTTGAAGAATTGCCTTTTTGCAAAGGAATATTCATCTGTTTTGCAAACCACTCTAACCCAGAAAATGTACCGAGTTTTTCCACAACTGCACCTTGAAAACTTTCCTCCACAATATCATCTTTGCATTGTTTCTCAATGCTTTTAACACCCTTGTCATATTCGATAAGTTTAGCTTTTCTAACTTTTTCTTTAATATCTTGGTTTATTCCAAGCCTTGAATTTTGCACAACATCAGCTAAAACTTGTATTCTTGTTGGCTTTTCACAATTAAGCGTTTCCATTGCATCTAATATTTTCTCTGTTGGAATAGGGTTTATCCCAATAATTTTTAATAGATCAATTAACCCCAAAATCTTCCTTCCCTGTTCCTGTCCTATTCCTATAGCACCTATTCTATTTATTATTTCATCAAAATCATTGTCTGTCATTCCCTCTTGTTGGTAATATATATTTTTCCCATTTGCAATTACTTGAAAATACTTCTTTATTCTTTCTTGTACGCACTCAACAAAATAATCGCTTATACTTTTTCCTCTAATATTGCTTAATGGGTCAATTTTCCCCATGCTAATTATCTTTATAATATTCAATTCGTCTTTTCCAGAGTTTATTATATTGGTTGCAATTTCTGACAAAAAAATCCCACACTTTTTCACAGCATCCATTGTTTCATTATCAATAGTAATCTTTGTTCTTGATGGGTCTGTCGAAAAATCCCCATTTATCTTTACAGGAATTGATAAACCATTGTTTGTTGGCATGAAAGAATGTACCACCGCTTCTTTTGATGCTGGTACAACCTTGTTTCCGTCATAACAAAACGCAATATCACAAGGTTTATTTTCCTCACTGCTAAATACTAGCCATGATATTTTTTCTGTTCCGTCAAAACAAGTTATAACTTTTGATATATTACTTACTTTCTCCCTTGATGTTTTCCATAACCGCTCGGATTCTCCATAATACATAATTTCTGAAAGATTTCGCAAAAAAATCATACAACTTATATTAAAGCCTTGAATTTCATTCTCTAAAGAATCATTTTCCGTTTCAAAAATAAAAATAGTGGTATACCCATTTTCAAAAATCTTCTGTATTTCTTTATCAAAATTCTCTCCGCAAAAAATATGCGGGATACGTATAAGCGGAACCATTTCTATATCTGGTATCTCTTTCCTTGTTTTATCTCTTGAAAATGTCGCCTTAATATCTCCGCTTATCAAATGTACTGTTTTAGCATAATTAACAACTGACTTGAACCCTATTCCCCGAAAACCTATTGTGCCTGATTTTCTCTTTTTCGTAGACGCACCACTTCTGCATAAAGCATACAGGTCTTTTTCTGTAAATTCTCGCCCGTTATTCGCAACCAAGTAAGTATTATTTTTTAATTTTTTGATATAAAATTTAGTTGCGTTGGCATCATCAGCATTTTGCAATAGTTCAATCAAGGATCGCCCCATATAACTTTCTGCTATATACTTCTCCATAGCTGCCAAGTCATTTAATAAAATTGAGGAACTACTTGCCTCAGCTAAAAATTCTTTATGCAATTTCTCCACTATATTCATATTCATGCCCTCGTTGCAAATAATCGGCATTTTACAGCATTAAAAGCCAAATTGTCTTCGTTCAAGTATAAGTGTAATGTGTCATATCCTTCAAAATCTTCTGAATCAACTTTTGTATCATATGAATAAATTATGATATTATCCTCGTCATAAAAATTTGCTTTTACTGATATGGAATTGATTATTGATGTTCCATTTAGAGTTGCTATTTCTACCAAAAGCTCCATCCACCCACTATTCTCACTTATTCCGCAAAAGCCATAGCTGATTACTTGTAAGTTGTTCTGTGAAAACGTGCTTTCCACCACATCAACATTTTTGTTTAAGTTCTTTGCAATCGCATTTGTATCCATAAAACCTTATCCCCCTTTCATAGCAGATGTTTACATTTTACCATAAAAAGTTAATTCTGTCATTTAATGCAAAATATTAAAGCCACTAATTTATGAGGTGACCCCATAAAGTTAGACTTTATTAGCGAGACAGTTTCGGCTGCCTCG
>CAMXIK010000012.1 GCA_947243855.1 uncultured Lachnospiraceae bacterium | reverse complement strand
TAGGCCATTGTACGAGCGGATTAAGAGACGGTTACATATTGCGGAGGAAAGTAAATGGTGGCATTTGGTGCAGATGGCGAGAACCTTTTTGATTTTCGGATTTGCGGAAATGGTTTCCGACATCCCTTCCATTTACGGCATATGGACGAAATGCAGATCGCTTTTGTGCGAGCATAACTGGTATCTGCTTGCCAGACCCCTGCAACTGTTTTCCGGTTTGGCGGCGCGCGATCTGGTGATTTTAGGGATTGGCGTCGTGATGATGCTTGTTTTGGATATCCTTAAGGAAAAAAATGTTGATCTTTACGGCGCGGCGGGACGGATTCCGGTAGTTTTCAGATATTTAGGATATGTGTCGCTGTTTTATGCAGTCATTCTGCTCGGTTATGGGGGCGGAAATGCGGCAGGAGGATTTATGTATGAACAATTTTAAAAAAATAGTCCTTCTGTTCCTTCTGCTTTTTGTCTTTGAACAGATACTTGGTTTCGCGTTGGAGCCTGTCACTTACCAACATTATCTGGAACT
Source organism: uncultured Lachnospiraceae bacterium (assembly GCA_947243855.1). Lineage (GTDB taxonomy): Bacteria > Bacillota > Clostridia > Lachnospirales > Lachnospiraceae > UBA3282. Next base: position 101,055 of record CAMXIK010000012.1, on the reverse strand, counting down.
GGAACTCAAGCAGAAGCATGTGGAGGATATGCAGCCGGACATGGTGTTTATCGGCAATTCCAGGGTAATGACCTCCTTTATTCCCTCTGTCTTTTCGGAGAGACTGGGGGAGGTGGACTGCGCCTTTAACGCCGGAACAGGTTCGCAGGGAATCGAAGGGGCTTACTGGTATCTGAAGGATATTTTGAAGCAGTATGACGTCAAGTATGTGGTGTTTGGTCTGGATTATCAGACTTTTCTACAGGAAGAACGGGTGTTAAAGCGGGATTTGGTGGTGCTTGAGAGAATTAAGTCCGTTCCCGTTAAGGCCGGCTTTATCTTGGATGTATTTGAACCCTCCGAATATGTTTATTTTTTGAAGAGCTATCAATATCGGGATCAAATATGGAACTGCGGTGAGAACATCCGAAAGAAGCTGTCAAAAGAGTATCGGCAGGGAATTTATGAAGACGGGGAAACCGTCTATGAAAATCTGGGATTCGCAAGGGAGAGGGAAGTCTTTGGAAACAGGGCTGGCGTTTATCTGTCCCGGCCATGGACAGAGGAAGAGCTGGACAGGGAGCGGCTGGCGTATTTGGACCGGATCATTGAACTTTGCAGGGAAGAGGAGGTAACGCTGTATGCCGTGTCCACGCCGCTGACGATCAGCACCGTATGCGAGACGCCCGGCTACGAGGAATGCAATCGGTTTTTTCATCAGTATCTGGGAGAACGTGGGATTCCTTATGATAATCTGAATTTGATGGAAGACAGGGGAATGCTTTTGCCGGATGAAACGATGAACAGTATGGAGCATGTGGGCGGCGACGGCGCGGAGCTTGTAAGCGCATATTACTGTGACATTCTGCAAAGCCGTATGAGGAAGGAGCAGGGAAAGAGCCGTCTTTATGATTCGGTCGCCGAAATGAAAGCCAATCTTCCCGATCTCTCCTACTGCGATTTCCATACGGAGAAGCTTGACGAAGCGGGAAACAGGGAGCTTACGGCCAAGGCATTTCACAGGGAAGGCGTAGAGGTGGAGTATCAGTTTGAGAAGGAGGCGGGCGGTGTGACGGAAGTATTGCAGGATTACGGCACAGGGGAAACTTGTCCACTGCCAGCAGAAAAGATTTGTTTGCCGATGACGCTGCGGGCAAGATGCCGCGTCAAAGGCGAAGAGACGGAAAAAATGTTTGAGATTGTCATTGAAGAGGGAACTTGGGAATAGCGAAAATATAGGATGAAAGGAAAACAGATGACGAAGGAAATGATTCGGGAAATGATAGAGCAAAATGGGGTGCAGACGCCCTGTTATCTCTTTGATGTGGACGAACTGACAGACAGGGTGCGGCGGATACAGGAGGAGCTTGCGGTATGCGGGAGCGGGCTTTGCTTTGCGATAAAAGCCAATCCCTTTCTGATACCGGCGCTTGACGCCGTCATTCCCAAATACGAGGTGTGTTCTCCAGGCGAGCTGGAAATTTGCAGGGCCGTTTGTATAGCTGGGAAGAAAATTATTTTTTCCGGAGTGGTGAAATCAGAGGAGGATATTAGGACCGCGCTGGCGTATCCAGTGGAAACCATTACGGTAGAATCCTATCGCCAGTGGCAGCTTTTAAAGGAATGCGCGGCGGAAGTGGACAGAAAGACGAAGGTGCTTCTGCGTCTTTCCAGCGGGGCGCAGTTTGGCATGGAGCGGGAGACGGTTTTACAGGTCGCGGAGGAGTTAAAGGCCGTGCCGCAGCTTGTTTTCGGCGGGCTTCATTATTTCGCTGGCACCCAGCGCAAAGGGTGTAAATACGAGAAGGAACTTCCTATGCTGGCGGAGCTGATGGGAGAGCTGCGGGAAAAGTACGGCGCAGACGACATGATTTTAGAGTACGGCCCCGGTCTTCCCACGCCTTATTTTGAGGGCGATTCTTTTGAGAATCCATTTGAAGGGATTCAAAATCTTGCGGCGTACATCGCGGCTCAGCGGTATCCTTTCCGGGTGAATATTGAGCTTGGCAGGTATATTGCCGCCTCCTGCGGGCATTATGTGACGCGGATTGTGGATTGTAAGACGGCGGAGGAGAGAAATTACTGTCTGGTGGACGGCGGGATTCATCATGTGGTCTATTATGGGCAGAATATGGCCATGCGTAGGCCGATTGTGCATCATATCGCGGCCGGGGAACCGGACGGGGAGGAACAGGAATATATGATCTGCGGTTCCCTGTGCACCTTTGCCGATCTTTTGGTCCGGGGGCTTCCCCTTCGGAATCCCCAAATTGGGGACTGGTTGGTGTTTGACCAGATCGGCGCTTATTCGGTGACGGAGGCGGCCTATTTATTTCTGAGCCGTAATCTTCCGGCGGTTTATCTGTATTCAAAGGAGAAGGGGATTCGGAGCGTGAGAGATTCCGTGGCGGCGTGGGAAATAAATGCAGGAAAACTTGAAACATATGTTCGAAAGTGATACAATAACGATATGGACGGAAAAAAGAAACGAAAACAGCGCATCACAAGGGCCGATCTGGCTGTAATAGGGGTTTGTCTTCTTGCGGCGGCAGTTCTTTCCGTGTGGTTTGGCTTTGGAAAAAAAGAAGGGCGCACGCTTCAGATCTCATGGAACGGCTCAACCATGGAGCGGCTTGCGCTGCCTCTGGAACGGGAGGGGCGGAAAAAGGATGTTTATGGCCCGGACGGGATTGTCTATTGTCTGATGCGTTATACAGAGGGTGGGATTCTCTTTACATGGCATGCACAACGGCCTGATCAGATTACAAGTACATGGGAAAAAAGCTATAACCTTCTGGCGATTTCGGAAGATCAGGTCTGGATGGAGGCGGCCGACTGCCGGGATCAGTTCTGTGTGCACCACGTACCCATTTCAGACAGTGCAGACCCAATTATTTGTCTTCCCAACAGGCTTGTGGCAGAGATTGTGGAAGCTGCGGACGGCGAGAAGTTTGATGGGAAGGTGGAGTGATGAGGAGGACGGTTGAGCTTGGCTTTTTGCTGGCGCTGGCGTTGATTCTGTCCTATGTGGAATCCCTGATTCCTTTTTCCTTCGGCATTCCGGGGATGAAACTGGGTTTGCCGAATCTGATCGTCCTGCTGTTACTGTATGAAGAGGCGGGGCAGGCGGATTCCGAGGACGGAGAGAATGGCGCGCGCGGAAGAGGGATGTCAAAAGGCGCGCGGGAGGCGCTTCTGGTAAACGGCCTGCGGATTGTGTTGTCCGGTTTTCTGTTCAGCAATCTCTACGCCATTTTGTATGCGCTTGCGGGGGCGGCGTTCAGCTTTGCCGCCATGCTTGCGGGGATAAAATGGGGCCGCTTATCCATGACCGGAGTAAGCGTGCTGGGCGGGGTATTTCATAATATTGGACAGCTTCTTATGGCGATGGCGGTCGTGGAGACGTTGGCGGTTGCCTATTATGCGCCTTTTTTGATTGCGGCAGGGACGGCCACGGGAGCGTTGATCGGTCTTTTGGGAACGGAGCTTGCGCCCTATCTGCGGCGGCTTGAACAGAATGGAAAAAGGAAGGGAAAGTGACACATGTACGCATACATAAAAGGAACGCTTGAGGAGATCACAGAGGAGGCTGTAGTCGTCGAGGCTGGCGGGATCGGTTATAACATAAAGGTTTCCACCACCACGGCGGATCTTCTGCCGGGGATTGGCAGCGAGGTAAAGATTTATACTTATACAATGGTGCGGGAGGATTCTTTCAGCCTTTACGGCTTTCTGACAAGAGATGATCTGGATATTTTTAAAAAGCTGATTACGGTGAGCGGGATCGGCCCCAAGGGGGGGCTTGCGATTCTCTCTGTGATGAGCGCGGACGCTCTGCGTTTTGCGGTGGCGGCGGGAGACGCGAAAGCGATCGCCAAGGCGCCGGGCGTGGGGGCGAAGACGGCGGAGCGGGTGATTCTTGATCTGCGGGATAAGATTTCGATTGAAGATACCTTGCGCAACATAGGTTCTGCAGGCGGCGCGGCGGCTGATACGGCAGGGACGATAGACAATAGGATGAAGCGGGAAGCCATCGAGGCGTTGACGGCGCTCGGATATTCCGCTTCCGAGGCGACGGCCGCCGTGAAAAAGGTGGAACTTTCGGAGGACGACACGTCGGAGACCATCTTAAAGCAGGCGCTTAGATACATGTTCTAATATTTGGAGGAATTTACATTGATTTTCGGGAAACATATTAACCGATATTATATCAAACACGGGCCATTATTGCTGGTCGGCATTGTGGCTCTTATTTTTGTGGACTATTTTCAGCTAATTCTGCCGGAGCTGTACCGCATTGTCGTAAACGGCATGAACGGCGGCCTTGTGGAGATTAACGGTCAGCCCCAGCCCTTTACGATGGAAGTGCTTTTGGACAAGGTTTGTCTGCGGCTGATCGTGGTCATTGTGGTTATGGTAGTGGGGCGTTTCCTCTGGCGCGTCAGTTTCTACGGGGCGGCGATCAAGGTGGAGACCGATCTGAGAAACCGCATGTTCGACCACTGTAAAAATCTTTCGCTGGATTATTTTCAGGTCAATAAGGTGGGTAATCTCATGAGCCTGTTTACCAACGATCTGGACACCATACAGGAGTGCTTCGGGGATGGGATATTAATGTTCTGCGACGCTCTGCTTCTGGGACTGCTCGCCTTTTTAAAAATGTGGAATATGGACAGACTGCTGACGGGGCTTTCCATGATTCCTATGGCGATTCTGTTTCTGATTGGGACGGTTCTGTTTAAAGCTATGAAAGCGAAGTGGGAGATCAGACAGGAGGCTTTTTCCAGACTTTCCGACTTCTCGCAGGAAAATTTTTCGGGCATTGCGGTGATCAAGGCTTTTGTGAAAGAATATCTGGAGCTTAAGGAGTTTAAGAAACTGAACCGGGAAAACGAGGATATCAATGTGGCGTACACCCGGATTGCCACGCTGCTCGATATTTTGACGATTCTGCTTGTGGAGTCGGTAATCTGTGTCATTCTTGGGTACGGAGGCTATCTGGTCTACTGCGGTAAATTTGACGCTGGACGGCTCGTGGAATATATTGTTTATTTTAACTCTATCATCTGGCCCGTTATGGCGGTCTCCATGCTGATCGAGAAGACGTCCAGAGGAAAGGCGTCGTTGAACCGGGTCAGTGAGCTTCTGGATGCGCAGATTACGGTGAGAGACAGGGCGGGCGTGGCGGACCTTACGGATATGAAGGGCGAGATTGAGTTTCGCCATCTTTCCTTCCGCTATCCGGACGGGGAGTTTGACGCTCTGAGAGACGTATCCGTTACCATCCATGCGGGGGAGAGCGTGGGCGTGGTCGGAAGAACCGGATCGGGGAAGACGATTCTGGTGGATTTGATTCTGCGCGCTTACAATGTACCGGACGGTACTCTCTTTGTCGATGGGCACGATGTCAATACAATATCAATTCATTCCCTGCGGGAGGGCTGCGCTTATGTGCCGCAGGATAATTTCCTGTTCTCCGATACCATCGAAAACAATATTTCCTTTGCGGTGGATGAGGCGGACGGCGCCCTGATCGAGCGGGCGGCGAGGCTTTCCGACGTGCATGACGATATCGCGGACTTTACGGCGGGCTACCGTACGGTTCTTGGGGAGCGGGGCGTGACGGTTTCCGGCGGACAAAAACAGAGGATATCTATCGCAAGGGCGGTTCTCAAGGACGCGGCCGTATTGATTTTGGACGACTCGGTTTCCGCGGTGGATATGAAGACGGAGAAACATATTTTACATAACCTCATGGAAGAGCGGAAGGGCAGGACGACCATTTTGATTGCCCACCGAATTTCCACTGTGGAGCATATGGACAAAATTATTTTCATGGACGAAGGGTGCGTTTGTGGAGTGGGCAGTCATGAGAGTCTCTATGAGAGCTGTGAGGATTACCGCAGGATGGTGGATTTACAGCGCATGGAGGAGGAAGAAGGGGGCGAGGCGGATGTATGAGTATTATCCACTACTTGTAGTGGGAGCGATTGTAGGACTGTTCTCCCTCGTTCTTCTTACTGCTTTCTTTGCCGTGAGGGATAAAAAGCAGGCGGAAAGCGTTGAAAGACTGATGGGCGACCGGGAGATTATGGGGCGTCTTTTACGTTATGCGAAGCCGTATCTGCCGCGGTTTCTTCTGGTGGGCGCAGTTATGTTGTTTACCATTTCCTATGACGTGGTTTCCCCCTTTATTATTGGGCGGATTGAGGAGCTGGTCGCGGGAGAGTTTCGGATGCCGCAGATTTACCGGGCGATGGCGGTCTATGTGAGCATTCTGCTCGTTTCCATGGTGTGCGCGTATATACAGGCGGTGGTGCTGCAAAAGACGGGGCAGAGAATTATTTCCGTCATGAGGGAAGACCTGTTTGTGAAGATTGAGAGCCTTTCCCATGAGCAGCTAAACGAGATACCTGTTGGTAAGCTTGTGACCCGCGTGACCAACGACACTAACGCGATCTCCATGATGTTTACCAATCTGTTGGTGAATTTTGTGAAAAATATATTCGTGATCGTGGGCGTGTTTGCGGCAATGCTTGTGCTAAGCTATGAGCTGACGCTGATGATTCTCTGTTTTGTGCCCTTTATCGTGTTGTTTACGGTGATTTTCCGAAAGTTTTCCAGACGCGCCTATCGGAAGGTCAAAGACCGCACCACAGATATCAACACCTATCTGTCCGAGAACCTTTCGGGTATCAAGATTACGCAGATTTTCAACCGGGAGGAGGCGAAAATGCAGGACTTCCGGGAAAAGAGCAATGCGCTTGGGCGGGCGAAGCAGGAGCAGATACTGGTGTTCGGTATTTTCCGGCCGCTTGTTTATATGCTCTATGTCAGTTCCATCCTCTGTCTTTTGTATCTGGGCGGCAGAGGGTATCTGGAAAACCGTGTTTTTATGGGACAGGCGGTTACAAGCGGTATGCTGGTGTCCTTTTATATGTATATCTCGAAATTCTACAATCCGATTCAGAATCTGGCGGAGCAGTTCAACTGGCTGCAATCGGCTTTCGCTTCCGCGGAGAAGGTTTTCACCATCATGGATATCGAGCCAGTCATACAGGATGCGCCGGATGCGGTGGAGCTTTCCGAAATGCGGGGCGAGATCGAGTTTCGGGACGTATGGTTTTCCTATGTGGAGGACGAGTGGGTGCTAAAGGGCGTTTCCTTTCATGTGATGCCGAAGGAGACGGTAGCCTTTGTGGGCTCTACAGGTTCCGGAAAGACCACGATCCTTTCCCTGATCTGCAGAAATTACGAGTTCCAGAAAGGGGAGATTCTGATAGACGGAATCGACATCAGGAAGATCAAAATTTCTTCCCTGCGCCGTTTCTTTGGGCAGATGTTACAGGATGTGTTTCTCTTTTCGGGAACCATCCGCAGCAATATCGCCCTGCGTGCGGAGGATATTTCGGATGAGGAGATCGAGGCGGCCTGTCATTATGTGAATGCGGATCACTTTATCAATAAGCTGGAAAAAGGACTGGATGAGGAGGTGCGGGAGAGAGGAAATAATTTTTCTGCTGGACAACGGCAGCTCTTGTCCTTTGCGAGAACCATCGTCCACAAACCGGCTGTTATGATTCTGGACGAGGCCACCGCCAATATTGACACGGAGACGGAGCTGCTGATACAAAATTCGTTGGAAAAGATGCAGAATATCGGAACGATGCTGATGGTTGCCCATAGACTCTCCACCATTCAGCATGCGGACAACATCATTGTGCTGTCCCACGGAAAGATTGTGGAGCAGGGCAGTCATCAGGCGCTTTTGGAACAGCGCGGAAAGTATTATAAGCTGTATCATTTGCAGTACAGACGGGAAGAAATGGCGCATGGGAACAGAGGGGAGCGTTAAGACTCCCCGTTTTCAGCCGCAGCTTCGCTTTCTTCCGCGTACTCGGTGAGCAGCCGCATACCGGCGGTTTCGGTTACGGGCAGGGAGAAGATTACAGATTTTGCCTTGGATTCAAGTCCGGCGTCCTCCATGACTGCTTTCATGATGGCGTTTTTCTGTTCTTTTTTCACCACGATGAAGATGATTTCCTTTTCGGAGGCTAAGGTGACGCCGAGGAACTTATCGGCGCTTTCCATGCCGGTGCCCTTGGCGTGGATAACAGTACCGCCGCCCGCCTGCATTTTTCTCGCGGCGTCCATAATGAGTTCCGTGTAGCCCTGATTGGCTATGATGACTAAGAGTTCAAATTTGGTGTCCTTCAATGTGGTTTCCTCCCCAATTTCAAAGGTTTCATCCCCTGTCAGGAAACGCAGCGCTTTCAGGCCGCCGATGCTGGCGAGGGGGATGATAAACGCGACGCCGGTACCGGGAACGTCGATCTGCATTTCCCGTTCCAGTCCCGTTTTAACTTTTTTCCATGTTTTGCGGGTAACGACAGAGAAGATCACGGCTTTTTCCGTGCCGTCTAACCCGAAATAATCGAGAAGTTCGTTATTCGCGGTTCCGTTTCCGAGAGTGATGAAATTCACGGGAACGCCGTATCTGTCATAAAAGGCCGCGAAGTCTTTGGTGCGGTCTCTGGTGATGATAGCGGTCATCAAATATAATTCGCTCATGGACTGTCCTCCGTTGGTCTGCCGGTGAAAGGGCAGAAGATTGCGCTGTTACAGTTCTATGATTAGGTCGTCAGTCTCCGTCTGACGCTTAGCAGCCGTCAGACCGGATGTGGCAAGTCCAGCGATCTGTTCTGACAGGCGGCGTTTCTTACTGCCGGCCGCGCTCCTGTATCGGGAAAGAACGCCGAGGAGCTGGATCGTGATAAGCGGCGTCATGGCGACCATGGCGACGATGCCAAAAGCGTCCGTCACGATGTTTCCGCCCACAGCGCCGCATGCGCCCTGCGCTAAGGGAAGCAGAAAGGCGGCCGTCATGGGACCGGAGGCCACGCCGCCGGAGTCAAAGGCGATGGCGGTGTAAATCTTTGGCACAAAGAAGGAGATCCCGAGGGCGAAGGCGTAACCGGGAATTAAAAACCACATCACGGAAATACCGGTAAGCACCCGCAGCATGGCAATGCCGAGAGAAATGGCAACGCCCGCCGAGAGACAGGTTCCCATGGATTTGGCGGAAATCGCGCCGTCGGTGATTTCTTCGACCTGTTTATTCAACACATAGACGGCCGGCTCCGCTTTTACAATGAAAAAGCCCATGACCATAGCGATCGGGATCAAAATCCAAGGGTTGGATGAGGAGCCGAGCATCTGTCCCAGATAGTTTCCGGCAGGCATAAAGCCAACGTTTACGCCGGTCATAAACAGAACCAGTCCGATATAGGTATAAACCAGTCCGACGACCATCTTGGAGAGCGTGCGCTTTGACAGTTTCAGAACAAGCATCTGAAAGAGGCCGAAAAAGAGTACAATGGGAAAGAGGGAGACCGCGATCTCCGCTATGTAGGTGGGGAAACCTTGATGGAACAGCGCCCACAGCGCTACGGAATCCTCCACGGAAGGAATGGTGGGCGGTATATAACTGCTCCCGGCAGGATGGTAAATCATACCCAGAATCAGTACGGATATGATAGGGCCGATGGAGCACAATGCGACCAGACCAAAACTGTCGTCCGCCGCATGGCGGTCGTTTCGGATGGCGGCCACGCCTACGCCAAGCGCCATGATGAAGGGCACGGTCATAGGGCCGGTGGTCACGCCGCCAGAGTCAAAGGCAACGCTTAAAAAATCGTCCGGCACGAAATAGGTCAGGGCGAAGACAAGGATATAAAAGAAAACCAACAGAGGCGGCAGGGGAATGCGAAACAGCATACGAAGCAGGGCGATGACTAAAAACAAGCCCACGCCGCCAGCCACGGAAAAAATGAGAATCCGATTGGGGATGGAGGGCACCTGCCCCGCCAGCACTTGAAGATCCGGTTCCGATACGGTAATGATAAAACCTAACAAAAACGATAACGAAACGATCAGGGTGAGTTTTTTACTCTTGGTCATGCAGGTGCCAACCTTTTCGCCCATGGGGGTCATGGAAAGCTCCGCGCCCAGCGTAAAAAACATCATGCCGAGAATCAGCAAAACAGCGCCAATTAGGAAACATAAGAGAATACTGGGAGAAATCGGCGCGACGGAAAAGCACAGAATCAGAACGATAATAAGGATTGGCAGCACGGCAACCAAAGCTTCGCGCAGCTTTTCCAGCAGTTTTTCACGTAAAATGATTTTTGTCCGCAAAGGGCCACCTCGTTTCTTTAAATAAAAACTTCTAAGATAATGATATAATAGCCGCGGAAGAAAAGCAAGCGGCTTGCGAAGCAGGCGCGAAAATGCTATGATGATGGACGGAGAGAAGAACATATGCCAAATAGGATGATTGAGACAAATTTAATAGAAGAAGATATCAAAATTGAAGGGTCGTTGCGCCCCCAGAGTCTTGTTGACTATATTGGTCAAGAAAAAGTGAAGGACAATCTCAAGATTTACATTGAGGCGGCAAAGCAGCGGGGCGACGCGCTGGATCACGTGCTCTTTTACGGTCCGCCCGGCCTCGGAAAGACGACGCTTGCGGGCATTATCGCCAATGAAATGGGCGTCCACATGAAGGTGACCAGCGGGCCAGCCATTGAAAAACCGGGAGAAATGGCGGCGATCTTAAATAATTTACAGGAGGGCGATCTGCTCTTTGTGGACGAGATTCATAGGTTAAACCGTCAGGTGGAGGAGGTTTTATACCCCGCTATGGAGGATTACGCCATTGATATTATGATCGGCAAGGGCGCGACGGCCCGTTCAATCCGCCTTGATCTGCCGCATTTTACGCTGGTGGGCGCAACGACGCGGGCGGGACTGCTCACCGCGCCCCTGCGGGACCGCTTCGGCATGATTCACAGGCTGGAATTTTATACGGTAGAAGAGCTTAAGGTGATTATCCGGCAGTCGGCGAAAAAGCTGGGCGTGGAAATCGACGAAAAGGGAGCGGTGGAGCTGGCCAGAAGAAGCAGGGGTACGCCCAGGCTTGCGAACCGTATCTTGAAGCGGGTGCGGGATTTCGCACAGGTAAAATATGACGGCGCGATTACCGAAGAGATTGCCAAAGTGGCTCTTGATCTGATGGATGTGGATAAAATGGGACTGGATCATGTGGATCGGAATATTCTTGTCACCATGATTGAGAAGTTTAAGGGCGGGCCAGTAGGCCTTGATACGCTGGCGGCGGCCATCGGGGAGGACGCGGGGACGATCGAGGATGTGTACGAACCCTATTTGATTCAGAACGGATTTTTGAACCGCACGCCGAGGGGCAGAATGGTCACCGATACAGCCTATCGGCATTTTGGACTTGAAATTCCCTTCTAACACGGCTATAATTAGGGTGATAGTGTAAGCACAATGATGGAGGAGCGCTCCTTATGTCTACAAAAACAGATACGGAAGTGATTATCGCCGGTAAGGTCTTTACGCTGAGCGGTTATGAAAGCGAGGAGTACCTTCAGAAGGTGGCTTCTTACATAAACAATAAGATAGCCGAGTATAACAAGATTGACAGCTTTAAACGACAACCGATGGATACGCAGAACGTGCTGTTACAGTTAAACATTGCGGACGATTATTTTAAGGCGAAGAAGCAGATCGGGATTCTGGAAGAGGATCTTAAGAATAAAAACGATGAAGTATACGCGTTGAAGCATGATCTGATTGCGGCCCAGATGAAATTGGAAAATACGGAAAAAAATATTAAGAGTCTACAGGCGGAAGCGACCGAGAATGCGAAGCAGATCGTCCGCATGGAGACGGAGTTAAAGGAACGAAAGAAATAAGATGACAGGGAGCAGGCCTGAGGGTCTGCTCTTTTTCTGGATGGAAGATTGTAATTTTGAGGGAAGATGGAGTTTGAGGCAGAAGGCATGAACAAAAGGGTGGAGCTTCTTTCGCCGGCAGGCAATTACGAAGCTTTTTTAGGAGCTGTCAATGCGGGAGCCGACGCGGTATATTTGGGCGGCGAACGGTTCGGCGCAAGGGCGTATGCGGATAATTTTGACACGGAACAGATGGTCCGTGCGCTTCATGTCGCACATTTTTATGGGAAAAAGATCTATTTGACGGTCAACACGCTCTTAAAGGAGCGGGAGCTTGCGGAGCTTTCCGCCTACCTTGCGCCGTTTTGGGAAGCCGGGCTTGACGGCGTGATTGTGCAGGATTTCGGTGTATTTCGCCATATCAGGGAACAGTTTCCGGGGCTGCCTTTGCATGTGAGCACGCAAATGACGGTGACGGGGGTAAGGGGCGCGGCCTTTTTAAAGGCGCAGGGCGCGCGCCGTATCGTGCCGGCAAGGGAGCTTTCCTTGGAAGAAGTGCGAAAGATCAAGGAAGAGGCCGGTGTGGAAGTGGAATGTTTCATTCACGGGGCCATGTGTTACTGCTATTCGGGACAGTGCCTTTTTAGCAGCATTTTGGGCGGCAGAAGCGGGAACAGAGGGCGGTGCGCCCAGCCTTGCAGACTTCCTTATGAGATTTATGAAGGGGAAAAGAGGCTTTCAGGGAGCGGCTATCCCTTGAGCTTAAAAGATATGTGCACCTTGGAATACCTTCCGAAACTTTTGGAGGCGGGGATCGATTCCTTCAAGATTGAGGGACGGATGAAGCGGCCCGAGTACGCGGCGGGCGTTACGGCAATTTACCGAAAGTATATCGACCTGTATGACAGGGAGGGCGCGGAAGGGTATCAGGTTGACCCGGCGGACATGGACAAGCTCCGCAGACTCTACATCCGCAGCGAGATTCAGACGGGTTACTATGAACGGCACAACGGAAAAGAAATGGTTACCTTGGACGCGCCCGGCTACAGCGGAAGCGATGAGACGTTTTTGGCGCAGATCAGGGAGAAATATCTCAGAGAGCCCGATAAAATGCAGGTGCGGATGCGGGCGACGGTGAAGGTGGGGGAACCGCTTGGACTGCGTATGACGGCCGCCGAAGAATCCGAACAAGCGTCCGTAGAAGTGTCGGGCGAGATCGTTCAGCAGGCGAAGAACGCGCCTCTTACGGAGGAGACGGTGAGAAAGCAGCTCCAAAAAACGGGGGAGAGCTTTGTGAACGTCACTTCCTGTGAGGTCGTCTTGGAGGGAGAGGGATTTGTGCCCGTGAAGGCGTTAAACGAACTGCGCCGGGCGGCGGTTTCCGCTTTCGAGCAGGCTGTGATTGCAGGGAGAAACGTTGATCGACCAAGTCAGTCGATGGAAAAGCCGGGAGAAACAGGGAAAGCGTTGGTGACGCAGACAAAACTGCCGGTCACGGATTGTCTGGTAAGCAGTTTGGAACAACTCAGAGCCGTTATGGAGTGGGGGCGCTGCCGCCGCGTTTACGTGGAGAGCGATCTGTTACTGTCGCAGAGGAAGGAAATTTTGCCGTTACTCAGGCGGGAAGCTCCGGAAAACGGCATGGAATGGTATCTGGCGCTTCCCTATGTGCTGAGGGAACGCGACAAAGCGTGGATGGAACGGCTTACGGCTTGTCTTTCAGAGAAGGAGACGCTGTTTTCAGGGGTTCTTGTCCGCAATTTGGAAGAATTGGGCACGGTTCGAAGCTGGATGCGGGAAAGGCCGGATGTTTTCGGCGCTTACGCCGTGGTCCCGGATGCGGGCGTTTACTGCTTTAATGCGGCGGCAGTTGGTTTTTTGTCGGAATTTATGGGAGAAATTACGGTTCCCTATGAGTTAAATGCGAAGGAGGCGGCCCATCTTGTGCGCGCGGCAAGGGAGCAGGAGGTGTCTGCAAATTTGATTGTATACAGCCGCATTCCCATGATGGTTACGGCGAACTGCCTGCGAAAGACGGCTGGTCAGTGCAGGGAAGACGGAAAAGCGCGGCGGCAGTTTTTCTTAAAAGACAGACAAGGGGCCATATTTCCAGTGGAGATAAACTGCGATCACTGTTATAATGTGTTATATAATTCTGTGCCCTATTCTCTGCACGGCGCAAAGAAGGAGCGGGACAGAATCGGCGCAGCGGCCTTCCGGTATGATTTTACCATAGAAACCGGGGAACAGTGCCGTCGGATATTGGAGGGGGAATTTCCTTTTCAGGATTATACGGCGGGACATTGCAAGAGGGGCGTCGAATAACAGTGTAAGAAGATAAGGAACAGAATGTATGGAACTGTATATTACAGAGCTTTCAAAATATTTTATCACCCTGTTTATCGCCTGCTACACGCTGGAATGTTTTCTGGTGTTTCGGTTTCAGGATGAGGAGCAGAGAAAAGCTGGTTATATCCGTCAGAATATCTGGATGTTTTTGGTGCATTTTTCTTGTTTCCTCGTGATCTGCTTTGAGACGGGACAGATTGAGTATCTGCTTTTTTATGTGCTGCAGCAGATTCTCCTGTTTTCCACGATCATGCTTTTCCGCATGATTTACCCGAAGGGGAACCTGCTGATTGTCAATAATATGTGCATGCTTTTAAGCATCGGTTTTGTGATTCTCACAAGGCTTTCCTACGAGCGGGCGATCAAACAGTTTTTTATTGTGACGGCGTCGATCATCATTGGTATGGCGATTCCCTTTTTCATCCGCAACCTGAAATTTTTGAAGAGTCTCACATGGGTGTATGCGGGTGTAGGGATTGCGGCTCTGGGCGTGGTGCTGATTTTGGGAACGGTGACCTACGGCTCCAAGATATCCTACTCTTTAGCCGGCGTGACCTTCCAGCCCTCGGAGTTCGTAAAAATCTTATTTGTGTTTTTTGTGGCCAGTGCGTTCAGTGAAACATGGGATTTCCTGCGGGTGGCGGTGACAGCGGTGTTAGCCGGGGCTCATGTGTTGATCTTGGTGGCCTCCAAGGATTTGGGAAGCGCGCTGATCTTTTTTGTGGTCTATGTGTTTATGGTGTTTATCGCTACCGGAAGGTGGATCTATCTGTTTCTGGGGGTGGCGGGCGGCTCAGCGGCGGCTATGGTGGCTTACCGGCTTTTTTCCCATGTACAGGTGCGTGTGCAGGCGTGGCGGGACCCTTTTAGCTGTATCGACGACGCCGGTTTTCAGATTACCCAGTCGCTTTTCGGCATTAGCAGCGGCGGCTGGTTCGGATTAGGGCTGTTTCGGGGAAATCCTACGTCGATTCCTTTGGTGGAGGCGGATTTCGTGTTCTCTGCGGTGGCGGAGGAGCTGGGTATCCTCTTTTCCATGTGCATGATCCTGATTTGTATCAGCAGTTTTATTATGTGCATGAACATTGCCTTGAAGTTTCAAGACCGTTTTTACAGGCTGATAGCCTTCGGTTTAGGCGTTACTTATATATTTCAGGTATTTTTGACGGTGGGCGGGGGAACCAAGTTTATTCCCATGACGGGCGTGACGCTTCCCTTTATCAGTTACGGGGGAAGTTCTGTGCTGACTACGCTCATGATGTTCTTTATTGTAGAGGGACTGTATATTATCAGGCGGGATGAAGGAGAGAAACGTGCTAAGAACAGAAATCAACAAAGAAAGAGACAGAGAGCGCGAAGAGAGGGAGAGCGTCCGCAGAGGAACCGGGAAGACGAAGAGGAAGCGTAACAGACAAATCATGGCGGTGACATGGCTTTTTGTAGGCATGTTTTTTGCGATGATGGGATATACCTGCCACTATGCGGTCACTCACAAGCAGACGCTTATGAATAACAGCTACAACACAAGACAGGAGATACTGGTTGCCCAGAACAGCAGAGGGACAATCTATGCGGCGGGCGGTCAGGTTTTAGCGGAGACAAAGACGGACGAGGAGGGGAAGGAGACCAGAGTGTACCCTTACGCCAACATGTTTTCCCACGCAGTCGGCTATGCCTCTAATGGAAGATTTGGGATCGAGGCGTTTGCCAACTATTACTTGATTAATTCCAACACGAAGCTTTCCGAGAAAGTGGCCAGCGATATGGCCGGGGAAAAATATCCGGGCGACAGCGTGATCACCACGCTGGATGTGGACTTACAGAAGATCGCCTATGATTCCCTTGGGATGTACAGCGGGGCGGTGATCGTGACGGAACCTTCCACGGGACGGATTCTCGCCATGGTGTCGAAGCCGGACTTTGATCCCAATGAGATCGATGCGATCTGGGACGATCTGATCAAGGACAAGGACAGCAGCGTGCTGTTAAACAGGACGACGCAGGGACTTTACCCGCCGGGGTCCACCTTTAAGATTGTGACGGCGTTAGAGTATATCAGGGAAAATCCTGACTCATATAGTCAATTCACGTATCAGTGTAACGGACACTTTTCCCACGGGGAGGAACGGATCAACTGCTACCACGGAACATCCCACGGGGGTGAAAATTTTACGAAAGCGTTTGCCAAGTCCTGTAATTCTGCTTTTGCGAGCATTGGGCTTACGTTAGACCGCAAAAAGTTTGGGGAAACGCTTGACGATCTGCTGCTGAATCAGGAGCTCAAGGTGGATTTCGCTTACAACCAGAGTAAGCTTTTCATGAATGCGGATGTGGAGGACGCGGATGTGATGCAGGCTGCGATCGGACAGGGGACGACACAGATGACGCCGCTTGAGTTAAACATGATTACCGCCGCTATTGCCAACGACGGCGTGCTGATGACGCCTTATCTGATCGACCGGGTAGAAACGAAGGACAGAACCGTGGTGAAACAATTTTCTCCGGATACTTACAAGAGATTGATGAGTGAGGAGGAAGCGCAGATTATGACGGAACTGATGGAGGAAGTGGTAAAGAGCGGCACGGGGACAAAGCTTTCCGGGCTTTCCTATACAGCGGCCGGAAAGACGGGTTCCGCAGAGTACAATCAAGTAAAGAGCGATTCCCACGCATGGTTTACGGGATTTGCGCCAGTGGAGGACCCGCAGGTGTGCGTGACGATCATCATAGAAGGCGCGGGCAGCGGCGGTGATTATGCCGTGCCCATCACCAAAAGAATTTTGGACGCTTATTTCGAGCAGTAGAACAGTCTGGTTAAAAGATCGCGTTTATGGTAAGTTCCGGTTTGACGGCCAGATTGAAAAGGCTGCCGTCGGCCCGTTCCAGAAGCGGCCTTGACAGATTATCCTTGTTGATGGCCTTAATCTTCGCCTCCTCGTCGTTGCTTAAGCGCACCATAAAGCCGAGCTGGGTGGCCGCAAGGTGATAAAGAATTGGCTCAAGGATGTCCCTGTCGTATTTTTCATAGCCTTCCCGCTCAAAGTTTTCGATGACCTGAAAAGGATTGAGAGGCTGTCTGTAGGTACGGGCCGAGGTCATGGCCTCGTAAGCGTCAATGACGGCGATATATTTGGCAAAGATGTCAATCTTGTCGCCCTTGAGTTTGGAAGGATAGCCGGAGCCGTCGCACCGCTCATGGTGCATCAACGTTGCTTTGATTACATGTTCGTCCAGATTTTGGTCCTTGATAAGCTCAAAGCCGAGCATGGTGTGTGTTTTTAACTGCGTGTACTCCAGATCCGTTAATTTGTCCGGTTTCCATAGAAGATCCTGCGGAAGTTTGAGCTTTCCGATATCATAGAAGAAGCCGCAGTAGGTGAGGATAACCAAATCCTCTTGGGAAAGCCCCCACCAAGTGCCGAAGACGCCGGCGATCAAGGCGGAGTTTAAGCAGTGGGCGTGGGTCATAGTGTCCTCTCTGGGCAGCATGTTATAGAGAAAGTCGAGGAGCGCTTCACCGGTTCTGGCGCTGGCCTGCAACTTAAAATAGAGATCCTTGAGCTGGCCGATTCCCTTTAATTCGCCGGTCTCCACAAAACGGTTCATGAATTTGGTATAGATGGGCATACAGTTGTTGTAAGTAAGCTGGAAGGTTTGGAACTCTTTGCTCAGACGCACTTTTTCGAAGTGTGTGGTGGCGAAATCGATTTCTTCCTTGACCGGAACGCAGATGATGGAGTGGCGTTCCAGTTTTTTGATAACCTTTTCATCCACCTCCGTGTCCTTGGGAATAATGAGTTCATTCTGGTAGTTGAAGATATCTTCGCCGATGATCATGCCTTTTTCCAGTATCATACGGGCAACGTCTTTCATGGGATAACCTCCTATATATGGTGGCAAACGCCAGATATTTGGTAAAAAAAACATAGATATGGTACTTTTGATATATAGTATAAAACTTCTGAATGAGAAGTCAATCCCCTCCCGGCGAAATCTGTGTTTACCGGCACGGAACGTATGAAAAACGGTATGGATTGTTTGGAAAGGAGCGCGGTTTTACCATGAGCATTTGCGATACATGCAGTAACTTTCAGTACGATGAAGACTATGAATATTATGTTTGTATGGTGGATCTGGATGAGGACGATATGAGTCATTTTTTGCAGGGCGGCAGTTTTGACTGCGCTTTCTACCAGCAAGACGATGAATACCGGATTGTCAGGAAACAGATGTAGGCGCGCGGAAATTTTTCTGTTTTCTTGCTTGGAAATATGGTAAAATAGACGCAGGTTTGACACCATTTGGGAACGGTCTGAGGGATAAGAGGCATAGATGAAATTTTATAAAAACCTCTATATTGGGGATACTGTAAAAAAGCCGGAAAAGGCCATAAAGAAGCTGAAACGCCACAAAAAACAGCCAAAGCTCTATGTGATCGTTTACGACAGGGAGATCGGTAAGCTTGCCGTTTATCACAGCCTGATGCTTTCCCAGTGGTATTACAAGGAAAATCCGCCCGGCTGTATCGTGGGACTGACAAACGGCATGGAAGAGGCTTTCGACGTGATCGAGCGGATTGCGAAGGAGGCTTTGGAGGCTACGGGAGAGGCGTCTCTTGTGGCTTATCTTTCTAAGACGGACCCGGAAAACTTTCGGGATTAAGAGGAAAAGGGAAACTTCCAGACAAACAGACGCTTGGAGATGAGATGTTACATATACTGTTACTTATTTTAAAGATCATAGGAATCGTGCTCCTCTGCCTTCTGGGCGTGCTTGTTTTGGGCATTGTCTGCGCGCTTTTTGTGCCAGTCCGCTATCGTGTGGAGGCGGAAAGAAGAGAGGGCGAGGGGGAGCCGCCGGTAATCCTTCGGGTGAAGGTTACTTGGCTTTTGCACTTTGTCAATCTGATTGTCCGCTTTGACGGCAGCCTTTTTGTGCGGGCGCGGATTATGCTGTTTACGCTGTTTCGCCTGCCGAAGAAGGAGAAGCGGAAGAAGAAGGGCGGACGCAAGGAAAAAAGCGGGGCCGGGCCGGAGAAAGCGGGCGCAATCGAAGCGGCTCAGGAAAACGATGAGAAAAACGCTGCGGACGAGCATAGCGGAAAAGATGACGGCGTAAAAGCGGCGCAGACGGTTTTGGCGGAAGAAATGGAAGAGACAGAAAATCGACCAAACGGGTCAAACGAGGCGACGGAGACTGAGGGAGAGGACGAAGCCTTGGAAAAGCCTTCGTTTTTGGACAAACTGCGGGCAATCCCGGAGATTTTGCGCGGTATCTTTTACAAAATTAAGGGTTTGTTTGAAAATATACAGTACACAATCCAGAAGTTCTGTGATAAAATAAAATCTGTGTCGGATACGATAGAGTATTACAGAGGCGTGGTTGAAGGGGAGCCTTTCAAGCGGTCTTTTGCCTTGTGCAAGGGAGAGCTTTTGCGGATCGGAAAGAGTTTGAAACCACAGGAATTTCAAGCGCAGCTTGTGATAGGCATGGACGATCCGGCGGCTACCGGACAGATTTTAGGCTACTGCGGTATGCTGTACCCGTTGATCGGCGGGCATGTGGATGTGGCCGGTGATTTCGAGAAGAAACGGTTGGAAGGCCGGGTATTTTTGAAAGGGAAAATACGGTTTTTCACGTTTTTGCGGGCAGCGGTTAAAATATATTTTAATAAAGATATCAGAAAATTGTATCGGTTGTTGAAAAAGGAGGCAGTGTAAATGGCTGAGAATAATTTTAGCGGTGTGGTAGAATCCCTGATGAAAGGGATGAATGCTGTAATCGGGACCAAGACGGTGGTTGGGGACGCCACTCAGGTTGGGGATACCATCATCCTGCCTTTGGTGGATGTGAGCTTCGGCGTGGGCGCGGGCGCATCGGCCGGCGATAAGAAAAACGGCGGGGGCGGCGGATTTTCCGCAAAGATGACGCCCAGCGCAGTGCTTGTCATCAAGAACGGCACAACCAAGCTTGTCAATATTAAGAATCAGGATACGATTACCAAAGTGCTTGATATGATTCCGGATATCGTGGAGAAGTTCACCACGCCCAAGGAGGAATTACCAGACGATGAGGCGGCCGTGGATATTGCGTTCCCGCAGAAAGCGGAGTAGGTCACTTAATCGGAACTGCTGCATATAGTATCATAAGAGCATAAGCAGGGGTGGTTTATGAAAAAAATGATTGGGTTTGTGGCGCTGTGCGTCGCGGCGGGTATGCTGATCATGCTTTTTCTGGTGAATCGCTTTCTTGGATTTTTGTTGATTGTGCTGCTTTTGCTGATCGGGTATAGTTTTTTTTTCTGTTGACAAAAGGATATGAGGATTACCATGGAAAATTTGGAAGAGATACTTTTGGACGGGGAACAGACGGCGGATTCCCTGCAGGAATTGAAATCTTGGCTGTTTCAGGAAAATATCAGAGTGATGACGGCTTCTGCGGAACTGCATGAGAAACAGGAGAAGTTTGAGCAGGAGAAGGAGCTGTTCCGTGAGGAAATGAAGAGCTTAAACCGGAAGATGTCTGCGGAGCAGAGACGGATTCGGGAGGATAACCAGCTTGTAGCCGAGAAGCTTGAAATCATCAAGGACGGTTTTCAGAAACTGGATATGGACCGCAGGAGATTGGATAAGGAGTGGGCGCGGCTGACCGCGGAGAAGGAGATCATGGAAGAACGGGGCTATTATGACTATGAGGGGCATCCGGAGACCAGTCTTTTCTTCCACGGGGTTAAGAATCCCATGACCCTTAAGAAACGGTACAAAGATCTGACGAAAATTTTCCATCCCGACAACGTTGCGGGCGATACGCAGATGCTTCAGCGCATCAACAGGGAGTATGAGAACCTGAAAAGAGAATATGAGAAGTTTAAACAGGCGTAGCGAAATGCTGCGCCTGTTTTCTTTCTTATTCGCTTACGGCAAGCAGTAAAACTTCCAGAGCCTTTTGGAAATCCGCTTCTGCAAGGCCGGAGTAATTAACGATAATCGTATGGGCGCGCTGCGCCTTGTCCCCGGCATAATATTCAGACAGACAGTCAAGCCGCACGCCGTTTTCGCGGGCGAGCCATTTTAGTTCCGTGTCGCTTAAGGGCGTATCTAGATGGAGCAGGAAGTGGCTGCCCGCGTCTTTTTCTTCTACCGTTACATGGGAATACAGGGGGGAGCGTTCCAATACGCTGAGCATACAGTTCCGTTTGGCCTTATAATATTTTTTCATCCGGTGGATGTGGCGCTCAAAATAGCCGTTGTCCATAAAAGCCGAAAGCGCATGCTGTTCCAAGGCGGATACCGTGCAGGAATAGCGGCTCATAGCGGATAGATAGCGTTCCGCCAGCTTGCGCGGCAGCACCATATAACCGATCTGTATGGCCGGAGTAAGCGTTTTGGAAAAGGTATTCATATAGATGACCCGATGGTTGTGGCGAAGGCTCTGGATCGCGGGAATCGGGCGGCGGCTGAAACGAAATTCGCTGTCGTAATCGTCCTCGATAATATATCGCCCAGCGTCTTCCTCCGCCCAATCTAGCAGCGCCTGCCGCCTTGCAATCGGCATAATGCTGCCTGTGGGAAAATGGTGTCCGGGGGAAACATGGACAACGCTTGCCGGACTTTCACGGAGCAGTTCCGGACAAAGGCCGTTTTCGTCCACACAGATATAATCGTAGGAAGCGCCGTTTGCTTGATAGATTTCTGCGGTTTTGCGGTATCCAGGATCTTCTAACGCATAGACGCGGCCGCGCCCCAAAAGCGATATGAGCTGTCCACAGAGATATTCCGTTCCGGCGCCAATCACAATCTGATCGGGAGACACCTGCATTCCGCGAAAACCGTATAGATATTTGGCAATGGAAACCCGCAGGGCATAGAGACCTTCAAAGGGAACCTCCTGCAATAAAACGGAATCCCCCTGCGAAAGAATGCCGCGGATGAGCTTTGCCCAGGTGTCGTACGGAAACTTTTCGGCTGCGGTCTGATTGGAAGTAAAGTCGGCAAAAAAGGCAGTTGCTTTCGAAGCGGATAGATCATGGGAGGGTTCGGGAGAAAGCGCGTCGCTGCCGTGGACGCTGAAAGGCAGGTGGCTTTGGTGGCGCGCCTGTCTGGAGCCCGTATCGGTTTCAAGGGGAGAGACAAAATAGCCGCGTTTTTCCTCAGAATAAAGGTAGCCCTCTGTCAAAAGCTGCTCATAGGTGTTTTCTACGGTCTTCAGGCTGACTTGATGGTGCTTTGCAAACTTTCTTTTGGAGGGAAGTTTGCTGCCAGCAGTAAGCGTGCCGTCTAAGATATCCTGTTTGATACAGTGATACAGATATTCATATAGGGCGCTGCGTCCTCTCTGTTCCAAGTCATAAGTCAACATATCAATCTGATCTCCTCAAAAAAACTTATTTTGGTTATTTTAATAATATCACTTTTGATTATAATGAAACATATCAGAAATGGCAAGAGCCAAGCAATAAGGAGGAGAAAGAAAATGGGCGTATATGCAATTACAGGCGCGTCGAGCGGTATCGGCGCAAAAACCAAAGAACTGTTGGAACAGGAGGGGAACAAAGTAATCAATATCGACTTGAAGGGCGGCGATATCTGTGTAAACCTCGCGACGGCGGAGGGAAGGACAGACGCGGTCAACAAACTTCATGAGATGTGTCCCGACGGGCTTGACGGCATGATATGCAATGCCGGCGTATCCGGCGCCTGCGGAAATCTGGCGTTGATCATCTCCCTGAACTATTTTGGGACGGTTGCCGTTGCGACGGGTGTGTACGATTTGTTAGAGAAAAAGCACGGAAGCTGTGTGGTGACCGCTTCCAATACGATTTCACAGGGAGCTGGCAGAATGGATATCGCCGATCTGTTAAACAATATCGGGGACGAAAAGAGGGTGCTTGAGCTGATCAGCAGTCTTGACAGCGCTAACTTAAGCGTCGGCAACAGTATGTACGTGTCTACGAAGTATGCATTGGCGCGCTGGGTGCGCAGGGTATCCGCTTCCTGGGCGGCAAACGGCGTACGCATTAACGCGATTGCGCCGGGCAATGTGAATACGGCGATGACGGCAACCATGAGCACTTCCGCAAAGATGGCGTTAAATGCGCTGCCGATACCGACGAAATTTGGAATGGAGACGCTGATGGACGCGTCCGAGATTGCGGAGGCCATGATCTTTCTGGTATCCCCCAAGGCGGGCGGTATCAACGGAAACGTTATGTTTGTGGACGGCGGAACGGATGCATTGTTAAATTCAGAGAAGGTATATTAAGGAGGAGAGAGGAATGAAACCGATTGAGAAATACATAGAAGCAATGGAAAATAAAGACTTTGCAGGGCTTGCGGAGCTGTTTACCAAGGACGGGATTTTATGCGATTACTGTTCGAACTCCTCCAGCCAGAGAGAGTACCATATTTACGGCAGGGAAGCGATCAATATGTTTTTCCGCAATAAATTTGGATTCCGCCAGTATTCCATTATGACTGCGGAGGTCGTGAACGACGAGCAGGCGGAGTTTATCGCAAGCTTCGGCGGCTATCACATTATGGCGATCGCGACCGTCCGGGAAGTGGATGCGGACGGCTTTATCAAGCGGCTGACGGTGAGACCGAAATAAGACAAAAAAGAAAAGAAGAAATGCGGAACCAAAAAGAGTGCGGCTGTATCCGGAAACGGATACGGCCGTTTTTTTACAAAATTTTAATTTGGAGAGATTGGAGAGATCATATATACTATACAAATAAGCAATTGTTTTACCTAAAAGAAAAGGCCGGGAGGAAATGTGATGGAAAAGAATATGAAACACATTTTATTAATCGTAATTGCGGGAGTCGGATTATTTGCTGCTTTGACAAATTTATCTGCCGTACTCCGTTTTGCTCAGAGCGTTGTGGGAATAATCCTGCCGATTATCGTTGGCGGCGTATTGGCTCTGTTTATCAATGTTCCCATGACAGGTATCGAGAAGCGTCTTCGCCGGATTTTTGAAAAAAAGAAGAAAAAACTCTCTGATAAGTGGTATCGTGTCACTTCGTTTATTCTTACTTTTGTCTGTATTGCATTGGTAGTTACGCTTGTATTTACATTGCTCATACCGGAGCTTGTGAGTACGGTGAAAGGATTGTATTACTTGATTGAGACACGTTTGCCGGAGTGGATCGCCTATTTGGAGCGCCTTGACCCAGAGGCGGAATGGCTGGAGGAAATGCTGGCAGGCATCAATTTGGAAAAAATGGTGCAGAACATTGGCAGCGGGGCAAACGTATTTTTTGAGAGTGTAGTAAGCACGGTATCCTCTGCCGCAAGCGTAGTGATAACGGGAGCGTTTGGGCTGATTATCAGTATTTATTTAACGCTGGGGAAAGAATGGGTATGCAGACATGCCAGAAAACTGGTATGTGCCTATATGAAGCCTGCATGGGCGGAAAAAGCCCTTCACATCAGTCGGACGTTCAGCAGGTCTTTTGCAAATTTCCTGTCAGGACAATGTACGGAAGCTGTTATTCTTGGAATCCTGATGTTTTTGGCATTTACAATTTTTAAACTCCCATATGGGAGCCTGATTGGCGTATTGACGGCAGTATGTGCGATTATTCCGTATGTAGGAGCATTTTTTTCCGGAGCGGTCAGTGTGATTCTTGCTTTGATGATCAGTCCGGAATTGGCGGTCCGCTGCTTGATTGTTTACGTTGTCGTCCAGTTTGTGGAAAACCAATTCATTTATCCGAGGGTAGTAGGCGGTTCTGTGGGACTTCCGCCTTTATATACATTGATAGCGGCAATGATAGGGGGAAAGCTTTTTGGCATTATTGGAATGATCTTTTTCATTCCGCTTATGGCAGTAGCGGTTGAACTTGTAAAAGAAGACGCGGAAAACCGTCTGAGCCGTCGGGAGAATCGTGCTGTATAGGAGATCGGGAAAATGATGGACATGATTCTTTCGGAAGCGGAGAGCTAGCGCGGTCATACATGACAAAAGAGAGTCGTGCAAATCAATTGCCGACTCTCTTTCTATTTCCTATCCTATAAAACAAAATTATGCGCGCTCCACAGCGCCGGATCTTAAGCAGCGCGTACATACATGAAGCTTCTTATTGCCGCCATTTACCTTACATTTCACATTCTGAATGTTAGAATTCCAAATTCTGTTTGATCTTCTATGAGAATGGCTGACGTTATTTCCGAAATGCGCGCCCTTACCACAAATATCACATTTAGCCATCTTTGCACCTCCTAACGAAATATAGTATCAAAACAACATTTGTATAATAGCAGAAAGTAGAAGAGATTGCAAGCATAAATTATAGTTTTTTTTCGGTTTCTTTTTTTAGAGGAACGGGTTATAATATATATATCGCGGCAGCGCGAAGCGCGGGTTTGCGAGTAAATATACACTAATTCAGGAGGTAGTCTATGAAAGTCGGGTCAATGGATACCCATATGGGAAATATCTCGATCGATCAGGACGTGGTTGCGCAGTACGCGGGCACGGTGGCGATGGAATGTTTCGGTGTGGTCGGTATGGCGAGCATGAGCGTCAGGGACGGGCTCGTTAAGCTTCTCAAAAAAGACAGTATGACACGCGGCATACAGGTATTGTTGAATAACAATAAACTCATTATCAATTTTCATATCATCGTGTCTTACGGCGTAAGTATCCTCGCGGTGGCGGATAATCTGATCGACAGCGTCAAATATAAGGTAGAGGAGTTTGCCGGGATAGAGGTAGAAAAAATTAACATCTTCGTAGAGGGTGTGAGAGTGATTGACTAAACGCCCTTGTGAATTGAGGTGTGTTGAGATTTTTACAAGAAGGAAGGAGTTTAAAGGTGGATTCAAATACGATAGATGCCGGATTGATGGCCAGAATGTTTCTGGCCGGAGCGAAAAATCTTGAGAGCAAAAAAGAATGGATTAACGAATTGAATGTTTTTCCTGTGCCGGACGGCGACACGGGTACAAATATGACTATGACGATTATGGCTGCGGCCAGAGAGGTGTCGTCTCTCTACGACGTGGGGGATATCGATATGGTGTCTCTGTGTAAGGCCATTTCCTCCGGGTCTTTAAGAGGGGCAAGGGGAAATTCCGGTGTGATTCTCTCCCAGCTTTTTAGAGGGTTTACGAAGGGCGTGAAGGAGTGCCAGGAGATCACGGTTCCCGTCCTTGCCACAGCCTTTGAGAAGGCGGTGGAGACGGCCTACAAGGCGGTTATGAAGCCGAAGGAGGGCACCATCCTTACGGTAGCCAAGGGCGGCGCGGCAAAGGCGAGGGAGCTGGCAGACGCGGGCGTGGAAGATATGTCCGAATTTTTGGAACAGGTGATCGCGTATGCGGACGAAGTGCTTGCAAAGACGCCGGATATGCTTCCGGTTTTGAAACAGGCTGGGGTTGTTGACTCTGGCGGTCAAGGGCTGATGCAGGTGCTGAAAGGCGCTTATGACGCGTTTCTTGGGAAAGAGATCGACTTGACGGTTGAGAAAACGGCTGCCCGTGCGGGGAGCGCTGCAGGGGCGCCCAATTATGAAGCGCAGGCAAGCGCGGAGATTAAATTCGGCTATTGCACCGAGTTTATCGTTATGCTGAACAAGGTGTTTAATATCAAGGCGGAAATGGATTTTAAGGCTTATCTGGAATCCATCGGGGACTCCATTGTAGTGGTTGCGGATGAGGACGTGGTAAAGGTGCACGTACATACCAACGATCCGGGTCTTGCGATCCAAAAGGCGTTGAAGTATGGTGCGCTCTCCAACATGAAGATTGACAATATGCGTCTGGAACATCAGGAAAAACTGTTTCAGATGTCCAAACAGGAGGAAAAACCTGTGGAGGAGGACGATCTCCCCGGGCCGAAGAAGGATGTGGGCTTTATCGCCGTCTCCGTCGGGGAGGGAATTGCAAGCATCTTTAAAGGACTCGGCGTGGACTATATCATCGAGGGCGGGCAGACCATGAATCCCAGTACGGAGGATATGTTAAACGCTGTCGATAAGGTGAACGCGGATACGGTTTTCATCCTTCCGAACAATAAAAATATTATTCTGGCAGCCAATCAGGCGCAGTCTCTGGTAAAGGACAAAAAAATTGTGGTAATTCCTACAAAGACGGTTCCGCAGGGAATTACGGCGGTGATCAACTATGTGCCGGGCCTCTCAATCGAGGAAAACGAGGAGACTATGCTTGCGGAGATGCAGGCGGTGGCTACGGGACAGGTGACTTATGCGGTGCGCGATACCAACATCGACGGTCAGGAGATCCGGCAGGGAGATTTCATGGGTCTTGGCGATCACGGAATTCTTTCGGTGGGAACCGCGATTTCTTCGGTGGCTTTGTCTATGGTGGAAGCCATGATGACGGAGGAAAAGGAGCTGATCAGCGTCTACTACGGTGAGGAGATCACGAAGGAGGATGCGGAGAGTCTTCAGGAGCAGCTTGCGGAGAAGTATCCAGCCTGCGACGTGGAACTGCAGTATGGTGGACAGCCGATTTATTATTATATCATTTCGGCGGAGTAACGCTGTATGACGGATATCAAAACTTTGAAGGGCGTCGGTGAGAAAACCGCCGCCCTCTTTCAAAAATTGAATATTGCGACGGCGGAAGAGCTGGTCTGCTATTATCCGAGGGACTACGAGCAGTTTTCAGAGCCGGTTTCCCTTATGGAAGCGCCGGACGGGGAACTTACGGCTGTGGTGGGGAAAATTGCCGGCAATGTGGCTACCAGACATGTGAGGGGCCTGTCCATCACCACCTTTCAGGCCGCCTGCGAAGGCGGCGTACTGCATTTGACCTACTTCAACATGCCTTACCTGAAAAACAGTTTAAAGAGGGATGTTTATTATGTTTTCAGGGGATGCCTGCACCGCAGGAAAGACCGATGCGTGATGGAACAGGCGGGTATCTATAAGACGGAGGAGTACGGGAAACTGACGGGCTGTTTGCAGCCCCGCTATTCCATCACAAAAGGTCTGACCAATAACGCCGTCACTAAGGCGGTGAAGCAGGCCATGGGACTGGTGGATCTTTCGGCGGACCCGCTTCCTTTGAAGATAAGGGAAAAACAGGGATTTCCCGGCCTTGCGGAGGCTGTGGAACAAATGCATTTCCCAGAGAATAGGGAAATGCTTTTGGCGGCCAGATCACGGCTGGTGTTTGATGAATTTTTCCGGTTTATCCTGATTTTGCGCAGGATGCGGGAGGAAAACGAGAGGGCTGAGAGCGTTTGCACCATGTTGGAAGTGGCGCAGACAGGGCGGTTGATCGAGGCTCTTCCCTACCGGCTGACTAAGGCCCAAAAACGGGTGTGGGAGGAGATTCAGGCGGATATGACTTCCGGTTATGCCATGAACCGTCTTGTGCAGGGAGATGTGGGTTCCGGAAAAACCATCCTTGCGTTTCTGGCCCTGCTCATGTGTGCGGCCAACGGCTGTCAGGGTGCGATGATGGCGCCTACGGAGGTTTTGGCAAGGCAGCACTACGAGAGTTTATTGAAGTTGAAGCAATCCTATGGCTTACAGATCCGCCCCGTTCTCTTGACCGGTTCAGTCACCGCGAAAGACAGACGGGAAATCTATGCTAAGATCGAGAGCGGGGAAGCGGATATCGTGATCGGCACCCATGCGCTGATTCAGGAGAAGGCGGTTTACCGGAAGCTCGCGCTTGTGATTACGGACGAACAGCACCGTTTCGGCGTCAGACAACGGGAGAGTCTGGCTGGGAAGGGCGTGGAAGCGGATGAGAAGGGAAAGGCCGTGCATGTGCTAGTCATGAGCGCAACGCCAATTCCCAGAACGCTGGCGATCATTCTGTACGGCGATCTTCATATTTCCGTGCTGGACGAACTTCCGGCGGACAGGCTTCCCATCAAAAACTGCGTGGTGGACATATCTTATCGAAACACTGCCTATCAATTCATAGAAAAAGAGGTGTCGCAGGGAAGACAGGTCTATGTGATCTGCCCCATGGTGGAGGAAGGGGAGTCGTCGGACTTGGAGGATGTGGGCTCTTACGCGAAGAAACTGAGAAGCGCTTTACCGGAAACCATCCGTATCGGCACTCTGCACGGCAGGATGAAACCAGCCCAAAAGACAAAAATTATGGAAGATTTTGAGTCCGGAAACATGGATGTGCTGGTGTCCACTACGGTGATTGAGGTGGGAATCAATGTGCCAAACGCCACGGTCATGATGGTGGAGAACGCGGAGCGGTTTGGTCTTGCCCAGCTTCATCAGCTTCGGGGACGTGTGGGCCGCGGGGACAAACAGTCCTATTGTATTTTCATCAGTAAGTCTAACAATCCCCAGACGATGGAGCGGCTGAAAATATTAAACGAGTCCAACGACGGCTTTTATATTGCGGGGAAGGACCTTTCCCTGCGCGGGCCGGGAGATCTTTTCGGCATCAGGCAGAGCGGGGATCTGCAGTTCGCGCTGGGAGATATCTACCGGGACGCGGCCATCCTGCAGAGCGCAAGCGAATGGGCGGATCGGGTGCTTGCAGAGGATAAGGATTTGAGCGGGCCAGAGTATGCCGCACTGCGGCGCAGCCTTTTGGAAGAGGAGAGAAATGAGGTTGACTTTAGAAGTATCTAACGGTAAACTGATGGAAAAGAAAGTAAGAAAATGAGGATGATTATGAGTAAAAAAATCGCGGTCGTAACAGACAGTAACAGCGGCGTCACTCAGGCGCAGGCGAAGGAGCTTGGCCTTTATGTGCTGCCCATGCCTTTTATGATTAACGAAGAGACTTTCTATGAGGATATCACGCTGTCGCAGGAGCAGTTTTACCAGAGATTGTCCGAAAATGCGGACGTCATTACCAGCCAGCCAAGTCCGGAAGAGGTGATGAAGCTTTGGGACGAGCTGCTTACAAGCTATGACGAGATTGTGCATATTCCTATGTCCAGCGGTTTGAGCGGTTCCTGCCAGAGCGCGCTTATGCTTGCCGGGGAGTATGAAGGCCGGGTGCAGGTGGTTAATAACCAGCGGATCTCGGTCACCCAGAGGCAGTCCGCTTTGGATGCGCTTATGCTGATTGAGAGCGGTATGGACGCGGCGGCAGTGAAAGACGCGTTGGAGGCGGATAAATTTAATTCCAGTATCTATATTATGTTAGACACCCTGTATTATCTGAAAAAAGGCGGCAGAATCACGCCTGCGGCTGCGGCTTTAGGGACTATTCTGCGGCTGAAACCTGTTTTGCAGATTCAGGGCGAAAAATTGGACGCTTTTGCCAAGGCAAGAACGGCCACGCAGGGAAAGACTATTATGATAAATGCGATCAAAGCGGATATGGAGAAGCGCTTTGGCGGTGCGGCGGCAGATAATATCTGGCTTCAGATTGCCTATACTTACGACAGGGAAGCTGCGGAGCAGTTTAAAGTGCAGGTGGAGGAGTTCTTTCCAGGATTTGAAGTGCATATGGACCCGCTTTCTTTGAGCATTGCCTGCCATATCGGGCCGGGGTCGTTAGCGCTTGCGTGCTGCAAGCGATTAAGGGGAAATGAAATTGGCAAATGAAAATATGATAGAGTTAGATCGTCAAAAAGAATATATTGAAACATGCAGGACTTATACGGCCGCCTTTCAGGTGGAACACGGACAACCTCCAAAGGCCTGCGTGGTTACCTTCGGCTGTCAGATGAACGCTAGGGATTCCGAGAAACTGGCGGGGATTTTGGAAGAGGCTGGTTACGGGCTTACCGATTCGGAAGAGGAGGCGGATTTCGTCCTCTACAACACCTGTACGGTGCGGGATAATGCCAATCAGCGGGTTTACGGACGGCTGGGGCATTTAAACAGCCTGAAAAAAAAGAAACCCCACCTGAAAATCGCACTCTGCGGCTGTATGATGCAGGAGCAGGCAGTCGTTGAGAAAATACGGAAAAGCTATCGGTTTGTGGATTTGATTTTTGGAACCCACAATCTTTTTCGGTTTGCAGAACTTCTCTCGGAGACCCTTGCGTCCGAGGATATGGTTGTGGATATCTGGGAGGAGACGGACAAAATCGTGGAAAACCTTCCGGTAAAGCGCAAGTACCCCTATAAATCCGGCGTTAATATTATGTTTGGCTGCAATAATTTCTGCAGTTATTGTATTGTGCCCTATGTGCGCGGGCGGGAGAGAAGCCGGGAGCCGGAGGAAATCCTGTGCGAGATTGAAAGACTTGTCGAAGACGGCGTGGTGGAAATCATGCTGCTTGGGCAGAATGTGAACTCTTACGGCAAAAATCTGGAACACCCGATTTCTTTTGCGGAGCTTTTGCGCAGAGTAGACCAGATTGAGGGACTTAGACGGATTCGTTTTATGACCTCCCATCCGAAGGACTTGTCGGACGAGCTGATTGAGGTGATGCGGCAATCCCCGAAAATCTGCCGGCATCTTCATTTGCCTTTACAGGCCGGCTCCAACCGGATTTTGGAGGCGATGAACAGACGGTACACGAAAGAGCAGTATCTGGCGTTGGTGGACAAGATCAAGCATGCGATTCCCGATATCGCCATTACCACGGATATTATTGTAGGCTTTCCCGGTGAAACGCTGGCCGATGTGGAGGAAACCATAGATGTGGTGCGGCGGGTGCAGTTTGATAACGCCTTTACCTTTATCTATTCCCCTAGGACGGGAACGCCCGCGGCGGCCATGGAAAACCAAGTGCCGGAAGAGGCGGTGCACGAAGGTTTTGACAGGCTGCTTTTGGCCGTTCAGGAGACGGCGAAACAAAGAGCCGCGCTTCTAGAGGGCAAAGTGATGGAAGCGCTTGTGGAGGAGGTAAACGAGCAGGACCCGGCTTTTGTGACGGGGCGGCTATCCAATAATATGCTAGTGCACTTTAAGGCGGACAGAAGACTGGTCGGAAAACTTGTCATGGTGAAACTGGATCGCTGCCATGGCTTTTACTATACAGGACGGATGGTTGACTGGTTAAGTCAAACCAAACACACGAGATTAGGAAAGATGGTTGATAACCAATGGCTGAATTGACACCCATGATGAAGCAGTATCTGGACACGAAGAAGGAGTATCAGGACTGCATTTTATTTTACAGACTGGGAGATTTTTACGAGATGTTCTTTGAGGACGCGCTCACGGCCTCAAAGGAACTGGAAATTACCTTGACGGGGAAAAGCTGTGGGCAGGAGGAACGCGCTCCTATGTGCGGCGTTCCCTATCATGCAGTGGACAGCTATTTGAATAAACTGGTTTCTAAGGGATACAAGGTTGCAATCTGCGAGCAGGTAGAGGACCCGAAGAATGCAAAGGGAATTGTCAAGCGGGAAGTGATCCGCATTGTGACGCCTGGCACCAACCTGAATATGCAGGCGTTAGACGACGCAAAGAACAATTATCTGCTCTGCGTGACCTATTTTCCCGGAAAGATCGGCATTTCGGTGGCGGACGTCACCACGGGCGACTATTATCTGACAGAGGTGGAGGATATCCGCAGGCTGCAGGATGAAATCAACAAGTATGCGCCCTCCGAAGTGATCTGCAACGAGCCTTTTTTTGTGAGCGGATATGATATTGAGGATTTGAAAAACCGGCTGCATGTGACCGTTTACTCACTGGCATCCCATTATTTTGATGAGGATGGCT
This sequence comes from uncultured Lachnospiraceae bacterium, assembly GCA_947243855.1. Lineage (GTDB taxonomy): Bacteria > Bacillota > Clostridia > Lachnospirales > Lachnospiraceae > UBA3282. The sequence continues at coordinate 68,383 of CAMXIK010000012.1, read as the reverse complement.
GTAAGAAGACGCTGATGCGCCATTTTCATGTCAATACCCTGCAGGGGCTTGGCATTGAGGACTTTCCGTCAGGCGTGATTGCCGCGGGAGCGCTATTGCAGTATCTGTATGAGACGCAGAAGACGTCTCTTTCCCATTTTGTGCATATCTATCCTTATCTGAGCAGTAAATACATGCTCCTTGACAGCTCCACGAGGCGGAATTTAGAGTTGGTAGAGACGCTGCGGGAGAAGCAGAAGAAGGGGTCCCTTTTAGGCGTGTTAGACCGCACGAGAACGGCTATGGGCGGAAGGCTTCTGCGTAAATACATAGAGCAGCCGTTGATTGACAGGGAACGGATTGAAAAACGTCTGGATGCGGTGGAGGAGCTATGTAAGCGAAGCGTGGACAGAGAGGAGCTGCGGGAGTATCTGCACGCGATCTATGATCTGGAACGGCTGCTTGGACGGGTAAGCTATAAGACGGCCAATCCGAGGGATCTGATTGCGCTTCGAAACTCTTTGGCAATGCTGCCGTTCTTAAAGACGGTGCTTGGCGATTTTGAAGCGCCCCTGCTTCGGGAAATCTTTGAAAATATGGACGCCCTTACGGATATTCACAAGCTGATTGCGGATGCGGTCACGGAGGAACCGCCGATTGCCGTCAAAGAGGGCGGTATTATCAGGGAGGGCTTTAATGACACCATAGACGCCCTGAAAAAGGCGAAGACGGACGGAAAAAAGTGGCTGGCCGATCTGGAGGAGGAAGACAGGGAGCGCACGGGCATCAGGAATCTGCGCATCAAATACAATAAGGTGTTCGGCTATTATTTTGAGGTAACAAACTCCTACAGGGATCAGGTGCCGGAGGATTATGTGCGCAAGCAGACGTTGGCCAACGCGGAGCGCTATACCACACCGCGCCTAAAAGAATTGGAGGATTCCATCTTAAATGCGGAGGATAAACTGTTCGGTCTGGAATACGATTTGTTTTGCGAGATCAGGGAAACCATAGCCGGGGAGGTGGAGCGGATTCAAAAGACGGCCCGGGCGGTGGCGAAGCTGGACGTGTTTACATCCCTTGCCTTTGTGGCGGAACAAAACCGCTATGTGCGTCCCGCCTTGAATGAAAAGGGCTTGATCGATATCAGGGATGGCCGTCATCCGGTGGTGGAGCAGATGATCCAGAACGATATGTTTATTGCAAACGACACCCATCTGGATGACAAAAAGCATTGTATCGCCGTGATTACAGGCCCTAATATGGCGGGAAAATCCACCTATATGAGACAGGTGGCGCTGATTGTGCTGATGACCCAGATCGGCTCTTTTGTGCCCGCAAAACAGGCGGATATCGGGATTGTGGATCGGATTTTTACCAGAGTGGGGGCTTCCGACGATCTGGCAAGCGGCCAGTCTACCTTTATGGTGGAAATGAACGAAGTGGCCAATATTTTGAGAAACGCCACGCCAAACAGCCTGCTTGTGCTTGACGAGATCGGGCGCGGCACTTCCACTTTTGACGGTTTAAGCATTGCGTGGGCGGTGATCGAACATATCAGCAACCGCAGGATTTTAGGGGCGAAGACGCTCTTTGCCACTCACTACCATGAGCTGACTGAGCTGGAAGGCAAGATGGACAATGTAAACAATTACTGTATTGCGGTCAAGGAGAAGGGGGACGATATCGTATTCCTCAGAAAGATCGTAAAGGGCGGGGCGGATAAAAGCTACGGCATTCAGGTAGCCAAACTGGCGGGTGTGCCGGATATGGTCATCGACCGCGCCAAAGAGATTGTGGAGCAGCTTAGTGATAACGATATCACCGAGAAGGTGCAGAGCATCGAGATTGACAGCGGAAAAACAAAGGCGCGTAAAAACGTCAAGTACGACGAGGTGGATTTGGAGCAGATTTCCCTGTTTGATACCGTCACGGACGAGGACGTGATTAAGGAATTGACAGAGATCGACGTGGGAAACCTGACGCCGGTAGATGCGCTGAATACGCTTTACAGGCTGCAAAACCGACTCAAGAATCGATGGGGGTCATAATGGCGAAAATCAACATTTTGGACAATCAGACCATAGATAAGATCGCCGCCGGGGAGGTGGTGGAACGGCCCGCCAGCGTGGTGAAGGAGCTGGTGGAGAACGCCATCGACGCGGGTGCGGACGCCATAACGGTGGAAATTAAGGAGGGCGGAACCAGTTTTATCCGTGTGACCGATAATGGCGGCGGTATCGAAAAATCTCAGGTGGAGAACGCCTTTTTACGCCATGCAACGAGCAAAATTGCCTCTGCGGACGATTTGACCAGTCTGGTCAGTCTTGGGTTTCGCGGAGAGGCTTTGGCCAGTATCGCGGCGGTGGCGCAGGTGGAGTTAATCACCAAGACGCCGGAGGATCTGACGGGAGTACGGCTTTTGGTCGAGGGCGGCGTGGTGAAGGAACGGGAGGAGATCGGCGCGCCGCAGGGAACCACGCTTATGGTGAGAAACCTTTTTTACAATACGCCGCCCAGAAAAAAGTTTTTAAAACAGCCAAGAACGGAGGGGTCTTACGTGGCGGACCTGATGGAACATCTGGCCATGTCAAACCCGAAGGTTTCCTTTAAATTTCTCTTAAACGGGCAGACGAAATTTTATACCACGGGAAGCGGCGGCCTGCGGGAGATTGTCTACCGCATCTATGGGAAGGAGATCGCCGACGCGCTCACGGACTTTAGGTGTGAACGGGAGGGCATGACGGTGACGGGGCTCTTGGGAAAGCCGGTGATCAACAGGGCGAACCGCGCCTATGAGATTTTTTATATCAACGGCAGGTATATCAGGAGCACGCTGATCAGCAAGGCTGTGGAAGAGGGGTATCGGGAATATCTGATGCAGCACAAATTTCCTTTCTGTATTCTGCATTTTCAGGTGGATACGGAGAAGATCGACGTCAACGTCCACCCCTCCAAGATGGAGGTGCGCATTGCCGACGGGCCTGCTTTTTATGAGGAGGTGCGGGCGGCTGTGGAGGAGGCGCTCCGGGGCAGGGAAATGATCCCGGAAGTGAGTCTTTTCACGGAGAAAGAACAGCGGGAAGAGGCCCAAAAAGAGGAGATAAGGGAAGCGAAGGCGAGGCAGGACGCGCCGGAGCCGTTTGAGAGCCGTCGAATGGAGAGCGTTCTGCGGCAGCCCCTGCATTATGGAGCGGCCAAGACAGCCGGGACGGAAGCAATGGAGGCGCAGCCTCCGGTTGTGGCACAGATAGAGAACACAAATATAGCGGCTTCGGATGTGCCAGCGGAAAAACCGGAGCAGATGGCCTTGTTCGACGACAGGCTTCTGTCGGCAAAGGCAAGAGAGCAATATGAGATCATTGGACAGCTTTTTGAGACGTACTGGCTGATTTCCTATCAGGATAAGCTCTTGATCGTGGACCAGCATGCGGCTCACGAGAAGGTTAGGTACGAACGGTTGATGCGGCATTTTCGTGAGAAGGATATCGTTTCCCAGCAGATCAATCCGCCTATGATTGTGACCCTGAGCAACCGGGAGAAAGAATGCTATTTACAGCAGGCGGCGGAATTTGCCGCCCTTGGGTTTGAAATCGAGGCTTTCGGCGGAAACGATTATGCGGTCCGGGGCGTGCCTTTGGATCTTTACGGTTACACGGAAGAGTCCTTTTTCTATGAAATTCTCGACGAACTGGCAGGGGAAGGGGCGGCGGGGACGCCGGAGGGCATCCGCACCCGTATTGCCACCATGGCCTGCAAAGCGGCGGTCAAGGGGAATATGCGGATCAGCAGACTGGAAATGGAGGCGCTGATCGATGAACTTTTGTCGCTTGACAATCCGTACAACTGTCCCCACGGGAGGCCGACGATCGTTTCCATGAGTAAATATGAGATTGAGAAGAAATTTAAGAGGATCGTTTAGAAAGGAAAACAAAGTGAAAGCGAGCAAGCGTCCACTTGTAATTTTGACAGGCCCGACGGCGGTGGGAAAGACGGCGTTGTCCGTGTCCTTGGCGAAAGCCATAGGCGGGGAGATTATCTCCGCCGACTCCATGCAGGTGTACCGCCATATGGATATCGGTTCCGCCAAGGTGACGGAGGAGGAAATGGGGGGCGTGCCTCATCACCTGATCGACGTGCTGGAGCCCACGGAGGAGTTCAATGTGGTGCTGTTTCAGCAGATGGCAAAACGTGCTGCGGCGGAGATTTTGGACCGGGGACACATTCCCATTCTTGTGGGCGGCACCGGTTTTTATATTCAGGCGCTTCTTTACGATATTGATTTTACGGAGAATGACGAGGACACGGCGCTTAGGCGGTCTTTGGAGGAACTTGCAGGGCGGGAGGGGCCGGAAGCCCTTTTTGAGAGACTGCGCGCGGTGGACCCGGAATCTTGCGAGAGCATTCACGCCAACAATGTCAAGCGGGTGATCCGCGCCATTGAGTTTTACGAGAAGACCGGAAAAAAGATTTCTGACCACAACCGGGAACAAAGGCAGAACAGCCCGTCTTATCAGTCTGCTTATTTTGTCTTAAACGACGACCGGGACAGCATTTACCGGCAGATTGACGCGCGGGTGGATTTGATGATGGAGAAGGGGCTGGTGGAGGAAGTGCGCGCTTTGCAGGCTATGGGCTGCCACAAGGGCATGGTTTCTATGCAGGGACTTGGCTATAAAGAGATTTTGGCTTATCTGGAAGGAGAGATACCGCTGGAAGAGGCTGTTTACCTGATAAAACGGGACACCAGACATTTTGCGAAAAGACAGCTTACTTGGTTTAGGCGCGAAAAAGAGGTAATTTGGGCGGAAAAAAGCGTTTTTGACTACAATAGTCAAAAAATACTGGGGTTCATGCAGGATTTCCTGCACGAAAAAGGGATTATCCTGTAAGGATTTGTCGAAAAAACGAAACGGAATTTATATAAAATGCACAAGACAAAATAGAGAGGAAATGGAGTTTCCGATGATGCAGCTATGTGAACAGTACAAAAAATTTGGCATTACAGAAGAAGTTTACCGCTTCGGAAAGGAGATACTTGACGCTCTTGCGCCGCGGTTTGCGCAGATGGATCAAACGGCAGAGTACAATCAGCTCAAGGTAATAAGCGCTATGCAGAAGGCTAATGTGAGCGAGGCATGCCTGCTTGGAACCACGGGCTACGGCTATAATGACTTGGGCCGGGACACTTTGGAAGCCGTGTATGCCGATGTGTTTCGGACGGAGGATGCGCTGGTGCGGCCCCAGATTACCTGCGGCACCCACGCGCTGGCTTTGGCCCTGATGAGTAATCTGCGGCCCGGCGACGAGCTTCTTTCTCCCGTGGGAAAGCCTTACGATACCTTGGAGGAAGTCATCGGTATCCGCCCTTCCAGAGGGTCTCTCGCAGAGTACGGCATCACCTATAGACAGGTGGATCTTCTGCCAGACGGGGGCTTTGACTATGAGGGCATCCGGGCGGCCATTAGTGAGCGGACGAGAATGGTTACCATTCAACGCTCCAAAGGCTACCAGACAAGACCGACCTTGTCCGTAGGACGCATTGGAGAGCTGATCGCTTTTATAAAAAAAATCAAACCGAACGTGCTTGTGATGGTTGACAACTGCTATGGGGAGTTTGTGGAAACTATGGAGCCTTCCGAAGTTGGGGCGGATATGGTGGTTGGGTCTTTGATCAAGAATCCAGGCGGCGGACTGGCTCCCATCGGCGGGTACATTGCCGGGAAAAAGGAGTGCGTGGAAAATGCGGCCTGCCGCCTGACCTCGCCGGGGCTTGCCAAAGAGGTAGGCGCTTCGCTGGGCATTCTTCCGGCTTTTTATCAGGGACTGTTTCTTGCGCCGACGGTGACGGCGTCCGCATTAAAAGGGGCCGTCTTTGCGGCGAATATTTACGAGAAATTAGGATTTGCCGTGGTGCCGGACGGACAGGAGAGCCGTCATGACATCATTCAAGCTGTGACCTTCGGTTCGCCAGAGGGGGTCGTCGCTTTCTGCGAGGGCATACAGGCTGCGGCCCCAGTGGACAGCTTTGTGAAGCCGGAACCATGGGATATGCCCGGCTATGACTCCAAGGTAATTATGGCGGCGGGCGCTTTTGTGTCCGGCTCGTCTATTGAGCTTTCCGCGGACGGCCCCATCGCGCCGCCCTACGCGGTTTACTTTCAGGGCGGTCTGACCTTCCCCCACGCGAAGCTTGGCATCCTAAAGAGCCTGCAGAATCTGGTGGATCGCGGGATCTGCCGTATTTAATGGAAAATATTTCTTTTTTTATGTACATCAAAATCCGATTGTGTTAAAATGAGCGTTGGAGAAAGGAGATTTTTGGAAATTCGAATCACTGCCCGGACTTTTGGAGAGAAGCTGTCGGGAAAGAGATTGCATGAAATCAGGCAAGTATGAGAACAATGAATATTACAGGCAGCAAAATCTTCCATATGAGAAATTTGCCGCCTATGGAAGCGAGAGCCTTACGGACTCGGAACTGCTCGCGATTCTTCTTCGTACCGGAACGAAGGGCATGAGCGCGAGGGAGCTGGGGGAGCGGGTTCTTGCGCAGACGGCCGGATATGGGAACGGGCTGCTTGGCTTGTACCGTATATCGGTGAAGGAACTGCAAAAAATAGAGGGGATCGGGGAAGTAAAGGCGGTTCAGCTCAAAGCCGTCGCGGAGTTCGCCAAGAGAATGGCGAGGGCGAAGGCAAAAAACGGGCTTTCTTTTCATGATCCGGCGTCCGTTGCGGACTACTATATGGAGCGGCTGCGCCACGAGAGCGTAGAGCATATCCTGCTTTTGCTCTTTGACTCCGGTCTCCATCTGATCGGGGAGGAGATGATTTCCAAGGGCACGGCGGACGCGGCGCTCCTGTCGCCGAGGGAAGTCTTTACACTGGCTTTTCAGAGCGGGGCGGCTAATATTATGCTGCTGCACAATCATCCGGGCGGAGAGCCCCTTCCCAGCGAGAACGATCTTTTGGTCACGGAACGTATCGGGAGGACGGGAGCGCTTACGGATATTCCGTTAGTGGACCATATTATCCTTGGAGACAACAGCTATTTCAGCTTCAAAGAGAGTAAATTACTGACAGAGATATCATAGAAAGGGGTAAATTTACCTTGGCAAACAACGCATTTGGAATCGACCTTGGCACCAGCAACATCAAGATCTATAACCGCGCGGACGACGACGTCTTTGTAGAAAAGAATATGATCGCGATCGAAAACAAAAAGACGCTTTTCGCATACGGGGACGCGGCCTTTGAGATGTACGAGAAAGCGCCGAGCAATATTAGTATCACATATCCTTTGAGCAACGGTGTGATTGCGGATATCCAGAACATGGAGACGCTGATCAAATATTTTTTAAACGGCATGATGCGGAACAATGTCCGTCCGGCGGATTACTATATCGCTGTTCCGTGGGATGTGACGGAAGTGGAAAAGCGCGCGTTCAAGGATCTGATCAAGGAGTCTAACGTAAAGGCCAGAAAGGTTATGATGGTGGATAAGGCCGTGGCGGACGGGCTCGGACTCGGCATTGATGTGAAAAATTCGCAGGGCGTTTTGGTGGTCAACGTGGGGTTTGACACCACGGAGATATCGATTCTTTCCCTTGGAGGAATTGTGTTAAGCCGTCTGATCAAGGTGGGCGGACGAAAGTTTGACGAGGCTATTAAAGCTGCCGTTCGTCGTGAATACAGCCTGATCATCGGCGGAAAGACGGCGGAGGTTGTTAAAGTTTCTCTGCATGAGCTTGAGCAGGACAGGGAGGGCGCGGTGGTTTACGGCCGGGATATCGTGACCGGACTTCCCGTGGAGAGAGAGATCCCTACCGATCTGGTAAACGAGTGCCTTGTGGAGCACTTTAACTCTATCATAGATAATATCAAGGTGATTTTGGAACGTACCCCGCCCGAATTGGCAGCGGACATTTACCGGCACGGCGTTTATCTGACCGGCGGCGCTTCCCAAGTGAACCGGCTGGCTCTTCTTATGAGCAAGGGTACGGGACTGCAGGTCAATGTCTCTGAAAATCCGGTAACCAGCGTAGCTCTCGGTCTCGGAAAGATTATCAAAGAAGATAACTACAAAACGATTGCTTACGCGATAGAAGGAATGAGTAAATGAGTCCAATCGTAAAGAAAAAAGGAGAGAAATTTACATTACCCGGTAAATATCTCCTTTTTATTTTAACAATCCTCTGTACGGCTATGGTGCTGCTTACCTTCAATACAAAGGTGTTCAGCGGGCCTCTTTCCGCCGTTGCAGGCTATATTGTGATTCCCTTTGAGGAGGGGATCAGCGTTGTGGGAAGCTGGTTGTCCGGCCGGTCGGAAGAACTGGTGCAGATCAGGGAGCTTTTGGAACAGAATGAGCTGCTGAAACAGAAGGTGGATGAGCTGACCATAGAGAATACCAGACTACAGCAGGACCGCTATGAGCTGACAAATCTGCGGGAGCTTTACAGTCTGGACGCCCAGTATGACGAGTATGAGAAGACAGGCGCGCGGATCATCGCAAGGGATTCCGGCAACTGGTTTTACTCTTTTGTGATCAATAAGGGCGCTGGCGACGGCATCGCCGTGGATATGAACGTGATGGCGGGAAGCGGCCTAGTGGGCCGCGTGGTTGATGTGGGTCCCAACTGGGCCAAGGTGAAGTCCATTATTGCGGATGACTCTAACGTGAGCGCCATGGTGCTTTCCAGCGCTGACCGCATGGTTGTTTCCGGTAATCTCAAGACCTACGCCTCCGGTGTCATTGAGTTTGAGCAGTTGGTGGACAGCGATGATGTGGTGGTAGAGGGAGATAAGGTTGTCACTTCCGACATCAGCGATAAGTATCTGCCGGGTATTTTGATCGGCTATATCAACACCATTGCACCGGACGCCAATAACCTTACCAAGTCCGGCTACATAACGCCGGCTGTGGATTTTGAGCATCTGGAGGAAGTGCTGGTGATCATGGAATTGAAACAAACGGTACCCGATTGAGAAGAGGGAGAGATTGCAATGAAGCGTGGTATTATTACCGCAATATTGATTTTTATATGCTTTCTGCTGCAGTGCACGGTATTTCGTGCTTTGGCCTTTGGCGGCATTGTCCCGAATCTTCTGATTGTGCTGACGGCTTCCTTTGGCTTCATGCGGGGAGAGAAGACAGGGCTGTTGATCGGTTTTTTCTGCGGTCTTTTGGTGGATATCTTTTTTGCCAGCGTGATTGGCTTTTATGCGCTTTTATACATGTACATCGGCTATATGAACGGCAAGTTTGCGGCTATTTTTTATCCGCAGGACATCAAACTGCCGGTGGCGCTTATTTTGTGCAGCGATTTCCTTTACGGAATTGGCTGCTATGTGATCCTGTTTCTTCTGCGGGGACGTTTTGAGTTTACATACTATGTCCTGCACGTGATTCTGCCGGAAATCGTGTATACCATTGCGGTTACCCTGCTTTTATATCCGCTCATCCTTTGGATCAACACGGGACTTGAGCGCAGCGAACTAAGGAGCGGAAAGAAGTTTGTTTGAGGAACTGTTAGAGCACTTTAAAGAAAACTTCATGAATATGGTTACCTCGCGCCTGCTTGTGTTGATGCTTGTCATTCTCGGTATGGGAGGGTATCTCATTTCCTGTATTTTTCAGTTGCAGATTGTGGACGGGGAGGAGTATTACAACAACTTTCAGTTGAAAATCACCAAGGAGAGAACTCTCCCCGCTACCAGAGGCAATATTATGGACAGGGACGGAAATCTTCTGGCATACAACGAACTGGCATACTCTGTCACCATAGAGGATGTGTACGAGTCGGGGCGGAAAAAGAATGCGAACTTAAACAACACCATCCGCAGGCTGATTGCCATGATTGAGAAAAGCGGAGACCGTGTGATCAGTGATTTTCACATAGAAATTGACAGGAACGGAGAGTACGCGTATGATGTGGAGGGCACGCAGCTTTTACGTTTTTTAGCGGATATTTACGGATATGCGTCCATAGACGACTTAAAGGAGCGGGAGAAAACAGCGTCCCCCGACGACGTGATCACCTATCTATGCGGGACAAGCCGTTACGGAATCGGCGATTATACGGATGACGAGGACTCTTCCAGCTTTGTGGAAGGGCTTGGCTTTTCCAAAGAGGAAGTGCTAAAGATTATCACGATCCGTTATGCCATGAGCGCCAACAGTTATCAGCGTTATATCGCCACAACGGTGGCTGAGAATGTTTCCCAGGAGACGGTGGCCGTGATCATGGAAAACGCGGACACGCTGGACGGCGTGTCTATTGCGGAAGGAACGGTCAGAAAGTATAACGAGAGCATCTATTATTCACAGGTGATCGGTTATACAGGCCGGGTGGATCAGGAGGAACTTCTAAAGCTGCAGGAGGAAGATCCGACTTACGATTTGAACGATACCGTAGGAAAATCAGGCATCGAGGCCTCCATGGAGATGGAACTGCAGGGGAAAAAAGGTTTTGAGACCGTCTATGTCGATAATATGGGTAAGGTGGTAGAAACAAGGGAGCGGGTGGAGCCGACGGCAGGGAATGATATTACCCTGACACTGGATACCGGACTGCAGAAAGCATGTTATCATATTTTGGAATCAAAGCTTGCCAGTATCCTTCTGGCAAAGATACAGAACATCAAAGAATATACGCCTCCGGAAGGGGGCAGCGGCGGGAACATTCCCATTCCCATTTACGACGTGTACTATGCCTGCATCAACAACAATGTGATTGACACTTCCCACTTTACCTCCGAGTATGCGGGAGAGACGGAGCAGGCTGTGCAGGCGGCTTATTTGGATAAGAAGGCGCGTGTTTTTGCCACCTTGCAGGACGAGTTGACGGAAAGCTGTTCGCCTTATGAAATACTGACGGAAGAGTATCAGGTTTATGAGAGTTATGTGGCCGCCACGCTTTATGACCGTGATATCCTAATGCGGGATGTGGTTGACGTCAATGATGAAACTTATATTGCATGGACCACAGATGAGGTCATCAGCCTGAACGAGTATTTGAATTATGCCATTGCCCAGAATTGGATTAATGTGGCCAAATTGGATATTGATTCGCGCTATTCGGATTCCGTTGAGATCTACAATAAAATATTGGAATACATTTTTGACGTGCTCGATCATGACGTGGATTTCGACAAAAGAATTTACCACTATATGATTTTAAACGATGAGCTGACAGGCAGGCAGATCTGCGAGCTTCTTCTGGAACAGGGGATTGTGGAGCCTTCGGAGGAGGAGGTCGCACAGTTTAATTCCGGCGCGGTAACGCCCTATGCGTTTATCAGAAACCGCATTGAACAGCTAGATCTCACGCCTTCCCAACTGGCGCTTGATCCGTATTCCGGCTCTATTGTGGTGACGGATGTAAACACGGGGGAAGTGCGGGCCATGGCTTCCTATCCCAGCTATGACAATAACCGTATGGCGAACGGCGTGGATGCGGCGTACTTTGCGGCGCTTAGAAACGATCTGTCCCGCCCGATGTTGAATTATGCGACTCAGCAGCGAACGGCGCCTGGGTCCACCTTTAAGCCGGTATCCGCCACGGCGGGTCTGATGGAAGGCGTGATTTCGCTTACGGAGACGATCAACTGTGTGGGGCTTTTTGATAAAGTGCCGACGCCGCCCCGATGCTGGAACAGGTACGGACACGGGCCTTTGAACGTGACGGGTGGTTTGCAGCATTCCTGTAACTGGTTTTTCTACGAGGTGGGTTACCGCATGAGCATTGTGGGGGATACTTACAACGATAACGTGGGACTGCAGAAACTGGCCAAATATGCGGATATGTACGGATTGTCCGAGACCTCCGGGGTGGAGATCGAGGAGTATGCGCCGGATGTCTCCGATCTGGACGCGGTTCGTTCCGCCATCGGCCATGGTACAAACAACTACACCACCGCCGGGCTTGCGCGATACGTTACAACCGTGGCAAACAGCGGTACATGTTATAATCTAACTCTGGTGGATAAGATTGAGGATCAAAGCGGCGGATTGGTCAGGGACAATGAAGCTGCGGTGAGAAACCGGATTGACATGGATCAATCCTACTGGGATGCGATTCATACCGGTATGCGCAGGGTGGTGGAAAGCAAGAGCTATTTTGAGGATCTGGACGTGAACGTGGCGGGAAAGACGGGTACTGCCCAAGAGAATAGGAACCGCCCCAACCATGCGCTTTTTATCAGTTACGCGCCTTTTGATTCGCCGGAGATTTCGGTGACGGTGCGTGTGGCAAACGGCTATACATCCGACTATGCGGCCCAGATTGCCAAGGATGTGTATGAGTATTATTACGGACTGAAAGATGAAAGTGAAATCATTACCGGTACGGCGGGTACTCTGGCCGGCGGTGAAATCAACGCCGACTAACGGCGGACGGTGTGAGGATAGAGGTGTGAGTATGAAAAACGCAGTGATAATAAAGAGCTTTCCGAACGGCCTTACCATTTTTCTGGACAGCGAGATTCCCTTTTCCCAGCTTTTGGAGGAGATTGCCATGAAGTTCAGCGAGTCCGCAAACTTTTTTAAGGATGCGAGCATGGTGCTTTCCTTCGAGGGGAGAGAACTCTCCGAGCAGGAGGAGCGGCAGATCATAGACACGATCACAGCCAATTCCAGACTGAACATTGTCTGTATTATGGGGAAGGACAAGGAGACGGACCGCAATTTTGTGCGGGCCTTGCAGCAGTTTTCTTTCCATCAGGAAGTGCTGGAGAACGCGGGGCAGTTCTACAAAGGAACCTTAAAAGACGGCCAGATTTTGGAGACGGAAAACAGCATTATCGTGTTGGGGGACGTGTATCCCGGCGCCTGTATCATATCGAGCAAAGATATTGTAGTGCTGGGAGGTCTCTACGGACAAGCCTACGCCGGCGGAAACGGCGAGGAGGGACATTTTGTAGTGGCGCTTGAAATGTCGCCTGAAAAATTGAAAATAGGCGATTTCAAATATAAAACTTCAGAGAAACAGAGCAAATGGTCGATTAAACCGAAAATTCAGCCGAAAATTGCTTATGTGAACGACGCCAGAGTAATCATTGAGCCAATTACCAAAGAATTACTGAATGATTTGCCATTCTAAGATCATTTGGGGGACGATAACAATTCATCGATGGAGGACTTGCTATGAGTGAAGTGATTGTCGTCACGTCAGGGAAAGGCGGGGTGGGAAAGACCACCACCTCAGCAAACGTCGGAACAGGTCTTGCGGCTATGGGAAAGAAGGTCATTTTGATCGATACGGATATCGGCCTTCGGAATCTCGATGTGGTGATGGGACTGGAGAATCGGATTGTCTATAATCTGGTGGATGTGGTGGAGGGAAACTGCCGCATCAAACAGGCGATTATACGGGACAAGCGTTATCCGACCCTGTTTCTTCTGCCATCGGCCCAGACAAAGGATAAGAGCGCGGTGAATCCCTCCCAGATGGTGCGCATGATCAGCCATCTAAGGGATCAGTTTGACTATATCATTCTGGATTGCCCCGCCGGCATCGAGCAGGGATTTCAGAATGCCATTGCAGGCGCGGACAGGGCGCTTGTGGTGACGACCCCGGAGGTTTCCGCGATCCGGGATGCGGACAGGATCATCGGTCTTTTGGAGGCCAATGAAATACATAGGATGGATCTGATCATTAACCGAATCAGACAGGATATGATCAGGCGCGGCGATATGATGTCCTCAGAGGATGTGGTGGATATCCTGTCACTGCCGCTGATCGGAAGGGTGCCGGACGATGAGAATGTGGTGATCGCCACAAATCAGGGCGAACCGTTAGTCGGGAGCAATACGCTTGCAGGAAAGGCATACCAGAATATCTGCCTCCGGGTGATGGGCGAGGAAGTTCCTTTCATGGATTTTGACAGGAACGTTTCGTTTTGGACCAAGGTAACGGGTATTTTCCATAAAGGTTAGGGGGGATCAGAGTGTTTAAAAATCTGCTAAAACGGAGAAGCTCCAGAGAGATAGCGAAGGATAGGCTGAAGATTCTGCTTATATCCGATCGGGTAAACTGCTCTCAGGAGATGATGGAGATGATTAAAAACGATATTGCTAAGGTGATATCCAAGTACATGAAGATAGATGCCAAGAGTATGGAGATACAGATTACACAAACGAGCGGCAAGGGGCATGGAATCAAAAATCCGACGCTCTATGCGAATATACCGATTTTGGATCTAAAACAATGACCCGATTAAGCTTCGCTTAATCACGAGGACTGCCTGCGGCAGCCTCGGCACAACAGGATGAAGGAAGATATATGCTGAAACATTATCACATCAGGGATTATGACTTTAAATTGATTATTTTGGTGGTGGCAATTACCGCCATCGGCGTTATGGCCATCGGCAGCGCCAAGGAATCTTTGCAGTCAAGACAGACCGCAGGGGCAGTTTTTGGTTTTTTTCTGATGCTGGTGATATCCCTGTTTGATTATTCCGTGATTCTGAAATTTTACTGGATTATGTATGCGGCAAATATTGCGCTTTTGTGGTTAGTGCGGGTGGCGGGCGTTGAGGCCGGCGGCGCGCAGCGGTGGTTAAATCTTTTCGGCATTCAATTTCAGCCTTCCGAAACGGCTAAGATTCTATTGATTTTATTTTATGCACAGTTTATCATGAAACATAAGGAGGAGATGGGAAACTTCCGAATTGTTGGAAGCTGCGTGGCGCTGTTTGTGCCGTCGATTTATTTGATTCTCAAACAGCCGGACCTCTCCACCAGCATTATGGTGGTGCTGTTGTTCTGCGTGGTGATGTTTGTGGGCGGCGTGAGCTGGAAATACGTGATTTTAGTGATTTCCGTGGCGGTGCCGGCCTTTGTCATTACGCTGACGCTGATTTTACAGCCGGATCAGCAGATTATTGACGAATACCAGCAGAGACGTATTTTAGCGTGGCTTTATCCGGAAGAATACGCCACCACGGAGGCTTATCAGCAGACCAATTCCGAAATGGCCATTGGTTCCGGTATGCTATACGGCAAGGGTTACAACACCAACGAGATCAGTTCCGTGAAAAACGGAAATTTTATTTCAGAGGCGGAGACGGACTTTATTTATGCGGTAATTGGGGAAGAATTTGGGTTTGTCGGGGGCTGTACTGTAATTGTGCTGTTGATTTTCATCTCAATTGAATGTATTATGGTAGCTAGGAAGGCAAAAGATTTAGCCGGCACAATCATAGCGGCGGGGGTTGCAGTGTTGGTCGGCTTTCAGGGCATGCTTAATATCGCGGTGGCTACCGGGGCAAGCCCGAACACGGGAATTCCGCTTCCGTTTGTAAGCTACGGGCTCACTTCGCTTGTGAGTCTCTACATCGGAATTGGTTTTGTACTGAATGTACGACTACAATGTAAAAACGACAGGGGTGTTAGCAAAAATGAATATCGCATTGATCGCACATGATGCAAAGAAAAAACTGATGCAGAATTTCTGCATTGCGTATCGGGGAATTTTGAGTAAAAACGAGCTTTATGCGACGGGAACGACGGGAAGGCTGATCGAGGAAGTGACCAATCTGACCATTCACAAGTATCTGGCGGGGCATTTGGGCGGCGCTCAGCAGATCGGCGCGCAGATTGAGCACAACCAGATCGATCTGGTGATTTTTTTAAGGGACCCGCTTTACCCGAAGTCCCATGAGCCGGATGTAAACAATGTGGTCATGCTCTGTGACAGGCATAATATTCCGCTCGCTACGAATTTGGCGTCCGCAGAGCTTTTGATCAAATCTCTCGACAGAGGAGACCTTGAGTGGCGTGAAATGTATAAATAACCGATCGAGCAAAGCTCGATCACGAGGACTGCTTTCAGCAGCCTCGGCGAGAAAGCGAATATTGTGCGCTTTGATGGCTGCTGCGGCGGCTCTTGTTCTTACGGGCTGCGGGGGCACAAAGTATGACATGGCGTACGAAGAGCAGGGGAATGTCAGCAGCTATCAGCTTTTTAACATTACCAATCGGGAGACCATAGAGCCTTTTGCGAAGGAGCTGTGCGTGGCGCCCAAGGATGTGACGGCGGGCGGCCCCGATCTGCAGCAGGTAGGCGCGGCCGCGCTCTTTAACACGAAGGACTTGGAGACGCTGTATGCGAAAAATGCCAATAACCAGATGAATCCGGCCAGTCTGACGAAGGTAATGACGGCTCTTGTGGCTTTAAAGTACGGTTCGCCGGACGATATTTACACAGCTTCAGAAAATGTGCTTGTTAAGGAATCGGGAGCAGTGCTCTGTGGTTTGAAGCCGGGAGATAAGATGACGATGGATCAGGCGGTGCATGCGCTGCTGATTTATTCCGGTAATGACGCCGCTATTTTGATTGCGGAGGGGGTTTCGGCTTCCGTAGGAGGCCCGGGCACCGTGGAGCATTTTGTGGAACTCATGAATCAGGAGGCGCAGAAAATCGGCGCCACAAACTGTCATTTTATGAATCCCAACGGGCTTACGGAGGAAGGGCATTACGTGACGGCCTATGACCTTTATTTGATTTTTCAGGAGGCGTTAAAGTACGAGCTGTTTAACCAGATCATACAGATGACTTCCTACAGCACGGTATATACGGCGTCCGACGGTTCCGAAAAGTCATTGGAAATGGAAAATTCGAACCTCTTTTTGCGGGGAACTTATGAGGCGCCGGCAAATGTGACTGTGGTGGGAGGAAAAACCGGAACCACCAACGCGGCGGGGCATTGTTTGATTCTACTGTCCAGAAGCAGTAACGGGGCTTCTTACATATCCGTGATATTGAAAGACGAGTCACGGGAGGGACTATATTCCGATATGGGGGATTTGCTTTCCATCATCAAATAAGGTAGTTGTTTTTTCAAGGGATTTCCTGTATAATTGAGATCAGGGTAGTTTAATATTTTACACTAGGAGGGTATCGACATGGTTCAGTTTATTGTAGGAAGGGAAGGAAAGGGTAAGACCAAGCATTTACTGGATAGAGTAAACACGGAGATTAAGGATGTACAGGGCAATGTCGTGTATCTGGACAAGAGTACGAAACATATGTTTGAGCTGAATAATAAGATCAGGCTCATTGACGTATCGGAGTATCTGGTGACGGACAGCGATGAGTTTATCGGTTTTGTATGCGGTATTATCTCTCAGGACCATGATTTACAGCAGATGTATTTTGACAGCTTTATGAAAATCGCATGTATGGAGGCGGACGAACTGGAGAAAGTTGTCGCTAAGATTGAGAAGATCAGCGAGAAGTTTCATGTGGATTTTGTGATCAGCGTATCTCGTGACGAGAGTGAGCTTCCGGAGAGCATGCGTAAAAATGTAATTGTATCCCTCTGATATGTACATAATCTATATAGAGACAATGCCATAAAACCTCGGAGGACGCTTCCGGGGTTTTCTTTGCGCAGGCCCGCATAGATACAGGAGGTTTTTAGTTGGCGGATAACCGGAATAAGATAACTAAATACAGGAAGCCGATCAATCTGAACATCGGCATGATGGTTTTTGCGGTCATTCTTGTCTATGTGGTGATCTGTGTGGTCATGTATTTCAGGACAGAGCATATCGTCCGGTACAGCGTGCAGGAAGGGTCGCTTACCTCAAACAGCATCTATAGGGGGATCGCGCTGCGACAGGAGGAAGTTGTGACCGGGCAGGACGCCGGTTACGTGAATTATTTTGCCCGCGAAGGAGAACGCACGGCGGTTGGCGATCTGGTCTATACGGTGGATGAAACCGGGCGGCTGTCCGATTACATCAAGGCGGGAGCCAACGGGGAGAACTCTCTTTCCGACAGCGATCTCGCCCAGATTAAGACGGATATTACTGCTTTTGTGCACGGTTTTGACCGGAAACAGTTTGACGAGGTCTATAATTTCCGTCATAACATGGAGAGCATGGCGCTCAAGCTGGCAAACTATAATATTTTAGAGAATGCGGACGCCTTAAACGACGCCTCCGGCACAGTGCTGATCAATTACCGCCGCGCGGCAAACAGCGGTATCGTGCTCTATTCCACGGACGGGTACGAACATTTGAAGCTAGAGGACATGACGGCGGAACTTTTTGACGAAGAAGCCTACGAACGGAACTATATGGTCAATAATGGGCTGGTTGCCGCAGGCGATCCGGTCTATAAGCTGGCCACGGGGGAGGACTGGTCTATTGTTATTCAGGCGGATAAGGAGCTGGCGGACCGGCTTGTAAATGAGGAGAAAGGGTATGTGGAGGTGCGCTTCCTGAAAAACCAATATACGGCATGGGGACAGGCGGCTTCCTATACAAACGAGGCCGGAGACACTTTTGTGTCCCTCACCTTTACCAACTCCATGATTACCTTTTGTACGGACCGGTTTATTGACATAGAGCTTTTGCTGGATGAAGAGACTGGGCTTAAGATACCCAATTCGGCCATTGTGACAAAGGAGTTTTTCATTGTGCCAAAGTCCTATGTGACAAAGGGCGGCCCGAACGGCAACGACGGCGTGCTTCTGGAAACCTACAACGAGGAAGGCGAGGCGACGACCCAGTTTGTGGAGACGGAGATTTATGAGGAGACGGAGACGGAATACTATTTAGACGACTCCACACTCCGGGCCAACAACTATATCGTGATGCCGGAGACTGGAGAAAAATATGCCATACACAAAACAGGCACGCTGAAAGGGGTATACAATATCAATAAGGGCTACGCGGACTTTAAACAGATCAGTATATTGTATGACAACGAAGAGTATTCCGTGGTGAAGTCCAACACGAACTATGGCCTGAGTGTGTACGATTATATTGTGTTGAACGCCGAAATGGTAAAAGACAATCAATTTATCTACGAGTGAGAGGGTAAAATGGGAATCAAGGAAAATTTGGATACGGTGAAAAGCCGCATGGAGAAAGCCATTCAAACCTGCGGGCGGGAAGTTTCAGAGGTGAAACTGATTGCGGTAAGCAAGACGAAGCCTCTGGCTGCGCTGGAAGAAGCATATCGTTACGGCTGCCGCGATTTCGGGGAGAATAAGGTGCAGGAGCTTGTAAACAAGTACGAGGCGCTGCCCAAAGATATCCGTTGGCATATGATTGGGCATTTACAGCGCAATAAAGTGAAATATATTGTGGACAAAGTGTTTCTGATTCACAGCGTGGACTCACTCAGGCTGGCGCAGGAGATCGAGAAAGAGGCGGCCAAGAAAAACATAACGGTTGATATTTTAGTGGAAGTGAATGTGGCGGAGGAGGAGAGCAAGTTTGGAACGACCGTGGAGGAAGTGCGTTCACTGGTGGAGGAAATCGCAAAATTACCCCATGTTAGGGTCAAGGGATTGATGACAATAGCACCATATGTAGAAGATTCGGAAGAAAATAGACCATATTTCGAAAAATTAAAGCAAATTTATGTTGACATAATACATAAAAACATTGATAATGTTTTTATGGAGGAACTTTCGATGGGAATGACCGGAGACTATGAAGTCGCGATAACAGAGGGTGCGACTTACATTAGAGTCGGTACGGGCATATTTGGAGAGAGAGAATATACGGCGATTTAAATTTACATAAAATCAAAGTGTAGATGGAGGATTTTATAATGGGTGTTATGGACAAGTTTATAAGCGCCATGAAATTGAGCGAGGAAGAGGACGACGGATATTACGATGATGACTTCTATGACGATGAGCCGGAATTAGCGCGTAAGCCAGCCGCCCAGAAAGATTCGGAGGGCGGGGAGGATGACAAGGTCCGGAAGCTGACGCCGAAGGTGACGCCTCTTAGACAGACGAAAAAGATGGGAGCCGGTATGGAGGTCTGTGTGATCAAGCCGACGACGGTAGAGGATGCGAGGGAGATTACGGAAACGCTTCTGGCAAATAGGACGGTGGTTTTGAATCTGGAAGGACTTGATGTGGATATTGCACAGAGGATTATTGATTTTACATCTGGTTCCTGCTTTGCGATGTCGGGTAATCTACAGAAGATATCTCATTATATTTTCATTATTACGCCGGCCAGCGTGGATATATCCGGCGATTTTCAGGATATCCTGTCCGGCTCCTTCGATGTGCCGATTGACAACGGATTTTAAAAAGGGCAGGGGAAAAACCCCTGTCTTTTCATTTTAAACAAAACACAGGAGAAGAAACCATGGCGAATCGAATGACGATTAATTATGAGAAAAAACCTTGCTATGACATTGTATTTGCAAGAGATTTCAGTCTGCTTGCCGACGAGCTTTCGGCTTTTGAAACGCAGGAGCGCAAGGTGGCTGTGATCTGTGACAGTAACACGGAGCGTCTTTTCGGGGAGGAAGTAAAAAATATTCTCTCCGGCTGTTGTAAAAAGGCGATTCTGCACGCTTTTCCGGCGGGGGAAGAGCATAAGACGTTAGACACGGTGAAAAAGATCTATCAACATTTGATTGAGGAGAAGTTTGACAGAAAAGACCTGCTTGTGGCGTTGGGCGGCGGCGTGGTGGGAGACGTTACCGGCTATGCGGCGGCCACTTATCTGCGGGGAATCGACTTTGTACAGATTCCCACGACCCTGATCGCCCAGTCGGACAGCAGTATCGGCGGTAAGACGGGTGTGGACTTCGACGGCTACAAAAATATGGTGGGCGCGTTTTATATGCCAAAGCTGGTTTATATGAATGTTGGCGTTCTCAAAGAACTGGACGACAGGCAGTTTTACGCTGGCTTTGCCGAAGTGATGAAACACGGCCTGATTAAGGACGCCGCTTTTTACGAGTGGCTTTTGGATCATATGTATGAGATCCACGACCGGGATATGGATGTCTGCGAGGAGATGGTGATGCGAAGCTGCGGCGTCAAGAAGCTCGTGGTGGAGAAAGACCCGAAGGAGCAGGGAGACCGGGCGCTTTTAAATTTCGGACACACCATCGGACACGCGATTGAGAAAGCAAAACATTTTGAGATGCTGCACGGGGAATGTATCGCGCTCGGCATGGTAGCGGCGGCTTACATTGCATGGAAGCGCGAGAATATTTCCATGGAGGAGTATTACGAGGTACGGGATATGTTTGTGCCTTTTAACCTGCCGATCAGCATCGACGATATTGATCCGGAGGAAATTCTTGCACTCACCAAGTCGGATAAAAAAATGGACGGCGGGCAGATTAAGTTTGTACTGCTAAAAAAAGTGGGTAAGGCTTTTGTGGACAGAACCGTCACTGATGAGGAAATCATTCTGGCTGTGAAAGAAATTTGTTTCAGCGAAGAGGATAGGAAGGAATGAGCGTAAAGAAAAAATTTTTTCTGCTTCTGGATCTTTTGATGATTGCGGGCTTGATATTTTTTGACCAGTACACCAAGCATTGGGCCGTGGTTTTTTTGAAGGATAAACCGGCCTACAATCTGATCAACGGAATTCTGGAGCTTAACTATCTGGAAAATCAGGGAGCGGCTTTCGGCGTGCTTCCCAATCAGAAGATATTCTTTGTCTTTGTGGCGATTGTGATTTTGGCGGCGGTCGGCTATGTGCTTTTGAAACTGCCGGATCATAAAAAATACACGATTCTGCATTTTTTGTTCAGCCTGATCGTGGCCGGCTCCATTGGCAATATGATAGACCGCGTGCGTTATGATTATGTGGTGGATTTTATCTATTTTGTGCGGATCAATTTCCCGATTTTTAATATAGCGGACATTTATGCGGCGGTTTCCGCCGTGATCCTGCTTTTTCTGCTTTTGTTTGTCTACAAGGAGAAGGATTTGTATTTTATCAGCTTTAAGCAAAAGAAATACCGGGAATTTAAGGGTTGAGGTTAGGGAATGGAACGGTTATTCAGTTACCAGATCGAAGCGGGAGAGGAGGAGCGGCTTGACAAAAGTTTAAGCGACGCGGTTCCGGACCTTTCCCGTTCTTATATTCAAAAGTGCATTAAGGAAGGATTGGCTCTTGTAAACGGGCAGCCCTGCAAGGCTAATTACAGGCTCCGTGTGGACGACGAGGTATCGTTTCAGATTCCAGAGGCGGTGGAGCCGGCCATCGAGGCGGAGAATCTTCCTCTGTCTGTTCTCTATGAGGACGAGGACGTTCTGGTAGTCGATAAGCCCAAGGGCATGGTGGTACACCCAGCGCTGGGCCATTACAGCGGCACGCTGGTAAACGCGGTGCTGTATCATTGTAAAGGGCAGCTTTCCGGGATTAACGGCGTACTGCGGCCGGGGATTGTCCATCGGATCGACAGGGACACGACTGGCTCCCTCATGATATGTAAGAACGATTTTGCCCATCAGGCCATTGCCGCGCAGCTCAAAGCCCATTCCCTAAACAGAAACTACCGGGCCATCGTATGGGGCGTAGTGTCTGGGGAGGAAGGTACGATCGACGCGCCTATCGGCAGGGACGAGCGGGACAGAAAGCGGATGGCCATCAATGAAAAAAACGGAAAAGATGCCGTTACGCATTACCGGGTGCTAGAGCGTTTCCGGGAATATACTTACATTGAGTGCAGATTGGAGACGGGGCGAACGCATCAGATCAGGGTGCATATGACCTCCATCGGGCATCCTCTCCTTGGCGACGAGATTTATGGGCCGAGAAAGAGTCCGTTTCATTTGGAGGGACAGACCCTTCATGCTTATACGCTTGGGTTTGTGCATCCGAGGACACAGGCATATACGGAGGTAAAGGCTCCTCTGCCCGCGTATTTTACCCATCTTTTAGAGATTTTATGAATTTTTTTATCCAGAAATAGCATAAATATGAATAAATTATTAATTTTTTTTAAAAAATTATAAGCGAAATACTTGTCAATTACTGATTTTACGCGTATAATTTATTTTGTTAGCATTTTGAAACACAATATATAGTTGTTTTGCTTGCTGTTATATTACATAATATAGTTAAGTGACTGATACAAAGAGGTATTAAATACAGGTTAGGTATCCCTTTGCGGATACCTTTTTTCATTCACTTTTTTGGAGCGCTGCATGAAATTTTACAGTTTGGAAGGGACGGAAGCTGCGGATAAACGGAACATGGCACAGGATTATAAAGAAAGCCGGGAAATTGGCATAGTCCGTATTGGTAATGGATGTTTGTATTTTCGGCGTTTACGCAAAATCTATTATATTCCCTATGCAGATATCCGGCGGTGTTTTCGCAGGGTAATGTTGGTTCCAGCTAAGCTATGCTGTGGCAGAGGCGATTTGGAAGTGGAAAATCTGGTGATTTGTACGGATAAGGGGGAAGCAGCGCAGATTCAATTGCCAGGAGCAAAGGCTGGGAAGATTTTGTTAGAAGAATTGAAGCAGCGTCTGCCGGATGTAGAGTTTACCCCGGAAAAACCACAAAAAAGTAAGATATAGGATCGTAAAATGACTGTAGATGAGATGTTTGATAAACTGCTTCGGTCTTTTCAAGTATATTACAATGTGAAAAGAGAAGATGTGGCGGCGCCTTTTGCGGCGGAGGCAGAATTTCATACCCATGACGAGCAATTTTTTCTAGTAAAAAGCGCTGTACTTGCAGAAGCGGAATCAAGGGAATATATTTATTTTGCGAAGGAAAAATTTTTGGACAGCGCTTTACTACTGCACCTTGATGAAGCGGCATGGGTAAGCGGCATGGAGCGGGTAAGGCCCCACAAAGACCATCGCAATACGGACGTTTCTTTGTTTATTGTCGCAGAAAAGATATCTGATGAAGCATTTAAAATGATTCCAAAGCTTCGTCACTATAAGAGCTACCATCTTGGCTTGCAGGGATGGAGTCATTATCGTTTGGTTGCTGTTGAGCAGTCTTCCGGACGGGCGGTGTATAACCGCGTTGGCCGGAGTTATAAAAAGCTCATTCGCAATATTATCTAAACTTTTATGTAAAGGAGAAGGAAAAATGACAGCAATTTTAATCATTCTTGCTGCGATTGTCCTGCTTGTCATAGGATATGTTGTCTATGGCTCTTGGCTGGCAAAGCAGTGGGGCGTTGACCCCTCAAGAAAGACTCCTGCAGTAGAGTTGGAGGATGGCGTTGACTATGTGGCCGCTCCTCCGGCAGTTCTGATGGGACATCATTTCTCGTCCATTGCAGGTGCGGGTCCGATCAACGGACCGATTCAGGCTTCCGTATTCGGATGGCTGCCTGTGTTTTTGTGGTGTATTATTGGCGGTATCTTCTTCGGCGGACTTCAGGATTTTGGTTCTCTGTTTGCATCCGTTCGTCATGAAGGTAAATCCGTTGGTGAGATCATCAAAGATTCCATGGGCTCCAGAGCGCAGAAGCTTTTTACTATTTTTGCATTGTTAGTGTTGATTTTGGTAATCGCTTCCTTTGTAAACGTTGTGGCAGGTACTTTCTTCACAGCGGAAGGAGGATTTGGGTTTACCACAAATCCGACCGGTAATCAGACTACGGCAATGATCTCTGTGCTGTTTATTGTGCTGGCAATTATTTATGGTATTGTAACTAATCGTTTTCATGTGGGGACCGTGCCGGCGACCATTGGCGGTATTGTTGGTATCGTTCTGATTGTTGTTCTTGGTCTGAACGTAGGTCTGATCATGGGCCGTACCGCATGGATTGTGTTGATTGGTGTGTATATCACAGTGGCGTCTCTGGTTCCAGTATGGATTTTGTTACAGCCTCGTGACTACTTGTCCAGTTTCCTGCTTTATGCTATGATGATCGTTGCGCTTTTAGGTATCTTTCTGTCGGCATTTACCGGCACGGCAACCTTCACCATTCCGATGTTTGCCGGATGGAAGACTGGTATTGGAACGCTGTTCCCGGCATTGTTTATCACGGTAGCCTGCGGTGCATGTTCCGGTTTTCACAGCTTGATTTCTACTGGAACATCTTCCAAGCAGCTTGACAGCGAAGCGCATGCGAAGCCGATTGGTTATGGCTCCATGCTGATTGAATCCGCGCTTGGTATTGTATCCCTGATCGCAGTGGGTATGGTATTCGAGAAGTATACAGGCGGTGAGTTTGGTTCTCCTTCCGCAGCGTTTGCGGCAGGTATTGCAACCATGTTTGGGACGGAGACAAGTGTCGTTTATGGCACAATCTATGCGTTATTGACACTGGCTGTATCTGTATTCGCATTGACAAGTCTGGATACCGGTACACGTCTGAGCCGTTTTATGTTCTCCGAGTTGTTCTTAAAGAAGAATGAGGCAACTTATAAGGATGCAGAAGGCGTACGTAAGGCGCTTGCACACCCGCTGGTAGGGACGGCGATCATGGTAATCATCGGATGCGTACTTGGCGGTTTGAGCTTGAGCCAGATTTGGGGCCTGTTTGGAGCGGCTAATCAGTTGTTAGCGGGTATCGCTTTGATGGCTGTGGCGGCATGGCTTGGCAATGCAGGCAAGAACAATAAGATGTTCTATGTGCCCATGGTATTTATGCTAGCGGCAACACTCACAAGCCTTGTAATTACTGTAAAGAATAAGCTTGTCATGATCGGTCAGGGAGCGGCAGCATGGGGCGATTGGTTCCAGCTTGTCTTTGCGGCAGCGATGGCTGTACTGGCAGTTATTCTGGTAGTTGAAGGTTTTCAGACACTGTTTATGAAGAAGAAAACAGCGTAAAGGAAATACGATACATAGTGTTGAAAACAAAGAAGAGATAAATTGTAATATGCAAAAGCAGCCTCTTAGCGTATAATACTGACAGGAGGCTGCTTTTTTATACGAAGCTTCATGCAGAAAAAGTGGCGCAACGGTTTTGAAAGGGAGAAGGCAAGGAACATATGTATCATAATAAGAAAGCTCCGTCTGTTTTTTTATCTGCGGTAGGTCTGGGTACGATTCTTTTTTTCAGTAGTTTCTCTGATGGACAGGTCTTTGCAAAAGAGAGCAAGGATCTCATGGAGAATGTGGAATATGAAGGAGGGGAAGCTTACCACAACGAAGGAGACATGACCTTGACGGAGGACTATACCCTGCCTGAGGATACTTATCTTAACTGGTATGACGGCAGTCTTACCATTGCCTCTGGCGTAACGCTCACAATTCCGGGGAGCAGCTTTCTCAATGTAAGTAATCCGGAGGATCGATTTATCGTGGAAGAGGGGGCGACGATCCGGATTGAAGGCGATCCTGTGCGGGACGAGGCGGAAGAGGGCGAAAATAATCCGCTTTGCCATTTATTTGTATATGGCGCGCAGACACAGATTGACGGGTTGATTGAGAGCGAGAATGCAGGGCCGATGTTTCGGTGTAATAAAGTGTATCTCAACGGAACGATTCATTCGGTACAGCAGCTTTTCATGACGGAGCAATGCCAGGTCATTATTATGGGCGGGGAATATATGACCGAAATGAAATCACCGGTCAAGGAAGTGTATACGGATTTTTACGAGAGTGTCATAGAGGTAAAGGGCGGTCGATTTTCCAGTGACAAAATGAAAGAGTTCCTTAGGCCAGAATATGCATTGGAACGGCAGGCAGACGGCACATTTGAAGTCGTGATGCAAGAGGACGCGGAAAATACGCCTGCCTCTGTGACAGCGGATATACCCGCGGAAGCTGTAGGAATGAGGGAACGGGCAGAGCAAATATGGGAGTATGCGAAAAGGCTTTTTATGGAGGCTGAGCAGGACAGCATTCAAGGAGACGGGACCTGGGTCAATGGGGATATCGTTGTCGTGATACTGTGTGTGGCAGTCGTGATTATTTGCCTGATTCTGGTTATCATTGATTTTATACGTTCCCCGCTAAAGAAAAAACTTAAGATTTTGATTGAACTGGCTATCGCTTTTGTTGTCGTAGGCGGCGGTATCTGGTTTCTCTGGAATCAGACACAGCAAGAACTGACAGAGGGAGCGCAGGCAGCGCGTGAGGAAAAATACAGGGATTATGAGGAAACGGCAGTCCCTTCTCCTATATCACTTGAAAATAAATATGCGGAACAAAATGGGATGGATGTCTATCCAGAGGGCATTTATCTGGTAGGACGGGATTTGGAACCGGGAATGTATTTCTTTGAATCCAATGACCCCGTATATCGAACAAATGAAAGGCCGATCTATTATATTTACAGCAGTCAAACGCCAGATTTTCATGATAAAGAGGTGGGCGCATGGGTTCGGCGTTCTTATCTTGAGTTGAAAGAGGGAAGCTATATCCGGGTCATTGGAGCCAATTTCGTGAAAGCGGGTGAGCAGCCAGTTTATGAGGCGGAAGACAAAGAGGGCGCTTATGTCTATTCTGCGGGTGAATATTTGGTGGGATATGATATTGTGCCGGGAACTTATCAGATGACGGCTGCACCCTATGACGTTACGGTTGCGGACAAAACTTTGGATAACAGCAGCATGAATTTTACCGTTTACGATGGGATATCTTATGAAGGGGGTCCGACGGAAGTTACCTTGAGCGATGGGCAGCATGTATATGTCTATGTTGATGTAGTTATGAAACTTGAGAAAAACTGATGTATGGGGGAGGGCAGAGGTTTCTGCCCTCTTGTTATTTTTCCTAATTTCTGCTATAATAATCATGTAACAGACGATTAATATAGGGAATAAGGATGTCAATGTAATGGAACTTGACAGGGTAAAAGGAGAAAAAGAACGCTTAAGGAAAATATCATAATGTGGGGAGTATAGAAAGGGGATGCATCTATGAATACAATTGTTACGATTGGACGTCAGTTCGGTTCCGGCGGCCGTGAGATCGGTAAAAAAGTGGCGGAACACTTTGGAATTAAATTTTATGATAAGGATCTGTTGACGCGGGCGGCAAAAGAGAGCGGTTTTTGTGAGGAGATGATCCAGAGCCATGACGAAAGGCCGACGAATTCGTTCCTCTATAATCTGGTCATGGACACGTATTCCTTCGGCTATAATTCATCCTCCTTCGTGGATATGCCTATCAGCCATAAGGTATTTCTGGCGCAGTTTGATACGATCAAGAAGATTGCATCCGAGGGGCCTTGTGTGATTGTGGGGCGCTGTGCGGATTATGCGCTGCATGATTATCAGAACTGTCTGCATATTTTTATCAACGGGGATGAAAAATGCAAGGCGAAGCGGATTATGGAGCGCTTCGAGGATATCAATAGCGAGCAGAAGGCCATCGACATGATGAACAAGAAGGATAAGCAGCGTCAGAGCTATTACAACTATTATTCTTCCAAGAAATGGGGGCGTGTCGACAGCTATGACCTCTCCGTCAATAGCAGCCGGCTCGGCATCGATGGAACCGTGAAGCTGATTACGCAGTTTGTGGAGGATTTTGAAAATAGATAATAAATCGAGTGAGATTCGATTGCGGGATTTATTTTGCAGACTCGGAAAAAGGGAGCGGTTATTTCGCTCCCTTATCGTTTTTCTCGGTAGTCTTCTGTGCTGTTATATTTGGTTACATAGGTCTGATAGTTGTTTTGTCTGTCCCTTACGTTCTTGTGTGTCCTGATGCGGTCGTAGGAGGCATGGAAATCCCGCACGCTGTTGAGGTCTTCTAACCGGCGGCGGTTTTGTTTGGCTTTACGGCGCATGTAGAAAAAGATAACAAGCACGACAAGAGTGGTAAAAATAATTGTGCCTAGCATAAGTTTTCCTCCTAAGATTTTTGGGACTTGTTTTCGCTGTCGGCCGTCTTTTTTGTTTCTTGCTGTTTGCCGCTGCTCTTTTTCTTAACAGGCGGCACATACTCCGTAAAGGCCATGGATTCTTCAATCCTGCCGACCGTCATATAGGGTCCAAGATCTGTGGGTAGATTTTTCTTTTGCAAGTACCGGTTCACAAGGGACTTGACGCCTGCATAGAACACGGCGAAGATCGGTACGCCCACAATCATGCCGAGAACGCCGAAGAGTCCTCCAAAAATGGTAATCGAAAAGATAACCCAGAAGCTCGAAAGACCGGTGGAATCGCCAAGGATTTTCGGGCCGAGGATGTTGCCGTCAAACTGCTGAATAAAAATAATGAGAATACCAAAATATAACGCCTGTTTGGGATCGACCATCAATACCAGAAGGGCGCTGGGAATGCCGCCGATCCATGGGCCAAAAAAGGGAATGACATTGGTCACACCGATGATCACGCTTACCAGAATAGAGTACGGCGTGCCAATAATGCTGGTGCAGACAAAGCAAATAATGCCGATGATAATGGAATCTATGATTTTACCGCCGATAAAGCCAATAAAGGTACTGTGGATAAAGCGGAAATTAGATACCAGTTCGTTTCCGGCGTTGCGGTCAAACACTGCATAGACAATTTTCTTGGCCTGCCCGGCAAACTTTTCTTTGCTTCCAAGCAGATAGATGGAAATAATAAAGCCGATCACCAGATTCCAGAGCGCCTTAAATACGCCGATGACGCTCAGGGAAACTGTTTTTAAAACTTCATTGATATGGGGCAGGAGATTGGTATTCACATACTCCATTACTTTTGTGGAATATTGGTTAATCAACGCATCTACGGTGGCCTCCAGATCCGGATTGTCCTTTAGAAGCAGAAGCGCCCAGTTGGAAAGGTTATTGACATAAATAGGAAATTGGAAAATAATACTCTGTACGCTCCTTACAACTTCCGGAATAATCAGCGCAAAAAGCTCATAAACCACAAGAAGAACAATCACCAGCGTGGCAAGAATAGAGCCAGCCCGGATACGGCTTTTCACCTTGGGCGTCATGGAAAGACCGGCTTTCACACAGAGCGGTTTGATCAGTTTCTTTTCCAGCATATTTAAAATGGGCGTAAACAGATACGCCAATACAAAACCGTCGATAATTGGCATGGCAATGGTGATGAATTTGCCGATCCCGCCCATGAAATTGGAGCGGTGGAAGAGAATGTAATAGAAGAGGATCGCGCCAGCAAGAGCCAGAAAGCCGGTTAATCCCCAATATAAATATTTTTTCTCAAATTTGAATTTCATTTACACAGCCTCTTTACTTCTATTTATCAGTTCTTTTGTCAGTTGACAGAAAATGATATAATCATATTATAGCAATTTGGCAGTGGAGACACAAGAGCAATCCAAAGCAGATTGCAAAAATGTGAACGAAAGCGCAGGAAACGCATAGATGAAACTGCAACAGGTAATGAGCCTTACCAGAAAGGCTGTGGATGATTATCATATGATTGAGACGGGCGACCGGATTGCCGTCGGTATTTCCGGCGGCAAGGACAGCCTGACGCTTCTCTATGCTTTGCAGGGACTGCGGCGTTTTTATCCTCATCCCTTTGAACTTTCTGCGGTGACAGTGGATTTGGGATTCGGGAATCTGGATCTGTCCGGAATCGAAAATTTATGCCGGGAACTGGACGTGGAATATCATATCGTCAAGACGGATATCGGTAAAATCATCTTTGAGGACAGGCTGGAATCCAATCCCTGTTCCCTGTGCGCAAAGATGCGAAAGGGCGCGCTTAACGACGCCATGAAGGCGGCGGGCTGTAACAAAGTGGCCTATGCGCATCACAAGGACGATGTGGTGGAAACTATGATGATGTCATTGATCTATGAGGGGCGCTTTCATACCTTCCGGCCCGTGACCTATCTGGACCGCACGCAGATTACAGTGATACGGCCCCTGATCTATATGAATGAGGCGGATGTGATTGGCTTTGTACGGAAAAATAACGTTCCCGTTGTCAAAAGCCCCTGTCCGGCGGACGGGCATACCAAGCGGGAGACAGTGAAAAACATGGTTCAGCAGATCAATCTGGAAGCGCCAGGGGTCAAAGAACGGATGTTTACGGCGATTTTAGACAGCGGTATCGCAGGGTGGGATAAAAAATAACAAAGGATAATGGAGAAAAAAGGAAATGGCGGGAAAAAATCGTACTTACCATGAAAAAAGGGAAACGGGTTATATTTTACAGCTTCGCGGGCTTTTGGAGGAACTTCCGCCGTATACGCGGGATTATTTCCGGGCCATCGAGCAGAAATCCAGCGCGAAGACGAGAATTTCCTATGCCTATGATTTTCAGGTATTCCTGCGTTTTCTGATTGATAAAAATCCAGCTTTAAAAGATAAGGCCGTGCGGGAAGTGACGCTGAGTGACCTTGATAACCTGACGGCCCTTGATATTGAGGAATATCAGGAATATCTGAAATATTATGAATCGGAAAATGGGGAGCAGA
Organism: uncultured Lachnospiraceae bacterium; assembly: GCA_947243855.1. Lineage (GTDB taxonomy): Bacteria > Bacillota > Clostridia > Lachnospirales > Lachnospiraceae > UBA3282. Next base: position 37,348 of record CAMXIK010000012.1, on the reverse strand, counting down.
AAAACGGGGCCAACAGCATCGCAAGGAAAATGTCTTCCCTACGCAGTATGTTCGACTATTTCTTTAAGAAGGAGCTGCTTTCCAAAAATGTGGCCATGCAGGTGGATATGCCGAAAATTCATGAGAAAGCCATTATTCACTTGGAACCGGACGAGGTGGCCATTTTTCTGGACAGTCTGGAAAGTTATGAAAAGGAGCTGACCGGAAAGAAAAAAGACTTTTTCTTAAAGACAAAGGTGCGGGATATTGCCATCGTCACTCTATTTTTAGGGACGGGCATTCGTGTTTCGGAATGTGTGGGACTTGACATAAACGACGTGAATTTTCGGGAAAACAGCATCCGCATTATCCGGAAAGGCGGAAACGAGGCGGTTTTGTACTTTGGGGAAGAGGTAGAAAAAGCCCTTTTGGATTACATAGAAGGCCCGCGCGCCCAGATCGCGCCGCAGGCTCTGCCGGGAGAAGAAAACGCCCTGTTTTTCTCCTTGCAGAAGAAAAGGATCAGCGTCCATGCGGTAGAAAATCTGGTGGAAAAGTATGCAAAGGAGTTTGTGCCCCAGAAAAAGATCACGCCCCATAAACTTCGCTCCACCTTTGGTACGACGCTCTATCAGGAAACCGAGGATATCTATCTGGTGGCGGACGTTCTCGGACATTCGGATGTGGGAACGACCAGAAAGCATTATGCGGCGATCAAAGACCAGAACCGGAGGAAGGCCGCGCGGACGATTAAGCTGCGGGATAATTGAAATGGATTGATTAGACAAGCAGGAGGCAGAATAGACCTGATGAAAAAATTACGATATGTGATATCTCTTATCTGTTCTCTGGCGGTATGCGCTTTGGCGGCTGGCTGCGGCCAGACGACAGAGCAGGAGGATGCCTATCAGCAGATGGCGCTGTATATCCAGGAGGGATTCCGTACTTATGGTATAGAGGGAACCTATCAAGCTTATTTTGAGGAGATAAAGGAAATAGAGGATATTTACTGCGATATTCTGCTTGAGGGAGAAAACGAATGGTGGGAGGAACGGATTTCTGGCTCTTACGATGCGGAAACCGGGTGGTATACGTTTGAGGGCATTTATGAGCCGATTTTTGCAGAAAATGTTCCCGAAGGGAATCCTTGGGGGCATCTGAAAGAAGATTCTGATTTTGTAACGAATATGCGGGAAAATTATGTGTATTCTGCGCAAATATCCAAAGATCAGGATATCGCGTCGGACATCCGTTACCATTCTGAAAGCGGACCTGTGGAGTGCGATTTCTGGAAATTGACGCCTAGTGTTGAGAATACATTTGAGCCTTATTTTTTTAAACATTATCTTTATACCTATTATGATGATAGAATGGATGTTTATATTACCATAGAATATCCGCAGGTTGATTTAAAGGATGCCGCGCTGGAGGAACAGATTAACGCGGAGCTTAGGGCGGCGTTTTTTTATTCCTATGATTATAATGATGAAGAAAGCCTGCTGAATCCAAAAGAACATATGTACGGAGAAATTTTTAGGGATTATGTGGTTACACGGCAGGATGAATCTTATTTTTCCGTGCGCATTTTCGAATATAACTACTTCCGCGCTGCGAATCATCCGAATGAAGATGAAAAGGGAATTACCATCAATATGAAAAATGGCAAGGTTTTACAACTGCGGGATGTAGTTGGCGAGGGGTGGACGCCTGTATCATTGCTCAATACAGGAGCGTTTGTGGGACTGTGGCCGGGGGATGATAGGAAGAAGAAAATTGATGAAACACGGGTAGAATTTTTCAAAGATTACGAATTCTGGGAAAAGAAGGATTTAGAATCGCTGGATTCTCATTTTTATATAACATCGGACAGTCTTGGACTGATCGGACATGTTTCCCGTGATTGTGTGCTGATGGAGGCTGCATTTGAGGAGCTTGGCGTTGAGGGATTGTAAAAATGCAGAAGTTGAGGCGTATGCTGGATAAACGGTATTTTCTGTGTCAACTATGAAATAAATGTGTATTTGTTTCATAGTTGATTTGCGCATATAACATAATACGATCTAGGCTAGTAATCCCAAATACTCATCTGCGTTGCCGTCTCCTTTTCCTCAAAGGTCTGCAGATATTGAAAAATTTCTTCATTATTATGAAGCATTCCGTTTTTCTCACAGGTTTGGTGGAACAGACGCATCAGGCGGCGGCTGTTTGGACTGTCAACGACGTATTGATTTCCGTATGTACGGATATATTTTTCTTTTAATCCGGGGAAAAGCCGGTCCAATTGCTGATAAAAATATTCCCGGTTTCCTTCGCGCAGGGTCAGCCCCATGCCGAAACAGATGACGCCGTAAACCTTTGCCTCTGCACACAAATCCAGAACACCGGAAATATTTTCTTCTGTATCGTTGATAAAAGGTAAAATCGGCGACAGCCATACAACAGTCGGGATTCCGGCTTCATGCAGCTTTTTCAGGGCTTGTACGCGCTCTCTTGTCGTGCATACGTTTGGCTCTAGTTTCCGGCATAAATCCTCATCGTAAGTTGTCAGCGTCATCTGTACGACGCATTTTGTCTTTTTGTTGATTTTCTGTAAAAGGTCTATGTCCCGTAAAATACGGTCTGATTTGGTAATAACGGTAAAACCAAATCCGTGCTCATAAATCAGGCGCAGGGCCTTTCGCACATGGCAGATTTCCGTTTCCAGAGGAATATAAGGGTCTGTCATGGCGCCAGTGCCGATCATGCACTTTTTACGTTTGTGCAAAAGGGCGTTTTCCAACAGAGCAAGGGCGTTTTCCTTTACCTCTATGTCCTCAAAGGCGTGCTCCATGTGATAGCATCTGCTTCTGGAATCGCAGTAAATACATCCGTGAGAACAGCCGCGGTATAGATTCATTCCGTTTTTTGATGATAAGATTCCTTTTGCCGTTACAAAGTGCATGTGCGCTCTTCTCTCCAGCCATTTTATGGCGGTACTACGGTTTCATCCGTTTAACCGGATGCCGAATCACCGTTTTCAGGTTCTCCGACTTACATTTTCTGGCGTCGCTCAAATAAATCTCATGATGACGGCGTCCCCCCTGCATATCGGGTAAAAATCCCTGCTCTTTCGCGAAAGCGTCCATAGCTTCTATGGTGGCGGGTTCGTCGTCATAGGGACCGATGTGCATACACTGCACGCAGAGTCCTTCCTCGTAGGTCAGAAATTCCACTTTTGAAAAATCTGTCTTTTTCTTTTCCGCAGCCTCCGCTATGGCCCAGTCAAATTCCGCCATTGTCACAAAATCGGGCAGACGAATCATGGAAATCCATTCAAAATCCTCTTTGCGGGAGTAGTCGATGCCGGCCGTGCCTTCTTGCCACCACAATCCCTCAAGCGGCGGCACCACATAATCAAAATATCCGTCGATTCGGTGATCTCCCATCTTGCTCATTTTAATGGTGAAGGCGATTCCGTAGAGAAGGCCGATGGATTGGTTGTAGGCGCCGCCCTCCTCGTTCGGATTGCCTTTGCCGCGGACTGCGATAAAGTTCATAGGCGGTACAGTGATCAATGAAGGTTTCTTTTTTGGAAGATAAAACTCTTTATATTCCTTTTTATAGTCAAACGCCATATTCAGGTCTCCTTTAAACCGATATAGATATGAATTTCCGCATGGTCTCCCATATCGTCGTTCTGGTATTCCTCAAAATCACATTGAAAGGCTCTGGGAAGATTCATCTGCCAGATCTCGGCCCATGCCTGCGCTGTCGCCTGCACCATGTCGCCGCGAACCACAAATTTCGCATATTGTCCGGCTGGAATATGACAGACAGTGAATTCACCCTCTTGCGGTTCTTCCGTAGTCTCACAGGCAACGACTAAAGTATAATCCGCCGTTTCATTTCCGGCGTAGTCGGTATAAATGCCCATTGCCTTGGCGTTATCTTTTTTTGGTATGGAGGCATAGACGCCCTCGTTGTAAAAGCGGTTCCAGAGGCCGCCGATCACGGCTCCCATATCGGGAGACGCGTTGTTTGTCCGTGCCGATATGCCGACGGCGATTTTTTCTTCCAGCGTTACGATTTCATATTCCATAGTTTTGATCCATCCTTTCTTTTTACGCCCGCCTGCTCACTTTTTGCGGCGGAACTTTCATTTGATGAATCCATGATAACAGGGCAAACACGACAACTGTGTGTCATGTTTCGAAATCGGAGCGATATTTTTTGCAGATACCTTCCGCAAAATCCAGAACTTTCTGCCGCAGCTCTACTGGCTCCAATAGCTCGGCACCATCGCCAAAGGAAGCAATCCAGCCGACCACGCTGTCCGGATCGCAAAATTCTGTGGTAAAAAGCAGCATGCCGTCAGGCAGAATCTGAAAGCTTTCCGGGCCGAACTCTTCCACTAACCGCCACTGATATAAGGGATGAATCTTTGCCTGAATGGTAAACTTGGGCGGGAATATGTGACGGGGACGCAGATCAGGAAGCGAAAACCCGCGTTTTTCAAAAACTTCTCCTACGGAAAGCTCCGTCATGCGCATCAGTTTAAAAAGGCGGAAATCTTCGCTTCTCTCACACCAGCCCCAAAGATACCAGCTTGCCCACTGGAAAACCAGATAATAAGGCTCTACGGTGCGGGCGGACTCCCCCTTCGGTGAAAAATAGGTGAAAGATATCCGCCGTCCGCTTAGGATAGCGTCGTGTAACAGTTCAATTTTCGGAGATAAGGCCGATTTATACCATGAGGACAGGTCGATCAGCATATGGGTATCCCCGGCCAAAAGATTCGACGTGCCTGCGGATAGTTTTTCCATAAGCTGTAGGTAGCGGTTTGTGCCGCTGACGCTGTCAAGCCCTCGCAGTCCCGCCAGAATGGCCTGCATATCCGAGGAGGTAAACAGCGTGCGGTCTATAGAAAAGCCCTCCATAATGGAGACGCCGCCGTTTTGTCCCGGCTCGGTCACCAGCGGAATGCCCGCCATACAGAGCGCCTCGATGTCCCGGTTGATGGTGCGGCGGGAAACCTCAAACTTTTCCGCAAGGTAGGGAGCGGTCACTTTTTCTTTTTGTAAGAGGATCGACAAAATACCGATCATTCGGTCAAGTTTCATGGGAAATCTCCTGAAAAAGTATCTCTTTAAAAAAATAAAATAACCCGTTAATCATTATAGCCCACAAAGACTATTCTTTTCAACGAGTTATTGATAAGAGTTCTTTTGTTTGTCTTATATAGCTTTATTTCTTGCCCGTAAGAATAAAAGATAGAAATCGTTTCGTCACGGCGCGACGGCCGCCGTGGCATAATAGGGCACAATCAGATGCGCGTCCGCATAGATGGCGTCGTTTTTCAGGCTGTTAATGCGCATCACTTCGCGGATGTACTCGCTGACCGAGTCATAGTGTTCTTCATCCATATAGGTCTCAGCAATCGACCAGAGCGTATCGCTGTCCGACACGACGATGCTTTTAAAATATTTATAAGTTTCTTTGGAAGCGTCGTTCTTCGCATTGGAGCGGAAAGAACTGACGGCAACGGAAGTGGTAACGATCAGACAGAGCGTCATCACAAACATAAGAAAGTTTTTCCGCATTTCCCGTCTTCTGCGGATGCGGTTATTTCGGATTCTTCTTTCACTTCTGATATCCTGCGGTCTTCTGCGTCTCGGTGTCATATTCTTTCAACTCCTCTCTAAAAACAGAACAAATGTTGCGAACGGATGTTCTTTATAAAAGCATTATATCGAACGTGCATTCGGAAGTCAATACTATTTTAGAAAAAAATCGAACAAATTTTCTGAATATATGTTTGCCTTTTGAGAAATACTGTGTTACTATAAAAACAGAAAGTAAAGAAACCACGCGTTATAAAGGCGCAGACATTACAGAAACGATAGCGTTTACGGAAACAGAAGTATACACAGCGCAGTATAAAAGTATAAATTAGGAAAGGATAGGGATACTATATGGCTCATGGAAAGATCACGGTAAAACAACAGCAGATTTTGGATTATATGAAAGATGAGATTTTGAATAAAGGATATCCGCCTTCGGTCCGCGAAATCTGTGAGGCGGTTAATTTGAAATCGACCTCTTCCGTCCACTCCCATTTGGAGACCTTGGAGAAGAACGGCTACATCAGGCGCGATCCTACGAAGCCCCGCGCCATAGAGATTTGTGACGATAATTTTCAGATGGTGCGCACGGAGATGGTTTCCCTGCCCGTGATCGGTCAGGTTGCGGCTGGACAGCCGATTCTTGCGGAGGAAAACATCGAGAGCTACTTCCCTGTTCCCGCTGATATGGTGCCAAATGGCGAGTCCTTTGTCCTTAAGGTGAAGGGCGATTCTATGATTAATGTAGGTATTTACAGCGGCGACCAAATTTTTGTAAGAAGCTGTCAGACGGCGGATAACGGCGATACGGTGGTTGCGCTGATCGATGATTCCGCTACGGTTAAGACTTTTTACAAAGAAAACGGTCATGTCCGCTTACAGCCAGAGAACGACACCATGGAGCCTATTATTGTGGATAGCTGCCAGATTCTCGGCAAGGTATTCGGCGTGTTCCGCCTTTATAAAAATTAATGAGATGGGGGCGAAAGGGGCATACTGGATGTTAGTATGCTCTCTTTTTTTGTACGGAGATTGAGAGGAAAGAGAGAAAAATCTACGGTATACTATAGCATGACAGGAGGTATTTTACGGCATGGAATGGATAGACAGATTAAATGAAGCGATCAACTATATAGAGGAGCATTTGACAGATGCGATTGATTACGAACGGCTTGGCCGGATCGCAGGCTGCTCTTCCTATCATTTTCAGCGGATGTTTACTTATATGGCCGGCGTTCCCTTGTCGGAATATATCCGCAGAAGAAAAATGTCGCTTGCGGCCGTGGATTTGCGGGAAAAAGATGCGAAAATCATTGATGTGGCGGAAAAATACGGTTACCACTCTCCCACTGCGTTTAACAGGGCCTTTCAATCCGTTCATGGAATCGCACCCTCAGTAGTGAAAAACGAGGGCGTGTCCGTGAAATCGTTTCCTCCTGTTTCATTTAAAATAACAATCAAAGGAGCGGAGGAAATGAATTATCGAATTGAGACAAAAGACAGTTTTCGGATTGTAGGGGTATCGGTGCCTTTGAATAAGGACATCGAACAGAATTTTATGGTGATTCCGTCTAAATGGCAGGAAATAACGGAGAACGGAACGCTGCAGAAGCTGATTGGCATGATGGACACGCCGCCTATGGGAGTGCTAGGTGTCAGTCTTTGTAATGATTCCGAAGCATGGCGGTATTTTATTGCGGTATCGACTTCTAAGAGCGGCGACGGCTTCGAGGAGTATACGGTTCCGGCCGCCGTATGGGCTGTTTTTCCCGGAGAAGGAACCAATGAGTCCATTCAGGAGCTGGAAAGACGGATTGTAACGGAATGGCTTCCCACTTCCGGTTATGAATATGGGAAGGGGCCGGATGTGGAGGTTTATATCAGCCCAGACCCGCAAAACGCCAAGTACGAGGTCTGGATTCCGGTCGTAAAAAAACAGTCATAGCCCAAAAAAGAACAAAAGTTCTGGAAATATTTTAACCCTTTTTTCTTACATAGGACAAAGTCTTTCAGACATACTACATAGTAATCGTAATTGCTGTTTCTTTGCAATTACGGTGAAAAATCAGTCTCTCTTTTTTCATACAGGGGTTGATGTCTTTATGAGGGGGGAAGGAAAATGAGAAATAAAGCATTGGACTGCCTTGCCCTGACGATTGCGATTATCGGTGCTATCAACTGGGGTTTGATCGGCTTTTTCAGCTTTGACCTTGTGGCATTTATCTTTGGTAACATGTCATGGTTTTCGAGAATCATTTATGCTCTGGTGGGTATCGCCGGACTGTATATCATCACATTCTATATGTATACGGGCAATACGGCAGAATCGAACAAGGCTTAGGTCAGAAGAAGGAGGCTCTCGCTCGTTAGGCGAGGGCCTCTTTTTCGATCAGGACGCCGTCCCGCCAGATTCGTTCCAGATCATAAAACAAACGGTTTTCGCGGTCAAAAATGTGGATAATAATATCTTGAAAGTCCATCAGAATCCAGTTGGCGTTTTGATAGCCCTCAATCTGCCTGACGTTAACGCCAGCTCTCCCTAAAATTTCCGACACATTGTCTGCCATGGCCTGTATCTGGCTCTTGTTGCTGCCGTCTGCAATAATAAAATAATCTGCGATGGTTGATATTTGACTGATATCAATGATACGGATATCTTCCGCCTTTTTGTCTTCCAACGCGTTTACCGCCATAAGTGCGATTTCCTTTGTTTCCATATTCATATTCACGCCTTTCTAAAGATAGGAACTGTTCAAACATAGCTTTTCATATTGCTTGTCTTTTATAGTTGCTTATAATAGTTGTATGTTTTGATTGTCATATCGTCTAACGCCCCCTCCGTGCTGCGCAGATGGGTAAGCGTGTTTTCTAATATCTTTTCCATTGTGCGGTCGAGATCATGAAAAGCGATTCTGCGGATCAGATCAAGCTCTGCAAGCTGTTTGCGGTTTGGCTCGATATAATCTGCAATATAGAGAATTTTTTCCAGCTTGCTCATATCCGGACGGCCGGTAGTGTGATAGCGGATGGCGTTTAAAATATCGTCGTCGGTCACGCCATATTTATGCTGTGCCAGATAAGCCCCGGCCTTTGCATGGAGAAGCGCCGTAGGGTTGCTTCGCTCCACCGCAGTCACGTTGAGGCGGGCTTTTTCACAAATGGCTACTAATTCTGAACCGTGCATGGACTTGGCGCAGTCGTGTAACAGACCGGCGGTCATGGCATTTTCTATAGGTTCCCCATGCGCCATTGACAGCGCTGCGGCCGTGTAGGCCACCCCTAAGGTATGCGCATACCGTTTGGAGGAAAGAATTTGTTCCAGCTCCTTGCGAATATTGGCAAGATCAAGATTTTCCATATTTTTACCGCTCATATCAGTATCTCCCGTTTGAAACAGAGTTAGGATTGGTATAAATGATTTTTGGTGATATAGGCTTCTACTGCCTCCGGAACCAAGCCGTGTATCGAAATCCCATGCCGCAGCCGGTCCCTGATCTGCGTGGAAGAGACCGTAATGACGGCGTTTTCTAATATTTCCACAGAAGCCAGATATTTTTCCCGCAGGTATTGCGCCTGCGTCTGCAAAACCCCGTTGTCAGTCTTGTCATTGCGGCTTGCAGAGCGTTCCAGCGAAGCGTCAGATTCAGTGCCCTCGCCTCTTGCTGCCGCCAGTATGGTGCAGTTTCGGAAAATCTGTTCCGGATTTCGCCACTCTTCTATCGCATAGAGGCTGTCCGCCCCCAGGATGAAATAGTAATCCGCGTCGGGATGCAGGGATTTTAATTTTTCCAATGTCTGGCAGGTGTAAGTATTCCCCTGTTCCACAGCTTCCAGATCAGACAGCTTGAAATAGGGAATTTCTCTGATGGCAAGCGCGGTCATTTCACATCTGATTGAGACGGGCTGGATTTCCTGCTGATTTTTCATATAGGGAACGCCGCTTGGCATAAACAGCACTTTATCCAGTGCAAACTGTTCTTTTGCTTTTTGTGCGATTGCCAAATGCCCGTTGTGTATGGGATTAAAAGTGCCTCCCATAATGCCGATTTTCTCCATCCGTCCTCCCTGCTATGCCTTTGGCAGTATGATTTTAGGATTTTTTTTGTCCGGCTTATACAGAATGATTTTTTTGCCGATCACTTGTACGACCGTGGAATGCGTCCTTTCCGCCACCGCTTCGGCAATCTGCCTCGGATCGTCGATACAATTTTTTAAAACGGCGATCTTTAAAAGCTCTCTTGTGTTGAAAGCGTCGCTGACAGAGGACGTAAATTCCGGCGTCAGACTAGACTTTCCCACCTGTAAAATGGGGTCTATGTTATTTGCCAGACTCTTTAAGTAAGCTCTCTGTTTGCTTGTCAGTTCCATAGTTTCCTCCTGCTTGATCATTTGTAGTAATCGAAAGAAAGCCCATACATCCTCACGGTGCTGCCCTCCTCGATGCCAAGCGCTTCAAGCTGTTCCAAAATCCCCTGTTCCCGCATAAAATCCTGAAAGAACTTAAAGCCCTTCTCGGATTCTAGGTTCGTATAGGAAAGCATTTTCTCAATGCGGGGGCCTTCCACCACATACTCGTCCGCCGCTTCGTCGTACTCCACCGTAAAGGGTTCGTTTCCAATATCGAAATGGAACTCCGGAAAAAACTCCTGCGCAAAGGTGAGCGGCTTGCTGTCGAGCGTTTCAAGGCGGTTATTGATGGCGTAGAGGAGCTCTCTTAGGCCTTTGCCGCTGATAGCGGAAATGGCGTAAACCGGAATGCCCTGCAGCTCAAATTCGGCCCGAATCTTTTCTACCGGGTCGTCGTCTTCTCCATAAATCATATCAATTTTATTGGCCGCTATCATCTGGGGACGCTCCGAGAGCGATTTCTCATAAGCCGCCAGCTCTTTGTTGATAGCATAAATATCCTGAATGGGATCGCGGCCTTCAGTGGAAGCGGCGTCCACAATATGAACGATTAATCTGGTTCGCTCGATATGGCGCAAAAATTCATGGCCTAGCCCTACGCCTTCCGATGCGCCTTCAATGAGACCGGGAATATCGGCAATGACAAACCCCTTCGCATCTTCCAGATCCACTACGCCCAGATTTGGGTTTAAGGTGGTAAAATGGTAATTGGCAATCTTGGGTCTGGCATTGGTTACCTTCGATAAAAAGGTGGATTTTCCCACGTTGGGAAAGCCCACGAGCCCTACGTCTGCAATGACTTTAAGCTCTAAAAGCAGTTCCAGCTCCTGTGCGGGCTGTCCGGGCTGGGCGTATTTAGGCGCCTGCATGGTGCTGGTGGCATAATGCTGGTTGCCGCTTCCGCCGCGGCCGCCTTTTAACAGAAGAAACCGTCTGTTTTCGCCGGACATGTCGGTGATAACCTTACCGCTTTCGGCCTCACGGATCACCGTGCCCTCCGGCACCTTGATGGTGATATCCTCGCCGTTTTTGCCGGCACAGTTCTTTTTGCCGCCCTCCTCGCCGTTTTTGGCGCAGTATTTACGGATATGCCGAAACTCTGTCAACGTGTTTAGTCCCTCGTCCACTTCAAAATAGACGCTGCCGCCGTTGCCGCCGTCCCCGCCGTCTGGGCCGCCGTTTGGCACATATTTTTCCCGGCGGAAGGAGACGTGACCGTCCCCGCCCTTCCCGCTTTTTACATAAATTTTCGCGCGATCTGCAAACATCATGGTTTTACGTTACTCCATTTTTCGGATAAAGGAAAGGCTCCAAACATCTGGATGTTCGAAGCCCGTCTTAAGGTTCTTACTTCTCTACAGGATAAACGGAAGCCTGCTTCCGGTCTCTTCCTTTTCTCTCGAATCGAAGAACGCCGTCCACCAATGCAAACAGGGTATCGTCCCCGCCTCTGCCGACGTTGACGCCGGGATGAATTTTGGTCCCGCGCTGTCTGTATAAGATGTTTCCTGCTTTGACGAACTGTCCGTCAGCTCTTTTCGCACCTAATCTCTTGGACTCGGAATCACGACCGTTCTTGGTGGAACCGACACCCTTTTTGTGTGCGAAGAATTGAAGGTTCATATTCAACATGGTATTACACCTCCTCAAATGTCAATTTACAATGCTCGTTCCCGTACTGCGCCTCAATCTGACTCAGTCCGAGTATCAGGGAATCCATGAACGCAGAGGAAATCTCCTTTAGGGGCTGTCTCAAAAAAGTACAACTAATTCTGCCAGCCTCCTCGTCGGCGTCTACCTGTATCGCTTCCCCGGCAATCTCCTCAAGGGAGTTTACGGTATTGATCACCAGAATCGAAATCGCCGCACAGACGATATCTTTTCCATAATCTGCGTATCCTGCATGGCCGTTACAGGTAAATTTTTGATATTCTCCTGATTTGGTTTTATAAATGCTAATTTTGGTCATTATGCGTTGATCTTGTCAATCTTGATCTGCGTATAGAGCTGTCTGTGACCGTTTTTCTTGTGATAGCCGGTCTTTCTCTTGTACTTGTAGACGACGACCTTCTTGCCTTTGCCCTGATCCATAACGGTTCCCGTCACGGTAGCGCCAGCCACATCGCCTGCAACTTTGAGCTCTTTATCGCTCACAGCGATCACCTGATCGAAAGTAACCGTAGAACCGACCTCAACGTCGAGTTTTTCCACCCTGATCTCGTCGCCCTCGGATACCTTGTACTGCTTTCCGCCTGTTGCAATGATTGCGTACATACCTGCACACCTCCTATTCATGGACTTGCATCCATTTACTCGCTAACTATGGTGACGCCGAATGGGCACACTTCTACCTCGTTATGCGGCATACTCAGATATTGTAACGGGTTTTCCAGTGTTTGTCAACCAATTTTTTGGGATGCCAATTTAAATCAGCGCCGGAAATTTTGCGTCGTAACTTTTGCGACAGTTCACGGTCTTTTACCGGGAGGAAAGAACAACTGGTCGAATTCTTCTTCCGTGTAATAGAAAAATAAGAGGATCGCCAAGAGGGCTACCCCGACGGTAATGTAGATATCCGCCACATTGAACTTTGGAAAGTTGATGGGCGCAAAATAAATGAAGTCCACCACATAGCGTCTGGTCACCCGGTCAAGCAAGTTTCCTCCTGCACCGCTTAGAATCAGCAGCATACATAGCCGCATTAGATGAAAACGCGGTTCTGCCGGCAGGGTGAAATATTTCCATGCAAGAAGCAAAATGACCAGTACAGTCAAAATAATAAGAAAGGTCTGTTTTCCTTCAAAAGAACTGAAGGCGGCCCCTGTGTTTTCCAAATAATGGAACTCCAACACCTTGTCTAGGATGACAAAAGGCGGCTGTCCCTTTAAGCGGGAAATTGCAAGTAATTTGGTGTATTGATCGGTAAACATCAGGATACACAGCAGTAACAGAGATAAAAAAAGGTTGCGTTTCTGTAATTTCATAGCGATAGAGGCAGTTCCTTTCCTAAAATAAGCAAATATACGGTAATCTAAAAACAGGGATTCTGTCCAGTATAATAATTGACTGTATCAGTCAAAGAAAATCAACCCTCCATTTAAAATGACGGATTTCCTGCAAAAAAGTAAGCGGCAAGTTGTGCACGGGAACTGAACTCTTCTGTTTCCAACAACTCACGAACCTCTTTTTTCGTATAAAAATCTGCGGTAATCTGTTCGTTTTCGGAAGTATGGTCTTCAAAATTTCCCTCCGCTTCCACAAAGGCAATCTGGGTTTTTACGTCCGAAAAGGCTACTGCGGCAAAGGATGGCGGCAGGATGCTGTGGATTTTTTTGACGGAAAGCCCCGTCTCCTCGTAGAGCTCTCTTTGGATACACTCTTCTAAGGATTCTCCTTCATTGATCATGCCTGCGCAGAGATTATAGACAAAACGATTGACGCCCATGCGAAATTCTTTCAGCAAGAGCATTTTTCCCTCGTGCCATGCTACGATAGACACGCCGCTGACGCGTTTTCCGATGGCGTCTGGCCCAGAAATCTCGCTTCGGCTGACAATCTCATACCGTTTTTCATGCCCGGCCTTGTTTTGGTAGACCAGCTCATAATTTTTCAGATATTTCCCGTCTTTTACCTTTTCCATATGTAAAAGCTTCATAATTCTCGTCATCCTTTCCGCAACTGTTCCGCAAGGCTCGGCGCCACTTTCTTTCTTGTCAGCTCCATCAGCCCAAGCCCCGTCATATCTAACGCTCTTGCGGGGATGGGGTCGCGCTTTAACAGTTCCCGCATATATTCCAAGATAGCTCTTTCTCGTTCTTTCTCTTTTAAATTGATAAAATCTACCAAAATGATGCCGGACAAATTTCTGGCCCGCAGTTGCAGGGCAATCATCTCGGCGGCTTCCCGGTTAATGCGGTAAAACGTCTCCTCCTTATCCTTGCCCGCCTCATACTTTCCCGTGTTGACGTCGATGGAGATCAGGGCCTCGGTCGGTTCTATCACCAGATAACCGCCGGATTTCAGCCAGACTTTTTTCTCGGTCAGCTCTTTGAGACGCGCTTCCACGCTGTAGAGCTTATAGAGGGGAAGCAGATTGTCTTCGTAGAGACGCAAAGGAATTTCCCGTTTCTGGCAAAAGGCCGACAGGGCCTCATGAACCTCTGGAAGATCCGTAACCACTTCATCGTATTCTGAACGGTAAGTATTCTCAATAAAAGTAATGTAGTCGGGTTCTCTCTGGTAGAGACAACTGTAACAGGTGCGGGAAGAGCCGGTCTCCACAATCCGCGCTAATGTGTCCGCCAGTTCCCGCGCCTCTGTCGTCAGCGGCCCGATATCGGTAAGAGCGCCGGCGTTTGTTCGGACAATCAACCGGAAACGATCTGTGATTGCTTCAAGAGCGTCCGATTCCCGAAAACGGGTCTGGGCCGCAGCGTCAAGCTTCGAAGAGATCTGAACGCCGGAAGCAGTTTTTTTCCCCTTCATAGAAACTACCGCATACTGTCCAGCGAGGGAAAGTTTTGTCGTTACCCCCGCCAGCTTTGTCTTCATAGGTTCTCTGGCAATCTGTACCAACAGCTCGTCTCCCACTTTCAAGGAGCCGTCCTGTTTACGGTTTGTGAGCTTGGCTGTCTGCGCTTCTGCAAGGGGCAGAAACGTGAGATAGCCGCCTCCAAGATCAAGGAAGGCGGCGCCTATATTTTGGGAAATGCTTTGTACTTTGCCAATATAAATATTGCCAACCGCGTGTTCGGCCGATTTCATGACCTGTGCTGACAGTATCTGGTTGTTTTGCAGTAATACGGCAAGGAGCTTTTCGCCGTACTTTGTAATCAGAATCGTACCATTGTGTGTTGTCATAGATCGATTATACCACACAACGGTTGGAATGCAAATCAGGGATTCTTGTATTTTACGGCGGTGCCGTAGGCGATCACTTCCGCTGCGCCCTGCATCACTGACGAGGAAGCATACCGCACGTTGACGACGGCGTCGGCTCCCAGAGAATTTGCCTCATCCACCATACGCTTTACGGCGATCTGCCTCGCCTGATTCAGCATTTCCGTATATTCCTTTACTTCACCGCCGACTAACGTCTTGATCCCAGCCATAAAGTCTCTGCCAAAGTTTCTGGTTTGCACTACGCTTCCCTTCACAATCCCCAGCGGTTCCAGTTCTTTTCCCGTGATATAATCAATATTTACGAGCAGCATCCTCTTCTCCTCCTTCTAATTCTTTGATGCGTTGTAAAAGCGCAATAATCACAGCCAAAACAAGTATGACGGGCACCATCATGAAAAATCCGAACAGCAGATACGGGATCGGGTCCTGCGTGTAGGCCCAGACAATCATACCGTCCAGCGCTATCATGAGTAAAATAAAGACAATAGCCGCAAAAATCGAACCCCGCTTTTTTAGGATGGTATCGTTTGACACGTTTTTAAAGGTTGTACCTTTCTCTTCCATTTCCATCATCCTTTCCAAATATTGGTCTGGGGAAAGGGTCTGGTAGAGGCTTTTATCCTCCAGAACGATTTCGCACATGGAGACGGTTTCCGCAAGATTTGTTTTCTCACGTTCCAACACTATGATTTGCCGGCTCAGGGAGTCTGTCAGGAGCAGTTCTCCGCTCTGGATTCTCCTGATTTCTTCGATCGGCAGGGAAAGCTTGCGAAGAAGTTTAATCTTCTTTAAGCATTCCACATCCTCCTCGTCGTATTCCCGGTAGCCGTTCTCCTTGTTCCGCTTCGGATGCAGGAGCCCCTGCTGTTCATAAAAACGAATATTTTTTTTCGTGACGCCCACCAGATGTTCCACTTCGTTGATCTTCATATGCCTAAACGATGTCTCCTTTCCCGATCATTTTTTCAAATGCCTTTCCTCTGACAAGGTCATCATAAGGCTTCCACAAGGGGGAAGGTCAAGAAATTTAGGGAACTTTTTTGAATCCTATCAATCAAAAAGTTCCCTAACACATGAAAAAATATTCTATTTCACTTCCGAAAGCGGCACAAAACGATGCGGTTCTCCCTCACCAGCCAGATTCGTATAGGTTTCCAGTCTTGTCACCTGATATGCGGACGGCGAAATCTCCCATCCCGCGAACTGGCAAAGCTTCTCAAAAACCATGGAGGGTTTGATATTGCCGCTGCTGCTGGCGTTGACGAGCATCTGTATTCCGCCCTCATCATCCGCATCCAGTTCGTAAATGCCCTGCTTTAAATCAAGCTCCAAGACGCTTTTTTTCGTCTCTTTGGTATAAGGAATCGTCTCCTGCCTGTAAAAACCCTCTATGCTGGCTTTCAGGCCGCAAACCGGAAAACCGCCTTCTTTCATGCGGATTCGGTAGGAAGCCGCCGAAACGCTTGCCATGGCGTTTTTAGCCCGTTCCGGTAAAAGAGTGACGGAAAGAATCTCCATACCATCTACCATGACTTGATTCAGGGCCTCCTTCATGTTTTCGATGGAATCCATGGAATTGACCTCAATATCCATATATTCCCCGTAGCTTTCCATACCGACGCCAAGCGGCGCAGCGAAGGACATAATTTGATGGGGGCTGAAGCCTTCCGAATATTTCACGTCTATGTTGGCCCGTCTTACCGCTTTCTGGAAAAAGCGCATGGTGTCCAAATGACCAATAAATTTCATAACGCCATATTTGGCGAATTTGATTCTGATTTTCATGGAATGCATGTTTCCTAGCACTTGATTTCCAGATATCCCAACAATTTACTCATATCATACTCGTGCATGACGCCCGCGTGGGAATCATAATAGGTTCCGTCATAATATACCAGATAATGACAAAAGCGTCCCATTCTCTCCATCAAAATCGCGCATTTGGGCAAAACGGTATCTCTGCCTTCCGTATACATGATGATATCCGTATGGTCGATGCCATAATAATTTAAGGCGGAAATCACGCGTCCCATGGTTGCCTGCCATTCGCGGCAGTCCATAACGCTGATGACCTCGGCAATCGTAACGCCCGCTAACATGGCCACGCAGGCCTGTCCGCAAAGGCCGTCTTCCGGAAGCTTGATGACTTCCACGCTGTCAATCTTGCGGACGGGATTCTCAAAGGAATACGGGCTGTTCTGGTCCATACGGATCAGGGAACCTGTTACGTGAAGCAGAATCTTATGGGTAACGCCAAGTTCCACGTTCACAGCGGACTCATCCTCGATACAGATTCTGTAATTGCCCTTCTCCTTTGGATGGAGCTCACAGTCAATGATTTTATTGTCAAGCACCAAGTCTCCCTGAATCATCTCCCTTTGTTTGCATACCTCCCACACGTTAAAGGGAATTTCAATTGTGTACCCCTTGTCCTGTTTTTCTACTTTGGACTCAAAAAAATACCTCATATCTCCTCCGTTCCGGTGTCAAGCACCTATCTTACAATCTGCACCTATTGTATCAAATTTTTACAGAGTTGAAAACCGTTCAAAGTGTTTCCGTCACAAAAAATCTATGTTTCATAACAGATTCCGCCTCCAAACCGATTCGCCCCGCAGCCCTGACACTGCTGCTTACAGTTAGGGCTTACGGTTTCTTCTTGCGCTTTCTTCCACTCCCGCAGCAAAAATGCCTTTGTCACGCCGCAGTCTAGAAAATCCCACGGAAAGATCTCGTCGTCCGCCCGCTTTCTTGTTGTGTAGAAGCCGATATCCAAACCGCATTCCAGAAAGCTTTCCATCCATAGTTCGTTGTGAAAGGACTCGCTCCACGAATCGAAGAGACACCCCTTTTCATAAGCCCGCCGGATGACCTTTGCCACACGCCTGTCCCCTCTGGCAAAAACGCCCTCCAAGACGCTCACATCCGCCTCGTGCCAGTTGTACTTGATGCTCTTTTGGTTTAACTGGCTCATAATGCCCTGTTTGGTCAGATGAGCCTTATCGAGAAATTCTTCTTTGGTGCACATGGGCGCCCACTGGAAGGGGGTGAAGGGCTTTGGGATAAAGAAGGAGGTGCTGGTGACGATCTGCACCTTGCCGTTCACCCGCTTATCCTTCGGCACAGCCTCAAAAAAGGCCGCTGCGATCTTGTTGGAGAGATCGCCGATGCCGAGGATGTCTTCTTCCGTCTCGGTAGGGAGGCCCAGCATAAAATACAGTTTCACCCGTGTCCAGCCGCCCTCAAAGGCTAAAGTCGCGCCCCGTAAAATATCTTCCTCGGTTAAGCCTTTGTTGATCACGTCCCTAAGCCGCTGGCTTCCGGCCTCCGGCGCGAAGGTCAGACTGCTTTTTTTCACGTCCTGCACCTTACTCATCACATCAAGGGAGAAGGCGTCGATCCGCAGGGACGGCAGGGAAATATTCGTGTGCCGCTGTCCGCACTCTGTAAGCAGGAAATCCAGAAGCTCGTCCAGCTTGGAATAATCGCTGGAGCTTAAGGAACTGAGGGAAATCTCCTCGTGTCCCGTATTTTGCAGCATTGTTAACGCATATTCTTTCAGCTTGTCCACATTTCGTTCCCGGACAGGACGGTATAGCTGGCCAGCCTGACAGAAACGGCATCCTCGGATGCAGCCCCGCTGGACCTCGAGCGTTACCCGGTCTTGGGTGACTTTGATAAAAGGCACCACCGGCTTCATGGGATAGGGAATATTCGTCACGTCCACGGCAACTTCTTTTAAAATTACGTCGGGAATATCCTCGTATATCTTTTTACGGCCTTGTATCGTACCGTCTTCGTTGTAAAGCTCTTCATAAAACTGCGGAACATAGATGCCGGGGATTTTTGCCGCGCCGCGCAGAAAAGTAAGCCTTGTGCCGCCTTTGCGCTTGTTTTCCAGATACCAGTCAAACAGAGAACGGTACTGAGTTTCCCCCTCCCCGATATAAAACAGATCGAAAAAGTCCGCAATCGGCTCCGGATTATAGGCACAGGGGCCGCCGCCGATCACGATGGGGCAATCTTCTCCCCGCTCTTTGGCAGATAACGGAATCTGCGACAGCTCCAAGATCTGCAATATATTGGTGTAACACATTTCATACTGGATGGTGATACCAAGGAAATCCATATCCCTTATCGGCTCTTGCGATTCCAGACCAAACAGGGGAATCGACTGCTTTCGCATAATTGCGTCTAAATCCGTCCATGGGGAATAGACGCGTTCGCACCACACGTCTTCCCACTCGTTTAACATACTGTATAAAATCTGGATTCCCAGATGTGACATTCCGATTTCATAGACATCGGGAAAGCACATGGCAAACCGCACGGAAACTTTCGTCTTATCTTTCACTACGGAATTGACTTCATTGCCGATATAGCGGGCGGGTTTTTCCACCCGCATCAAAATCTCATCGCTTAACGCTAATGTTCTCATTCACTAACATACCTTACCTTTTTACAGTAAGTATAGCGGACTTGCGGCATAAAGTCAAAGCGCTAAACGCTAATCAAACAATTCCGCCAGCTCCTCCATCATGGCGTTTCCCCCGCCGTCGTAAAGATGAAAGCTGTCCGCCACAATCATATGATACACGTCGTCTGTGCTGTAGGACAAAATACTGCTTCCTTTCGTATCGCAGAGCAGAAAAGCGACGAACAAGAGAACGGCAAGAACCATGCGGTATTTAAAGCTGCTCATGGCGCCGTCCTGCGGGCCGTTCTCTGCGGCTCCGAGCCCATAACCCGCCAAACCGTCAGCCTCCGTTAGCTGCCCCCTTTCAAAAAGGGGAACCGGCATTTCTTTTCCGTAGAGAATACTCTCCCGCTGTCTGAGTTTTAAACGGTTTCCGAAATTTTCCTCCCTGATAAATCGGGCCAGTTCCATTTTCTTTTCCGGTGTAACTTTTTTTTCTGCCATTTTATATCCTTTCTATGCTATGTCCTGCGCATCCGGGCCAAAAAAGACTTTTTTTATCACTGCATTTTATGCAAAAGCGCATAAAAAAAGAACGCCCCCGCGGGGTGCGTTCTTCTATCTTTGTGCCAGTTCTGCAGTGATTTCTTCCCATGTGATGTTCTTTTCCGCCATCAGCACCATCATATGGTATAGAAAGTCTGAAATCTCATATTTGATCTCGTTGGCGTTGGGATTCTTGGCGGCAATGACAATTTCCGTCGCTTCCTCACCTAGTTTTTTCAGGATTTTATCAATCCCCTTGTCGAACAGATAATTCGTGTAGGAGCCGTCTTTCGGATGGATTTTTCTATCCTTGATTACATCAAACACCTGTTCAAAAACTTTAAGCGGGTTCGTCTCCTCGTATTCCTTCGCCATGATCTCGTTGAAAAAGCAGGAATGGGCGCCCGTATGACAGGCCGCGCCGATCTGGGAAACCTTGGCCAGAATGGTATCCTTGTCGCAATCGGCCGTCAGGGATTTTACATACTGGAAGTGGCCGCTTGTCTCTCCTTTTACCCACAATTCTTCGCGGCTTCTGCTGTAGTAGGTCATTTTGCCTGTTTTCAGGGTGGTATTGTAGGCTTCCTCATTCATATAGGCTACCATCAGCACTTCGTCGGTCTTGTAATCTTGCACCACCACCGTCACATGGCCGTCGCTGTTTAACTTAAATTCTTCCCATGGAATGGCCGGTTCAAACGTATTTACCGTAATGTCATTGTTCTGGCAAAGCGCTTTGATCGCCAAAAGCTCTTTCGCGTTTTCGTTGATGGCGTAGCCGGAAATACCGCAGATATTATCATTTCCCAGCAGTTCCAGAATCTTGTCAAGGGAAACCTCCGGCACCGACGCAATCATGGGAAACCGGGAAACGGCGATCGCTTCTTTCAGGCAGGTTTCCTTCACGAGAATGATTTCCCCGATAAATTCGTCGATCAGCGCCTCGTGTCTCGTAATGCTCTCTGTTTCCGTCACACAGGCCACAATCTTGTCTTTTCCGAATTTTTTGGACACTTCCGCCGTGATCTCGATGTTGCCGGGCTTCGAATAATTGAGAGCCGCCTTCTTACATCCCGCATAGAGCAGTTTCTTGATATCCTCCATGCGCTTCACATTGCCTGCGCCAATGACGGGAATCTCCGCTTCGCTGCAAATGGATTTGATGACATCGAGAGCCTCCTCGTGGGCCGCGTCGCCCTCGGACATATCATAGACAATCAGTTCGTCCGCATTGTTGTCGCTGTAAAACCGGGCCAGAGCCACCGGGTTCGTATCAATGATCGTGCTGTCGGAAAAACCCTTTACCGCGTCGCCTTTATATAGATAGATACAAGGAATAAATTTTTTGTATGCCATATCTCACGCTAACGCCCCTTTCGTACTTAAAACGCCCTTTACCCGTGGATCAAAAGCGCACGCCTCGTCTAACGCCTTGCCGAATGCTTTAAACATTGCCTCCGCCATGTGGTGCGCATTGAAACCGTTTATCATTTTCAGGTGCAGGTTCATGCCCGCGCTGTAGCTGACCGCATAGAAAAATTCCCGCATCAGCTCCGTATCAAGCTCCCCAACGCGCTCCACGGGGAACTCGCAGTCATAGGAAAAATAAGGTCTTCCGCACAGATCTATGGCGCAGAGGCACAGCGCGTCGTCCATGGGCAGGATGAAAGAGCCGTAGCGTTTGATGCCGGCCTTATCTCCTAACGCCTCCTTGATTGCTGTGCCAAGCACAATGCCAGCATCCTCCGTCGTGTGGTGGCCGTCCACGTCCAGATCTCCGTTGACCATTATAGTCAAGTCGAAAAAACCGTGTTTGGAGAACCCTTCCAACATATGATTCAAAAAGCCGATGCCAGTGGAAATCTCGCTTTTTCCCGCACCGTCCAAATTCAGGGAGGCTTTGATTTGCGTCTCCTTTGTGCTGCGCTCTACAGTTGATGTTCTTGGCATTTTGCCCTCCTTATTATGTGCCCTACTCAAATCTTACCCGTATGGAATTGGCGTGAGCCGTCAAGCCCTCTTTCTCGGCAAACAGCTCGATATCCTTGTGCACCTGCTCGAGCGCTTCCTTGGAATAGGATATCAGGCTCGTTTTCTTCATAAAATCGTCCACATTCAGGGGCGAGAAAAACCGCGCCGTGCCGTTTGTGGGCAGGATGTGGTTAGGTCCCGCAAAATAGTCTCCCAAGGGTTCCGAGGAATATTCTCCGAGGAAGATCGCTCCTGCATTTCGTATTTTCGTCATCACCTGATAGGGGTCCTTGGTCAGAATTTCCACGTGCTCCGAGGCGATGGCGTTTGCCGCGTCAATCGCGCTGTCCATGGAATCCGCAAGCAGAATATACCCGTAATTGTCCAGTGATTCCCGAATAATCTCCGCCCGGGACAGCTCTTTTAAAAAGCCCTCGATCTGTGCGGCCACCTGATCGGCGAGCGTTTCGCTGGTGGTAATCAGAATCGCGCTGGCAAGCGGATCGTGTTCCGCCTGGGAAAGCATATCCGCCGCCACATAGCGGGGATTAGCCGTATCGTCGGCGATTACAAGGATTTCGCTGGGACCTGCAATGGAATCAATGCTGACATAGCCAAAACAGGCTTTCTTTGCCAGCGCCACAAAAATATTGCCCGGTCCAGTAATCTTATCCACCTTGGGGATGCTCTCCGTGCCGAAGGCCATGGCTGCGATCGCCTGCGCGCCTCCGACTTTATAAATTTCGTCCACGCCCGCAATTTTTGCGGCCACCAGCGTGCCCGGATTGACTTTGCCGTCCGCTCCCGCAGGAGTCGTCATCACAATCCGCTCCACGCCTGCCACTTTGGCGGGAATCACGTTCATTAGCACGCTGCTGGGGTAGGCTGCTTTGCCGCCGGGCACATAGACGCCGGAGACGGCGATGGGCAGAATGCGCTGTCCTAAAATGGAACCGTCCGGCTTTGTGTCAATCCAGCTATTGCGAAGCTGTTTTTTGTGAAAATCCTCAATATTGGCGGCCGATTTTTTCATCACGGCCACAAAAGCGTCCTCCGCCTGCCCGAACGCCTCCTCAATTTCCGCTTCGGTCACACGAATATTTTCGGCATGAATATCCCATTTGTCAAATTGTTTGGTGTAGTCAAATACGGCCTCATCACCCTTTTCGCGCACGTTGGCAATGATATCCGCCACCACGGATTCATATTGTCCGTAATTGTTAGGGCTTCTCTTTAAAAGATCGTCAAGAATGCCTTTTTGGGAATCTTTTGTCAGTTGAACCGTCTGCATCATTTTCCTCCTCAATTCACCGCATAGTTCAGTTTTACCGTAATGGAGGCAGTTTTTTTGCGGGAAGAAGTGTCAAAATAACCGCCGTAGCTGTACTCCGTGTTGCTGTTCTGGGCAGTGATCTGGAATACCCCCAGATTGGCGTTTAACAATTCCCCTATGGCGGCGCCAGTGCCTTGCGCCATCAGGTCAATCCGGTCTTTGGCGTTCTTGGTCGCTTCCTCGATCAACTGTAATTTCAGTTCGTCCAGTTTGGTATAGTAGTATTCCGGTTCATCTGATGCAAACTGCACGCCTGATTCAATCAGACCGGAGATATCTCTGGAAATCCCTTCGATCTTATCGATATCTGAGGAAGTAATGGAAACATCCTGATAGAGACTGTAACCGGCTAGATACTCCCGGATTCTGTCGCCCTCGTCATTGTACTCCGACTCCCAGCGTTCATTGATCGTAACGGAGCTGAACACCATTTCCTCTTCCGATACGCCGTTTTCTACGAGATATTCCCGAATCTGGTCGGCGTCCTTCTTGATGGTGCGGTAAGCCGATTGGGCCGTGATTCCCTCGCTCGAAAAGCTGCCGCGCCAGACGATCAGGTCGGCCTCAAAATCACAGTTAGCCGAGCCGGTAGCGGTAAGTCCGCCGCTTCCGGATGTCTTCTTGTAATCCACAAGATTTCCCGTAAAAATAGATACGCTGACAATCGCGCAGACGCCGGCGATCAGTGCAATGACAATTCCCTTCCATTCTTTCATGCTAAAACCCTTCTTTTCATTTTCCATGTCTGTTGTTCTCCCTGTTTACACAATTTAGGAAAAGCGTCCTTAGACCCGCTCTCAGTTTAGATGACTGCGAAGCTCCATGATCAGCTTCTTAATCCGCTCCGGCTCCATCTGCATACTGACCTGATTGACGATCATCCGCGCGGACAGCGGACAGATTTCCTCCAACACTTCGAGACCGTTTTCTTTTAAGGTCGAGCCGGTTTCCACGATATCCACAATCACGTCGGCCAGTTTCACGATGGGGCCAAGCTCTACGGAGCCGTTTAGTTTGATGATATCCACCGTCTGATGCTTCTTGTTATAGAAATAATCCTTGGCAATGTTCGGGTATTTGCTGGCCACGCGAATCAGCTCATGGTGCTTTAAAAGCTCCTCTGCACTTCTTGGCCCGCAGACGCACATCCGGCATTTGCCGTAGCCGAGATCGAGCACTTCGTATACCCGCCTGTTTTCTTCCATGATCGTGTCTTTGCCGACGACGCCGATATCCGCCGCCCCATACTCCACATAGGTGGGCACGTCTGGCCCTTTTGCAAGGAAAAATCTTAATTTCAGCTCTTCATTGACAAAGATCAGCTTGCGGGAATCCTTATCCTTCATTTCCTCGCAGGTAATGCCGATTTTCTCAAAAAGATCCATGGTTTTATTGGCAAGCCGCCCCTTGCCAAGGGCAAATGTCAGATATTTTTGTTCACTCATGTAACAGCTCCACCTTCTTTCCCGCCGAGCGCAGACGTTTGGCCTCTTGCAGCTTCTCTTTAAAGTTGTGTTCCGTATAATACAGCTTTACGGGAATTTCAATACCAGATATGATCACATCCTGCCGTCCCATCGCCGCCAGAAGATCGTCCACCACAATCACAAATCCGATCGCGGCCGCTTCTTTTCCGAAACGGGTAAGAAGGCCGTCGTAACGCCCGCCCTTCACAATAGCGTCGCCGACTCCGTAGGTGTAGCCCTTGAAAATAATACCTGTATAGTAATTATACTTGCTGAGCATCCCAAGGTCAAAGGAAACATATTTTTCCACCCCGTAATCGCAGAGCACATTATAAACCTGAGCCAGCCGTTCAACAGCCTGCTTGGAACGCTTGTTCCCCGCCGCGTTCTTCGCCTCCTCCAAAATCTGGACGCCGCCGAATAAGTCGCTTACCTTGAGCAGAAGCTCCTTATCCTTCCGCCCCACGTGAGTCCTCTCAAGAAGCTCCTCCGCGCCAAAATAATTCTTGCCGGAAATACATTCCCGAAGCTCCAGCTCCGTCTCTTCGTCAAGTCCGGCCTCGGCACAGATACCCTTAAAATATTCCAAGTTGCCGACACTGATTTGAAAATCTGAAAGCCCTGCGTGATAAAGAGCCTCAATGGTCATGGCGATCATTTCTGCGTCAGCCTGTACGGAGCCGTCCCCGATCAATTCCGCTCCCATCTGGGTTACTTCCTTCAATTTTCCCTGTAAATTGGAAGTGTTGGTGAAGGTGTTTCCTTGATAGCAGAAACGGATGGGCACATCCTCATCCATAAAGTATTTTGCTGCGCATCTGGCGATCGAGGGCGTAAAGTCCGGCCGCAGAACGAGCGTATTCCCCTCTTTGTCGAAGAATTTATACAACTCCTTGGAGGGCGTTGTCCCTACTTCCTTGGAAAACACGTCGAAAAATTCAAAGGTTGGCGTTTGGATGTCCCGATAGCCGTAAGCGGTTATCTTTTCATGCAGCAAACGTTCCACAATGGTTTTCTTCGCCTTTTCGTCACCGTAAATATCACGCACACCCTCCGGTGTATGTACCAGTTTTTTGCTCATAAATGTCTATGCCTTTCTATGTCTGTTTCAAATGTTTTCGGATCAGAGTGTTTCAAAGCTGTCAACTTAGCATGCGTCATTCCAAATACTTTATCAAGTTAAAGTGCTAATTCGCTACTAAATAAAAGCTCAGTACACTATACCCCACTTTGGGATGTTTGTCAATCCTCACTCCACCCGGTCTTCCAGATCTTTCTGAATCATATCCAGATAGGGAACCAGAATCCCGTGTTTCTTTGGCAGTACATATTCGGGATTCAGCTCGTCATACCGGAAGCTCTTGCGGCCGCCTTCCCTTGCCCGATCCCAGAAAAACCGCAGCATTTCATAGGGAAGATAATAAAAGATATCCTTATGGGAGTAATAGATCAGGAAGAAGGCGACTCCTTTCTGCTTCTCAAACTGTCCCATAAACTCCACCTGATGCTCGTGGATATTCTGCAGGGAAAAGGTGTCCGCCGCACATTCCTTGGCATCAAAACAGACGGGGATGCCCTGTACCGCGCCGATATAATCCACCGTGCTCTTCTGGTCAAAGTAAGCCAGCGTAATATGACGGCTCTCCTTGTCAATATTGATGGGGGTAATGGGCGTCGGTATCTTCTGGATCAGCGCAAGCCCGTGTTCCAGATATTTCTCATTTGTACGGTTAATCAAATCCTCCAAAGTGGAGCCGCGTAGTCCGCGGGAGTTCCATGTTGCCATCGCAGTCCTCGTTGCAAAGTGCTTTTTACACAAGTATACTCCCGCAGCAGAAAATTAGCAAGAACAAACGTTCTAATTCAACCATCTTATTTCAGACTGGGGTTGAAACACGTCCGAAAATCTCCGGCAGCTTACAGAAAAAGGTGCGCCCGCTCAAGTCCTCAAAGGGCGTGTCAAGCGGCGGAAATTCCACCTTATAGGCATGGAGGAGCTGTGATTTCAGCCCATATTTTTGACGATATATTTCATTCCACGTCCTGTCTCCATACTTGTAATCGCCAAGCAGCGGGTGTCCAACGCTGGCCAAATGCGCTCTGATTTGATGGGACTTCCCGGTTATCAGCTCCACTTCCAAGAGCGTTTTATCCTGTTCGATTCTGAGCGGTTTGTACCGTGTATGAATCAAGGAATTGTCCTTTTCAGCCGCTTTCAAGGCGTTTACTTGATCAGAAAGCGTCGGAAGAGGTTCTATCCATACCTTGTTTCTCTTCTCATCCTTATGCAGATATCCTTCGAGCAACGCCTCTTCCTCTATGCGGCCTTTCGCATAAAGCTGATAATATTTATGAAGGGTCCGTTCTTTTAAAAGTTCACCGAGCATCTGCGCGCCCTTAAGCGTTTTGGCGCACAACACAATGCCGCTGGTATTGCGGTCGAGACGGTTACACACGGAAGGTTTGTAAAAGGACAAATCTTCTTCGGATATTCCGCCCGTTTCGAGCAAATAACCAATCAGCCATTCGTTGAGGGAGCTGTCTGTTTGATCTGCTTTCTGGGATAAAATACCGGCGGGTTTATCCGCAATCAGGATATGTTCGTTTTCATAAATAATCTGAATATCCTGCAGTTGACCGTAAGCCATGTGATATTCTGAAACGGTACTGGCCGGCTTGTCTGTGCTTTTTCCCATAAATTTAGAAAGCGTCTCCTGCGCGAAGAAGATTTTTACGCAGTCTCCCACGGTAATTTTCTCGCTGCCGTCCGCTTTCCGATCGTTTAAGGTAATATTCTTTTTGCGAAGCATTTTGTAAAGGAAGGCGCTTCCCGCGTTTGGCAAAAGCCGGTGCAGATATTTGTCAAAGCGCTGTCCTTCCTCTTTTGGTGTGATCGTTGTCTGAAACATGGCGCTTAGAGAGAAACTGCATACAGCAGATTCACAATGTCCTCCTTGTTTTTATGGGGGTTCTCATCCATTTCCACTAACCGACTTAGTCGGTCAATGTATGAATCCTCCTCAGAAAAGAGATTAACCACCACATTCTTAATGCCTTCCTGCATTAGCATCTGCTCCAAATGTTTTTTCGCCTCGTTACAGTCGCAGGCAGGGGTTTCCGTGATGCCGCAGAGCATACCGCCCTTTAAAGCCATATGGCTTATGGGAAAATTCTTCTGATAGGAGGTAAAGTAAAGATCGTAAAAGGTTTCCAGTTTTTCGTCATAGGCGGTAAGCTTTTGGTGCAGCGTCTCGCTACAGCCCCGCGCTTTCATAAAAATAATGAAGTTCACCGCGCTCTTGCAGGCTGGAAGACAGCCCAAAACGGCCGCAATTGTGAGGAGGTTCTTGTTGGAGCCGGTCCTCACAATTCCTATGACGTATATACCGATACAGAGCAAAAAGAAAAACACGGTTCGACAAGCCGTGTATCTTTTTCTGTTTTTTACATAGCCGTAAGCGCCTTTGGGGATAAGAAATTGTTTCATGCGATCCCTCTTTTTCTTTCCATAATAGTTAAACGAGCCTGCGACGATTATATCAGCCGCAGGATTTTCCGTCAAGAAGACTTGTTCAGGAGCGGAAACACCGTAACAGTATATTTTGAATCCCCTGCGTCGATAAGTATAACAGTTTGACAGGCAGACCGCAGAGGGAGACTCCTCTTCCGCTTTTACAGTCGTCAATGGCTTTTTTCACGACGCAGGAGGTTTTCGCCATGGTAAGCTTTCGCAGCAGGCCAAGCTTGGAAGGATTCTCATAGGCGTGGGCAAGAAAGGGCGTGTTCACTGGACCGGGACAGACTGCCGTTACGGTGATACCCCTTCCCTTTAACTCCTGCTCCAAAGCCCGGCTTAAGGAGTATACATAGGCTTTGGAGGCGGCGTAAACCGCAAACGCCTGTTGGGGAACAAAGGCGGCTCCGGAAGAAAACTGAATCAGTTTGCTCCCTTTTTTCATATAGGGGAGACAAATCATGGTCATACGGGTCAGGGCCACAATGTTTAATTGTACCATGTCCTCGATCTCCTCCCGGTTCTGCCTTGAAAAAGGCTTGTGGGTGCCGACTCCAGCGCAGTTTACCAACACTGTGATTTTGGGGTTGCTGATGGCGAGCACTTCTTCAAACTGTTTTAATGACGGTTCCTTGGTCAGATCGACGGCAATGACCCGCGTCTTCATCCGCAGAGAATCGGAAAGCCCGTTAAGCGCTTCCTTTCTGCGAGCAAGAAGCCAGATTTCATCCGTCTTGCCAAGGTTCTGATCTAATTGAACGGCAAACTCCCGTCCCATTCCGGAGGAAGCGCCTGTGATAATGGCAATGTTCATAGCTGTCGTTCCTTTCCCGTCTATTTCTGTCCCTTCTTTTTATGGACATTCCGTATGGTTTTTTTCTTTCTGTTTCCGGTATCCGCTGTCTTTTGGTTCTGTGTTTTTTGCGTCTGTTTGGCCATCCCTGCGCCCCGCCTTCCATCCGTGGGCTGTGCAGCCGTCTTTCGCGGCTTGATCAGGCATTTTTGATCAAATCCGATCAGGTCTTCCCGCCCGCCTTTTAAGAGCGCTTCTTTTACAAGCTCGTAATTGTTAGGGTTCCGATACTGGATCAACGCCCTCTGCATGGCCTTTTCATGGGGACTTCGGCAGACGTACACCGGTTTGCCGCACCTAGGGTCGATCCCCGTATAATACATGACTGTGGAAACGGTGGAAGGGGTTGGATAGAAATCCTGCACCTGTTCCGGCATATATCCCAGATCACGCAGATATTCTGCAAGCGCAATGGCCTCTTTCAAGGTGGAGCCGGGATGGGAAGACATCAGATAAGGTACAAGAAACTGCTGTTTTCCCAACTGCTCGTTCAGTTTATGGTATTTGCGCACAAAACGCTCGTAGACCTCTTTTTTCGGCTTGCCCAGCTTCTCTAAGACTGCGTCGGCAATATGCTCCGGCGCTACTTTAAGCTGTCCGCTGATATGTTGTTCCACCAGCTCCCGAAAAAATGTGTCGTCTGGATCGGCCATCAGGTAGTCAAAACGGATGCCGGAGCGGATAAAAACCTTTTTGACGCCGGGAAGCGCCCGCAGCTTCCGAAGAAGCGACAGATAGTCCGAGTGATCCGCCTCTAGATTGGGACAGGGTTCGGGAAAAAGGCACTGCCTGTTTTTGCATACGCCCTGCGTCATCTGTTTTTGACAGGAGGGATGCCTGAAATTAGCCGTGGGGCCGCCTACATCGTGAATGTAGCCTTTAAAATCTGACTCCCGTATCATTTCTTTGGCTTCCCTGATCAGGGATTCGTGGCTTCTGGTCTGTACGATCCGCCCTTGATGGAAGGTGAGGGCGCAGAAATTGCAGCCGCCGAAACACCCCCTGTTGCTAGTCAGGGAAAACTTGATCTCAGAGATCGCCGGTACGCCGCCCCTCTCTTCATAGGAGGGATGATAAGCGCGCATATACGGCAGATCGTAGATATCGTCCATTTCCAGCGTGGAAAGGGGCGGCTGGGGCGGGTTCTGCACCACATAGACGCCGTTTGGATAAGGTTCGACCAAGATTTTGCCGTTAAAGGGGTCGGTGTTGTTGTACTGGGTCTGAAAGCTGTTCGCATATTTTCGGGGTTCCGCCTTCATTTCGTCATAGGAAGGAAGGACGACGCCGTCGTAGATGCCGCTTACGTCCTTTGTCCGGTAGACGGTTCCCCGCACAAACGTAATATCCCGAACTGCAATGCCGTTGTCTAAGGCTTCCGCGATTTCCACAACGGACTTCTCCCCCATGCCGTAAGAGAGGAGGTCGGCCTGACTGTCCAGAAGAACGGAACGCTTAAAGCTGTCCGACCAGTAATCGTAATGGGCCATACGGCGCAGGCTGGCCTCGATGCCGCCGATGATGATTGGCACGTCTTTATAACGTCTGCGAATCAGATTTCCATATACCGTAACGGCCCGGTCAGGGCGTTTTCCAGCCTCTCCGCCGGGTGTGTAGGCGTCCGTGGGACGGCGTTTCTTGGACACAAAATAGTGGTTTACCATGGAATCCATATTGCCGCCGGACACCAGAAAGGCGAGCCGGGGTCTTCCGAACACCGCGATGCTCTCCTCCTTTTTCCAATCTGGCTGGGAAATGATGCCCACGCTGTAGCCATGGGCCTGCAAAACCCGGCTGATGATGGCGTGGCCAAAGGAGGGGTGGTCCACATAGGCGTCCCCTATTACATAGACAAAATCGGGCTGGTTAATGCCTTGCGCTTCCATTTCCTGTTTGGTAACCGGTAAAAAATTCGTCCCTAGCATTGGGCAAACACCTGCTTTCCGACTTCCGACGGGCCAACGATAATACCCTCTTTTGTCAATTCCCTGAAATGGTAGGTATAGTAATCCGCCATTCTGCGCTTTTCCTCATCCTGATGCTCCGAATATTTGTCATAGACGGCGCAGACCTTCATACCCGCAGACAGTCCAGCCTGAATGCCGGGTATGATATCCTCGAACACAAGGCAGTTTTCGGGGGCCACATGGAGCGCCTCTGCAACCGCAAGATAAATGTCCGGCGCGGGTTTTCCCTTGGAGACATCGCAGGCCGTCATAATACAGTCAAAGTAAGATTCCAGATGGTGGGCGTACACCAAAGCCTCCACAAGCTCTCTGGAATTGCTGGTAGCGATTCCGATTTTGATTCCGTGCTCTTTACAGTATTCCAAAAGCTCCGGAACGCCTTCCTTGACCGGCACTTCAAAAGAATACTTATCCTTCGCCATACGGTTCCAGTCCGCCTTAATCTCTTCCAGCGTGCACGGAAGCTGAAAACGGTCTTTAAAATAGGCCGCTGTCTCGGAAAAGCTCATGCCCTCAATACAGGATTGCAGATTTTCCGGCAGGGGAATGCCGAATTTTCCCAGATACTCGATATCAATATTTTTCCAAATCCACATGGAATCCACCATGGAACCGTCCAAATCAAAAATAACCGCTTCTGTCATTTATTCCATCCTCCCGTATATACATGTACAAAGGCCGACCTACAAAATCAGGAGAAACGCCATGCCATCCGTACCAAAATTTTTCCAGCGTTTATATCAAAAAGCCCTTCCGCTTCTCTATATGGGCCTTGCGCTCTATTTGACTGTCCTGCTTCTTCGTTATCCCGCGCTTTCCCTGCAATATGCCTATACCGGGCTTACGCTGTGGTTTCAAAAGATGATTCCCACGCTTCTGCCCTTTATGATTCTTTCGGGAATCATGATTTCCATGAATTTGACGGAACGGTTTGTGCGGCTGCTGCATCCCGTTCTGCACTTTTTTTATGGCACCACTAAAAACGGCTCCTATACCCTGCTTATGGGGTTTCTCTGCGGCTTCCCCATGGGCGCGCGGATTGCTGGAGAACTGCGGCGCGCAGGACGGATTTCAAAGAAGGAAGCGCAGTGCCTATTGGCTTTTTCCAATAACATTGGACCCATCTATTTTTTGAGCTTCGTCGTATCTACGCTCTCTTTGAAAAGGCCTCTGCTTCCCTTTTTCCTGATGTATGGCGTCCCGCTTCTTTACGGTATGGCGCTGATGCGGATCGTTCCAGCCTTTTCTGGATTGACACGTCCTCGAAAATGCTTGACCGACTTGGTCGGTCTAGAGCAGAGAGGGGACTCTAAACCGCGAAAACAAGACGCTCATACACGGGAAGGGCTTCTTCCCGCTATCGACGCCTCTGTTCTTTCCGGCCTCATAGGAATCGGAAAGCTTGGCGGTTATATGGTTTTTTGTAACCTATTGAATATTATGTTTGTGCCCTTTACGCATCTGCCGCCCTTTCTCCTGCATCTATATCAATGCTTGTTGGAAATCACAAGCGGGATCTCCGGATGCGGCGGCGCACATCCCTATCTGGTGCTCATTTTGCTCCCTTTTGGGGGATTTTCCTGTATCGCCCAGACCTACAGCATGATCCGCGGTACGGACCTGTCCATCCGTCCCTATCTGTTCCACAAATTGATACAGACGGGGATTACGGCACTCTGCTATTTTGTTTTGCGCCCGTTTCCGTAAGCGGCATCTCTCAGCGTTTTCTCCTTCGTTTTGGCCGCTTTCGTCTGCGTCTCCGTTTCTTTATGATCAGGGCCATGGCC
This sequence comes from uncultured Lachnospiraceae bacterium, assembly GCA_947243855.1. Lineage (GTDB taxonomy): Bacteria > Bacillota > Clostridia > Lachnospirales > Lachnospiraceae > UBA3282. Next base: position 4,606 of record CAMXIK010000012.1, on the reverse strand, counting down.
AAAGCCATACCCACCACGGACAACGCGCAGACAAGACAAACCGTCAGGAAATACTTGAGGGAAGGATCGCTTTTTTCAGCCTCCGGTTCCGGCGGCCTGCGTACTTCCACCGTATTGCCTTTCGTGCCCTTCGCGGCTTCCCGTTTCCGTTCCAACTCTGCGGCTTCCGCTTCCTCTACGGCCCTTGCGGCGGCCTCCGCCCGCTCTTGTTCGGCAAGTTCTTCGGCGATCTCCTCCTCCGTCTTGTAATCCATAGAAGGGAGGGAAACCAGATTACTCTCCGTAAAGAGGTCGTAGCCGTTATAGCCCCTCACAACAATCTGCGGAATGATATGGGGCGGAACCTGCATGGTGAAGGTGATCGTGTCCAGCGTCTTGTCTCCCCAAGCCAGTCTGGGAGCAAACGTCTCTCCGCCGTCATAGCTGTAATCATAGTAGAGCATACCGCTGTCATAGTCTGTGGCGGAAAGCTCTACCGTGATCTCCCCGGTTTCCATTTCCTGTTTCGTCACTTCGATCATACAGATATCCGGCTCTGTGGTGTCCGGCCGCATGACGCCTTCCGGAATCGGAACGTTTAGGGTCTGGTAATCGCTGTAATCTACCCCCAGAACATCAGATTTCAAATGAAAATATTTGGCCACAGATGTGGCGTCCAGACGGCCGAACGCCTCCCACTGTTCCCTTCCTTCGCAGAAGGGGCGGTCGTTTTCATGATCCATATGGCAGTGCTCGATCAGCACGCAGGGAATATCCTGCTCCACAGAGCGCCGGATAATGCCGTAGTAATCCGTACCTTCGTCGTTCAGTCTGGTCTTGATGCCGCGTGAATACAGCCCGAGCTGTTCCAAAGCTTCCATCTCAATATTGGCAAAAGAATATCCCTCGCTGTAATATCTGCCGAACGCCGACACCCAGCACTCCGCGCCGAACAGGGTGTTGTGGTCTTTAGAGAGATTAAAGTGCAGACAAAACAGAAAATCCGCATTCACGCTCTTCGCGTAGTTGACCCGTTCCTCCAAAGACAGCTTCTGGTCGCCCGTTCTGGTCAGATAGACGGTCACGCCTTCATATTTTTCCAGCTCCGCCTTCATGGCCTCGGCAACGATCAGGTTCATTTCCTTCTCCATGAAGCCGTCATACGCGCCGCCCTCCGGCCTCCCGTCGTCCGCCATCCCGCCGTGGCCCGGATCGAGAACAATCACAAGGTTTTCCTTGGGAAGCTCCTGTTCTAGCGCCGCATCTTCTACTGGCGGCGTTACCGGTTCCTCCTGTGCGGACAACCTCTTTACGGGCATAAGACATAAGGCGGCTACAAGAAATAAAAGGATCGCGCCCTGTACGATGCGGGATATTTGACTGTTGTGTAAATGTCTGAAAGAAATATTCATGGTTCTCCTGTGCTGTAAAATTGTTGTCTGCTGGAAAATCCTTCCAAGAAGGAAAAGAATAAGCCGGCTTCTTTTGGAAACCGGCTCCCTATCCCTTTTAATCCGCTGTCTTCTGCGGTCTATGTAGCTACATCAGATTCAGCTCCTGCCCCTGATCAGGCTCTGTCTCGCCCTCCGCCTCTTTGAGCATTTTCTCCACCTCTACGGGACGCAGTTCCGCACGGTTTGCCTTTACCACTTCATTGTAACCGCTTATCGTGTTATAAAAACTTTCGTAGTGCTCCGTGGTCGTTGCAAGCGTGGCCGTCATCGCGTTTTCCAGATTGGAAAGCATTTCGTCCAGATACTGCATCGCGGATGTGCGCACGCCGTTGGCTTCCATCGTCGCATTATTTAAAATATCCTGCGCCTGCTTCGTGGCCATACGCACGACTTCGTTGGCCTGCGCGTATGCCTGCTGCATAATCTCGTGCTCGTTGATCAATTCCGTGGTCTGCACGGTCGCGTCTTTGATCAAAGCCTCCGCCTTGGTTCTGGCGTCGTTTAAGATCGCCTCTTTGTTAGAGATAATCTTTTGATACCGCTTAATCTCATCCGGCGTTTTCATACGAAGCTCCCGCAGAAGTTCGTCGATTTCCTCTTTATTTACAATGATATTCGTCTTGGACAAGGGTTGGAATTTACATCCGTCAATGTAATCCTCAATTTCGTCAATCAGTTGTTCAATTCGACTGCTCATGCTTGCTCCTATCTCTTATATCCATATTTTTTATAGATTAACCGCGCCACAAAGTCTGGCACGCACTCTGAGATATCGCCGTTAAAGCTGGCTATTTCCTTCACTGTTGTAGAACTTAAGTATGCGTATTCCAAACTGGTCGTCAAAAATACCGTGTCCAGTTTACCATCGGAGAATTTACGGTTCGTCTGGGCGATCTGCAATTCGTATTCAAAATCCGTAATCGCGCGAAGTCCCCTGACTGCCACATGGATATCCTTCCTTGCGGCATAATCGACAAGCAGACCACTAAAAGAATCTATCGTCACATTCGGTAGATCCGCGGTCGCTTCCTCTAACATTTTAACACGTTCTTCCACAGAAAACAATGGAGTCTTTGTTTTATTGTTTAAGACGCTTACCGTCAATTCGTCAAAAATCGCAGAAGCGCGTTTGATGATATCTAAATGTCCATAGGTCACCGGGTCAAAACTCCCCGGATAAATCGCTGCCTTCATAGAAAGCCCCTCGCATTGTCTGTCGAAAACTGCAAAACCGATTCCACCACAAAACTCATGATACCATATTAAAACACTTTTGTCGAAATGTCTTCCTTTATTTTAAATTTTTTTGAAAAAAAACGCAAAATATCACTTTTTACGACAAAAAAGGTGGCAATTCGTCTTATAACGCTTCTCCTTTTCCAGCACAAAGCCCATTTCCTCTATCCATGCAAGCTCTGACTGCAGGGAGGTCTCGATCACGATCAAAGAATTTTGCGTCACCCATGAAAGTTCCTTTAATACGGCAAGCGCCCGCTTCTCATGTCCGCAATTATAGGGCGGGTCCATAAAAATAATATCCGCCTCCTTTTCATGAATCCCGTAAAGGGCGGAATATACGTCTGTCTTTAATACGGTCGCCATCTCCGCTAAATGCGTAAACTGCAAATTTTCATGGATACAGGCCAAAGCCTTTTTATCGTTTTCCACAAAGTAAGCATGTCTTGCGCCGCGGCTCAGCGCCTCGATACCGATTCCGCCGCTGCCGCTGAACAAATCCACAAACAGCGCCCCGCTAAGATAAGGCTGCAGCATATTAAACAGAGTTTCCTTGATCCGGTCCGTGGTAGGTCTGGTATCCATTCCCTCTGGTGTTTTCAAACGCAGGCTTCTCGCCGTTCCCGCTATCACTCTCATATTCTGACCTTCACTCCCTTGCTGTCGCGGTGGCCCAGCTTGATTTTATTTAGCTCAAGGGTTCTTTCCCCGTACTCGATGGTATGCTCCACCGCATTCTGGGAATAATACACCGCCTCAATTTCATCTTTAGCGGAAAGCTTCATCCCCCGCACGCCGATCGCGCCTTTTTTCTTTTCGGGAATCTCCTCCACCGCAAAGCGCAGGAAATAGCCGGCTTTCGATTGTAATATGATATTTCGCTGCTCCTTGAAGGCGGCCACGCTCACCACCTCGTCGCCCTCCGCCAGCTTGGTCGCCGCCACTGTGCGCTTGGCCACGTCAAATTCGCCGCCGTCCACCACCTTAAGCATCGCCTGTTTGGTGGCAAAGATCACCCGGTAGAGGTTCAGGTCGCTCTGGCTCGCCGCATAGACGAGGGTTTCCTTCGAGGAATCGTAATTACTCACATTGTCGATGGGCACGCCCTTGTCGCGGAATTTTCCGAAGGGTAAATCCATGGCCTTTACGGTGTGAAGCTGTCCCGTGTTGGTAAAGAGGCATATCTTGCCCGTATTTTTGCAGACAAAGGCGAAACGGTTCTCCGCGTCGGCGGCCTCCTTGTTTCGCTCGTAAGCAGCCGTGTCGATAGTCTTCGCATAGCCGAAGCGGTCCATCAAAAAGACGATATCCATTTCCTCCGCCTTTTTTTCTACATAGACGGCTTCCTCCGCGTTGGTAATTTGGGTTCTTCTCTTACGTTTATACTTTTCTTTGATGGCGTCCAGCTCGTTGATAATCACCTGCGCCATGGAATCCCTGCGCGCCAGAATGTCCTCGTAGCGGTAAATGTTGGCCATGGTGTCCTCATGCTCGTTAATGAGGGCTTCGATTTCAAGGCCGATCAATTTATAGAGGCGCATTTCCAAGATGGCGTTGGCCTGTTTTTCCGTAAACATAAGCTGCGCCGCCATCACCTTGGATTCCTTGGACTTAAACTTAATGCCGTCGGTTTTTCCCTCCACCAGACAGGCTTTTGCCATGGAACGGTCTTTGGAGCCGCGCAGAATCTCGATAATCAGGTCGATCACATTGCAGGCTTTGATCAGTCCCTCCTGAATCTCCTTGCGTTCCAGCTCCTTTTCCAGAAGGTTCCGGTATTTTCTGCCCGCCACCTCGTATTGGAAATTGACGCTCTCCCGAATAATCGCCTTTAACCCCATAGTTTCCGGGCGGCCGTCCGAGATTGCCAGCATATTGACGCCAAAGGTGTCTTCCAGACGGGTTTTCTTGTAGAGCATATTCTTAAAATTCTCTAC
>CAMXIK010000011.1 GCA_947243855.1 uncultured Lachnospiraceae bacterium | reverse complement strand
TTCGACGCGCTGTACATTTTTGTGTGGGCGGCCGTTACGTTTGGCCTGCTGGCGGCGTCCTTTGCGGCTGCGGTGGCAGCGCGGCGGGCGAGTATGTGGATGGCTGGACGAAAGACTTCACGAAGCGGCAGGAGATAAAGGGGAAGAAGCATGAAAGAAAAAGGGGTACTGAAACCGGCAATCCTATTGTCGATTGCGATTTGTTTTATGTTTTTTGTCTATGCGCCAGTAGAATTGTATCTGACCAATTCGGGTGAATTTTGGTATGATCTGTGGGTGCTTTTGCCAGTCATGTTATGCGTGTTTGTCATTTTTACGCTGCTTTGTACGGGCGGGTTATATCTGCTGTATCGGTGGAGCGGGAAATTATATCAGGCGGCGCTGCTCTTTTTATTTGTGACGTTTATCTGCTCTTATATTCAGGGAAATTATCTGATTCGATATCTTCCGGCGCTCAAGGGCGACAGGATTGACTGGAGTTTATATCCGGAAGGCAGGGTGCAGTCTGTCATTTTGTGGGCCGTTGTGATTGCCGCTGTGGGCGTTTTGGCAAAGGCTTTGTCCGTACAGCGCATTCGCATGGTTATTCAAATCGTTAGTATTTGTATGCTTTTACTATTTGGCGTTACGCTGGTAACGTTGTGCCTGACAAACGACGGGTTGAAAAGCAAAGAGAATATCTGCGTCACGACGGACTATGAGTTTACCATGTCGCCGGACGCAAACTTTATCATTCTCCTGTTTGACACGCTGGACGGCGGCGCTTTTTCGGATGTGGTCGTGGGGAATGAGGAGAGGGAGGCTGTTTTCGATGACTTTACCTATTATGACAATACGGTGAGCGCTTACCCAAGCACCAAATATAACCTTCCCTATCTTTTGTCGGGAATGTGGTATGAGAACCAGATGGCGAGCGACGAATATTTTGAGAAGGTACTGACGGAGTCTCCCTTTTTTGACGAATTGGAACGGCGGGGATATACGATCGATCTGTATGCGCCCGATTTCGATGGGTTCAACGGGCGGACAAAGCAGCGGTTTGAAAATATCGGCATGTATACGAAACGGCTGTCTTCCTATACGGATTTTGCGAGATGGCAGATCCTGCTTGTGGGCACAAAATATGCGCCCCACGATTTGAAAAGATTTAGTTATGTAAACCCGGGAGCCTTCGAAAGGCTGAAAGTAGCGGAGGGCGGAAGCGAAGCGTTCCATCTGGACAACAATATGGACTTCTACCAAATGGTGATGGAACAGCCGATGGAATACCGGGAGGGAAAGAATTTTAAATTTATTCATCTTTGGGGCGCCCATTCGCCGTATTTGTATGACGGGGAGCTGAATTATATTCCAGAAGGCGGGACGTTTGCCCAGAGCATCGACTCTTGCGTGACGCTGGCGGATCTGTATCTGAAAAAATTAAAAGAGGCAGGCGTGTACGATAATTCCGTTATTATTATTTTGGGCGATCACGGACAGGGAGAATATTACGAGGAAAACAATTTAGACCAGCATCCAGCCCTGCTGATCAAAGGCGTCGGCGAAAAGCATGCATTTCAAATAGACGGCAAACCGCTTTCCTTTGCGGATTTGCAGGACGCCTATCTGGATTTGCTGGATGGCAGTGCGGGAAGCGTCGTGTTTGACGGGCTGCCGGAGGTAAGGAGCCGGAGATTTTTGTGGTACGATATCAAGGACAGCAACTATATGACGGAGTATGAACAGACGGGCCAAGCAGGCGATATGGATACTTTGTCGCCGACAGGCCGGGAGTTTAACACTGGCGAATAGAAGCGAAAAAGGAAAGAAAGAAGAGAGTTTCAGGCGGATGAAACATAAATTTTTTATTGCGGGCGTATGGGGAGCCGGCAATATCAGCATTATGGAAGAGGTCGGCAAAGATGCGGAAGTGACGTTTCTAAAGGATGATTTCCAATATGCGGCGGCAATCCGGAAAGTGTGGAGAGTGGTCAATCAAAAACTTGGCACACACGGCAAAGGCATCGTCAGATGGATTTTGCGGACAAGGCTTTTAGACGGAAAGTATGCGCTGTCGCACTGCGAATTTCACGACGATGAGGAGAATGATATTGTAATCTTTAACTCGGCGCTGCTTCATTATTATTCCGCAGAGTATTTGAAACGGCTGCGAAAAAAGCACCCTGCCATCCGGTATATCCTGTATATCATCGATCCGATGCCGGACGGACTATGGCCGGAGGTACAGGCGGTGCTGCCCGTATTTGACATGGTCTGCACCATGCACCCGTTTAATTGTAGGAAATATGGCTTTCAATATCTTCCCTATGCCTATGCCAAACCTGCGGAGACGGAGCGGATTGCGGACATTCCGGATACGCAGTTGTTTTACTGCGGCGTACTGGACGATCACAGGGTAAAGATCATGGAAAGCATTGTGAAACAGTGCGAGGCGCATGGAGTTGCGTTTGATTTTTGGCTGAAGCCCTATGAAAATAATCCGATTCGCAACAGCCATGTCCACTATGCAATGATTCCCTATGAAGAAAATGTACAGAGACTGCAAAAGGCGGCGTGCATTCTGGAAGTGATGCATAAAGGATATGTGGGGATCACGCAGAGATATTTGGAGGCGGTTACCTATCAAAAGAGGCTTCTTAGCAACAACCGGGAGATCACGGAGCTTCCATATTATGATCCCCGTTATATGCAGTATTTTGAGAGGGTTGAGGATATTGACTGGGAATGGCTGTGTGGCGATGGGGAAGCGGATTATCAGTATCAGGATGATTTCAGCGTGCAGAGGTGGAAAGAGAACTTAGTGGATCTGCTGCATGGAAAGGAAGATCAGACTGCGATACAGGGGAGATGGGAAGATGAGTAGAGCCGACGGTACAGATATTACATTAAGTATCTGTGTTGTAGTGTATAATCACAGGCAATATATTAAGGAATGTCTGGAAAGCATTCTGAGCCAAAAGATGAATTTTCCTTATGAAATATTGGTGGGCAATGATTGTTCTACCGACGGTTCAGAAGAGATTTTGGACGAATTTAGGGACCGGGTGAAAATCATTAACAGGCCGGAAAATCTGGGGTTGTGCGGGAACCTGTACGATTTGCTCTTGCAGGCGAAAGGAAAGTATGTGATTGAATTTTCCGGGGACGATTATTTTTGCGATACGGATATTTTGCAAAAAATGGTGGATTTTCTGGAGGGGCATCCGGAGTATTTCAGCGTTTCCGGATGGATGAAGTTTTTCAATGTGCAGGAGGGAACGATCAGGGAAGACTGCGCGGGAAAGAAGCCGATGGAATATACCCTATGCGATTATCTCAGGACAGGCAACGGGCTTGTCATGTACGGGGTGATGCGCAATACCTTTTATCAGGACCGGGAGAGCAATGCATATCTGGGGAAGGGTTCCAGAAACAATGAAGAGGTAAAGTGGTATTTTTATACCTTGGGTAAAGGGAAAAAATATATTCTGCCGGAGAGCGTGTATGTTTACCGCTATCTTGTATCGGAGCACGGCAGCAACTATAATTCAACCCATTCGTATCTAGATACTTTTCGGGATTATTACGCGGATGTGCGGATGATGCGGAAACTGTTTGGAAAACAGTACAATTTTAAACCGCTGATGCTGAAAAAGAGCAATGACTACTGTATCAGGCTGAGCGACAGTCTTGGCAATCTCATAAAGTTTGTTAAGATTATGAAATTTGGGGATGCCGTTTCGCTGTTTTGGTATAAGTGCTATTTAAAGCTTCATAACAGACAGGACCCTCCGAAGTGGAGCGATCCGGCCTATTACAGCAAAGGATGAAAGGGCAGGGAGGATGAAATGAAAGTACCTTTTGTGACGTTTAAGCCGCTGGAAAAAGAGATTGACAAGGAACTCAGGGGCGCATTTGAGAGAGTGTATGAGAATAGCTGGTATATTGAGGGCGAAGAGGGAAAGCGGTTTGAGGAAGAATTTGCGGCTTATTGCGGGGTGAAGCACTGTATTGGCTGCGGCAACGGTCTGGACGCGCTGTTTCTGATTTTGAAGGCAAGCGGAATCGGCGAGGGGGACGAGGTGATCATTCCTTCTAATACCTTTATTGCAACGGCGCTTGCGGTCAGCAGGACAGGCGCGAAACCCGTGATGGTGGAGCCTCACTTATCGACCTATAATCTGGATGCCGCTCAGATTGAGGAGAAGATTACGGAACGGACAAAGGCGGTTATGCCCGTGCATTTATACGGCCAGCCCGCGGATATGGACGCGGTTTGCGAAGTGGCGAAAAAGCACCATTTGAAAGTGTTTGAAGACGCGGCGCAGGCGCATGGCGCGCTCTACAAGGGAAAGCGGGTCGGGGGTCTTGCGGACGCTGCGGGATTCAGCTTTTATCCGGGCAAAAATCTGGGCGCGCTGGGAGACGCCGGGTGCGTGACGACCAATGACGACGAGCTGGCAAAGATGGTGCGCGCCTTATCCAATTACGGATCAGATTGTAAATACCATCATATTTATCAGGGCTATAATACGAGACTCGACGAGCTGCAGGCGGCGTTTCTGCGGGCAAAGCTGCCAACCTTGGATAAGGTGAATGAGGACAGGAGAAGCACTGCCCGAAAATACATGGAAGGAATCAAGAATCCGAAGCTGATTCTGCCGTATGTGGACTGGAATCTGTATACGCCGGTCTGGCATATTTTCGCGGTCAGAACGCCGGAGAGGGACAGACTGGCTGCATACCTGAACGACAAGGGGATTGGCACAAACATTCACTATCCGACAGCTATGCATAACCAATTAGCTTATCAGGAGCTGGGAATTGCCAAAGGAAGCCTTCCGGTTTGCGAAGAGATCAGCGATACGCAGCTCAGTCTGCCGATGTATTACGGGATGAAAGAGGAGACGGATTATGTCATTCAGGCGCTGAACGACTGGCAGTAAAGTTGACGAATGATTTGGATTCTGATAAGATGGAAAACAAAGTAAATTTGTATGGATCGGGAGAAAAAAGACGTGCGGAATATACAGGATTACGAAGCGAAGTATCAGGAAGATCCCTGTGAGAAATATCAGGTCAAATACCGCAGGGAAAAGATTTTAGAGCTGATGCGGCTGTGCAAACATGAAACCGTACTGGAAATCGGGTGCGGTATGGAACCCCTGTTTGCGTATGTGAGCGATTATCAGAAGATGGTCATTGTGGAGCCGGGAGATACGTTTATTCAGAACGCCAGAAAGAAAGCGGAAGAATCGGGAAGCAATGTTATCTGTATTCAGGGATTTTTGGAGGAACAGACGAGGCAGGTGAAAGAAGCCAGCAGCGCCTATGATTTTATCGTATTAAGCAGTCTGCTGCATGAGGTGGATGAACCGGAGAAACTGCTGCAGGCTGTTTCTTCTGTTTGCTGCGCGGAAACCATCGTACACATCAATGTGCCAAATGCGGATTCCATTCATCGGCTGCTGGCAAAAGAAATGGGATTGATTCAGGATGTGCACGAGGTGTCTGATTTGCAAAAAGCGCTGCAGAATAACCGGGTATTTGATTTGGACAGCCTGTGCGCGATGGCGGACAGATGCGGGTTTGAGGTATTGCAGAAAGGAAGCTATTTTCCGAAGCTTCTGAGCGCGGGACAGATGGCGCGGATGCTTGAGCAGGGCATTGTCGGGGAAGCTATTTTTGAAGGTTTAAATAAAATGATACAATATGTTCCGCAGTACGGATCGGAAATTTATGTGCAGGTTAGGATGAAATAAGAGACGGGACGGCGTAAAAGGCAGAGGTGGGTAAATGGTATCTGCGGAGAAATATGAACTGAAACAGCTAAAAGATTTGTCGGAAAAGCAGCTGATCCGAGTTGACGAGTTTATTATGAAGGACAGCGCCAACGGCGAGTTTATCAATACTTCTTTTTATCTGGGCTACCATCCCGCGGGACGGTTTCAGGATGATTCGGTTGCGGTGCTGGATCAGGGTTCCGGGGAAGTGAGGGGCGTTATGATGGCGGCGGCCGATGGCAGCGGCGGCGTTGTGTCACATCCGGGGACTACGTTTGCCGGGCCGATTGTAGACCGGACTGCCAAAGCAGAAGTGATTGAAATCGTAATGGACAAGATGCTCGCCTATTATGAGAGCAGATATGCGGAAGTGATCATCAAAAAAACGCCGGATTATTATACGGGACAGCCCTTTCATTTGATCGACTATATTCTGCTGCGAAGAGGGTATACTTTTGGGATGTCTGCACTGGCAAATATCATTGATATAGATGGAATTGATTCTGAAGATGCCATTCTTTCTCTTTTTCATTCCAAAAGGCGCAATCAGGTAAAAAAAGTGATATCGGAGCACAACTTTGTCTTCTCCGCAGAAGAGGAAATCAGGGAAGCGGTGTGGAACAATATGAATGAGAATCTGCACAACAAGTTTGATGCCAAAACGACGCATACCTTGGCGGAGATCAGAGAGTTAAAAAGGCGTTGGCCAAAACAGATTAAGACCTATTATGTAGATACGCCGCAGGGAGAGTATGGCGCGTTTTCCCTTGCTTTTCTTTTTAAAAATGTGTTTCATACGCAGTATCTGGATGTGAATTATGAATACGCCAGACAGTATCCCAATTTACTGCTGATCAAGGAATTGATTCAGATTGCAAGGGACTTGGGATATCGGTACTTTAGTTTCGGAGCAAGTACGGAGGATGGCGGGTCTGTGCTCAACTATGGGCTGTATGAGTATAAGGCCGAGTATGGGGGAGGCGACATTTTGCTTCCGGTTTATGTGAGGAGGAAAGCATGAAAGTAGATATGATTCAGTTCCAGCCTCACGGCGATGAACGGGGTATGTTAATCGCATTGGAGGAGAAAAAGAACATTCCCTTTGAGGTGAAACGCGTCTATTTTATGTATGATACGCTGGAAGGGGTGCATCGGGGAAAACACGCGCACAAATCATTAAAGCAGGTGTTGTTTTGTCCCTGCGGGGCGTGTACCATTTCACTGGACGATGGGAAAGAAAAGAAGGAAGTAAGGCTGGACAAGGCGATAGAAGGGCTTTTGGTGGAAGCGTGCGTATGGCGGGAAATGTATGATTTTACGCCGGACGCGGTGTTGATGGTATTGGCGTCGGACTATTATGATGAGGAGGATTATATTCGGGATTACGACGAATTTCTCCGCTATGTTGAGGACTCCTCAGAGGGAAAATAATGTGGCATTCATTAAGCGTTGATGAAAAGATAGAAGCGATAAAAGACAGAATTAGAAAGGCGGTTGCGAAAGAACAGTATGACTCCGCCTTGCTGTTAATTAAGTGTCTCGCCAATATATTGTATGGCTATAACCAGTATTATAAAGATGATTTTTTGGAAGAACAGATGGAAATACTAAAGGGGAAGCTGTTTGGCGCTTTGGATGTGCCGAAGCGGTCCGCAGGCGGGGACGGTAATTCCATCTTTTTTTATGACGGCTTAGGCGTAGACGACGGCTTGGAACTGATCTATGTAAAGGGGCTGGTGAAGGCCGGGTATCATGTGGTTTATCTAGTACGGGAATCGGCAAAAGGGAAATTTCCGATGCTGCAAGCCCTGCTAGAAAATTCCAAGGCCGAGCTTCTTTATATTCCGACGGGCCTGTCAACGCTGGAGGAGTGCAGGGCTATCTATGAGGCCCAGAACAGAGCGGATATCAAGGCCGGATTTCTATATGCGCTGCCCTATGATGTGGCGGGCGTTATAGCATTCATGGCGGCGGAGAAAAACTATATCCGTTACCGTATCAATTTTGCAGATTATGCCTATTGGCTGGGAGGAAATCGAGCTTCTGATTATTGTATTGAATACCGGGAGTTCGGCGCGCTGCTATCCGATTATTACAGAGGAATCCCCAGAGAGCATATTATCCTGCAGCCATATTATCCCTATATAGACAGGGATAAGGAGTTTGAAGGCTTTCCGTTTCCTGTTGAAAAGGAAGATTTTATTATTTTTTCCGGGGGAACGCTGTATAAAACCGTTGACGGAGAAGAAAACCTTTATTATAAAATGATCGAGTTCTGCCTCGACGAGTTTGCGCATACGAAATTTTGGTATGCCGGCAACGGGGAGGATAGAGACGCCGTTGAGTTAAATAAACTCCGGCAAAAGTACGCTGGAAGGGTGTTCTGGTCTGAGGAGGGAAGGAACGACCTGTTTCAGGTGTTACAGCACGTCGATTTGTATGTAAATACCTACCCGATCGGCGGGGGACTGATGTTACAGTATGCGGCGGCTGCCGGCAGGGTTCCGCTTATTTATTACCGGACGATAGAATCAAGAACGCAGACGATCATAGGGCAGAAGGAGCTGGGGATTGAGTTTAACGATCTGGAGGCATGGAAAAAAGAGATTAGAAGACTCATAACGGATGAGGAATACCGAAAGACGAAGGAGCAGCGTGTTTTACATGCGGCCATAGATGCGGACAAATTTGAAAGAAATTTGTCAATGATTTTGGAACAACAAAAAAACGAGTATGGGGTATCCTATGCTCCTTTAGAAGGAATGGACGAAATTCAAAGGGTTTATCGTGAGAGATTTGGCAAGTATGGCGTTGAGGACGTCATTGGAAAAGAAAGTTACCTGCCGCTCCTCAAGGTGTGCCCGCTGATCTATCTTTACAGCCGGATGATAAAGAGAGCTAAGAAGCAGTAATTTTTGCTGTGCAAATGAAATGGAGCCGTAATGGGAAAAGAATGGGAAAAGGTGAAGGACGGCCTTCACAAATTAAATGTGATTTTGACAAGGGAACAGAAGGGCTATTGCGCGCTAGTTCTCTTTCTGTCGCTGATTTCAGCGGTTTTTGAGATGCTGGGCGTGTCAATCCTCATTCCGCTTTTGAATGCGTTTCTGGAGCCGGAGACGCTTGCTGAAAAATCGTATATCGCGCCCTTTGTCCGCTTTTTCCATTTGCAGGACACGAGTCAGATTATTTTGTTTGTGTGCGTGGTCATCATAGCGCTGTATGTTGCTAAGAATCTGTACGGTATTTTTTACATATGGGTTTCCGCCAGACTTTCGTGTAAAATTATGCGGGAGTTGTCGACACGCACGATGACTGTTTATATGAGGCAGGGCTACAGTTTTTTTGTGGCGAACAACAGCGCGAAGCTGCTGCGGGGGCTGGATCAGGACGTTTCGAGCGTGTATGCCATCATCAGCAATATATTTGGCCTTTTTAATAAATGTTTAACGCTGATCGGTATTGCAGCTCTGATTTTTATCGCCACTCCCGAATTGGCGTTGTTTATGGCGGTGCTTGCCGTTCTGTGCTTTGTGTCTATCCAGTTGATTTTCAGAAAGCCAATGCAGAAATATGGGCAGGAGGCGAGAGAATATAATTACGAATGCGGACTGGCGTCTTTGGAGGCGATACAGGGAAGCAAGGAAGTTTTGGTGACAAACCGGCAGAGCTATTTTGTAAGACAGTATGAAAAGTGTATGGCAAGGGTAAACAGGGCGACCATAAAGATGTCGGTGGGACAGACGGCGCCCAGCTATATCATTGAGGCAGTGTGCATTGCCGGATTGATGTGCGCAGTTATCGTGCAGACCTTTGTCGCGACGGATGCGACGGAGCTGATCAGACAGTTTGCTCTTTTGGCAGCGGCGGCATTTAGACTGCTTCCTACTATCGGCGGCATTTTAGGGTCGATCAACGTATGTATTTACAGCGCTCCCGCGTTAGAGGCCGCCTATGAGACGTTGTGTCTGGTTCAGGATCTGGAGCTGAATAAGAGCGAATGGGTTGAGAAGAAGGTGAGCGAAGAGCTTCGCAAGAAAGAGTTTGCAAAAGAGCTGCAGTTGTCGCATATCACTTTTGTTTATGAATCGAGAGATTTGAAAGTGATCGACGATTTGAGCATGACGATCAAGAAAGGAACGTCCGTAGCGTTTATCGGAGGCTCCGGGGCCGGCAAGACAACCCTTGCGGATATCATTTTAGCGCTCTTAAAACCGCAGGAGGGAAAGATCCTAATGGATGGCGTCGATGTGGAGGAGCTGGGCGGCAGATGGAATCAGATTGTGGGTTATGTGCCGCAGTCTATTTACATGACAGATTCCACGATCCGCAGGAATATCGCGTTTGGCATCGATGAGAAAGAAATTGACGACGAGAAGGTCTGGGCGGCGCTGGAAATGGCGCAGATGAAAGAATTTGTCGAGAATCTGCCGTTAGGACTGGAAGCGCTTGTGGGAGAGTGGGGCGTACAGTTTTCCGGCGGACAGAAACAGCGTATCGCCATTGCGAGGGCATTATACAGCAATCCGGATATCTTAGTGCTGGATGAAGCCACCGCTTCTCTCGATACCGATACGGAAACTGCCGTTATGGAAGCGATCGACGCTTTACAGGGGATTAAGACGCTGATTATCGTGGCGCACAGGCTGACCACGATCAAAAATTGTGATAAAATATATGAGATAAAAGACGGAAAAGCCATTGAGAGGGAGAAGAGGGAGATTTTTGCATAAATTTAGCATAGGAACGTTTTGTAAAAGGCTTGCGCATTGGCTTCCGCAATATTTGAAATGGGCGAGGATGTGGGTTCGGGCATGGCTTTGTACGCATAACAGCCTTTATAACAGGCTTGATGCGTTACACAAGTTAAAAAAAGAATCGAAGGCGGATTCCAGCAGGAAATTCAGAGAGATCGAAGGCGGGCTTTCGTTTTGTAAGAAAACCGGACAACCTTATGAGATACTAAATGCCGGGGAAAAGATTGAAGTGGTTCAGGCGGCGTATTTTGAAGAACAGGGAGAACAAAAAATTCTGTTTGACAGTCCGCCGATTTACCTCACTGTTTTTAAGGAGGCCGACGTATACGGCGCTACCAATCTGATCACGATAGGAAATACGGCGCTGTCCGATATGGCGGATCGGGACCGGGGGAAAAAGAGATATGATGTTGCGGCTGGCTGTTTGATCGGCGCGCACAAAAACGGCGGATGGATTCAAGTGGCATATCATGCGACGGATCGTATCATTGATGCGGCGATCAACTGTATAGGGTGGGCCTGCACAAACTACTATCATTTTATGTTTGAGATCCTTTCCCGGCTGGCGTATGTGGACGGACGGGACGAGTATCGGGATTACCCCATTTTGGTGGACGTCGGCGCAGTTGCGATACCGCAGATGAAAGATATGCTTGATATGGTAAATAGATATCACCATCCTGTTATTACGATCGGCGAATATGAGCGCGTTCATGTGAAAAATTTGGTTTATGTGTCCAGAAATCTATGGATTCCACCCGGGATGAGAAGAGGGATTGCAATGGGCGCGGAGGATTATCTGATGTCCCGCTCCGTGGCGGATCACATCAGGGATAGAGTTTTAGGTCAAGAGAAGTTGGGGAAAAGGCCTTCAGCCGGCAGGAAGATATTCCTTTCGCGCAGGGATTGCAGCGTGCAGAGGCTGGAAAATACAGAGGAAATCGAGCAGATTTTTGTGGAGAGCGGATATCAGATTGCGTTTCCGGGAGAACTGTCATTTGAGGAGGAAGTCGCGCTGTTTAACAATGCGGACGTCATTGCCGGGGTGACGGGAGCGGCGTTTACCAATATTGTCTTTTGTCATGAGGGAGCGCAGGTTGGTATGATTCTTTCCGAAAGCCATCCAGCATACGATTTTGCTAATATCGCGAATATGGTGAAGGTAAAATTTATTGCATTAGGAGCGGAGCTTATGCAAAAAGGCGAGCAGATCAGTCTTGATACGTTTAGGCTGAATCCGGAAAAATGTAGGAGATTTATCAAAACGATAGAGGAAAATGCCACATGAAATTAAGAATGTTACAGGTGAAAGATGCGCCGTTTATGTTGGAATGGATGCATGATGTGTCGGTGGTGGGAGCGTTGAAAGCGAATTTTACGAAGAAGACGCTTGCGGACTGCGAGGCGTTTATTCTGGAAGCGCAGAATACGGAGAGAAATCTTCATCTGGCTGTTGTAAACGATGAGGACGAGTATAAGGGAACGGTCAGCTTGAAGCATATAAACGGCGTAACCGCCGAATTTGCCATCGCCATGAGTAAGGCGGCGATGGGAGCAGGATATTCCGGATATGCGATGCGGGAAATTTTGAAAATTGCGTTTGAAGAGCTGGATTTGGACAGGGTGTTCTGGTGCGTGTCCCCTAAAAATGAGAGGGCGGTGCGCTTTTATGATAAAAACGGATATCCGAGGGTGGATGGAACGGCGTTGAAAGACTGCGAGGGATATACGGAGGAGGAAAGACAGAACTATTTGTGGTATCAGGTGGAAAAAAAGCGATGAAAAAGCAGAAAATATTATTGACGGGCGGTTCCGGATTTGTGGGCAGAAACGTAAAAGAATATTTGGCGGACAGGGGCTATGAAGTGCACGCGCCTTCCAGCAGGGAACTGGACTGCATGGACGAGGACATGGTAAGGGAGCGCCTACAGGAGGGGCGTTACGATCTGGTTCTGCACTTTGCAGTCTACAGCGATAGCTGTGGGCAGACGAAGGATGGGACGCGGATTCTGGAAGCAAACTTAAGAATCTTTTATAATTTTTACCGTCATTCGGATTTGTTTGGCAGGATGATTTATACCGGTTCCGGGGCGGAATATGATAAGCGGACGCCCATTGCCTCCGTGACAGAGGAGGAGCTTGGGAACCATATGCTTCCGGCCGATCAGTATGGGCTTGCCAAGTATACGGCGACACAGATGATCGAGCTCAGTGAAAACATTTATAATCTGCGGTTGTTTGGCATTTTTGGGAAGTATGAGTATTGGAAGACCAAGTATATTTCCAATCTCTGTTGTAAGTCTTTGAAAGGACTGCCGCTTTCGCTGCGGCAGAACTGCTATTTTGATTATCTTTGGATTACGGATTTTTGCAGGCTGGTGGAGCTGTTTATGAATCTGGAAAAGCCACGCTATCATGTGTATAATGCTGTGAGCGGCAATCGGGTAAGCCTGTATGAATTGGCGAAGCTTGTCAACGAAGTTTCGGGCGCCGACAGGGAAATTATTGTCTGCAAAGAGGGCTGGGCCAACGAGTACACGGCTAGTAACGAAAGAATTTGCAGAGAGCTTCCAGAATGGACGCTGACGGATCTGCGCGACGCTGTGCAGGAGCTGTATGGCTGGTATCGGGAACATGTGGAAGAAATTGACAGTTATTCACTGATCTACAACTAGGAGAAACGAATGACGTCGAAGAAATATGCGAAAAACAGCATAGTTTGGGGAGCGGCGTTGGCCATAGCGGCGGCTTTGGTCGTAAGGCTCTTTTTTACCGTTTCGCTCTATGACGAAGTATTCAATATACGCGTCAGTTATCTTACGGCTGTTATGGGACAGAGGCATCTCATAGAGAATGCGGAGATATTTGCGATGGGGGATGTGTTTAACCTTCCCTTTGTGTGGATTTATGACAAGCTGACAGGGGGCATGGCGGGGATTGTCCTGTTTATGCGCTTTGTTTATGTAGGGGTTAATCTGGTTTTGTCGGGCGTGTTTTTCTACGTTTTCTCCTCCTGCATGGGAAAAAGAAACGGCATTCTTTTTTCGCTGATTCTGGTTTCCTATGCGCCGTTTTCGGTTTACAGTGTGTGGTATGACTCGGCGGCGCTCTTTTTTATGCTGATGGGAGCCGTGCTTTACGCTGGTTCCATTCTCTGCGAAGGGAAGAAGAGCAGGCGGATGCGTTATTTCGGCGGATTGTGTCACGGGTGTATGGTATACGCTTACCCAACGATGGCGCTGGTGGCGCTTATGACGCTTATCATAGGGATTGTCTGTGCGGTGCGGAAAGGAGACAAGCCAAAGAGTGTGCTGCCTTATGTGTTTGGCGGGTTGACGGTGGTTATGGTGTTCTGCGTTTATTGCACTTATGTCGGTTGGGGGAATGTTTGTTTCTTTCGGGAAGGATATCTACAGAAAATTCTGGGAGAAAGAGGGATAGAGACTGCTGCGGCCGGAAACGCCGGAGTGTGGAATTCAAACGTTACGGTAGTGAAAGAGGCGGCGTGGGACGTGGCGGCTTCCCAGAAAACCGCAGGCGCCGCTCCGGCTCTTTTGAGCGGGACGGGCGGTTTTTTGCATCCGCTTGTGATTAAGTTAAAGCAGATTGCCAGAGAGTGTATCGGGCAGCAGCTGCAGACGGTTCCGATCACCATTCTCCTTCTGCTCCAATGGGCGGTCGGATTAAAAAAGCAGGGGGCGGTCAGATTGTGCCTGCTTGTAGAGATCATTTTGGCGACAGCTTTCTGGCACAGGGATATGGGGCAGTGGGCGACGCTGACGGCTTATGCCTATTATGCGTGCTGGGCGCCTTTTTTGTTCTGTTATCTCAAGGGACAGGCCCGCGAGGTCGGGAAGCTGCTGCTTTGTTTTCTTTGGCTTACCGCATGGGGGGCGTTTTTGGCTGTGGGATTTACCGCGGTTTACTGTCAGAAGGCAGCGATGGGGCTGTATGCCGGAGCGGTCTGTACGCTGATTTTTATGGCGCTGATAGCGGTGCAGACACCTGTGAAAGGCCGCAGGATAGCAGCCGGGGTTATTTTGTTAGCGGCGTTTGTCAACGTGGCGCTGGTATATGGCAACGCCTATGAGGACGATCAGATATCCCAGTGCAGCTACCGGATGAAGGATGGCATTTTTAAGGGGATCTATACCGAACCGAAAAATGAAAAGTATGACAATGCCGAGCAGAGGATTCGGGCGCTGGATCTGCCGGACGGGGCAATGGTGTGTCTGCCATATGAAGTGTATGATTATATGTCGATACTGATGTGGGGAAAATTTGATTGGGGAGGAACGGACTTCCAGACGGCGGAGAGACGGCTTTTGGAGGGCACGGATGCGGAAGAGTTGATTGAAAGGAGTCCGTGGGCGGATTTGCTGGTGACGACGCGGGAGATTTATGACGAATGTCCCTTAACGAGAGAAAAGATTACGGATCAGTATTACCGGCTGGTTGTCGAAGAGGGAGATCTCCTTTTTTTCAGAAAAGAAATGAGATAGGTGGAACAAGTGAAAGGGTAGGCGGTTGACGCATATGGAAAAAAAGAAAAAAATCAGCGTGATGATTCCCTGCTACAATGAAGTGGAAAATGTGGAGCCGATGAGCTTTGCGGTGGTAAACGTTATGGAAGAGGCGCTGTCCCGTTACGATTATGAGATTGTGTTTATTGACAACTGCTCTACGGATGGGACGAGAGAGAAACTAGAGCAGATCTGTGCCGGGAATAAAAAGATAAAGGCGATTTTTAACGTCACCAATTTTGGGCAGTTTAATTCCCCGTTCCATGGACTCTGCCAGACGACCGGAGACTGCACGATCAGTATGTGCTGTGATTTTCAGGACCCAGTGGAGCTGATTCCCCGTTTTGTGGAAGAGTGGGAGAAAGGGCATAGGATTGTGAGCGGGATTAAGACTTCCAGCAAAGAGTCAAGCGTGCTCTATTTTTTGAGGACAGTCTATTACAAGATGATCAGAAACATGTCCGACGTCAAGATGATCGAGCACTTTACGGGATTTGGGCTGTACGATAAGACATTTATTGCGCTGCTTCGGGAATTGGATGATCCGATCCCGTTTTTACGGGGGATTGTAGCGGAATATGCGTCTGGTTTTAATATGATTGAGATTGAGTATGAGCAGGCAAAACGGATGGCGGGAAAGACGCACAATAACTTTTACAGCCTTTATGACGCCGCTATGCTGAGCATTACGTCCTATACCAAGGTGGGACTGCGCCTTGCGACATTAATTGGATTTGTTTCTTCTGGGGTCAGTCTTTTGATTGCACTGTTTTATTTGGTTATGAAGCTGGTAAACTGGCATGGTTTCCAAGCGGGAAACGCACCGATGATTCTGGGTATCTTTGTGATCGGTTCCCTGCAATTATTTTTTATCGGTCTGCTGGGCGAATATATTTTGAATATTAACACAAGGGTAATTCACAGACCGGTTGTGATTGAAGAAAAACGGATTAATTTTGAGGATGCAGATGAGTAAGATCAGTATTATCATTCCAATCTATAATACGGAGGCGTATCTGCCAAGATGCATTGAAAGTGTGCTTGGACAGACATACGGGGATTGGGAGCTGCTGTTGATAGACGACGGTTCTACAGATCGCAGTGGAAGTATTTGCGATCGCTACGCGGGGCTGGATGCGCGAATCAGGGTGATTCATAATCAGAATCAAGGCCCGGCAGCGTCGAGGGAAAACGGGATCAAGAATAGTCTGGGCGATCTTATCATGTTTGTGGACTCGGACGATTGGCTGGATCGGGAGATGCTGCTGGTGATGAAGGAGCAGATGGAAACAAGCGGCGCGGGGATGGTATGCTGTTTGTATCAGGATGTCAAGGAAAATGGAAAAGCCATGCATCCGTATGCGTTTCAGGAAGCGTGCATAGAGTGTAGGAACGCGTGGGAATGCATGTACCAGATCCATCATACGAGATATTTGACAGGCGCGCTCTGGGGAAAGCTGTACCGCAGGGAATTGTTTGAGAGTATTGATTTTTGCAAGAATGTAACCATAGGGGAAGATTATTCGATGATCGTACAGCTTGCGGAAAAAGCCGGATATGTCAGAATGATTTCCCGGGAATTATATTTTCGCTTTGTACGAAAGGGCAGCATTTCACATGGCGGATATACCAAACGTCACAGAAAGGCGTTTGACAACTATATGCGACTGCGTTTACGTCTGCTGGAGGAGTATCCGGAAATAGCTTCTGACATTATCGCGTTTCATACGGAATATGAAATGGCAGTGATTACGGCCATGTGCAGGAACGATTGTTATGACAAAAAAGTAATAACTAAGTTGAAGAACGATTTAAGGGAAAATATGAAAAATACGCTGGGACATGCAGGTATCCCGCCGTATATGAAAGGGTGTGCCGTTTTAATTGCCTACGCGCATCCGGTGTTTATTTTCCTATTTCGTATCTTGTATCATCTTACCGGAAGATAGAGGTAAAACGTTTAGAAACGGAGAAACTATGCAGAAACCTAAAGTGACGGTGGTAACCGTATGCCTGAATACTGTGGATACCATTGCTGCAACCATGGAGTCCGTGCTCGCACAAACCTATGAAAATCTGGAATATCTGGTGATAGACGGCATGTCCACGGACGGTACGCAGGAGGCGATACGGCGGTATGAGGGGGATGCGAGAGTCAGGACGGTGTTTGAGCGTGATACGGGTTTGTACAATGCAATGAACAAGGGGCTTGACCTGTGCAGAGGTCAATATATTCTCTACATGAACAGCGGCGATTTGTTTTACGATGAAAAGGTTGTGGAAGATATAGCGCCTTATTTGCAGGCCGATTTGGTGTATGGCAATACCTTGAGGCGAAAAGAAAACGGCGAGCAGATTGAGAAATATCATGGGAAGTATAAATTAATGTGGCTGCTTTTGTCCGGCAGAATGATGTCGCATCAGTCATTGTTTACCAGAACGGAAGTGATGAGAAGATTCCGCTTTGATGAACAGTACCGGATATCTGCGGATTATGATTTTGTGGTAAGAGCCAAAAAGAGTAAGTGTTCCATTAAATATGTTGACTGCACTGTCAGCATTATGAACAATATAGAGGGCATCAGCGCGCAGGTTGAGAATTATGATATTATGAGGGCGGAGGATGACAGGAGCTTAAGAGAAAATTATCCGGGGTTTTATTATCTGATCAAAATACCCAAAGGGCTGGTGAGAGTTGTCAGAAGAAGTTATGAGCGGAGAAAATAATTGCGGCAGTATGTAAAAACAGATAGAATGGATCAGTGGATGGGAGAATAGGATGAAGGTATTGCATCTGGCGACAATCGACGTAGGGGGAGCCTACAAAGCGGCGGTCAGGATTCATGAAAGTATGCAGAAGTGCGGCGTGGATTCGCAGATTTTACTTAGAACTAAGATGCATGAAGATTCTCTGGCTGTGGAAATTTTCGATCATGCCGCGCAGAAATTTGCGTCTAAAGCAAAGAATGCGATCAATTTAGTATTGTCAAAAAAGGATGTGTTCAGCGATTATTTGGGAACGGATGTTTCGACGCATCCGCTCGTTCAGGAGGCGGATGTTCTGATCCTTCACTGGGTCAATTCCTTTCTGTCATACCGAAGTGTGGAAAAGCTGCTTGCAACAGGAAAGACAGTCATATGGGTGATGCACGATATGTGGCCCTTTACCGGGGGCTGCCATTATGACTGGTACTGCGGCGGATACGCTCATAGCTGTGGGAAGTGTCCACGCCTGAATAGTAAAAAAGAACTGGATTTGTCGCGCAGAAATTTTATGCGCAAAGCGCAGGCTGTCAAAAGCGGGAAAGTGATTTTTGTGGGGCCCAGCGAATGGAGCGTTTCCTGTGCAGGGCAAAGTAAAATCACGGAAGGACAGAGAATTGTTAAAATTTTAAACCCCCTCAATCGCGATGTGTTTTACAGAAGGGATCACATACAGTTTCTCAAAGAAAAATATCAGATTCCGATAGAAAGAAAAATCATTTTGTTTGGTGCTTCCAAAGCGGATAACAATAAAATCAAAGGAATGCAGTATTTAGATGAGGCGTTGTGCGAAATTTCGGACATGGAATACGCAGTGGTTATTTTTGGCAATGCGGAAACGATTTGTTTGACGAATAAAAAATTGGAGATCAGGTGTCTTGGCGCGATTGAGCGGGAAGATGAGCTTGCTGAGATTTACAGCTGCGCCGATGTTTTCGCAGCGCCATCTTTGCAGGAGGCCTTTGGTTATACAGTGAGCGAAGCTTTGTCATGCGGCGTTCCGGTAGCCGCTTTTGATGTGGGAGGCATTAAAGATCAGATAAGACATCAGGAGAACGGGTATTTGGCGCCGGTGAGGGATGCGCAGGAATTGCTGCGGGGGATCAGGTGGTGTACTGATGAGAAAAATCAGTCCCGTATACGACAGGCGGCGCTGCCAGAAAACGATTATCTAACAATCGGCAGGGCGTATATGGCGTTATGCGGTAGATGATAGTGGCGATGCAGATGGCATCATGGAGGTGGAAACGAATGTTCCGCCATAGGGAGGGCTTATGATAAGGCGGCAAAAGGGCATTGTTTGTCTGGTGACAGGAATTGCGACAGTTTTGATTGGATATTTTGCATGGGGATTATTGACGGTTTTTCATAAAAGCGGTTCCTTTGGTACGGCTGGCTTTCTGGCTTCGATCCTGACGATGCTTTTGTATATGCTGCTTCATGACTCCGTTGTTAGGTTAGACAGGAGAGAGGTATGCAGGCAGCTTATGGCGATATCCGGATGCGGAGGCCTGCTGAGTTTGCTGCTTTTGATCAGAGGCGGCGGCGCTCTGGTTTCGCAGGGGGAATATGCGAAGCTGGGGATGAATCTTTTATGGCTTGCTACTTTTATGGTGTGTGTCTTATTTCTTAGAAGACACATAATGTCTTCTAAGAATGGGAAGGAAAAGCAAACTTTTGTCAGAAGGAACTGGCAAGAGGAGATCTGCGCAGAATGGGGGCGGCATAAATGGCTTTATCTACTGCTCGCAGTAACGGCGCTGCTCTTAGTGGAGCCGGGCGCTGTGCAGTTTAAATGGGACGGACTGCTATATTATCTTGCCTGTCAGGCGATCTCTCTTGATTCGATCAGTTCGCTTGCCCTTTATGGACATATTGCGCAGACATATGGTATGCTTAACGGTCTGGGAATGTTACTTTTGGGGGATACCGCTGCGGCAATGATCAGTTTAAACATTGTTTTGCTGCTGTGCAGCATTTGCGCTTTTTATGGGGTTATTAAATGTGTGGTGCCGGGGAAACCGGATTTTGTGTACGCGCTGGCAACAGCGGTTTATGCGTGGTCGCCCTTTACGCTGGGGATGGTATATTATCATAATTTGGATTTTTACTGCCAGTGTTTTTTTGTTATCATGCTGTATTTTTTATACCGAAGACAGTGGATTTACTTTTTTGTGAGTTCTTTACTGTTTTGCTTCACAAAGGAACCGGCCATTTTGATTTATGGGGCGGTATGCGTCGGGATTGTGATTTTAGATTATGCAGATCAGAAGGGGAAGCCTTTTGTAATGCGGATAGGGAAGCTTTTGCAGACAAAGCGGTACTATTTTATGGTACTGCCGGGAATTTTGTGGCTGGCTACTTATAAAATACTCGGGCCGTGGAGCGCAGGTAATGGAGGATTTCGACTAGACGGGGCGTATGTAATTGAGAAACTGAAAGCGCTCTATGTTTTTCAGTTTAATTGGCTGTTTACGAGTCTGTGTATATGCGGAGTCTTTTTCAGTGTCGTAAAAAAACGAGAGAAGGTATTACGATGCCTTTTTCCTGTATTGTGCGGACAACTTGCGTTTACTGTTTTTAGCTGCGCGTTTAAGACGGTGAATCATCCGCGTTACAACGGTGCGAACCAGCCAGCGTTGTACGTTATGGCAGTTTTGCTGCTTGTTGATCTTTTGGAGCGCTTGTATGGACGCGTGATGGCAGGGGGGATTGCTGTGCTTATGGCGGCGTCCTGCTTTTATACGCTTGATCCGGTAACGCGGTTGTGCTTTCCCCAATATGAGGTCGGAGATATCGTTATGGCCACGACGGACACTGTTCCGCTGGGAGACGGCATGATCTACAACAGACAGATGCTGTGGTTGGAGCATGCGCTAGAAATGGCAGTGGAGGACTCGCTTACGCAGAGCGATCTTGTTCTTTTTCCTGCGTTAGGCGGAAGCACCTATTTCTTTGACGGCATGGCGACGACAGCGTCTGTTGAGGGCGATTGCTGGTTTGGAGAGGAATATTGGGATGCAGATGCAGGCAGACGGACAACCGTGCTGAAAGATACGATGAGGACATTTACGGCCGGGCAGGTAGCGGAGACGCCAGATTGGGACCGGCTTGCGGAAGAGATCGACGGCAGGGCCAACTATTGCTATCTTTCCTGTGCGGGTGAGGAGCGCGCGGAAGAGATCAGAGAGCGCTTTCAGATCTTGGAGGAGAAAGAATATGCGTATAGAGGGTGGAGGGTTTATAGGATCTGTTTCCAACAGCGTTAGGGGCATTGATGTAAATAAGTTGATTCATGAGAGCTTCCATAAGTAAACCAAAGGGGGACACAAAATGGGAACAAATGTTATTGTAACTGGCGGAACAAAGACTGATGCTGCCGCTATGGCGGTTTTTGCCATCAATATCAAGGAAACCAACGCTGATGTGTTTGATAAGCTGGTTATTTTTCATAACGGGATTAAAAAAAGAGACAGGGAACGAATACAAGCCATCTTTAACACAGAGTTTATTCAGTATGAATATCCCCGTAAATCGCGGAATGATACTGTGATGAGTTATTTTTCCACTATGGTATTTTGTAAGTATGAATGTTTACGTCTGTTAGACAGATACGACGTGGTGGTGTGGAGCGATTATGACGTTACCATCGAGGGAAGCCTTAAGGAAATTACTACGTTTTCCAATAATTGTCTTAATGTGATTGAGGCTGACAGATCGATTCGCAGAATGTTTTATAAGGAAATCAATGAACAAAGATTAAAAAAATACGACTTAACCCGCAATGGGATTTTGATGAGCCTGTTTGCAATTTCAAACAAACTTCCGAATTATAATCAAATATATCAGTGGTGTTATCAAAAAACGGCGGAGTATGATGGGGATATCTGGCTTCCAGAGCAATGTGTATTCTCGCTTGCCTTGCAGGAGTTTGATATTGCGTATAGCTGTATTGAAGAGAAACGATATGCTTGTCATCCGCAGGATGCTGTAGGTGGGGAAAGTGTGCTGCATGCAATGGGACAGCCCAAGTTTTGGAATGGGCTGGATAACGAGCATTGGAATAGGATGTATCAGAGCTGGTTGGAGATGGGTGGGACGCCCTATTCTGAAAAAAGAAAGAGACTTTATATGAAAGTGAAACTGGTAAAAAACAGGTTATTTGGGATCAGATCAAAGGAGTCTTCTTAAAAATGATAAAGGTTTCGATCATAACGGTTTGCTACAATAGCGCGGCGACAATAAGAAGAACGATAGAGAGTGTTTTAGGGCAGACCTATGATAACATTGAGTACATCATAGTGGACGGGGCGTCAAAGGATGAGACGTTATCCATTATAGAGGAATACAAAGGTGCGTTTGGACAGCGGCTTCGATTGGTTTCCGAGCCGGATCAGGGCATTTATGATGCAATGAACAAGGGTATCCGTATGGCGGAGGGTACGCTGATCGGCATTTTAAATAGCGACGATTTTTACGAGCCAATGGCAGTGGAGCATATGGTAAATGCTATGACGGATGAAAAATATCAGATCTTGTATGGGTTTGTCCGTTCCTTGAAGAATGACATGGAATATTTGATACAAAGACATTCTTTTCAATTCTTGAGAGAAGAGATGTTTGAACATCCGGCATGCTTTGTAACGAAAGCGGTATATGACGATTTTGGTTATTTTGATTTGCAGTATGTTAGTGTGGCGGATTATGATTTTATGCTGCGAATGAGCCAGATAGAGGAGGTTAAATTCTATTTGGTGGATCATCTGATTACCAATTTCGCGCAGGGAGGGATGAGTTCGACTGCTGCGGCTTGGCTGGATTTGCTAAAACTTCGGAGAAACCATGGGATCATTTCCGAAAGAGAATATAAAAGAGAGATGCTTAAGGATAAGCTTTACAGAGTTTATTGTAAATTGATTCATAAAAGCATTCATTAGCGCAATGGGAGAATGAGATAAAGATGAAGAATTTATTGACCTTTGGACAATTGTTTAGCCAGTTACTGCATATTTTAAATGGAAAGCAGAAGCGGCAGTTTATTCTCTTGATTTTGGGTACAGTGGTGGTGGGGTTGTTCGAAGTTCTGGGAGTAGGCGCGATTATTCCCTTTATTTTGGTGATGCTTTCCCCAGATGAATTTATGCAGAACCAATATGTCTGTTACGTGACAGAAATACTGGGGGTATCGGAATATAGGCAGATCTTATTGCTGGTCGCAGTAGGTATTATTTTGATATATCTTGTGAAAGAATTAGTGATTATTTTAATCAACTATTTTCAATGTGCCTTTCGTAATAAATTGGAGCGGGATTTATCGAATGCTATGCTAGAGTATTATCTGCATCAGGATTATCTGTTTCATGTCAATACCAACAGTTCTGAGATTGTCAGGAGCGTCCATAGCGATATTTCTGGAGTGGCAAGTGTGGTGGATGGTTTTTCCGGTTTGTTCAGCGAGATGTTCAGTACCATTTTGATAGGCCTGTTTTTGATTGGGATTAATCCGGTTATGGCTGTAAGTGTGATTATGCTCGCAGGATGCACTTCTTTAGGTATTATTGTAGTATTTAAAAAAAGAATGAATACAAGCGGCGTAGAATGTAGGGTTGCGTATCAAAAGAAGATTCAGTACATTCAGCAGGCGGAGAATGGGATCAAAGATATCATTGTAAAACAAAAATACGATTACTTTATGAATTGTTTTCGGCAATATTCGCAGGAGGCATGTCACCATAATACAGTTTATTTGACAATCGGAAAGATGCCGAACAGGATTGTAGAGGCTGTTTTTATCGCCGGTCTTTTGATTGCGGCGGTGTTCTGTACCGGGAATGGGGAAAATGCATCCCTATTTGTAACGCAGCTGGGCGTTTTTGGGGTGGCGGCCACAAGGATTTTGCCAGCCATTTCTAACATTGCCGTGCATATGAATAATCTGATCTATTTCCGGCCGACTGTGGAGGCAATTTACGAGAGCAGGAAGAATCTAAAAGAGGAGGTTTACGTGGCAGCGCCGGATGAAGATAAAAAAACTTTCTTTCAAAACAGCATATGTATACGAGATGTTTCATGGAAGTATGCGGAAAATGCAGACTATGTTTTGAAGAACATATCGTTGGATATTCATAAAGGAGAGGCGGTTGCGCTGATTGGTCCTTCCGGAGCGGGAAAAACGACTTTGGCGGATATTATTCTGGGTTTGTTAAAGCCGCAGCAAGGCACAATCACTGTAGACGGCAGAGATATTCATAAGGAGCCGGACATGTGGGCCCAAATGGTGGGATATGTACCGCAGACTTTGTTTTTACTGGATGATACGATCCGAAATAACATAGCCTTTGGCGTTCCGGCGGAAGAGATTGAGGATGATAAGATTTGGATGGCGCTTGAAGAGGCACAGCTTACGGAGATGGTAAAGCGGCTTCCGATGGGATTGGATACGAATTTAGGGGAACAAGGGTTAAAAGTATCCGGGGGACAAAGACAGCGTATTGCGATTGCGAGGGCGCTTTATTTTGATCCGGAGATTCTGATATTGGATGAAGCAACGTCGGCTCTGGACGCGGATGTGGAATCTGCGGTCATGGAATCTGTGGATGCGCTGCATGGACGCAAGACCTTGATTATCGTGGCGCATCGCTTGTCGACGATACGCAAATGTGATAAAATATACGAAGTTGCGGATAAGGGATTGACGCTAAAAAGCAAGGAGGAAGTGTTTGGTGAGGGATGAGTTGTGCTGGGAAATTTTTGATAAGTACAATTATATGCTGCATTATATCCGTTACCGCAAAGCGCAGCTCTATGAGAAACTGACGGGTAAAGGACATTGGGCCATGCCGCGCGTGGTTGCCGGCCGATGGCTGATTTCTACGCCGAAAACCAATGAAATCATCGGGCAGGCAATTCTGGACGGAGAACCGTTTTGGGCGGGACGATTTGGCGGTTCGGAAATGAACTTGATTTATCATATGTTACTGTATCGTATGCATCCGGATAAAGACAATCGGGAAGCGGCGTTAAAGCAATTATGCACGTTGTCGGGATTTTTCCCTTATGATATGGAATTAGGGGAAAAGTTTGTAGATATGATGTTGGAGATGAGTGGAGAAATCGATTTGCAGGGTGAGTGGCGTAGATATATGGAAGATTATATTTATGTGAAATACCAGCCAAACACCAGACTGACACAGTTGTTGCATCTGGAACCGTGGAATATGTATCGATATCCGCATAGCAGAGTTAAGCCGTGGAGTTCTGCGCTGAAAGGAAAGAAAGTGCTGGTGGTCCATCCTTTTGATGAATCGATCAGAAGCCAGTACAGGAAAAATAGAACGCATATATTTGAACGCATTTTCGATGCGGGAGATATTCTGCCGGAGTTTGAATTGCTCACCTTGAAAGCGGTACAGACGCTTGCTGGAGAGCGTGACAGCAGATTTCAGACATGGTTTGATGCGCTTGCATGGATGACTGATCAGTGTAGGCAGATGGATTTTGACGTGGCCATTATCGGCTGCGGGGCTTACGGATTTCCATTGGCAGCGGAGATTAAAAAAATGGGTAAGGTTGCGATTCATCTGGGAGGCGCTACACAGTTATTGTTTGGAATTTTGGGACACCGCTGGGAGGATGAATACGCGGAGTTTTGCAGAGATGTGGTCAACGAATCTTGGGTAAGGCCGCGGGAATCGGAAAGGATATCGGGTGCGGATAAAGTAGAAGAAGCCTGTTATTGGTAATATTTTGACAGGCATTTAGAGAAAGTATTAACGAATGGAAAGAGGATAGGCGTTATGAACGAAAAATGGAAAATATATATTGTGGGACATAAAAAGATACATTCGGAAATGATGGCTGGTGATAAAAAGTTTAATAATGAAAACTATATGTTTTTAAATGTCGGGGAAAGAGACCGGTTAGAAAACAGTGAGAATTATAACTGTATCAATCAGAGAGACCTCCAGAATTATGTGTCCTTAGGTAAGTATTGGGCGGAAAGCGAGGGGATTTATAACATTTGGAGAAGTGGGATTTATAAGGAATTAAAGTATATTGGATTTTTACATTATGATATTGAATTTCGTCTGGAAAAGAGATTTTGTCTGGGCGGACGTACTAATATTACGGAGCGTATTGGAAAGTACATCAAGGGAAAAGAGAAAGCACATATCAGCTTTGCCACGTTTACCACGAAGTGGGATTATTCACAGCGGATGATTATGGACCCGTCAAAGCCGGACGAATTGTCTGGAGACGGAATTAATTGCTATGATCAGATATTAAAGGATTATAATAATTATTTTAATACAAGCTACACATTGGAAGACTTTTTTAAGCAGAAATATATCAATCTTTGTTCCTGCTTTTTGATTGACACGGCAACATTTGATAAGATGATGGGGTTTTTTGATTGGCTGGTGAATAGTCATAAGCTGGATATTTACGATACCAAACATCTTTTGCGCTATCAGGGCAATATGGCAGAACGGTATTTTGGTTTATTCATGCTGTTTGAATATGATAGGATGCTGGATATGTTCTTGGTGCATCAATACGACAGAGGGTGGAAATGATCATGCTGGGAGGACTATTCAGGAATGTGTCATTAAAATATAATATGGACAAAAAGAAAAGTATCCTGATTCTTTTTGTGGTCTTATTATTGCAATGTCTCATTATTGGCGCTTGGGGAATGCAAAAAGAGCGTATGCACGTAGACGAGATGTTTACGATGGAAGGAGCTAAGAAAGAGGGTGCGAGTAAGCGCTATTGGGATCTTGAGGAAGACTTCTATGGGACAGAACATAACAAAGAAGAATTTTTGGAACGCATCACTGTCTACGAAGATGATTTAATTATAAATGCAGGGATAGCGCATGCGGCGGAGCGCCTGTTGCATGGAGAGTTTTATTATACACTCACTAATCTGTTTTCATCAATTTGTCCGGGATATATTCCATGGGGTGTATGCGTAGGATTTAATTTGCTGTGTTTTCTTGTTACACAGCTCATTTTATACAGAATAGTGAAAGAAGACTTTGGCAATCTATGCGCGCTCTTTACAATTGCCTTTTATGGATTCAGCGCTGGGGGAATCAGCACTGTTTTGTATGCCAGATGCTATATGATGCTGATCATGATTGAAATAGTATTGATTTATGTGTTTCATAGATTCGCAAAGTCTCAAAAAGCATGGCAGAGAATAGTATGTATTATTTGTTCCGGGGTATTAGCGCTTTGTGCATATCGCACACATCAGTTTGGAACGATTTTGTTCCTTATGACTACGGGATTGTTTGTTTTATATATGATACTTAAAAAAAAATGGGACTTGCTTTTGTGGCTGGTTATAGGATATGGAATCCCTTGTCTTCTGGGATACAGAATATTTTGGAACAGGATTAGGGCTTTTTTTGTTGCCGGTGTAGCGCCCAAGTTTTATAATAGTTTAATCAATACACCGATATCGTGGCGTGTCGCTTATGTGAAGGAACTGTTCAGTACAATAGCTGAGCATATGTTTGGAAATATATGGATTATGCTATTGGCAGCTGCGGCAATCGGTTTCTATCTTATCCGCATTAAAGTATGGCGTAGTGATTCTGTATTAAAGGAAAAGATGGCTACAATTGGGGCAGTTATCATTATCGTGGTTTATGGATTGATGCTTATATTGGGCGGAGCAATTGCATGGAGATATACAGCCCCAATATATCCGTTTATGGCAGTTCTCCTAGGCGTAGTGGTTTCGTTGGTCTGTGTTGATACAAGAGTATCTAAAAATAGAAAAATAATGATAATGGCTGTATTAATTTGTATTCCGCTTCTTTCTTATAGATGGGGTCATATTAGTGAAATGTACAAGGGCGAGAAAGCCATGCGGGAGGAATTGGAAGCGAATTATCATGGTGTGAATGGAATTATGGTGCATCATGATGTGCGAGGCGAGGGAGAAAATTGGTTGTATGAGGCAGCAACGCTTTGGCCGGAGGAATCTAACGTCTTAGTGCTCCAGCACCATATGATACTGGAGAAAGGGTTATTTACATGCAGGGATGATGACAAGATTCTGTTGTGGCTTACGGCTGATTTTGATAGGGAGGAATCGATTGATTTGTTTCGGGCATGTACAGATTATACAGATTTTAAGCTGATATTGAACACAGATAATGTGTGGGTTTATGAGTGCAATAAATAGAGGGCTGAAAAGAGATAAGAGTTTGGAGCGTAAAAAATGGAAAGGAAATATGCACCGGTTATCATCCCGACATTGTGCAGATATGAACATTTCAAAAGATGTGTGGAATCTCTGCAGAGAAATCCTTGGGCAAAGGATACGGATTTGTATATTGGGCTGGACTATCCTGCAAAAGAGGGTCATTATGAGGGATATGAAAAAATTAAGGCGTATTTGGAAGGCGGAATAGGCGGTTTTGCCAATGTTTTTATTCTAAAACAGGATAAAAATCAGGGGTCGCTTAAAAACACGGAACTATTGAGGCTGGCGGCGGCTGAAAAGCATGATAGATTTATCTTTTCGGAGGATGACAATGAGTTTTCGGCCAATTTTTTAGAGTATATGAATAAGTGCCTTGATCAGTATGAGGAAGATGAAAATGTTTTGGCGGTTGCGGGGTATAAATATCCATTCCGTTCAGATCGGATAAAAGGAACGGTTTTTACAAGCAATGTATATTTTGCCGCTTTCGGTTATGGAAGCTGGAATAGAAAGATGATGAAAGCGCAGGAGGAAATGACAATCGAGTTATTTCGTACCAGATACAAAAGTTTAAAATTCATGCGCTGTTTTTATAGACAGGGGGTAAATCAATACTGTAATTTTGTTAAGGCAATGCTTGGGTATATTCCGGGCTTAATTGAAGGGGATAGAGTTTTGCCATATGATTTGGCGTATGGCTGCTATATGATTGCACAAGGGAAGAAAATGATTTTTCCGGCGGTTTCCAAAGTAAAAAATTGGGGATATGATGGTTCCGGAGAGCATTGCGATTCGTTAATATATGATAAAGAAAAACCGGTCACACATAGAAATTTTGGGACGGAATGTCTGGAACTGGATGAAAATAAAGGGTTTGAAATTATGGAGGAAAAGAATCTATCTCAACAGGAATTGAACGATATTTTATCCGAATTTTTTGTGATTCCGGGCAAAGAGATTGTCAGGACAAAGGCAGCTTATTATCTTTCCAGAGTGATAGGAATTGATAAAATGAGAAAACTGATACATGGAGTAAAGCGTAAATAACATAATTGGAGGCGCTGAATGGTATTGGGGGTTTATGGTTCGGGAGGAGCCGGAAAAGAAATTAAGGAAATTGCCATTGAATTAAATAAATGGGATGAAGTGCTTTTTATTGATGATATAGTTTCTGGGGATATCTTCAAAGGGGTGCGGAGAATGCCCTTTCCGGAGTTTCGGGAGGAGTTTAATGGCCGTAATGCGGAGGTTCTCATAGCGCAGGGAGAACCGCAGGATAAAATTGCGTTGTATCATAAAGTAAAGGACGCAGGGTTTGGCTTGGCAAATGTAATTCATAGGACGGCATGGATCAGTCCTTCCGCGACGATAGGAATGGGAGTGATGCTGCGGGCAGGGGTAGTTATCAATGCGGATGCAGTGATTGGAGATAATGTGACCGTTCAGGAGTATTCATGCGTGGGACATGATACTATAATCGGAGATCATTGTCAGATAGCCGATGGCGTTATGATGGGCGGACATGTAGAGATTGGAATGGGAACCTATATCGGCCTCAGTGCATCAATAAGGGATCGGATTAAAATAGGAAGCCATTCGGTGATTGGCATGGGTTCTGTTGTGGTTTATGATATTCCGGATCATGTGGCTGCTATGGGGAATCCGGCACGGATAACAAAATCATGGGAGGATGAATCGAGGGTTTTTAAATAAATATAGAGAATTTTGATTGCAGAGAAAGGAAGAGAACGTTGGATAAAAGAATACTGGTAACGCATTCATCCATGCCGCCGCTGGACGAATATGTGGAAGAGATAAAAGAGATGTGGGAAACCCATTGGCTTACCAATATGGGAGTCAAACATATGCAGTTAGAAAAAAATCTGGCGGAATATCTGGGGATAAGTAAGGATAACATTGCGCTCTTTGTGAACGGACATCTCGCTTTGGAATGTATTATTGAGGCGCTGGGACTTGGGAAAGAAAAGAATCAGCGGGGTGAGTATAAAGACGAGGTAATTACGACGCCGTTTACTTTTGCATCAACGACACATGCGATTGTGCGAAAAAATTTAAAACCTATATTCTGTGATATCAGACCAGACAATTTCACGATTGATCCGGCGAAACTGGAGGCATTGATTACAGATAAAACCTGCGCTATTATACCGGTTCATGTTTACGGGAATCTATGCGATACGGAGAACATACAGAAGGTAGCCGATCAATATGGATTAAAAGTCATATATGATGCAGCCCATGCGTTTGCCGTAGAGAAGGATGGAAAAAGCAGCGCGTCTTTT
The DNA here is from genome assembly GCA_947243855.1 of uncultured Lachnospiraceae bacterium. Taxonomy (GTDB): domain Bacteria; phylum Bacillota; class Clostridia; order Lachnospirales; family Lachnospiraceae; genus UBA3282. The sequence continues at coordinate 74,326 of CAMXIK010000011.1, read as the reverse complement.
GGGGACGCGTCTATGTACAGTTTCCATGCCACGAAAGTATTCCATACGATAGAGGGAGGCGCAGTGTGCTTTAAGGATTCTGCATTGAAACCCCGGCTGAACGAATGGAAAAATTTCGGGATCACGGGGCCGGAGACAACAGAGTTTGTAGGCGGAAATGCGAAAATGAATGAGTTTGTCGCCGCAATGGGAATTTGCAATCTGCGGCATCTGGATGCTGAAATAGACAAAAGAAGAAAAGCAGATCAAGAATATAGGAGACGATTGACCGGGGTATCTGGGATTCAACTGGATATGCCGCAAGATGGGGTAAAACATAATTATGCATATTTCCCGATCGTTGTGGACGAAACAGTGGCAGGATGTTCACGGGATGATATTTTTAAAGCTTTGGATGAACATGGAATAGGCGCCCGGAAATATTTCTATCCTCTGACAAGTATGTACCACTGCTACGAGGGGATGTTTGACAGCAGTAAAACGCCGGTTGCGTTAGCCGTATCAAAAAGGGTATTGACGCTTCCAATTTATGCGGATTTGGGTATGGAAGACGTTAACCTTATTTGCGATGTGGTATTAAGCTGTGTAAGCAAATAGGAACTATTGATTTGTCGGATGGTTTAGGGATTTGATTTGGAAGTATGTGGGCAGGCACATTGCCAAAATAAGGGAAAAGGGATATTATAGTTTTGGAGCCTTGAATGATTAATAAATAAAAATGGAAAAGGACGAGACAATGCTTAGCATATCAATTGTAGTACCGGTTTATAACGAAGAAGGAAATGTGGCAAAACTACATCAGGAAATTAAGCAGATGTGCGAGAGCGCAGGGTATGATTATGAAATTATTTTTATCAATGACGGCTCTTCGGATCAGACAGATCAGATTTGCCGAACCCTGAAACCGCTTAAATATATTCAATTCCGCAGGAACTTCGGACAGACTGCCGCGATGGATGCGGGGATCAAAGCGTCCACGAAGGAGTTTATTGCGACGCTGGACGGCGACGGGCAGAATGATCCGGCGGATATTCCAAAAATGCTGGATTATATGCTGGAGAAGCAGTATGATGTGGTATCCGGCTGGCGCAAAAACCGGAAAGATACGTTTATGAAGCGGTTTATTTCCCGGGGCGCAAATGCGCTGAGATATCTGCTTGTTCACGATGGCATCCATGACAGCGGCTGTTCCTTGAAGGTGTATCGCAAGGAATGTTTTAAAGGAATTAATCTTTATGGAGAACAGCATCGCTTTATTCCGGCAATTTTGCAGATTAAGGGCTTCAAGGTAGGCGAAGTAGTGGTTAATCACAGGGCGAGAACATCGGGAAGGACTAAGTATAACTGGCATAGAACCATCAAAGGTTTTGTGGATATGATTTCGGTTTGGTTTTGGAATAAATATGCCTCCCGGCCGCTGCATATCCTTGGCGCATTCGGTATTTTATTCTGTATGTTAGGGGGGGCATGCGGCATTTGGTCTGTTGTATTATTCTTGTTAGGCTATAAAATGTCAAATAATATTATTCCGCCGATTTTGACGGTGTTTTTTATGATTATGGGCGTCTTAATGTTTATTTTTGGCTTGATGAGTGAGATTATGATGAAGGTTTACTTTGGAACACATGTGGACATGCCTTATAATATTAAAGAGATTGTGGAGAATACGGAAGAGTAAGAGTATTATAAATAAAATAGGTGTTAATAAAGAATTGCTTATGAAGGAGCATCTATGAGTAAAATAAAGATAAAAAATCTTGGACCGATAGAATATTTTGAAAATAATGTGGACGAGGAAATGATGGTTCTCATTGGCGAGCAGGCCAGTGGAAAAAGTACGATTGCAAAGACGGTCTTTTTTTGTAAAAGTATTTCGGAGGAACTTAAGACGTTCCTGATGATTCCAGAGAGTGTGCTAATGCTGCCATTTCCGGTATGGAACACCGTTAGTTTTAGAAAACAGTTAAGAACTAAGTTTATGGAATACTTTGGCACAACGAAACACATGGAGCCTTTTTCGGTTACCTATACTTTTGATAATGAAGAATATATGGAGATAAAATTGCAAGGCGGCTATGCGAATATTCATTTCTCATCCGAATTAGAAAGACAATGTGTGGAGTTGATAAAAGATATTCGAGAGTATTATATTCAGCAGGAGAGAAGCGAAACAAGGCAAACAGCAGATCTTAGACTATGGGTAAGCGGCCGCGAAGATTTTGTCAAAAAGATCGACAGCAATGTTGACCGAATATTTGGACAAAATTATACATCGGTTTTCATTCCCGCGGGAAGAAGTATGTTAGCGACTAATTCTGATTTTTTTCATATGCTGACTCCGAATAAGTATGATATTTTGATGAACGAATTTATAGAGAGAATTACGATCCTGCAAAAGCAATATTCTCAAAAGCTGGATGATATTATTACAGACCGGAAGAAGACCAGTTCGGCGGAGATTGATTTTTCTAGCGTATACAGAGCTCAAAAATTGGTAACTGAAATTCTAAAGGGTGAATATGTAAACGATAAAAACGGAGAGAGAATTTATTATTCCCCGCAGAAATTTGTGAAGCTTGTGCAGGCATCTTCCGGGCAGCAGGAAGCATTGTGGATTGTCTTGATGATTTTTTCTATCATCTTAAATAAACAAAGAGTTTATTTGGTGATAGAAGAGCCGGAGGCCCATCTGTTTCCAAATGCCCAGAAGAAAATGGTAGAGTTAATTGCGTTGATGATTAATTCTACAAATAGTAAAGTGGTACTTACTACGCACAGTCCATATATTTTGACGGCGACTAATCTGGCAATGTATTCTTCTTTTGTAGAAAATAGGCAGGATAATGCGGAAGACATTGTACCATTAAAGTACAGAATATCAGCGGAAAAGGTAACGGCATACAGATTAAAAGATCATATGGCTCAGGATATTGTTGATAGAGAAAACCATATGATTGACACTGCCAAAATAGATGAAATATCGGAAATTCTAAATACAGCAACCGATAAACTGATAGAACAGGAGATTCGTAATGACTTGTAGTCATCTGCTAGAATGCATCCAGTCAATAGAAAGTACACAGAAGAAATATGTGGAATGCGAATTACAACAATGTCTGAAAAACTGCGATACACGAAAGATGATTGCTCTTGAAGAACACAAGAAGCGCTATGTATTACAGAATAATGGAGATGTAGTGGCAGTATATCGGGTTGACGGACAAATGATTGATTCGACAGATACGACGAAATGCGATAATATGATTGTGGATGTATCATCGGTATTGGCGGTTTTGATTGAATTTAAGGGGCAGGATTTGCGGCACGCATTAGATCAAATTGAAACCACATATCAGTTTGTTTTGCCAGCAGTAGGCAGATATAAACTGTATGGACGAATTGTTACATCAAACAGAACTAATGTGCCAAACCTTAGAACTAATCCTCAATACTTGAGGATTCAGAAAGCGTTTATGAAGCATGGAGGAAATTTGAGGACAAGCCCTAACAGCATGTCAGAAAGTGTTGATGAGTTATGTTGATAAAGAAAGCTGTGGAGAATAAAGATGAGGATATTAGTCATATCGCATGAATTTCCTCCAATTGGCGGAGGCGGAGCGAATGCCTGCTATTATTTGACAAGGGATTTTAGTAGACGAGGACATGAAGTAACAATTATTACCGCAAATTATCAGGGACTTCCCAGTAGGGAAATCATAGATGGGGTTGAAGTTCTTCGCGTTCCTTCTAAACGAAAAAATCAAGAACATTGCAGCTTTGGTGAAATGTTTGATTATCTGATGAAAGCGTGGCCTGTTGCGAAACAAAAAGTAAAGTGTGAAAAGTATGATATTTGTCAGATTTTTTTTGGTATTCCCAGCGGGCCTATTGGATATCTGTTGAAGAAAAAATATCGTCTTCCTTATGTGATTCGTTTCGGCGGAGGAGATATTCCGGGATTTCAGGCACGATTCGACATAATATATAAGCTGATTGCACCGTTCATTAAAGTGATTTGGAAAAATGCAGATTATCTGGTTGCAAACAGCGTCGGTTTAAGAGAGCTTGCATATGGCTTTTATGACAAGAAAGAAATAAAGATAATAACGAATGGAGTGAATACTGACAAATATTTTCCGATGGAACATTCGGGAAATTTCACTAATTTACTGTTTGTATCCCGTCTGATTGAGAGAAAAGGTTTGCAGTTCCTGCTTCCTCAGATTGGGAAAATTGTCAGAGAATGCAGCGAAATGGTGCACTTAACAATTGTGGGAGACGGTCCTTACAGAAGTGTATTGGAAGATATAGTGAATAAGGAGAATATTGGACAGTATGTTTCTTTTGCAGGGTATAAAAACAAAGAACAGATTGTAGCGTATTATCAAAAGGCGGACATATTTGTACTCCCGTCAAAAAAGGAAGGTATGCCGAACGTAGTGCTGGAGGCTATGGCCTGTGGCTTGCCGATTGTAATGTCGCCTTGTGAGGGCAGTGCAGAGTTAATACGGGGTAATGGTCTAATTGCTCCGCCGGAGCAGCTGGCGCAGGATATTATCAGGTTATGCAATGACAAAGAGCTGAGAATCCAAATGGGTATTGAAAGCAGAAAAATGGCAGTGGAACAATTTGGATGGGAAAAAACAGGCGCTTCTTATTCAGAGATATACAAAGCAATATTAAGTTGATTTGTTTAGAAATATATCAGAAACGGTATGGTAGGTTATGAGAGGTAGTGAGAAGAGAATTTTAATGATTTGTTCTGCATTAGATGGCGGCGGGGCAGCAAGGATCATTTCCAATATTACAACGCACTTGCCGCGGGAGTGGAAAGTGGATATTCTGCTAAACACGGATCAGAATATACAATTTCCCTATCGGGGGAGAATTATATCTCTTAAAGTTCCAGAATCAAAAAGCAGAACGAGTTTTGCTTATCAGGGACGGGTTTTTGTACGGCGTATGAGGGCTCTTCGTAAACTGAAAAAACAGAATCGCTATGCGGCCTGCATTAGCTATATGGATAGCGCCAATGTCGCAAATTTGCTGACAGGGAATCAATACTGTGAGGTGATTCTTAATATTGTAAATAATATGTCAGCCAAGCAGTCTAATGAACCTCTTTATCGTTGGCTGATCAATCCGATGATCAGACTGCTATATAACAGAGCGGATAAGATTATCGCTCTGTCAGAAGAAGTAAAAGAAGATATGATCCAGAACTTTGGATTGCATCGAAGTAAATTGTATGCAAGCTATTGCTCGATTGATCTTAATGACATAGAGGCAAAAATTGCTCAAGATATATCGGATGAAAAGGAAAATTGGTTTGTAAAAGATAAAACGGTGGTAACAGCAGGAAGATTGGAAAAACAAAAAGGTCAATGGCATTTAATCAGGGCGTTTAGCGAAGTGATTAGACAAATACCGGATGCAAAATTGGTTATATTTGGTACTGGCGGTCTGCAGGATTATTTCGAAAAGTTGATATTGGATTATAAAATGCAGAATCATGTGCTGCTATATGGATTTAATAATAATTTGGATTATTATATAGCCAAGAGCGCGGTTTTTGCGTTTCCATCTTTGTATGAAGGATTTGGTACGGCGTTGCAGGAAGCACTTGCATGCGATGTTCCGTGTATAGCGACGGATTATATCAGCGGAGCGAGAGAACAGCTTGCACCGAGTTATAAAGGTGAAATAAAGGGGCGCCTCAATGCAGAATATGGAATTATTGTGGAAAGGTGTTCGGAGAAAATGTATGACGCCTCTTATCCGCTTGATGATAGTGAGAGGGAACTGGCGGCTGCAATGGTTGAATTGCTGCAGTCGGAAGAATTGCGGCGTACTTATGCGCAAAAGGCGAAGGAGAGAAGCCGGATATATGATATTGAGGCAATTTGCAAACGTTGGGTAGAGATTATAGAGGCATGAATATGAGAAAAAGAAGACTTAAATATCAGTATAATATGTTTATAAGCGCCACTAAACGATCTTTGCTGTATCATATTCCCAATTTTATATTAAGATATGCTTTTGGTGACAGAAATGGCGTCTATGCAATGTACGAATCAATAAAATACCGGAATAGCAGAGCCAATGCAGAGTATGTTACGGTTATGTTTAAGATGATATTTTCGCTGGGCTGCTCCGTTGTCTTTTTACCATTTGTTTTATTAAAGTATGCTGTTCTCATTTTGTTTTTAGGTAAAGTTTATCTGCCAAGAATAGAGGTTGTACTGACCACATATTGTAGCTTGAAATGTAAAGATTGTTCGAATCTGATGCAATATTATGATAAACCGTATCATATCAATGCAGATTCTATTATACAGGTATTGCAAAATTTGTTGAATTCTATTGATTCACTGACACAATTAGTTTTGTTGGGCGGAGAACCGCTTATTTATCCGGATTTTGTGAAGATACTGGAATTTGCGAATGAAAATTCAAAAATTAAATCTGTATGCATTAAGACAAACGGCGTATTTAAATTGTCGGATGAAATGATCAAGGCCTTAAAATGTAAAAAAATTCATCTTGATATGAGCGATTATGGCGCTAGAAGCGAGATGGTAAGTGATAATTGTCAAGTATTGAAAAAGGAAAAAATAGCGTTTTTTTGTCAGGATAGAAAACCATGGTTTGATATGGGCGATATGACCAAAAGGAATCGGACAAAAGCGCAACTTGGCGCGCAATATAAAAAATGTAATTATAAATGCAGATGTATTCTAAATGGAAAATTATATATATGTCCTCGTGCTAGTCATGGTTCTGATCTGAAATTTTTCAAAGAAAATATATATGTAGATTTGCTGAATACAACTGCAAATTCGGAAGAATTAAAGGAAAAAATATTATTATTATATTATTATGATAAACCGATTCAAGCATGTGATTGGTGCGATGCAGGCACAGATATGTGCAGACCTATTCCATGCGGCGAGCAGATGACTGAAAAATGAAAAGGCATAATATCCTAGTAGGAAAAGTCATCAGAAGGGCAGTGGAAAAGGATATGGAGAATGATTAGTATAGTAGTTCCCTGTTACAATTGTGAAAAGACGTTTGACAGATGCATAAACAGTATTAGAACCCAGACATGCCAAGAAATTGAAATTGTTTTGGTGGACGACGGTTCGACAGATAACACGTATGGCTTGTGTGAGGAAGCGAGTAAAAAAGACGATCGTATCAAAGTTATTCATCAAAAGAATGGCGGATTGATGAATGCATGGAAAAACGGGGTTCGCAATGCTTCGGGGGAATATATTGCATTTTGTGATTCGGATGATTATATGGATGCGGATCTGATAGAGAAAATGGCGGATAAGATCGAGGAATGTCATGCGGATATTATTTTGTATGGCATGAAAGTGGAATATACTGATGGTACGGTTGAGGCGGAAGATAATCAGCTACAGGAAGGGGGGTATACAAAAGGGGAGATTGTAAAATTAATTTTGCCGAATTACTTTGATAACGGACAGATGCAGTCTGCGCTTATTTTGGCATCCAGAGATACTAAAATATTTAAGCGTGCTTTGCTCATGAAGGTGATAAATTATTTGAGTGATGAAATATCGGTGGGGGAGGATGATGCAACAACGTTTGCAGCCGTTTTATCGGCAGAAAGCATATTCTGTATGAGGGGCTATTATCCTTATCACTATATGCGCAACGACGGGTCAATGATCGGCAAATATGACTCCAAAATGTTTGATAGATTTTTAGTGTTGAGAAAACAGTTGATAGAAATTGCCGAACAGTATCATTATCCGTATATGGAACAGATAGAAAGAGCATTTGTCTCAAATGTGCTGCTCTGTATGAAAAAAGAAATTAGCAGAAATAGGGGAAGCGGATATACGAAAGTGAAGCAGAATTTGATTCGTATGAGGAAAAACCCAGTGTTCACAGATGCGATCAGTAATGTTACGTTTGATAAGTATGAATTAAAAAGCAGGGTATTTGCCGGGTTGGTGCTTAAGGAAAGATATTTGGCATTATATGTGGCGACGAGTATCATGGCTGGTCTTGGGGTGGGGAAACCATAGAAGACTTCGTTTTTATAAGGGTAAGAATTGCTGAAAAATGAAAGGAAAAGCGAGATGCCTGTTAATAAAAAGGGATACTATATATGTTATGGTACGACTACAGAATTTAAAGGCGTTCATAAAAAGATTGATAATCAAGTCAAGGTATTGAATTCTGTTGGTAATTGTCAAAAAATAGTTATTCCGAGAGAGAAAAAGAATGTGGTTAAATCGATCATGTGGAGAATGCCGTTTGGGTCTTTTGGCCGAAAATATGGGTATGCATTTGATCAAATTCGTCAAAATGGAGAACCGGATTTTCTGTATATTCGATTTGTTTTTCTGGATAGGAAATTTATTGGGTTTCTGAAAGCGCTGCGGGAACGATATGCCGCTGCAAAAATAATGATGGAGATTCCAACATATCCTTATAAAGGGGAACTGTTGCATAATATTACGATGTTTCCCTTTTATTTTAAGGATATTTTCTATAGAGGACAATTGAAAAGATATGTTGACAGAATCGTTATGCATACAGATGACAAGCAAATTTATGGAATTTCGACGATTCATATTACGAATGGCATTATAGTGGATGACATACCGATGGTTTGCAGCAGTGCTGAGTCAGAAGAGGGGCGAATAAATTTGATTGCGGTAGCCCTTATGCAAAGGGCGCATGGATATGAAAGATGTATACGGGGGCTTGCAGAGTATTATCGGAAGAATCCCAGCCGAAGAGTCGAGATACATCTTGTGGGAGAAGGGGCAGAAAAAGATTATTATCAGGATTTGGTGTCACAGTATCGGTTGGGAAATTACGTGTTTTTTTATGGCAGTAAATCGGGGAAAGAGCTTGACCAGATTTATAATAAGGCGGATATGGGGTTAGGAGTGTTTGGTTTGTATAAGAATAAAATGAACACAGTCAGCTCTCTAAAATGCGTAGAGTATCTTGCGAAGGGGCTGCCAGTCATATCCGGTTGTGTAGAAGATATTATGAAATGTAAAGGTGGGGAGAAGTTTTTTAAGATTTTCCCTAATGATGAATCTGTAATAGATATGGAAGCGGTTATTAGCTTTTATGACAGTGTTTACAAAAATGGCGGAAATAAAAACACTGCTCATGAAGAGATCAGAGATTTTGCGAAGCAGACTGTGGATATGTCTGTTGTCATGAAGCCGGTTGTGGAGTATATAGGGGAATGAAAAATGATTGAAAAAGAATATATCAATATTTTACTGCTTTGCAGCTTTGAAAGTACATATGTGTCTCAACTATGGGATAATATTAAAAAATATTCTTCTCATATTAGAGTGAGTTTATTGACAAAAGATAAGGCTGTGCAGTACTATCTGAATGAGATTATTTTAGACAAAGATGAACATATATATACGTATTCGTCTTCGTCTATCCGATTTTGGGTGGAAACAGAAAGAATTCTTAAAAAACTTCCGACATTTGATATTATACATTCATTATGGATGGAAAAATGCTGGGGATGTCATGCAAGAACGCTTAAAAGTAAGACAAAATATTGGTTTTGCTCGGTGGGCGGGAGCGATTTATATAGAGATAGTAAGAAATTACTATATAAATTGTATCAAATCAATATTCTTAGACACTCTGATTGGTTTTCTTCGGAAAATATAGGGACAAAAGAGATGTTTATAAAAGTATATGGGGAAAAATACAAATCGATACCTCATACTATAAATAATTTTGGGGTGGATATTCTGGACGCGATTCGGGAACGGAATGATCTTAATGTAAAAGTGACGAAGGTGGTTCGTGTTCCGCAGGGTAAGATAGTGATTTGCTGTGGGTATAATGCAAACCCGGCCCATCAGCATCTTGAGATGATACAAGCGTTTTCTCGACTGCCAAAGGAAATGATAGAGAAATTGTTTTTTATTATTCCAATGACATATTATGCAGTTCAGGATGGATATATAGATCAAGTACGTGATGCGATACAAAAGATAACAAATGATTTTTTGGTTTTAGAGAAATTTATGAACGTTGAAGAAATGGCGGAGGTGGTGGAAGCCACAGATATTATGATTCATGTTCAAACAACAGATCAGATGAGTTCTACGATGTTGGCGCATATGTATAATGGAAATATTGTAATTGCCGGAACATGGCTGCCATATCAATCGTTGACAGAGCAGGGGATCTATTTTGTGGGTGTCGATGCGGTAAATGTAATAGATAAGATTTTGCTGGAAATTTTGGGACATTATGAAAATTATAAAAGGAAATGTGAGGATAATGCTGATTTAGTATATGCCATGTCATCGTGGAACGTGTGTGCAGAAAAATGGATTGATGTATATGAAAAATTAGTTCAAAAAGCCAATTAGTCTTTTGATAAATTAGGAGAGACTTACGGGTGGGATGAATTAAGGTTGCTGTTGAAGAAATTAAAAAATGTCAGAAAGATTAAAATAGGAGATAAAATGGAAAACACGAATCATTGGGACGAGTTTGAATACAGTAAATTGAAATTGCTTTTAAATAATGAAAAAGTTAATTCGATATTAAGTGTCGGAAGAGGGAATAAAGAGAGCGATGAACAATTTCCGATAAGCGTAGAACTTCATTTAACAGACTATTGCAACTTGAAATGTGAGTGGTGTACGGATAAAATATTAAGAAATAATAAAGCGACATTAGATATTAAAGTTGTAGAAGCTCTTTTTCGTGAATTTGGAGTGCGTGGGACTGGCGTTACTTTAGAAGGCGGAGGAGAACCCACTCTGTATCCGCAATTTCGGGAAGTGACGGCTATCGGAGAAAAATATGGCGTAGATATGGGATTGATTTCTAATGGTACGGTGGATATATCGGATTGTGCCGATAAACTAAAATGGATTCGGGTATCGCTAGATTCCAGTACAAGGGAAGAATATATAGGGGAAAAGGGGATTGACTGTTTTGACCATGTTCTGGAAAATTTGAAAAAAATATCTGTTGCAAGAAATCCCGGTAAGACATTTGTCGGAGTGGGCTATGTTTTAACGACAAGAAATCAAGGGAACCTATTAGATTTGATTAAGCAGTTAGATACGATAGGGGTCGACTACATTTACTTGCGGCCGGTGGAGGAAGCGGGAGATATTACTCCGTCTTTAGAAAGCTTGCTGGATCTACGTAAGCGATTGGCAGAACTTACGGCGAAAACCCGAATTCGATATATGCTTACCATTACAGACAGGGTGGTAGATCAAAATGCTGGGTTACCGTGTATTGCACATTCATTAACGTCTATTATTCATGCAAATGGTGAGGTGGCACTGTGTGAAAAAAGAAGAGAGGACGGAATCATTTTAGGGAATTTGTATGAGGAATCCTTTGGAGAGGTTTGGCGTTCTTCCTATCGTAAGCAGATTAGCCAAAAACTGCGTAATCCTGAGTGTCAAAAGGGATGCAGCGCCTGCAGAATGACAGGATTTAATATATTGTTTAACCAATTGGAAAAGGTGCACACTGGACATTTTATATAAGGAGGATGAAAAATGATACTGCCTTTTGAGAAACAGTACAAAGAGAGATATTATCAATTACTTGATGAGGTATTTGAGTCGAATTTTTGGTCTGATGGTAAAATGACGAGGGCATTTGAAGAAAAATTCGGAGAATTTACTGATTTACATGCTTGTGCCGTTACCAGCGGAGGCGCAGGACTTTTATCTATATTGGAATATGTGGATGTCAGGGGAAGAGAGGTTATTGTTCCGGCAAATACTTTTTGGGCGACGGCACAGGCAGCCAAGAAGGCGGGCGCTAAGGTTGTTTATGCGGATTGCAATAGAGATGATCTTTGCATGAGTTATGCGGATATGGTAAGTAAAGTTACACCAGATACAAAAGCTGTTATTTTAGTTCATATAGGTGGTCATATTGCATTTGAAATTGATAAAATTGCTGCTTATTGCAAAACACACAAGATTGCTTTGATCGAAGATTGCGCTCATGCGCATGGTGCGGAATGGAATGGAAAAATGGCAGGAAGCTATGGATTGGCAGGCAGTTATAGCTTTTATGCCACAAAAACCATGCCCTTGGGTGAAGGGGGAATGGTCGTTAGCCAAGACAAGGAATTGATTGCATGGATGAAGAAATTCCGTAATTATGGGAAAGAGGTAATTAACGGTAATGTTGTAACTTATCCGATGAAGCAGGGATTCAACTATAGAATCAGTGAATTTACTGCTGCCTTGGGGATTGCGCAATTGGAACATCTGTCGGTTATTCTTGAGTGGAAACGTAATTTGGCTCAGAAATTTGATCAAATATTTGACAATCGAGTTAGATTTCCGAAAGGGATGAAGTCTGGATATTACAAGTATATTGTATTTGATGAAAATTTGAGTGAAGAGACAGGAAAAGTCTTTAATTATACAGATTTTGGGAATGAGATAGAGGGAATAAAACTTGATTTGCCAAATAGTTATTGGGTAGCTGAACATCATAAATGTGCGCCCATTTATTATGGATGGGATAAGGCGGGACTTTCTACAGAAGAAATAAAGAAATATCTGAAAGGTTAGACAGAACAAGAAGAGGGACGGTATGTATAATAATTATTTTGAACATGTGTATAGCAAATTTTGGAAGGAAACCAGTAAAAAGTATGGAATGGAGGATGGGATTGATTCGATTATTGAAATATTACAAGAGTTGAAAGGTGAAACTGCGTTTGAAGTGGGGATAGGTACCGGGTGGCCCCTTGCGGATAGTCTTCAAAAAACTGGTGTGCAAATGAGCGGTTGCGATATTGCCGTAAGTTTGATTGAGCAAACAAAGAAAGAGTATCCAAATATGGACGTATTTGCGGGAACTATTTGGGAAGTGAGGGATATTAAAAAGGCAACCTTTCCACAATATGATATTGTGTATTGTATTCGTTCTAGTTGGTATATGAAGGATTTCCTTAAAGTAATTGAGCAGATGCTTTACATGACTAAGAGCGATGGATATGTTGTCTTTAATATTCTCAACAGACAAAATCAGGAAAATAAAACAACTTTGATGAAGAGTAGATTTACACATATAAAAGGAAGGATTGAAGGCGCACTAAAGGTTTTACTTTTTAATAGAGATTATTTTGCGGCATGTCCGATTTTTTATTATACAAAAACAGAAGTAGAATCTGTTTTGAGTACTAAAAATGTGCAATGGCAAGTTGTATCCAGCAATCAGCTTTTGGATAGAAGAGCGGAGTTTGAGGAATGCGGACAGAAATTATTATTTATTGTTAAAAAAACGCAAGATGATTAATGATATGTATACTTTGAGTGGAAAAGACTTGATGGAGGCGAGAATATGTTGATGAATACGAAGGAACCAATGGTATCTGTTGTCATGCCGGCGTATAATTCCGAACAATATATTGCAGAGGCAATTGATAGTATTCTTGGCCAGACCTTTCAGGATTTTGAATTGATTATTATTGATGACTGTTGTAAAGATCGTACGGCGGAAATTGTCAAAGGGTATCAAGACGATAGGATTATCTTTATTCAAAACGAGGTGAATAAAGGCTTTCTATATGGACTCAACTATGGGATAGAAATTGCAAGAGGAACATATATCGCAAGATTGGATGATGACGATACTTCTTACCCGGACAGATTGCAGAAACAGGTGGATTACTTGAATGAGCATGAGGACGTCGTGCTTGTTGGGACGCGCATCGATGAAAAACGAAACGGTGTAATATGTGAACATCGGGTTACACCGATCAGGACAAGCAGTCAGCTTCGTTTTGAACTATTTTATGAGAATGGCAGCATAGCACATTCTTCTTTTATGATGCGAAAAGAGGTGTTGGATAAACATAATATTAAATATGAAGTTTTTAAGCAAGTTCCAGATTATCACATGTTGACATGCATTTGTCAGTACGGTGAGCTTGCGCGGCTGGATGAAACTTTGGTAACATGGAGAATCCATCCACAGCAGTCCACTAATGTGCGTTCCAAGAGGATGAAAACGGACGAATTTGATAAAGCAAGATGTATGTATATAGATACCCTTGCTATGCCGGAAGATTATAAACTTATTTTAAAAAAAGCTGTGTGCCGTGAACTGAATGGAAAGGCTGATTATGACTTGTTCCATAAGGCTTTTGAGCAGTATGCAGATATGTGTAAATTAGATCACAAAAAGAAAGAAGATGCGTTATGCTGCCAACTTATGTTACGGAGAGTACTGGTAGATCAACGGCATAACTCAGGTTTATTAGGATACTATATGAAAAATAAATTCAAGGATACAAAGTGGTTGCGTACAAGGCTGGGAGTAGAATTTGTCATAAAGTGTATAATAGGGTATAATAAAAGGTGGTATCAATCCACAGTTGACTATACGAAGCCTATTAGAGCAGAGGAATAGGGATGAATGATTCTGATATGAGCGGGATAGCAATTCCGTTGTCAAAAATTGTGTTTGGCTGTGAAAATCCGTTAATGGTGCAGGGAAAGTATTTTAGAAGCAGGATGCTTTTGGATGCAGCATTTGAGCAGGGGATTCATGTGTATGACACAGCACGGGTGTATGGACAAAGTGAACGCGTATTGGGGAAATGGATCAATCAAAGAAAAATCAGGGATAAGGTTGTTGTTATCAGCAAAGGTTGTCATCCCAACCCGGCTATGCGTATTACAGCAGAGGCTTTGCGGGAAGATTTAGAAGAGTCGTTGAGACAACTGGATACGAGTTATATTGATATTTATTTGCTGCACCGTGATTCTCTGGAAACGGACATTTCTGCAATACTCATAGAGTTAAATCGCTATCAGAGCGAGGGCAAGATCAAGGTGTTTGGAGTATCGAATTGGACAAGTGAAAGAATCCAATATGCCAATGAATGTGCCGCTAAGATGGGATTAAATGGCTTTGCGGCATCCAGTCCCAATTTTGGGGTTGCAATACAGAAGGGAGATCCATGGAAAGGCGGAGTTTCTATATCAGGAAATGAGAAAGAGATAGCATGGTATTCCCAAAATTGTATGCCAGTGTTTGCCTATTCCTGTTTGGGAAGGGGATTGTTCTCAGGAAAAATCAGAAGCGGTACGATAAAAAGAGATAAAGAGAAGATCGATCAATACGCCATTCAGGGGTATTGGTGCGAGGAGAACATTCAGCGGCTTGAAAGAGTGGAGGTTGTTGCTAAAAAAAAGGGAGCGACAGTGGCGCAGATTGCAATGGCATATGTTATTAATTCCGAGATGAACGCATTTCCGATTGTAAGATTATCTACGAAAAAGAGAATTCAAGAGGCCGCTGGGGCATGCAATATCAATATTTCAGAGGGTGAAAGGAAATGGATAGAAGGATAGATAACCTGCATATATTGCGGGCAGTTTTTACCATGGGGATTGTTTTAAACCATATTAATGAGGATGATTTGGCAGGATATGGGAGAGGGATATTTTCTGTTGTCACCACTGGAGTTGCATTTTTCTTCGTTTTAAGCGGCTTTTTAATATTATATACATATAAACCGATGAAATGCAGCGACTATTTGAAAAAGAAATTTCTTCGGATATTCCCTTCGTTATGGATATATATACTGGGAACGGTTTTTGTAGACTGTGTTTTTAGAAAATTTATAGGCTGGAATTTTACAGAATGGGCAGACATTGATTTGAAAATGGTCATAAAGAGTCTGGTGTGTGTTCCCATAATAGAACATTCGAATGAAATAATAATTCCTCCGGCATGGACTTTGTCTTTTGAGGTGTGGTTTTATCTCATAGGCGTGGTATTGATTTTTGCTGGTGAAAAAGTATATGTTGGCGTGTTGTCAGCATGGGCTGTTTTGATTATAGTCAGTTCATTGGCCGGGAGCAATTTGTTTTTATTGAACACATTATTTCTGGAATTGATTATGGGAGTTATCATTGCTTGCATTGTCAAGAAAAATGTGATTCAGCACAAAGGTGCACCTCTTATAGGATGGGGGGGGGGGTAACTCTTTTTGCTACAGCACTGTGTAGTGTAACGGAGATTGTGCATATAGAGCGGATCGATCATTTGCCGCATTGGATTAAATATGGCGTTCCAGCAGCGTGTATTGTTTTGGGAGCGGCAGAATGCAAAACGCTGTTAAAGCCAAAAGGAATCTTATATCGAATATTGTCGGTGGTGGCGGATCACTCCTATTCGATTTATTTGACTCACTATATTACGATCAGGGTTATGCAGTTGTTTTTTAAAGTATTTGCAAATAATAATATTATCTTAGGAAAGGGAGTTCGATTTTTTGCAATATTTGTAGTATGTATTCTTTTTGGAGTGTTAGCAGGAAAGATAATTGAGAATAATGTTATGAGATTATTAAAAAGATTATAAATAGAGGCAATACATGAGGAAATTATGCAGAATAATAGAAAAGAGTTAGACTTATGTCACATGACAATTGAAGATACTAAACGGGTAAATGAGTTGTTTGACGAGTATTCTGATAAATATACGGAATTTGTGGATGATATAAGTGCCAAACATGAAGAATGTAAATTTTGGTGGGTAACAACGTTTGCAAGCCGAAATATATATTTATCCAAAGCGTATTGGGATATTTGTATTGTATTATATGCAATAGAAAGGATTCAGAATGATGCTGCAATAGGAATTATTAAAACCGACAAAAAAGAAATTGGAATTGCAATTTCCAATTATGTTAGGCAGAGACATGAATTAAGGCATCTGAAAATTAAATGTATATCAGAGAAAGAGCCGGATTGCCATAAATTGGTTTTGCTATATAATTATTTTAAGATAATTTATAGGAAGCTAAAAACAAAGAAAAGAGTTAATAAACTATCTAAATATCGGTTTGTGTTACCTGATAAAGATATTGTTCTAATAGAGGAAAATATCATTGCTGCTAGTTGTGAAAATGGCAAGTTTTCCTCTAGAGATTTCACCAATTTATCGAAATATACAGATGAAAAAATATATATATTACCACACATACATGTGGAGGATAGAAATGAATATGGGAAAATTATTCAATGTCTAAATAACAATGATGATTATCGGTTTTTGTATAGAGAGAATTTTGTGGATATATTTGATTATATAAAGATGTTGCAATTTCCTTTTTTGTGTTTTAAATGGGGGAAAAAAAGATATTGCTTTGAAAGTTTGGATGTATCTGCCATTATTGAAGCGGATCTTTTACAGGGGATTTTATCGCTAAACTCTTTTAATGCGCTAATAGGCTATCATGCCATAAATGGAATGAAGAAAAAAAATATAAATATTAAGGCTTTGGTTGGATGGTATGAGGGACAGCCCTCATCTATTGGTATATTTATGGCATACAGAAAAAAATATCCTAATGGTAGAAGTACGGGCTATATAGGCATTCCAACGGATAAAAAATATATTAGTAGATATCCGTCAAGGGAGCAAGTGCGCCAAAAAGTGGTTCCTGAGGCTATAAGTGTAATTTCAGAGATATATCAAAACTTGCCTTGCAAATATGAAGATAATGTGAAAGTGAAATTATGTCCATCATTTAGAATTCATATTTCAAATAGAGTGGATGAAAATAAGGAGAAACAAAAGATTATTTTTTGTACATTACCCATTACTACAATAGAGTCACAAAAAATAATATGCATGTTGGAGGCTATTTCGCAAACCTTACGTGAGTTTCTAATTATTATTAAGAATCATCCGTATAATAGGGAATGGGGACTGGAAGATTACAATGTTAAGAAGGTCAGCTTTAATTATGAGTTCTCAACGGATAGTTTTGAAAAACTTGTGAATAGAGCAATGATTGTCATTACTTCAAGTCCTTCATCGACGGGAGCGGAAACACTATTGTATGGTAAAAAGACAATTGTTGTAGCGGTGCCGGGAAGAATTACGGCATCCTGCATTCCAGATTCAATATCTGATTCCTTATATCGGGTGGTGTATGGCGAAAAGGAACTTCAACAGGCAATATCTGACCTGACTACACAGAGTGCTTCTGGTAATAAAGTTTTTAAATTAGTGGAATTAAATGAAATGAGCGTTAAGGAATTGTTTATCTGATGATTCTTTAAATTACCAAATAAATTAGGGAAGGAATAATGTTGTAAAGGCATTAAGGGTATCTTACATGAAAATTATTGGAGTAATACCAGCAAGATATGAATCATTGAGATTTCCGGGGAAACCATTGGCGGATATCTGCGGGAAACCAATGATATGGTGGGTGTACCAGCAATGTATGAAGGTACAGGAAATGGATGAAGTATATGTGGCTACAGATGATGTCAGAATTAAGCAGGTCTGTGAGGAAAATGATATTAGAGTGATCATGACTTCAACAGAACACAGGACAGGTACTGACCGTGTGGGGGAGGTCGCGGAGAAGATTAAGGCGGATTTGTATGTTAATATTCAGGGGGACGAGCCGTTGCTTGAACCAGACACCATTCGCGCGGCGATATTGCCTTTTTATGAAGATGAGCAGCTTCAAATCACTAATTTAATGACAAAAATTATGAATCCGGTTGATGTTGTTAATTTTACGGTCCCGAAGGTGATTACGAATAAGGATAATGTGGGTATTTATTTAACAAGGTCAACGGCGCCTTATCCCAAGGGAAGTATAGGATATGATTATTATAAACAAGTATGCGTATATGGATTTAAACCGGGGGCACTTCGTTTTTTCTGCGATTATGGACGCAAACATGGAAAAGCCAAAGTGGAACAGATAGAAGATATAGAAATATTGCGATTTATTGAAAATGGCTATCGAGTGAAGTATGTAGAGGTTTCTTCTGAAACGGTTGCAGTTGATACCGTTAATGATCTAGAAAAAGTTAGGAACATCGTAAAACTGAGGGGGGGGGTATAAACTAGTACCCTTTAGAAATGTGTTGCGACAGACGCTGTACCATGTTGAAATATCTGGAGGTGCAGCGTAATGAAAATAATTGCAATTATTCCAGCAAGATATGAGTCATCACGATTTCCGGGAAAACCGTTAGCAGATGTTTGTGGACGACCAATGATATGGTGGGTGTACCAAGAGGCGCTAAAAGTTAAAGAGTATGATGATGTGATTGTGGCAACAGAAAGTGAATTGATTGTAGATGAGTGCCATAAATATGGAATGCATGTCATGATGACATCTAATCTACATCCGACAGGGACGGATAGGGTTGCAGAAGTTGCTCAAAAGTATGAGGCGGACTTGTATGTAGTGATTATGGGAGACGAACCGCTTATTTCTGCACAGGATGAAAAAGACTTAATTCATGCGATTGCAGATGCGCCAGAAGCAGATGCTATCATGCTGACTGAAAAATTTAAATATCCGGTTGATGTGGTGAATGATACGACAATTAAACTTGCAATTAATGAAAACAACTATCTTATTTATATGTCAAGGGCAGCGATACCGCATCCAAAGGGAATACTTGGATATCCTTTTTATAAAAATGTGGGTTGCTATGCTTTTAGAAAAGATGCGTTGGATTTCTATCGTAGAACAAAACCGGGACGTATTGAAAGGGCGGAAGAGATAGAGCTTCTTCGGTTGTTAGAAAATC
Source organism: uncultured Lachnospiraceae bacterium (assembly GCA_947243855.1). Taxonomy (GTDB): domain Bacteria; phylum Bacillota; class Clostridia; order Lachnospirales; family Lachnospiraceae; genus UBA3282. Next base: position 54,710 of record CAMXIK010000011.1, on the reverse strand, counting down.
ATAAAAAGGTACTAACTGTATTGGTGGATTCTGAGTCAATGGCAGTTGACACACCAAAGGATCTGGAGAGAATTTGTAGGGTGATAGCTCAGACAAAGGCTTCTGCTATTATGGAATTTAGTATGAAAGAATGAATAGAGGATGTAAAGAATACGGATGGGAAGAATACAGGTGCTTGATTGCACATTAAGGGATGGCGGATATTGTAATAACTGGGAGTTTGGGAAAAAGAATATTTCCTTAATTATGGATGCCCTTACAGAGGCAAATGTGGATATTGTTGAATGCGGATATTTAACAGAATCTTCAAAAGAAGCATGCAGCAGTACCAAATATGTGTCATTGGACGGAGCCGAGCAAATTATTCCAGAAAATTATGCGAAAATGGCCGTCTGTATGATTAATTATGGAGAGTACCCTTTGGACAGGATTCCAGCGCATAAAAAGGGGAAGATTGACGGGATACGCATTGCTTTTCACAAACAAGATTTGCAGGATGCAATGAAATATTGTTGTGATATCAGAGAAAAAGGATATCAGGTTTTTGTGCAGCCAATGCTTACATTAAATTACTCAGAAGAAGAATTCTTACAAATGATAGAATTGTCTAATGAAGTGCAGCCTTATGCAGTCTATATAGTTGATAGTTTTGGTGGGATGAAAGAACGGGAACTGATGAGACTGTTTTATATGTTGGAACACAGGCTCGCGAAGGAAATTAAAATAGGATTTCATTCTCATAATAATATGCAATTGGCCTATTCCAATGCAAAATCGTTAATATCGGTACAAACACAAAGAAATTTAATTATTGATTCCAGCATATTCGGAATGGGTCGGGGTGCTGGAAACCTTAACACAGAACTCCTTACAGAACATTTAAATGAGTGTGAAGATGCTTCTTATCAGCTTCCCCCATTGTTGTCTGTTATTGATCGGGTATTGAACGATTTTTATAAAGAAAATTATTGGGGGTATTCCATAGCAAATTACTTGTCTGCAAGACATAATGCTCATCCAAATTATGCGAGACATTTGGAGGGAAAGAGTACATTGACAATTGAAAGCATGAATGAAATCTTCAGCATAATGGATGAGAATAAAAAAGCAAATTATGACAGTAGATATATTGAAACACTGTATTTAGATTATATGGGAGCGCGGAGTATATCTGACAATAATTTCCAAAATTTTGCTTCGATTATAAAACATAATAGTGTTCTGATTATAGCGCCGGGCATTAGCAGCAAAGAAAAAAAAGAAGAGATTCAGCAATGTGCTCAAGAAACAAAATGTATTTCAATTGGCGTTAATTTTGATTATCCATATTTAAAAACAGACTATATTTTTTTAAGTAACATGAGAAGGTATAGAGAACTCAACAGCGACAGCTTAAGCAGATGTATCAGTACAAGCAATATAGCGGTCGATGATGTTTATTTAAAAGTAGATTATGCAAATCTTCTGAATAATGTAGATGGAGTCAGGGATAATTCGGCGTTAATGTTGATTAAGCTATTGATTTCTTTGGAAGCAAAGGAAATTTATGTTGCAGGAATAGATGGGTATTCCCATGACAGAAACAGTAATTATGCAGATAGAAGCATGAGTTACGCACCACAACTAGAATTGTTTGAGGTGATGAACAGAGGGTTAGCCAGTGTGTTGAACATGTATGCGGCGGAGATACCGATTCACTTTATTACTTCTCCGCGATACATTGATGTTCCTATAATTTGATAAGAAGAAGGGTTAGGTAGTGGAATGGTAAGAAAAGAAGAAATTTTGAGTGTGATTGCAAAAAGATATTATCATGGCCTTTACGAAAAAACATTGGAATGCATTGGAAAATTATATTTATTTAGGGGGGGGGTATTTTGGAAAGCGGATATTGATAAAACGGTAATTGCACGAGGACGGGTAGATATTGTTAATGACTGGCTTGAAGGGAAAATTATTATAGAAGGTGGAGTAGTATTAAATTCTGATTCGCATAGATGTCTGACATCTTCAATTTATAGACCGGTAAAATTACGAACCCATATAGCAGGGGCTGAAATTATAGTCAGAAAAGGTTCTGTTTTAAACGGGACAAGCGTTGTGGCTCGTTCAAAGCGTATTGAGATAGGTGAGGGAACATATATTGCACCTAATTGTATTATCATGGATTCGGATTTTCATGATCCGTGGCCGTCAGAAGGCCGCTTTGCCAGACAAGGGATTGAAAATGACAGAGATGTGATTATCGGAAAAAATGTTTGGATAGGAACAGGGTGTATCATTTTGAAGGGTACTGTAATTGGTGACAATTCTGTTATTGGTGCCGGAAGTGTAGTGAATTCGGAAATTCCGGCCGGGTGTCTGGCGACGGGCGTACCAGCTAAGGTGGTAAAAATTGTAGAGGAATGAAATAGTTTAAATGGTAAAAGAAAGAGTATGTCTAGGATGTAATTGTATTACAGAGTGTTTAGACCAAGAAGCGGAAGCAATTTTATGGATCAATGATTATTATAAAAAAAGGCGAACGAACTTCAACTATATAAAGAGAATGTGACGCAGTATGTGATGCCAAAATTTTGGTAGACTCAAGAGGGGGCGGTGCAAGAGAATATTCAATGAACTTTTGCAGGAACAGTAGTTTAGAGACATATATAATTTTGTTTATTTTGATAATATAACAGTAGATATAGTAGGTGAACGATGCGGAAGAGAACCTGATTCATTTTATTACTTCTCCGCGATACATTTTTTTTAAAGGAGTTTGTTTTGTTAGACAAAAAGATGGTAATAAAAAAACCGAAATTAATTTTTGTGTGGACATCCAAATCTCGATTTACAGAGCGAGATTTGGACAGGTATGGTGTGTCATATTTTAGCCAGAAAGGATATAAATGTGAAATATGGAGTATTCATACAGATAAGACACCGAAATATGAATATACATCTAAAATGTATTCGGGCGAAATGCTTCATGAGTTGGGAAGAAGGCAATATATAAAACAAGTAAAGAAAAATAGAGATAGTCTTTTTTTTCTATTCAGTATATTGACGGTAAAAGATTTAAATGTTTTAGCAAGAAATAAGTGTAAATATATTCTATATGGAAGTTTAGGAGCTGTACGGTGGGTATATTTACAGGAGAAAAAAACTTTTAGGCGGAAATGGAGTGAAATTTATAAAGAAAAAGGAGGAGTTAAAACACTTGTATTTGGTTTACATGAACTATACTGTAAAATAAAAAACAAGGTAGACCGTTTATTTACGCCGAAATTGTTTTTACCTTTATTTGTTGTTGAAGCCACAAAAAGGGCCAACGTGGAATATCCATTATATATGAATGGTTGCAAAAAAATATATATTCATAGCCTTGATTATGACCGATTTGTTGAAGTAGAAAGAATGGAAGGTAAATCAAACAGAAAATATATTTTATGGATAGATAGCGGATGGGGGTTTATAGGGGCACAGTCTATTATTAAAAGTTATTTATCACAGGATAATTTGGATATGTATAATAATAGAGAACACTATTTTAAGGAGTTAAGATATCTTTTTGAAAAAATGGAAGCACATTATCAGATGCCGGTGATTATTGCTGGACATCCTCACACAGTATATGATCGGGATATGTATGATAATCGAGAGCTTTATTTTGGAAAGACAGCAGAATTGGTGAAAAATGCCGAGTTTGTTATGATGAACATTTCGACATCAATGAGTTTTACACTCTTATGGAACAAAAGAGTTTTAATGGTATGTGATGATATGTTTGCTAAAACAATATCATGGAGAGAATGGGGGATACCCACTTGCGAGATGTTGGGACTAGTACCACTTAACTGGGATAGACAGGAAATGCGAGAGGAACCTTGGCGGTATTTACAGACGGTTGATCCAGTTAAAAGAAAGGCATATCTGGATGCGTATGTAAATAGTAACATACCGCAGACGAAAAACAGATTGATAGTGGAAATTGTTGAAGAAGAGATAGAAAAAATGTGGAATGAAAGTGAGATATTGTAAATGAATCAGTCCAAAATACTTATTGTGATACCGGCCAGAGGGCAGTCAAAAGGGATACCTCGTAAAAACTTGAGACTAATGGCGGGAAAGCCATTGATTTCTTATGCTATAGACATTGCACTAAGGCTAAGGCAAATATACAATGCGGATGTAACGGTTGATACGGATGATTTGGAAATTGCTGAAGTGGTTTCTGGATATGGTGTGGAAGTTGTAATGCGTCCTGCAGCATTGGCAGGAGATTTTGTTACGCTAGATCCAGTAATTTATCATGCAACAAAAGAGATGGAAACAAGGCAGCAGGTAAGGTATGATATAGTCGTTACAATGCAGGCAACATCGCCAACATTAAAATTTGAAACTGTTAAAAAGGCCATAGATTTGTTCCTAGAAAGAGTAGAAGAGGATACGCTTATCAGTGTGACAAATTCGCCACATTTATCGTGGAAAAAAAAGCAGGAGATGATTGTTCCCAATTATGTCCAGAGGTTAAACAGGCAACAGCTACCGGCTGATTATAAAGAAACCGGTGGGTTTCTTATAACGAGAAGAAGGTTTGTGTCAGAGACTACTCGCTTTGGAGATAATATAGCGGTATATGAGGTTGACAGTAAGGAAGCGGTAGATATTGACACGGACTTTGATTGGATTGTTTGTGAAGCGCTTCTTTCGTCAAAACGAATTATTTTACGGACTGATGGAGAAGAAAGACTTGGAATGGGGCATATTTATCGATGCCTTTCTATAGCATATCATTTGACTGGTCATGAAATTTTATTTGTCACTAAAAAAAATGCTGTTCTGGGAGTTGAAAAAATTAAAGGCTCATTTTTCCCGATGAGACAAATAGAAAATGAAACAGATATGTATGAAATTGTCAAAGAATTTCGGCCCGATATAGTAGTAAATGATATCCTGAATACTAGTAAATCCTATATGCTGGAACTGAGAAAAAATGTGGATAGAATCGTCAATTTTGAAGATATGGGAGATGGTGCAGAACTTGCCGATTGTGTAATTAATGCAGTATATGAAGATGATAAAAAACCTAATCATTACACGGGATTTGAGTATTTCTTTATCCGCGACGAATTCTTTGAAGTTGCACCCAAAGAATTCAGTAACGAGGTGAAAAACATTGTAGTGCTATTTGGTGGGAGCGACCCGAGCAATTTAACAAGTAAAGTTTATGAGATTTTTCAGGAGATCTCAAAAATATTTCCTCAAATTGAATTTCATATTATTACAGGATTTGGATATCGCTATAAAAATGAAATAGATGACGATTTGGAGCATCATATTTATATTCATAATGATGTAAAATTGGTAAGCAGATATTTACAGCGGGCAGATTTGGCCATAACATCTCAGGGACGCACAATTTATGAATTGGCGTATATGGGGGTTCCCACAATTGTTCTGGCACAGAACAAACGTGAGACAGAGCACATTTTTGCATCTATGACAAATGGATTTATTAATCTTGGTATTGGCAAACAAATTGAAAAAGATATGATAAAAAACACAATAGAGTGGCTTATCCATACGCCGATGGTTAGACGGGAGATGCGTGAACTGCAACTGAGTAAGGATTATAGTAACGGACAGAAAAGAGTACTTAAACTCATTTTAGGAGGAGATAATGTTTAAGAAAATTGAACAACAGGGATATTATTTAATTGCTGAAATTGGTGTTAATTATTATGATATTGCAAAAGAACGCGATCTATCATTACTAGATGCCGCAAAAATAATGTGTTATGAGGCGAAGACAGCAGGAGTAGATGCTGTTAAATTTCAGACGTATAAGGCAGATAAGATAGCATCAAAATACTCTCCGGCATACTGGGACTTAAGAGAAGAGCCAACGACTTCTCAACATGAGTTGTTTATGAAGTTTGATCAGTTTGGGGAGTCAGAGTATGCGGAACTGGCAAGATATTGCAGAGAGATTGACGTAGAATTTATGTCGACACCTTTTGACTTTGATGCAGCGGATTATTTGGACAGATATATGAATTACTATAAAATTTCTTCTTCTGATGTTACAAATATACCGTTTATTAAACATATTGCGCAAAAGAATAAACCGATTTTGATATCAGCAGGCGCATCGGAACAGGGGGAAATCGAGTCTGCGCTGTCTGCGATAAAAAAGTATAATCAGAATCAGATTATACTAATGCACTGCGTGTTGGAGTATCCGACTCCTTATGAACATGCTAATTTAAATAAAATTAGGCAATTTCAAAAAATGTATCCGCAGTTGTTAATTGGGTATTCTGATCATACCAAGCCGGATGAAAATTATAATGTAATAAAATGCGCATATTTGCTTGGCGCAAAAGTAATAGAAAAGCATTTTACCTTAAATAAATCGCTTAAGGGAAATGATCACTATCATGCGATGGATACGGCCGATGTTGCTCGTATAAAGAAAGAACTTGATTATTGCAATTTATTGTGTGGTAATGGAGAAATACGTTGCTTAGAAAGTGAAGAGAAAGCACGGCTTAATGCGCGCAGATCTATTGTTGCAAATAGAGATTTGCATGAGGGAGACATTATTACAGAAGAGAGTATAACTTTCAAGAGACCGGGACATGGTATTTCACCGGCCGATAGTGCGCAGATAATAGGAAAATGTGTAAAGAAGGAAATAAAAGAGGATACGGCAATAAGTTGGGACGATTTAGTACTTTAAACTAAGGGAGAAATGACAGATATGGTTACAATTAATGGAGGTTACAATATCGATTATGATACGATAAATGTGGACACAGAATGGAATGACAGCGAAAATGTCGAATTGACAATGCACACTATTCACGCATATCCAGCAAAGTTTCCGGCATTTATTGCATCAAAAGCATTTGAATATGCAAAAAATGAGGGTGTAAAGATTAATACAGTAGCAGACATTTTTTGTGGATGTGGAACAGTAGCGCTTGAATCTAAAATACATAATTATGATTTTTGGGGATGTGACATTAATCCAGTAGCGACATTAATTGCAAAAACAAAAAGCTGTGATTATGACGCTAAAATATTAGATAAATATTATAGTAACATAAACAAGGCTATTGCAATAATAAAATTTCAAGGAGATGAGTATAATAATGCAAATGAAAGATTGAGATACTGGTTTACAAAAAAGAATTATATAGATTTGTTAAAATTATATCAAGCTATAGAATTAATTGTTGATGATGGGAAATATAAAGATGCTTTTAAATGTATTTTTTCTTCAATTTTAAAAGTATGTTCTAAGTGGCTGACAAAATCCATCAAACCGCAACTTGATCCAAATAAAAAGGAGGTTGAGGTTGAAATATGTTTTGCAAGACAATATAAAAAGTTTTTGAAGGCAGTTAAGGAGTTAGGAAACAGTGATAGTAGAGTAGAAGTGAAATGTCAAAATTTTTTGATGTGTAAAGAATTACCTAAAGTTGACTTAGTAATAACGAGTCCCCCTTACGTGACATCTTATGAATATGCTGATTTACATCAATTGTCATCTTTATGGTTAAATTATACCGATAATTATAGAAAATTGAGAAAAGGATCAATTGGAAGTATTTATTATAATAGTGAAGCTGATATAGATATGTCTAAGTTAAATAATACGGGAAGGGAAATAGTTGATTTGTTAGTAAAAAGTGATTGCCCTAAGGCGAAAGCTAAGTCGGTTGCAAGATATTACTTAGATATGCAAGACGTAGTTAAAAGAAGTGCTTTGATGCTAAATGATGGCGGAATGATTTTTTTTGTTATAGGTGATACGGAATATAAAGGAGTTAAAATATTGAATTCCAAACATTTGGTAGAATCATTGTACGTAGAGGGATTTACGGATATAAAAATTGGAAAGCGAACTATTTCTAAGAGAATATGTGTGCCATTTAGAGATAGTAATGGTAAGTTTTCAAAAGATAAATCTAAGAAACAAATTTATCATGAAGAGTTTATTATTAGTGGGAGGTATCATATATGAATCTCGAATCAGTAGGGAAAAAGATAGATGATATAGATGTAACAATAAGCAGCAGAATTATTGAACTTTTTTCAGCTGGTTTGTATTCAAGTCCCAATAAAGCATTTGAGGAATTAATATGTAATTCTTATGATGCTTTTGCGAGTAAAGTTGCTGTTTATAGTCCAGATGATCCCACAGTATCAAATGCATATATTTGGGTGTGTGATAATGGAGAGGGGCTGGATGCGGGGGGATTGAAGCAATTATGGAAAATAGGTGAATCTTTTAAACGAAAAGATAAAGATAGGGATAAAAAACGTTTGCAAATTGGACAATTTGGAATAGGAAAATTGTCAACATATATTTTGGCAAGAAAACTAACATATATATCCAAGAAGGATGAACGATATATATTAGCAACAATGGATTATAATTTAATAAATAATGATGTTAATGGAATAAAGATTGATGAAAGAGAGGTAACCGAAGAAGAGGTAAAAAGTATTGTAGATGAGTATATAAAAACTGAATTATTAAACTTTGAGCTATTTGGAGAAAAGGCATCAAAAACATGGACTATAAGTTTGATGACGGAATTGAAACCTAAAGCGTCAGAAATTAAACTTGGAAGATTGAAGTGGCTTTTAAGTACGGCATTGCCTTTAAATCCAGAATTTGAATTAAAATTTAATGGTGCAAATGTTGAATCATCGAAGGTAAGAGTTCCAATAATGAAAAAATGGATTGTTGGAAAAGAAGATGAAACAGTAGAAAAAATAGATGGCGTTGTTAGTAGAGTAGAAAATGATGCAAATGGAGAAGAAAAATATTTTGTGGATTTGCAAAATTTACGAGGAGTTAGTGGGGAATTTACTTTATATGAAGATTCTTTGGTAGATGGAAAATCTTCAAATCTCGGAAGAAGTCATGGAATATTTTTGATTATAAGGGGAAGATTAATAAATCTGGACGATCCGCTTCTAGGTATGGAGGCATTTTCTCATGGTGCTTTTAATAGAACTAGAATTATTATTAATGCTGATGAGTTGGATGATAATTTGACGTCTACTCGAGAAGCCGTAAGAGATTCTGTGCCGTTTACGCAGTTAAAAGAGTATATAAAGAAAAAGTTTAATAATGAAGTAAGAAAATATTATTTTGAGCAGGAGAGGAGGATGGAACGAGAAAAATCTGTTTCGTATAGAATGTCTCAAACAGCCTACACGACATCTAAAAGGCCTGTATATAATTTTATTCAGAAGTATTATGAAGATAAGATAATTAATCCGTTGCTGATTGAAAAACCACTTAATGACAAGAAAGATGAATTATTAAATTTATATGCAAATGATTTAGAAACAGGAGAGCAGGTTATCGAAAAAATAGAATATGACTATAAGCAGATAGAAGAACCAATTGCTAAGCTGAATGTATTAACAAGGACGCTGTCAATTAATAAATCGCATCCATATGTTGCAAATTATATTGATAGCAATAATGATCTAATACCTTTAGAGAGCATGGTAATAACAGAGGTGTTGACAGAATCTCATTTATATGAGCTTTCATTGGATGAGAGTATGGTAAATGAAATCATCAAAAGAAGAGATAGTACACTCCGACAATTGGCATTATCGGATAAAATGGGGATTCCTACAGCTGCCATGTTTTTGAAAGATTCTTTGGATAATTCAAGCGGTTTGGAGGAAGCAGTTGCACGTGTTTTAACTGTTTTTGGATTTGAGGTGACACCTATAGGTGGAAATGGAAATCCTGATGGAAAAGCAGAGGCTTGTTTGGGGTATAGCGAAGAAAGAAAAAACAAAAGTTATTCCTTAACATATGATGCTAAAAGTACATCAAAAAATAAAATTGCTGCTGCCACGGCACGTTTGTCGGCTTTACGAAGACATAGAGATGCATATAATGCAGATTTCAGCTTAGAGGTGGCGATTGATTATCAAGGCTCAGATGACGAAATGAGTGCAATTTCTGTTGAGGCAAAGAACGAAAAAGTAACGATGATGACGGCAAAAGATTTAATAAAGCTCTTGCTTTTAATAACACCGAAACAAATTGGACTGGATAAATTGCGAGAATTATTTGAAACTTGTCATGCCCCGCAGGATGTTCATGAGTGGATAGAAAATGTGGAAAAAATGGAAGTTGAGAGGCCGCCATACTATGAATTGATTGATATAGTTTATGAATTGCAAAAAACAGACTCTGAGGCGCCAGAATTAGGAACTATTAGATATAAATTAAAAGAAAAAATGAAGAAAGACTATTCGAAACTTCAAGTAAGGGAGTGGCTGGGGCTATTATCAAATTTGATTCCAGGTAGTGTAACAATTGAAGGTGATTATGTTGGAGTGCAAGCAAGTGCACAAATTATAAAGGAACGTGTACATAAGGCAATAAATGATATGCCTTTAGGATATCAATCGTTGTATGATGAGATTTTTAAATAAATTTCATTGTTGTACTGAAATGTTCATTAGCTCTAGAGCAATTAATGCTTGTTGGGTTTCTTGCAATGCTTCAATATAAATATTAGAATAGCCTATAGATTTTAGGTATGTTATAATTTCATCTAAACAAATAAATAAATGAGAATATGATTTTTTTTCTTGCATATATGGTTACCTCAGATTTGTGTTTGAAAATAGTATATTCATTTGAGTGATTTTTATGCTTGAGAAATTGGCAGTTAAAGAAATTGTGAATCCTTTAGTTATGTTGAGAACAATAGGAGGAAAAGGCAATGAAAATGAATGATTTAAGCAAAATTAAGGAAATTTATGAGGGGGGGGGGCAATATTGTTAAATGGATTAAAGAGCAGGAAAGTCGAAAAGAAAATAGTGTTGATGATATTCTAATTAGTTATGATTTTCAGGCGGGTACATATTATGATTTATATGTAAACAAAGCAACGGATTATGATTATGATTTGGAACATGGAAAGATAGCAGACATTATCTCGGCATACCTTGATCAGATTTGCGGAGAAAACTTGTCAGTTTCATCACAGGGCGTATCTATTATGGAATGCGGGGTAGGTGAGGCAACCACATTTTCAGGAGTTTTAAAAAGACTGGACATGTCCAAACTGACGCAGGCTTTTGGATTTGATGTGTCTTGGTCAAGGATTAAATATGCAGATAAGTGCTTAAAAGCAATGAATTCGGAAGAAGCTTATCATAAAGTGCAATTATTCACGGCGGATATGTTCCATATACCTATGAAGGATAATTCCGTAGAATTGGTGTATACGGCATATTCTGTTGAGCCGAATGGGGGAAAAGAAAAGGAAATTCTGGAAGAATTGTATCGGGTTTCTGGCGAATATCTAATACTGATTGAGCCAGCATATGAACTGGCAGGAGATGAGGCAAGAAAAAGAATGTTAGAGCACGGATATGTTACGCGGCTTTATGATACGGCGCTAGAATTAGGCTATCAGGTTCTTTCCTATGAACTGCTACATGCAGATATAAACCAGTTAAACCCGACAGGGGTGATGATTATTAAAAAAGGTTCATCACAGAAAAACGAAGCAAAATTATGCTGCCCTATATCGAAACAATATTTGGAGAGGTATGATAATGCTATGTACTGTAAGGAAAGCTGCTTGGCTTATCCTATTTTGAAAGATGTTCCCTGCTTGTTAGAGGATAATGCCATTATTGCCACAAAATGGGAAACTTTTGAATGAATGTAGAGGAGAGATATGGATTACTTAGATAACGATTTTAAAAAGATAGCTGCCTGTCCCATGTGCAATAAAAATAAGACCGATTTTTTATATGAAATATCGACGGGTGGAAGTGATGATTTTGAGGGAAATGAATTTAATAGAAAAGTTAAGGCAATAAGATGTAAATCTTGTGGATTTGTTTTTTCAAATGAGATTTTAAATGATAATGGAAAAACTAAATTTTGGAAAAATTATTCATCGAGATGTCATGAGCATGATGCGGATGCTATTCGAAAGCGTAACGAAATGTATCAAATTGAGTATGATTTTGTTTCTCAATTTTTGCGGGGAGAATCACCAAGGATTTTAGATGTGGGATGCGGAGAAGGTGGATTCCTTGATTGTTTTGTTGGTGCAAGGTGTAAGGGTGTAGAGCTTGGAGAAGAGGCGGCAAGTAAAGCATCGTCAAAATATGAGGTGTATCAGGGAGAGTTTCCAACGATTGATTTTAAAGGAAAATTTGATCTTATTATATTCAGGGGAACGTTGCAATATTTTGATGAACCTAAAAAATATTTGATGAAGGCGGATGAAATACTGGAAGATGGCGGGCTGATTTATATTACATCAACTCCGAATGCGGATGGGTTTTGCGCGAAACTATTTAAAGAGTATTTCTCGTTTGCAGTGTGCGCTGTAGCCGGAAATGGTTTTTCACCGCATGTATTAAATAATTTTTTCAAAGGGTTAAATTATGAACTGTGTGCGGAAAAGTATTTTTATGAAGGCACGCCCTACTGCAATGTTCAGGATGATGTTAAGAAAGTAGCTTTGGCGATAAAGAAAAAGGAACAAGGGGAAAAAATCGAATTTCGGTCACCGGCTTTTTGGGGAAATATGATGAGTTTGGTTTATAGAAAGAAATGATAGGAGAAATTTTTTTTATGGATGTAGGAGAAGAAATTTATGAAATTGTAAAAAAAATATTTCCTATTAATAGGAGCATTACAGGAGGTGGGGTCAGGGAAACTTTACAGATACTGCACGAATATTTACCGGAATTAAAGGTGTATGAAGTTCCGACGGGGACAAGGGTTTTTGATTGGACAGTACCACAGGAATGGAACTGTGAGGAAGCATATATAGAGGATGAGGAACATAACAGGATACTGGATTTTCAAACGAATAATTTAAGTATTGTAAATTATTCTATTCCAATAGATAAATGGGTGACGCTTGCTGAATTAAAAGAATTGATATATACACAGCCAGATCAGCCAGAATTAATACCATATGTTACTTCATATTATAATAGGCGATATGGATTTTGTATGTCTGAAAACCAGAAAAGTGAGTTAAAGGAGGGGAATTATCATATTGTAATTAATAGTTCCTTGAAAGATGGTAGTTTGTCGTATGGAGAATACGTGATTAAGGGCGAATGTAAAGAGGAAATATTTATTTCGACTTATATATGTCATCCGTCCATGGCAAATGATAATTGTTCAGGAATCGCTGTGGCAGTTAAGCTGGCAGAGCTGCTGGGTAAACAACAGAACAGATATACATATCGTTTTATTTTTGTTCCGGAAACCATTGGCGCTATTACATACTTAAGTCGGCATTTAGAATATATGCAAAAGCATGTGATAGCAGGGTTTAATCTTTCATGCGTAGGGGATAACTTGTCATACTCTTATGTGCCAACTAGGAAAGGAGGGACATTGGCAGATCGGGTAATTGATAATATTTTGACGTATCACACAAGCGGATATACCAGATATTCATATTTAGACAGGGGATCTGATGAGAGACAATATAATGCACCGGGGATTGATCTGCCGGTATGTTGTTTTTGTAGATCCAAGTTTCATGTATTCCCAGAATATCATACTTCAGCGGATAATCTTACTTTTGTGTCAAAGGAAGGATTGCAGGGTAGCTTTGATATATTACGTATGTGTTTTGCGGTTATAGAAATGAATGATCTGTATGTATGTACTACGTTGTGTGAGCCGCAGCTGGGGAAAAGAAATTTATATCCAAAAGTGGGACAAAAGGGAACATATCAGTCCATTAAATGGTATCAAGATTTTTTGGCATATGCTGATGGCGATAATGATTTAATTGATATAGGTAATCATCTGAGGGTTTCGGCATATTTATTGATTGACGTTGTAAGAGTATTGTTAGAAAATAAACTAATTAAAGTAAAAGACGGAAAAAAGGGAAGCTTTTAAAAAGATATGATTTAGAATACTTATTGTGAAGGAGGAGAGGAATGATTAACAGATATGGGAAATCGTATTTACCTGTAATGAAATATAAGAAAGGATTTCTTGAAGAGAATGATATATTATTAAAAGAAAATGACAGGGTATCTAAAATATATTCATTACAACCTAAAAGAACACAGTGTAAAATTTGTGGCGAAAAAATTTCGTCTTTATGTAAAAAGTTTATTCATCATGATATTAAATACTTTATTTGTGGTAAGTGTGGGCATGTCAATGGTGAATTTTTGGAAACGAATGATTTTAGCGAAGAAGTTTATAGTGAATCAGATTACGGTTTGGCGTATAGAGAAGCTGGAAAGGAAGAGTATAATGCTCGAGTAAGAGATATTTATATTCCAAAAGCAGAGTTTCTATTTGATTGTTTAAAACAAGGAAATGACGAGGATATCAGTGCATTGAAGTTTTTGGACGTGGGTGCAGGATCAGGGTATTTTGTAAATGCTTTAAATTTTTTAGGGGGGGGGGTGATTGCTAAGGGAATAGAAGTTTCCCGAAGCCAGGTTGATTATGGGAATGCTATGTCTGAAAACAAAATTATAACACAGTGTGATCAGGGAAATATAGAGAATATAATAGTGGAGTCTGATGCAGATGTAATTTCTTTCATAGGCGTTTTGGAACATATTATTAATCTGCACAATGTACTGCAAAGTATCAACAGAAATCCTAATATACGATATATATATTTTTCCGTTCCGTTAATGAGTTATAGTGTGGTGTTTGAAGCGATGGAAGAAGATGTTTATAATCGTCTGCTTGGAGGCAGTGGTGCACATACACATCTGTTTTCAGATGATTCAATAAAATACCTTTGCGATATGTATGACTGGTCAATAGTGGGGCAATGGAAATTTGGGACGGATATGGCGGATATGTTGAGAATGGTAATGGTTAAGCTTGGACAAAAGGGACAGGAAGAGTTGTCTTTGTTGTTTGAAGAAAATTTTAAAAAAATTATGGATGAATTACAGCTTGTAATTGATAAGAATGGGCTTCCATCGGAAATACATGTGGTTGCAGAAAAACGGAGATAGTGTAGTCATAGTGGTAAGAAGGCTAAAATGGCGCTTGGGGAAACGTATGGGAGAGAAAACAATTAGGGGCGATGTGATAAAAATTTTTGCTGCCAATTTATTTTCGCAGGGTCTTTTGTTAATTGTAACAGGAACTTTTTGGGACGACTGGTTTTATTATTATCGAGACAGAACCGGCTTGTGGAAAGAGTTTATGGAGGCGGGCAGACCGTCTTCGGCGTATTGGGTTGAAGCGGTGTGGAATATTCCGCATTATGGGTATAGGTGGCTGGTATTTTTATTATTTATGTTTACAGCGCTTATTGTATACGCGATATTAAGAAATAGTGATATGTTTAGCATCGAGGAAGCGAGGGGATTAAGCATTTTATATTCGGTTATTCCGATAAACGATGCGCGTATTATTTTATGTACGTTTTCTTATGCTGTGGGTTTGGCTTCATTTTTGGGCGGAGCTTATATATTGCAAAAATATATGCGGGGTGAAAAGAATCATAGATTATGTTTTCGGATTGCTGCGCTTTTGCTCCTCGGATATAGTTTTATTATACAATCGTTGTTGATTTTTTATGTGGCGGTGCTTTTCTATATTTTTTGTTGTGAATATCAAAACAGAGGAAAGATTTCAGAGACTGTAAAGGCAATGGTTAGATATATAGGTTTTTTTATTCTGCCGATTTTGTTTTGGGTGGGAAAACAAATGTTGTTTCCCGCATATGGAGCCTTTGCAAATTATAATAAAGTGACGATAGGGGCTGTAGCGAAAGCAGTTTGCCGACTCCCTTTGGCAACTATTAAACAGATACAACGGAATTGGTTTGGGATATTTGATTTTGTGGTATCGGGCAATAGCATTATGATTGCTACGATTTTCATTGCAATTTATGCTGCTATTCGGATGGGTATCTGGCTGAAAGAGAAGATCAATCAAGGCATTGATATACGTCTATGTGTAAGTGTGTGTGGGGGGGGGGCAGAATATTGACCTCCAGAAATTACTCTTGGGTATTTTCTTGTTTGTGTTAGGGCTGTATCCGTATAATGTGGTAAGAGGGGCTGATGAAGTTTTTATTGTTGGGGTAGTGAGCCGAGACAGTCTCCTACTTGCTCCGGGCATGGCAATGATGTTATATTATTTTTTTAAACTGTTATTCCGAAGTATAAAAATTAGGCAGATGATATACGGCGGTTTGATTCTATGCTGTTGTATTTCATGTAATTGTCATTATTTAAATTATCAGAGAGATGCCTACTGGCAGGAAGCGTTAATTAGTAAGTTGAAGCTGAATGAGGAGGTAAGGGAAGCGCGTAATCTTTTATTTTTGTCAGATGATGTGAATGGAATAGATGGGACAAGGTTTTACACGCTTAACGGGGCGGCTTCGGTTGCTTATGGAGAACAGACAAGATTGATTTTGACAGAAGGAAGCTATGGAATGCTGTATGATGAGAAGCAAAAGAGTGTCTGTGTGGATTCGGGACAAATGTTAATGAATGAATATGATGCGTCTAATCATGAATTGGACGGGGTGATGGTATATAATTGCGATATCAACTATAAGGAAAGTATGTTGTTGAAATTTTATGAGCTGGTAGATTGGGAAAGCTATCAAGGACAAATAGAGAAAATGGGCGAACTCGATTATTACCCGGCGGATAGTCAAAAGGCGAAAGAGTTAATGGTAGAGATTGGACTGCCTTAATAGAGGTTGATCTTTGCAATAGTAAGGAGAATAGATCTTGGATCGAAATCGCGCTTTTATGATCAGTTAAGAGGAAAAGGCGTGTCAGAAGAAGCTACGAGGTCGACTTATGAGATGCTTAGAAAAGATTGGGAAGAAAACAGTGATAAAATTCCAAAATTGTTTTGGTTAAAATTTCGTAATGAGTTGCAGCAATTTATGATAGATGTGGCAAGAAAATATGGACAGGCTTGCAGCCAATGGTACTATATTTTTTATATGGCATGCGCTTGTATTGGAGTGGGATATGCCTTGAAGGAGCGGAGAATATAAATATGAAACACAATATCCATGCAATGGCACGAATGTTGAAACAATTGAATTATGTTTTAGACAGCAGACAAAAGAGAAGCAGCATATGGGTTTTTGTGTGCATGATTTTGACCTCTGCGCTAGAATTGCTGGGAGTATCTGCAATATATCCTTTTTTGCAAATGATGTTAGCGCCGGAAGGAGTAAGGGGAAAATGGTATATTAAGTGGATTTATTATTGGAATCCTGATATTTCGGATCAAAGTGCGCTTGTATTGTTGGGAGTTATGATTATATTCATTTATATATTTAAAAATGTGTTTATGATTGTAAGTGCGTATGTGAGGGTATCTTTTGCCACAAAATTTCAGAGGGATCTTTCGGTTAATACATTAACTGCGTATTTGCAGCATCCGTATCAATTTTTTTTAGATACGAATAGTAGCGAAATTATTCGTGGAATTGGTTCTGACGTAGGAGGGGTTTATCAAATCTTACTTAATTTTTTTATGTTACTAACTGATGGCTTGACGGTGATTGCACTGGGCATATTTTTGTTTGTGTCGGATGCATTTATGACGGTTGCCGCGATGACATTGGCATTTGTATGTTTAGCAGCAACGCTTCTGGGCTTTAAAAATAAGATGAAAAAGGCTGGAATTAATGCAAGGGCAGCTTCGGCGTTAAAGTCAAAATATGGATATCAAACGGCAAGTGGAATCAAGGAAATTATGGTACTGGATAGGAAACAGGAGTTTGTTGATCTGTATCATGAGGCAGCAAATTTGGAGCAGAAAGCATTAGTGACGAGTGGGGTTATTGAGGCATGTCCTGATCGAATTTTAGAAGGTGTTTGTATCGGAGGTATTATAGGGCTTGTCTGCATCCGTATCATTGGCGGTATGGAGCTCAATAGTTTTATACCGGTTCTTGGAAGTTTTGCCATGGCGGCATTTAAAATTTTACCGTCAATATCCAAAGTCTCTACAAGAGTAAACTTTATTGTCTATTATCAAGAATCGTTACAGGGGGCATACCATAATTTAAAAGAAGCGACCGAATATAAATCGGAGAGACAGCAATGTGTACCTGTAGAAGCAAAAGAAAGCATAGAAGGTATAGAAAATATACGTTTTATGCATGAAGTAAAAGTAGATCGTGTAACTTGGAAATATTTGAATGCGAAAGAAAATGTACTGGAAGATACAAAGTTAACAATTAAAAAAGGAGAGTCGGTAGCATTAATAGGTTCCTCTGGTGCGGGTAAGACAACGCTGGCGGATATTATCATGGGGCTGCTTAAACCACAGTCTGGCACGATATATATGGACGGTATCGATATTTTTACAATTCCCCATCAGTGGGCAAGAATTATAGGTTATGTTCCGCAGTCTGTTTTCCTGATAGATGATACGGTGCGCAGTAATGTTGCTTTCGGGCTAAAAAAGGATGAGATTGACGACGAAAAAGTTTGGGAGGCGTTGCGGCAGGCACAGCTAAAAGAGTTTGTAGAGGCGCTGCCCCACGGTCTTGATACGATTGTCGGAGAACGCGGTGTGAAATTTTCTGGCGGACAGCGGCAGAGAATTGCGATCGCAAGAGCGTTATATGAAAATCCAGATATTTTGGTACTTGATGAGGCAACTTCTGCACTGGACAATGAGACGGAGACTGCGGTGATGGAATCCATCGACGCCTTGCAGGGAAGTAAGACATTAATTATTGTGGCGCACCGTTTGACGACAATCAGGAATTGTGATGTGATCTATGAGATTAAGGATGGAATGGCAGTGCGGAGGGAGAAAGAAGAGGTGCTGAGGGGGATATAACGTGCTGGTCTTCCTATATACCGTGATATGTTATGCCAAAGGAAAAAGAAGGAAGAGAGGTTTACAGGGGTGAAACTGTTAGGAAAAATCAGAAGGTTTGTAAGTGGAAATCATGAGGAGACGATAGAGGATTTAAGAAAAAGAGGTGTTAAAATTGGCGAAAATGTTCATGTTTTTGGCGTCAATATTGATGGCGGATATGGATTTTTAGTCGAAATTGGAAACAATGTAACAATTACAAATGCGACTATTTTGGCACACGATGCGAGTACAAAAAAGTTTTTAGGTTATTCAAAAGTGGGAAAAGTCAAGATAGGAGATAATGTGTTCGTTGGTTATGGAAGTATTGTTTTGCCGGGAGTAACTATAGGAAATAACGTAATTATCGGGGGAGGGGCTGTGGTGAGGGACAATATACCTGATAATAGCTTGGTAATTGGAAATCCGGCTAAGGTGGTATGTAGCGTTAGCGAATATATTGAAAAAAACAGAGAGAGAATGAAAAAAGTACCTGTATATGAGACGGATTGGAGAGATAAGACAGAGGAAGAAAAAAACCAAATGATAAGAGAGCTGGAGAATAGAATTGGTTTTGACATATAGGCAGAATACGATAAAGGATTTTCAGTGGGCAAAGAGAGAAGGAGAAGCGTTGAGTGTGTAAACAAATAATTCAATGGATTGTTGCAATTGCGGTAAGCATACTTATTTTAAATTGTATTGTCTCCTTTTATGCATTATCACCGGGATTTCTTCATCGTGGCGGTGGAGCGACAAGGGGGGTGTGGATGCCAGAGTCGTTTATCGTAAAGGGGGATGAAGGCAGATCGATCTCCAGAGTGGATAGTAACGGTTATGTTAATGAGGAAGATGAGTTGACCGAGTCGGGATACGTGCTGTTTATGGGGAACTCTCAGTCCAACGGCATTCAGGTGGATGCGAATAAACGGTATATTTCGCTCTTGAATTATAAATTTCAGGAAGCTAGCGCAGACAAAAGAGTATATGCGTATAATATATCGGCGGATGGCAGTGATTTTTGTGATCTCGTCTCGGGGTTTACGGCGGCAACGCAGGAGTTTCCCAATTCTAGAGCAGTTGTCTTGCAGATTGGCAGTATGGACTGGTCGTTAGATAAGCTGCAAAATTGTACAGAACAGAGACTTTTTACGGAAGAACAGACGGGGACTTATATGGCGGCACATTTATCTGCAGGACAAAAAATGCGGCATATGATTAAGGTGGGATTGCCATTCCCGATTTATTTAAAGGAAGTAAAGATGAAGGAAGTAAAGTTGGAGTTTTCTAATGCCTTTTGGCATTCCGAAGTGAAGGAAACTTTGGGAGAAGAGTCGTTTTCAGATGCGGAGAGGGGCGTATATGAACAGACTTTAAAGGCCGTCTGTAGTTTTTTGCGTCAGAATTATGATGGACAGCTTGTTGTATTAGAGCTGCCTTCCATTTCTTTGAAGGGGGGGGGGGTAAACTGGAGAACAGCTATGGCATAAGGCAGGAGCTGTTTGAGAAAGTGTGTAAAGAAAATGGTATCATATATATCAACATGTATGATGCCTATTGCAGAGAGTATGAAGCGCGTCATATACTTCCATACGGATTTTCTAATACGAGACCGGGATCTGGTCACTTGAATGAAGAAGGGCATCAGATGATAGCGGATACGTTATTTCCTTTGCTGAAGAAGGAGGTGGAGAAATGACGTTTATATCTGTTGAATTTCTGATACTTTTCAGTATAACGGCTGTTTTGGTAGCTGTATGTAAAGATAGCAAGAAGAGGCAGCTTATTTTGTTGCTTGCCAGTTATATATTTTATGCATATTGGGATGTCCGGTTTTTGGGATTATTAATTTTACAGACTTGTGTGAGCTATGGGATTGCCTTGCAGATTGCAAATGTAGATGATTGTAAAAAGAGGAAACGATATTGTACTGTTGGCGTGACTGTTTTGCTTGCAATCTTAGGATTTTTTAAATATTTTAATTTTTTCTCATCAAGTTTTCAAAGCATTTTAGGATATGAGTATGAAATGATGAATATCATACTTCCGGTTGGAATATCATTTTATACATTTCAGGCAATCAGTTATATGGTTGATGTTTACCGGAAGACTACGCCCGTTTGCCGGGAGTTTTACAAGGTATCTCTTTACATTTCGTTTTTTCCACAATTGGTGGCCGGGCCTATTGTACGGGCAGATGATTTTTTGCCGCAGCTAGAACGTAATCATGATATCAGACTATTGAATGTAGAGGCGGCATTACAGATTTTTTTGTTTGGATTATTTAAGAAAATAGTCATTGCGGACAGGCTTGCGGTATCTGTCGACGCAGTATTTGCAATGCCTTCTGAGTATGATGCAGCGTCGATTATATGTGCAGTAATAGCGTACTCGTTACAGATTTACTGCGATTTTTCAGGGTACTCGGATATGGCGATAGGAGTGGCAAAATTTTTTGGCTATGATTTGTGCCGTAATTTTAATATGCCATACATATCTAAAAATCCTACTGAATTTTGGAAACGTTGGCATATCAGTTTATCACTGTGGCTACAGAATTATCTATATATTTCATTAGGCGGAAATAGAAAAGGTATCCTTAGACAGTATAGAAATCTTATGATAACAATGATTTCAGGAGGTTTATGGCACGGTGCAGATTGGACTTTTGTTTTATGGGGATTTATGCATGGCGTTGCACTGGTGGGACACAAAATATTTTTGAAGTATAAAGAGAAATACCAATTATCTTTTAGAAATGAGTTCCTGAAGAAAGCGGCTAATATGATATCGATCGGAGCAACATACTGTTTTGTTTGTATCGGATGGATATTCTTTAGGGCAGAATCTGTTGGACAGGCGTTTATAATTCTAAGGCGTATTATGACGCGCGCTGATGGTATTCATTATATTTACAGTTTCACAATAGTCTACGGAATCATTATCTTATTGTGTCATTTATATGGAGTATGGAAAAATAACGGACAGGGGATATATCCTGTCTTAAAACTGGATTGTTTTTGGAATAAAGTTGTGGTGTGCGTGGTCTTGGGGCTAATTTTGGTATTTTCGTATCAGGGGGATAATGCGTTTGTGTATTTCCAGTTTTAAAGGAGAATCATCATATGAATAGACTGATTAAATGTGGCAGGCAGACTGGAATAGTGATTGCATTTTTAACAATAATTTATATTCCATTATGTCTGGCGTTTGTTTCATGGATTTCAGGTTATTCGCTTGATATTACATTGAATGGATACACCGATAAAGCTGAAAATGTGGTCTTTACATGGGAAAATTTATGTTCCGGAAATTTTCAGAATTCATGTGAAAAATGGATCGATTCAAATATAAGGCCAAGAGGTATTATGGTACATTTTTATAATACACTAAGATACAATTTATTCAATGTGGCATCAAATCCTATAGCTGACAATGGAGACGTGCTTGAAGATTCTTATTTGAGAGAAAAATGTTGCATTGGAACTAATTATGATTATAGTATTTCTGACAATAAGAATAAAATGGATGCCTATGTATTGGAATTAAACGAGATTCAGCAGAAACTGCGTCAACATGGAAAATTTTTATTTGTTTATATTGCACCAAGTAAGGCTGATTGGGATTATGAGTATATTCCACAAAAATATATTAATATGAGGGAAGATAATTCTGTGAGAATGTATGATTACTTTAAAAAATCCATTTCTGAAACAAATGTTGCATGGATGGATTGTGACGAGTTATATTCAGCATTGGAATATCCCGCATTTTATGCAACGGGGATTCATTGGTCGAGAACATTTGAACAGAGGGCAAGTCAACAAATCATTGGAGAACTGTCGGAGTTGACTGGAAATAACTACAGAGAAATTCTTTTGGGTGATGTAAGGGAAAGTGAAGATCCTTTTTGGCGAGATTCGGATGTATTTGATAATCTGAACCTTTGGAATCGGAGAAATGAGATGTATTATGAGTATGTGGACGTAAAGGAGCAAGAGGAATTTAATAAATTAAGGATATTGCTATATGGGGATTCTTTTGGAAGAGGGTTGGTCAAGGATGTCTTAGATAGATATCCATTTGAAGATGTATTTTATATCAACTACGGTAACTATGTTCAAACGCGATATGCAGAGACAACGATGCTTAATCAGAATTGGAACAATTTAGACTTTGCATATTATTTGGACCGCTCGGATGTTGTAGCCATTGAGATGACTAAGCCCTGTATAGGAGAATGCAGTTGCGGATTTGCAGAGGCGCTTAATACTGCGTTGGATACTTATGTTGAGGGGACAACGTTTCAAGGACATCTTGGGGCGCTAGATCCTACAGACGAGACTGTGTTGTGGGATACAACGGATGTTTTTGGGATTTATGAGAAAGAGGACGGATTTGTATGGGCAAAAAAGGATAGTCAGATTGTATTAGATGCTGAATGTATAAAATATGGGGGGGGGGTGAAAATAGATTATTCAGTTCCTGATCAGCTACAGGAGCAAACGGTTATAATATGGATTAATGGGAAGATTGTTTCAGAAAAAACATATGAGCAGGGAACGGATGATCAAATTATAATTCCATTAGTACAACTTCCAAATCCTGTTAATGAGGCGTTTGAAATAGAAATCGCGTGTTCAGATTCCTTTACGCCGTCTTTAATAGGAGAAAGTTTTGATGACAGGGAATTAGCGCTTCGGATTAACTATGTAGGAGGGATGCAATAATGGTATTTTCGTCATCTCTTTTTCTATTTGTTTTTTTGCCAGTTTTGTTTTTCTTCTATTTTCTTGTTAAAGACAGGCATAAAAATATGATATTGCTTGTTGCTTCCATATTTTTTTATGCATGGGGTGAGCCGAAGAATGTATTATTAATGCTGCTGTCAATTTTAATCAATTTCGTTTTTGGATTTTTAGTAGAGAAAGCTTGGAAGCTTAAGCATTTATTTTTTGTCAGTGCAGTTATTTATAATATTGGAATGCTTTTTATATTTAAATATTTAAATTTTTTCATTGATATTATAAATAAAATTGCGGGAATGAAGATACAGATATCGGAGATTGCTTTGCCGATTGGAATATCGTTTTATACATTTCAAGTTATGTCATACATAATAGATGTATATTGTGGAAAAATAAAAGCGCAAAAAAAATTAGAAAATCTGGCTTTGTATGTTGCTTTGTTTCCACAACTTATAGCAGGACCCATAGTAAGATATGTTGATATTGAAAAGCAAATTATAAGAAGGACAACCACTTGGGGAAACGTAAGGATAGGGGTTGTTCGTTTTATGGCAGGCTTTTCAAAAAAAGTTTTGATAGCAGATCAGCTTGCTTCGTTGGTAGATATCTGCTTTGGTGGAGCCTATCCGTCGGTATATATAAATTGGATTGGTGCAGTTGCATATACATTACAGATATATTTTGATTTTAGCGGTTATTCTGATATGGCCATTGGACTTGGAAAGATTTTTGGTTTTGATTTTCCGGAAAATTTTAATTATCCATATATTTCGGAATCAGTCCAAGAATTTTGGAGGCGATGGCATATAACTTTGAGTTCATGGTTTAGAGATTATGTATATATTCCTCTTGGCGGAAGCAGATGTGGAAAAAGAAGAACATATATAAATTATATTATTGTATTTTTTATGACCGGACTTTGGCATGGAGCAAGTTTTAATTTTATTATATGGGGGTTGTTTTATGGAGTTGTTTTAATAGTGGAGAGAATTGGATGGAATAAAATATTGGAGAAATTACCATGTGTGGTTAGACATATATATACGCTTTTGGTTATTATGATTGGATGGGTCTTTTTTCGGGCTGATTCTTTGGCGTCTGCTGTTTTGTATATTAAGGGAATGTTTCGCATAGCGGGTAAAGATATTGCAAATTTTTGGTATATTATGGATCGACAAATATGGTTTTTCCTGATTGTTGGAATTGTATTGTCAATTCCGCATCCACAGGTAAGCGCTTTTTTTGAAAAAAATGCGCTAAGGAAAACAGCGCAGGAAATATTGCTTGCGTTGGTTTTTATAATTGCGAT
Organism: uncultured Lachnospiraceae bacterium; assembly: GCA_947243855.1. Classification (GTDB taxonomy): domain Bacteria; phylum Bacillota; class Clostridia; order Lachnospirales; family Lachnospiraceae; genus UBA3282. The sequence continues at coordinate 29,784 of CAMXIK010000011.1, read as the reverse complement.
ATGTTATATGGTGGGCAGTGGGTATAGTCCATTTTTATATTTTAGATTTTGAGTAATGTTTTTGAGAGGACATAAAAGTATGCTTTTAAATTCCCATATTTTCATATTATGCTTTTTGCCGTTGCTACTGATTGCATATTTCCTGTGTAACAAGATAAATATCTTAGCTGGAAAGATGGTGCTGGTTATTGGCAGCCTGATTTTTTATGCCTATGCAGATTGGCGTATGCTTTTTTTCTTATTGGCAAGCATGGTTTGCAATTATTTTTTTACATATTTATTGAGACATGTAAGATGGCGAAAAGCGTTTTTAGCAGTGCCGCTTGTAGTGAATGTGGGACTGCTTCTTTTTTTTAAGTATACTGGTTTTTTGATTACCAATCTCAATTTAGTATTGAAAACAGAATACACGATCCCGAAATTGCTTGTACCATTAGGCATCAGTTTTATTACATTTCAACAGATTGCGTATTTGGTAACGGTATATCGGGGAGAATTAGAGCAAACGGATTTCATAGATTATTTGGCATATATTTTATATTTTCCAAAGCTGCTGATGGGGCCGTTGGCGGAGCCGGTTGATTTTATTGCGCAGATGAACGACCCGGCGGCAAAGAAGATAAATAGCGACCATATTGCGCAGGGATTGAAACTGTTCAGCTTTGGCTTGCTGAAAAAAGTGATATTAGCTGATACCTTTGCAGCCGCTTTTGCATGGGGGATTGAGAATATAGATGTGTTGACGGCTATGGACGGCTTTATTGTAATGTTAGCGTATACGTTTGAAATCTATTTTGATTTCAGCGGATACAGCGATATGGCGATAGGAGTATCCCGAATGTTGAATATTACGCTGCCCATGAATTTTGATTCTCCGTATAAAGCGGTTTCCATCCGTGATTTTTGGAAACGGTGGCATATTTCGTTGACGCAATTCTTCACAAAGTATTTATATATTCCACTGGGCGGAAGCCGGAAGGGAACATTATTTACTTATTTGAACACGATGATTGTTTTTATCGTGAGCGGCATTTGGCATGGAGCCGGATGGACTTTTATTTTATGGGGGATGGGGCATGGGATACTGAGTGTATTTGACCGGATTTTTGAACATGTAGAGAACAAGGTTGTTAGACCGGTTAGATGGGTGGTTACGTTTCTTTTTGTGAATATCTTATGGCTGCTGTTTGGATTGAATTCGCCGCAGCAATGGGTTTTGATGTTAAAGAATATGTTTTCGTTCCATGATCTTACGCTGAGCCCCGGATTAGCTGGAACATTTGCGATACCGGAAGCGGGCTTTATCAGTTATGTGCTGTATCAAAAGAATATCAATCTCTATGATATTAATGGATTATGGATGATATTATTCTTGACTGTTTCGTTTGGCATTTGTCTTTTAACGGAGAACAATTACCGTAAGATGGGAAAAATGTCTGTAGGCAATATGATATTGGCGGCGATTGCGCTTGTATGGGGAATCTTATGTTTGAGTACAAACAGTGAATTTATTTATTTGGGTTTTTAGAGGTGGCAAGCGATGAAATCTAAAAAGTGGCTGACTGGATATTTTTGTATTGTATTGGTATTGCTCGGTGTAATAGGGGTCATGATCTATGAGATTGACCCATATTTCCATTATCATTATCCGCATACTGAGGAATACTATTATGAATTATCAAATGAGAGATACCAAAATGATGGAATCATGAAACATTTTGATTATGATGCGGTGATTACCGGAACCTCCATGACAGAGCAGTTTAAGACATCTGAGCTGGATGCTCTTTTTGGAACGCAATCCATTAAAATACCTTATTCTGGCGCTACATATAAGGAGATCCATGACAGCTTGAAGACCGCATTGCGGTATCAACCGGAATTGAAGATGGTTGTCTGGGGACTGGATATGAATAAGTTCCTTTTACATCGCGACGAGATGAGATATGAACCGAAAGAGTATCCTACATATCTGTACAATGAAAATCTACTTGATGATGTGAATTATTTTTTTAACAGAGACACCGTATTGCAGATAGGCTATGGGCTGATAAATAATCATCTGGGGATAGAGGAGCCGGGCATGACATCCTTTGATGAGTATGCTGCATGGCAGGATCAGTTTTCATGGGGGATTCATACAGTTTGCCCTGATGGTATTACATCAAGGGAACAGGATGAAGCAGACAGGTATCTTTCGGACGAAGAGAAACTTATCATACAAGAGAATGTTGAGGCAAATGTTACTTCGCTTGCAAAGGAGTATCCGAATGTGACGTTCTATTATTTTTTTACGCCTTATAGCGCATTATGGTGGCATGGGCTTGGATCAGTGCATCATCAGATAGCGGCGGAGCAGTATGTGATAGAGATGTTGTTAGAATGCGATAATATCAGGCTATATTCGTTTAATAACAGGACGGATATCACAACGGATTTGAATCATTATAAAGATGAGCTTCATTATGCCGCATGGATTAACAGCCTGATGCTTAAATGGATGCATGACGGGGAATATCTGCTGACGAAAAAGAACTATATGGATTATTTGGAGAAAGAACGGGTATTTTATACAGAATTTGACTACGAGTCGCTAAACGAGCAGGAAGATTATGGATGTGATTATTACGCGGCGGCATTATTGAATCAGGAGCTGCGTGGCGTGGAATTTTTGAATCTTACGACACTTTTGAAAGAACTGACGACCAATATGGAAATGGTGGATGGCCTAGAAATATCGGTGCAGGATATCGATGCATATCAATATCTGACGTTTTATGGCAGACATGTGGAGAATGGACAAGTTTTGGCAGAGATATTTGATGAGCAGGGAGAGGTAGTGTCAGAGCTTGTCACAGGTGATACTGTAGATGAGAACTTGGAGTGGCATCAATATTTGTTGGATATTTCGGAGGTTGAAGGCGATGTTACGATTCGTTTCAATGGCAGGGTAGTAGATGGAGAAGAGACAGGGAATGAGCTGGATTGTGCAGATGTTGTGTTGAAGGATGTTTTTTTATATTAATTTTTGTTTTATCAATGGTAAGTGTTTTGAATTAGGCGTTGTCTGAGCAAATTTGCGGACAAGTAAATAGTTAGGCGCGTTTCGGCCGAACACACAAAAGCCCCGAACAAATTAATACCACCCCCAAATACATCAATGACGCGATCTTCCAGTCGCTGCCACGGAACCAATCGAAATAATCAAACAGCACGGCGATTAGATGGTGGACAAGGAACATTGGATAGGATATTTTACCTAGTTTTCCAAAGAAGGGGTTGTCTAATAAGCGGCCAATATTGCTGTCGCCCAGTAAGCAATATAAAATAACGAATAAAACAGGTAAGAAGATAAAATCACTCCGGCTGTACCCGCTATTCCAGAGCAGGGCATAAAGGATAACCGCTGTTAAAACGCCAAAAAGCGGGATGGCGATTCCTTTAGATTTCAGTTGGGGAATCGTTTTATTTTTGATAAATTCATGTAATACACATCCAAGGCATAATCCGGCAATGCCGCGAAGGCAGCCAACTGTTAATAAAAAACCGTACTGCGTATATAAGTTTAAGTTTCCGTATTTGAAAAAGAATAGGGCATAAATTCCAATGATGAAAAAGGGAGCCAGTCTTTTAACAAAATTCTGCTTATAACGAATGCATAAATAGTAGATAAGCGCAGAGCCGAACAATAAACTGGAACAGTACCATCCCTGCGGCATGATATTGAGCTGCGAGTGCACATAAATACCGTCAATCATAAGAAGTTTGGAAATAAGAGCGCCGAGCTGAGAGAATCCCAAACGCACGTCCATGACACACCCATAGGTTACGATAGAAATAATTAGTATGAACAGATATTGCGGGAATAACCGTTGATACCGTTGTACTGTATATTTTGCGGCTTCTTTTAACGCCTCTGACGCGTTGTGCGCAGAGCGCCTTTGACTGTGCTCGTATAAAAAGAACCCGCTAACAATAAAGAAAAAGTCAACCCCCAGATAGCCGCCGCCATAGGGCAGCACCGATTCTGCGTATAACCTAAAGTGATGTAAGCAGACTGCGATTGTGATGATAAAACGGTATAATTCGACGCCGTATTTTTTCTGAGAAATCACCATTTTTCTACCATTACCCTTACTGATTTAATATTATACTCGAATAAGTCAATATCATTATGATATACCATATGATTCGTTTTGAAAAGTAGAAAAACCAAGCCAGAGTTTACACTTTACTCATAATTTGTTATATTTAGAGAAAAGAATTTTAAAGGCAATCGAGTATTGCGGGAGCAGGGGACGAAAAAATGAGGAAAACCATTACGGTTGTTGTGCCCACATATAACGAAGAGGGCAATATTCAGGCGATTTATGACCGCGTTCTGTCGGTGTTTGAGACTTCTCTTGCGGGCTATGGGATGCAGATTCTATTTATAGATAATGACTCGCAGGATGGGACAAGGATATTGATTCGTGAACTTGCGGCGAAAGATGAGCGTGTGCAGGCGATCTTTAATGCGACGAACTTTGGATTTTCCAAGTCCTGTTTTTATGGATTGTCGCAGGCGGAGGGCGACTGTGCCGTTTTGATGTTTGCGGACATGCAGGACCCGCCCGAGGTCATTCCTGAGATGGTTCACAAGTGGGAGGAAGGGTATAAAATTGTTCTTGGCATTAAGTCGAAGAGCAGGGAAAATAAACTGATGTATTTGATCAGGGGCATCTATTATGGTATTTTGAAAAAGATATCGGAGACAGAGCATATCAGCCAGTATGACGGCTTTGGCCTTTATGATGCGGTGTTTATTGAGCAACTGAGAAATCTTCGCGATCCGATGCCCTATTTAAGAGGGATTGTTTCGGAAATCGGTTACCGGCATGCGGAGGTGGAATACACGCAGGAGTTACGAAAAGCGGGGAAAAGTACGTTTTCTTTTATGAAATACTATGACGTGGCGATGCTGGGAATCACATCGTCCTCCAAGATTGTTATGAGAATGGCGGCCTTTCTAGGTATGGGATTGGGGGCGGTTTGTATGATCGTTGCCTTGATTACGTTGGTTTTAAAGATATGTGATTGGGAGTATTTTAACGCGGGAACGGCGGCGATCATTGTAGGCATATTCTTTATCGGTGCGGTTCAGTTGTTTTTTCTTGGTTTTTTGGGAGAATATATTTTAAATATCAATGTGCGCACTATGAATCATCCGATTGTTGTGGAGGAAGAGCGGATTAATTTGCAGAGAGAGACGGAGAAGCATGAATAAGGTAATTGTGACAGGCGGTACAGGATTTGTAGGGAAATGGCTGACGGCGGAGCTTGCTAAGCAGGGGATCGAAGTGATCGTGTTAGCCAGAACGTGTTCTGGAAAGGGAGCGTTAGCAGGAGAGGGAAAAGTCCGGTATATTTTATATGATTCCGAAGAGTATGAGCGTCTGTGCGCGGAAGAACAGGGAAGCATAGATGTTTTTTACCACCTTGCATGGGGCGGCGTATCAGCGGAAGAGAAGAATGATTGCGACACGCAATTAAATAATATTGGGTTTTCGGTGAAGATGCTGGAATTTGCAGGACGTTTGAAGGTCGAAAAGTTTATTGCGACGGGAACGGTGGCCGAATATTCTATGTGCGAGAGTATTATGGACGTGAACGCCCGCCAGACCCCGAACGATATGTATGGTGCGGCAAAAACTGCCACGCATTATATGTTAGAGACAAGGGCGAGGATGTTGGGCATTCCGTTTATATGGGCAGTTCTGCCCAGTACGTTCGGAGAGGGGCGGCGGGACAGCAATATTATCACTTATACGATTGTCAGCCTGCTGCGGGCGGAGAAACCTCGTTATGGGGATTTGATGCAGATGTGGGATTTTCTTTATGTGCAGGAGGTTGCAAGGGCTCTCCGCTATATCGGGGAAAGAGGAATCACGGAAAAGAATTATGCGATTGGAAGCGGAATATTTAAGCCTTTGAAAAATTATATTGAGACGATCAGGGATATCATTGATCCGGCATTGCCGCTTGGAATCGGGGAAGTGCCTTCTTATTCCAAAAAGGCGTTTAGCTCCTGTGTGAGTATCTATGATTTGACAAAGGACACGGGCTATATCCCGAAGATCGGGTTCGAGGAAGGAATCAGGAAGACGATACCTTATTATCGGGAGAGAGAAGGAACATCTACCCTCCCCCATCACAGCAGCTGCTGACAATAGTTCACCACCGACTCCACAACAGAATCATTGATACTCAGATAATACGTGCACAATCCGCTGAAGGAGATGCACACAACCAACATAATATACAGAAGCACTGTTAACATCGTTTTGATTTTGGAAGATTCGAGCTTTTTCAAATAAAAGACTGCCATACCGAATCCGATTCCGAATGCGAGAATGATAAAAATGGCCATTACCGCAGGGCCTAATCCGTTGACCCAAAAATGTTGAAAGGGGAAAAATTCAGGAATCACTGCGTTGTCAAACTGCATAATTTCCAACCCGGACAGAGAGTTCCACTGCTTTTCCAGAAAACTCAGATACCCGCGGTACAAAGCCACCTTCCGCATATTCATGGCAAACACATACAGATACAGGGTTACAATGGCCGGAATAAACATAAAAATACCTGCCGCAATGCCGTTATAAAACCCTTTTTTATGCGATTCCGCTTTGTCGCGCTGCAAAATCAGGCGGACGGCGTAGCCAAATACCAGTATGACACACACGGCGCTGAACGCTGCATACCAAGTGCTCAGAGATTCATAACGCTCAATTTGATTTGTATAGGTATTTATCATTTCTGTAATGCCGTTTAGTTGCTCCATAATTGCTGTATTCTCCTTGTCTTATCGGTTAATAGGGATAGTTCTTCGCCATTCCTCAAATCCATTATACGTTAAGGCGCGGCCGTTTTCAACGATATGTTTTGCGGCGATTTCTGCTTTTAATTCCCTGTTTAGAAAATCCATATAATCCAGCTTGTCATAACTGCCGCTTGCGGCGTCATAGGTAGTAAGACTATGGGATTTTTCTATGATCTGCGCAGGATCGCGGTTCGTGTCATCACAGATCAAGTAGACAAAGTTTTCGGCCTCAGTCGATTGAATCCGCTCTGTCGAGAGAGGAAAGCAGGCGATCAACAGATGGGTAACGACCGCGATGACAATAAGAAAAAGAGAAAATATATTTTTTCCCAATATGTAACGCCATCTTGTGATAAATCCTGCAAGTCCCTTTTTCTGCGCTATTTCATCAGGCATTTGGGTTCTGCTCAGCACCCTCAAAGAGAAAAAGATCAGATTGATGATAATAAAGCCGGACTCTATATAGATCATGGATCGGTCCTTTTCAAACCACGACAACCAGTAAGTGCTGGTGATCAGGATCGCCGGTGTGGCAATCAGGAAGATTTTGTACAGGTATTCATACGGATGTAACGATAAAAGATAAAAGTATGCTAAAGCCAATACAAGAAAACTTATGTACCAACCGTTTATGACAAGCGGTATTTGGTAGATACGACAGTAAATGGTATAGGTGATGATGTAAACGGTAGAAATGAGGGGAAAGAAATAGGCGTTAAACAGATGCAGCATATTGATTCGCTGATTCAGCCATTCGATACTGGGATCGTGATCCATTGGCACGCCTTGCCGATCCATTTCCTGTTCGGTACTCTGGTACAGGCACACAAGTACCGCGCTCATAGAAATAAATATGGATGTATATGTCTCAATCTGAAATTTTTCCAGAAGGTTAAAGCTTGGAATGATTTGGTGCGCCAAGAAAAACATGGCGTAGGAAGCCCCTACTCCGACCAGATTATAAAGGCCGTTTTTGGGAGCATAGGATTTGTGTGCGGAGAACCCATGTTTTTTTTCATAACACGCCGTTAGGGGAGACAGCGCCGCGGTAATTAAAATATAGGCAGCCAGGATAAAAGGATAATCATATAAAAAGCGCAGGATCGAAAAAATCAACGGGATGCCCGAACGTTCTGTTATGAAATTCACTAGGATATAAAGGCCCTGAATGACTAAGACCATTATGGAAATTGCGTCGGAGTTCTTTTTTGGTTTGAGGTCGTATTTAAGATAGAGAAAGGATATCAATACGGCTACCAATGAAATAATGGTTCCGATTACTGTATTCATAAATACACCCGCCTTTCTGCATTGACTAAGAATTACCTTCTTATTATATATATCGACAGAAATAGAGAAAAAATTTATTTCTTAAGCCTGTGAATACATGAAACCCTCCCTTGTATATCCCCATACAATTTGATAGAATAATTCTGATAAACAGCAGAATCGGTCTCACACCGTCGGATGTAGAAAAACGGGATCAGGAGAAGATGGGAGCTATCGTATGCCGGGCATAAATTTACTGGATTGTACCCTGCGGGACGGCGGGTACTTGAATGACTGGGAATTTGGACATGATAATATTGTGAATATTTTCGAACGGCTTGTGAGCGCCGGGGTGGATATTATAGAGATTGGCTTCCTGAACGAATCCAGAAAGTATGATGTGAATCGCACGATCTTTCCGGATGCGCAGTCTGTCAACCAGACTTACGCGGGACTAGAGAAGGGCCATTCCATGATTGTCGGGATGATCGATTATGGCACATGCAGCATCGACAGGCTGATTCCCGTGCAGGACAGTTTTATGGACGGCATCCGCGTGATTTTTAAGAAGGAGAAAAAAGAGAATGCCATCGCTTTTTGCAGACAGGTGAAAGCTTTGGGATATAAAGTGTTTGCGCAGGCGGTTTCCATCACGAGCTATGATGATGATGAGCTGATGGAGCTGATCGGCCTTGTGAACGAGTTGGAGCCTTACGCCTTTTCGCTGGTAGATACTTACGGCTTGCTTCATAAGAATCAACTGATGCACTATTTTGAGTTTGCCAATGAGCATTTGAAGCCGGCAATCGGATTGGGGTATCACTCCCATAATAATTTTCAGCTCGCTTATGCAAACTGCATCGAGATCATGGAATTGCCGGCGTTCAAACGGGAGATCGTGATAGACGGCACATTGTATGGCATGGGCAAAAGCGCTGGCAATGCGCCGCTTGAGCTGCTTGCTACCTACATGAATGACAATCTTGGGAAAAAATATCATTGCAGCCAGCTTTCGGAGGCGATCGACGTCACCATTCTTGAGTTATATAAAAAGATTCCGTGGGGATATTCTTTTAAATTTTTCTTGTCGGCGTCAAAGGACTGTCACCCCAATTATGTGACCTACCTGATGGATAAGAAAAAATTATCAGTGAAATCTATCAATGAAATTTTGGATAAGCTGGAGCATTCTAAGCGGCTCTCCTATGATCAGGCGTATGTGGAGCGCCTTTATGTGGAGTATCAGAAGCAGGAATGCGACGATACGGCGGACAGGGAGCATTTGCGGAATTGGCTGCAGGGCAGGGAAATATTGATGCTTGGGCCGGGGAAACATGTGGTGGAACAGAGGGAACGGATTGAAGCGTATTTGGAGGAAAGCAAGGCGGACGCTCCGATCAAGATTTCGATTAATTTTATTCCGCTGGGACTTCCCATTGACGCTGTGTTCATCAGCAATGCCAAGCGGTATGTTACCTTATCCACGAAGCTCAGCCAGAGCGCAGACCATTTTTTGACGATGGCCACGTCCAATGTGACCAAGGCTTCCGGGGCCTTTGATTATGTATTTAACTATAATGCTCTATTGGATGAGCAGGCGTTGATTGTGGATAATCCGATGATTATGCTGTTTCAGCTCTTGCGCGAAGCGGGTGTGCGCAAGGTATCGCTTGCCGGATTCGACGGTTACGTGAAAGCGGAGGCGCCCAACTATATCAATCCGAATATGGATTATTCTTTCAGCCGGGAAAAGGCGGCTGAGATCAATCAGGATGTGAGGGACAGCATGAAAAGGCTGGGGGCGCTCGGATTTGAAATGGAATATATTACGGATACATTATATGAATAAGATGTTATGGGGGACACGTAGAAGATGAAGGTTGCGAAGTATATAGCACAATTTTTGGCGGATCGCGGGGTAACGGACGTATTTACGATTACAGGCGGCGGCGCCATGCATTTAAACGACGCGTTTGGACATTGCGCGGCCCTGCATTGCACGTATAATCATCATGAGCAGGCCAGCGCGATAGCGGCGGAGGGCTACGCCCGGCTGACGGGAAAAGTGGCGGCGGTCTGTGTGACTTCCGGGCCCGGAGGCACCAATGCCATTACGGGGGTTTTGGGCGGATGGCAGGATTCCATTCCTATGTTTGTGGTATCTGGGCAGGTGAAAAGGGAGACTACCACATGGGCAACGCCGGTTCCACTTAGACAGTTGGGGGATCAGGAGTTCCAGATTATAGACTGCGTCAAAGGTATGACCAAGTATGCGCACATGGTTACCGATGCGAAAGAGATCCGATATCATCTGGAAAAGGCGTGGTATCTGTGCAATCACGGCAGAAAAGGGCCGGTTTGGCTGGATATTCCGCTGGATGTGCAGGCGGAAGACGTAGCGGAACTGGAATTGAATGGTTTTGAGCCGGAGCAGGAAACAGCGGATGGCATGAGCGGACGGGAAAGTCTGGCTGGATATGAGAATCCTGTTTACGATACGAATCTGACAGAACAGATTTTGAAAAAGCTCTCGGAGGCAAAGAGGCCTGTTATTCTGGCGGGTACAGGCGTGCGCCTGTCTGGAGCGTATGAGGAATTTTTGAAAGCGGTTGAGGGATTGCAGATTCCAGTTGTGACGGCGTGGAACGCCCACGATCTTTTGTGGGACGAGCATCCGCTCTACTGCGGCAGGCCGGGCAGCGTCGGCACAAGAGGCGGTAATTTCATTGTGCAGAACAGCGATGTGCTGCTGGTTTTGGGATGCCGGATGAATATTCGGCAGATCAGCTATAACTATAAAGAATTTGCGAAAAATGCGTATAAGATCGTGGTGGATATCGACGAGGCGGAGCTGTATAAGCCTACGGTGGACATTGACTTGAAGGTACATGCTGACGTGGCGGATGTGCTCAAGGATATTATAAACCGGCAAGGGACGGTAGGAGATCATGGCGAGTGGCTGCAGTGGTGTAAAAATATCCATGCAAACTATCCGGCGGTACTGCCCTCTTACTATCAAAAAGAGTCGCCGGTGAATCCCTATGTCTTCATCCATGAATTTTCGGAAGTCTTGTCTGAGGGAGAGCGGGTCATTTGTGGAAACGGAAGCGCGTGCGTTGTCACATTTCAGGCGATGCAGATCAAACGCGGACAGCGTTTGTTTACCAACTCCGGCTGCGCCGCGATGGGTTACGGATTTCCCGCGGCGATTGGCTGCGCGGTTGCGGAAAAAGGGAAGCGGGTCATCTGTCTGGACGGCGACGGCAGTTTTCAGATGAATATGCAGGAACTGCAGACCGTGTGTTATAATAAACTGAATCTTAAAATTTTTATATTGAATAACAACGGCTACCACTCGATCAGACAGACGCAGACGAATCTGTTTGAACCGCCGCTGGTGGGCGTCTGCGATGGAAACGGACTCAGTTTTCCGAGTTTGGAAAAATTAGCGTATGCCTATGGCATTCCTTATGAAAGAATCGATACGGCGGCGGATATCCAGAAAAAGGTGCGGAAGGTGTTGGAGACGGCCGGGCCGGTTTTGTGCGAGGCGGTTCTTGATCCGGAACAGAATTTTGAACCGAAGTTATCGTCCAGACAGTTGCCGGACGGAACCATTGTTTCACCGGAAATTGACGATATGTATCCGTTTTTGCCGAGGGAAGAATATCAAAGAAACAAACTGATCTAGAGCAGATTGATTTTATATCTGCTCTTTTTTATTTGCGGCATGATAACACGAAATGGCAATGACTTTCTAAAGATTTCTTGACATTCTTGCGCTCTCCCAGTATGATATAAAGGACTACAAAATACAATCAATCAATAAAACGACAGGCGGAATGAAACGTTCTGAAAGCGGGAAAGAAGCGATAATTTGAAACAGGAGGGAAAAGAACGATATGGAAGAAAAAAATGTTGAAAAAAACGCTATGTATAAGGTCGGAGTAAAGATTTTGTCTGATATACAGCTTAAAAATATTCTGCCGACTTATGAAAATTTGTTTGACAAAATCGAAGTATGCCGCAGCGTAGCAAATGAGAGTTTAATTGCAAAGAGAAGCGAAAATAAAAAGAGACGTTATCAATATAATTTTATGTATGATAATGTCTTTTCTGTTCTCGGGAAAAGAGGAACGGGAAAGACGTCGGTTGCGTTTACCTTACAGAAGAAAATAGAAGAAAAAGAGGAATACAGTGAATATGACGTGGTGCTGCCGCTGATTATCCCGGAGGTGATTCCGGAGAACTGCACGGTGCTTGGCTGGATTCTCGCGATTGTCAAGGAGGAGATGGAAGCGCTGGAAGAAAAGATCCGCGAGGAGGAGAGAAAGATTGGCGGGGAGCAGAACCGCAGCAGGTACAGATGCTGCGGAGAACGCGCGTCGGACAAATCTTTAGTGGCAAAATTGGATGAGATCAGTCAAATGTTCTTTGCGGGGAGCTACAACCCTTCCAACGAAGAGTCCTATTACCGTGCCATAGGGTACTCGGTTCAGCAGGCAGAGGACTATTACAGGTTTGCGAAAGAGATTGCCGATTTATGGGATAGATGGATTGACAGAATCAGAGAATACTATATGTTGAAAGCAGAAAATCAGGACGGGCGTATGGTCTGCCCGATGATTTATTTTATTTTTGACGACGTCGATCTGGCGCCGGAAAAGATAGACGAGCTTCTGTCGGTTATTATCAAGTATTTGTCACATCCAAATATCATCGTGATCACCACGGCGGATGAAAGGCTGTTTCTGGAAGTAATAGAGAAGCAGCTTGACAGAAAAATAGGGAGAATACCGGGCGAATGGAGAGAATATTTAAACCATCGTACGCAGCAGGAGTATCCGTTCGGCATCATTGCCTCGGAGGAGAAAAATAGAAAAACGGATTTTGAGGATGTGGTCAATCAGACGGCGGCAATGTATTTGGGCAAGGTGCTGCCGCCTTCTACGCGGTATTATTTAAGACTGTTTCACACGGCGAAACAAAAGGAAAATTTTTATGTGAGGGACGGGGAAACGCTGGGAAATGCAATATCCGGACAAATTTACGACCTGATAAAATGCATTGGCAGAAAAAACAGTAATTTTATGAGGTCAAACAATTTATTGATTAACTTTTATTTAAAATTTTTTGGCGATACATCCCGGCAGATCAGCAATGCTTATATTGTCTTGAGCGAGCTGATTTCCAGCCTGAAAAAAATGGTCGAAAGGATACAAAAAGACGGTGCGAATGTAGAGGAGCAGATCAACGATCTCTACCAAGAGTGCAGGTATTTTCTGCGGGTTACCCTCAATTCTAATCACAGTCTGTCAACGAGGATAGAGAATATAGACGAGTTTGTGGACGAGGTTTTTCTGCCGGAATACAATCAATGGCGGCTGTACATTAATTATCTCTACATTAACGAATATGTGGAAGACAATGCGGTGATCGAGACCGGAAGCAGGGAGGACGACAGGGTGGTGAAAATCGAAGTGGCTTTGCAGATGTATTCTCTGTTTGCGTTTGTGGAGAACATTTTGCTGTTGATGGAGAGCGTATTTCCCAAAGGAATAACGAGTAGGACGAAGGTGCATGCAATTCCCTTTATGACGGAATACATACAAAAGACGGCTTTTGAGAACCGTCATATTTTCAGGGAAGATTTTTCTGCAAGCGATTTTTTTGAGCACTATAATAATCTGTTAGATCGGCTGACAAGCATCATTTCAGATGAAAAGATGTCGGATCGAAAATTCAGCATGGAATATTTTTATAATCTCCGAAAGTATAAACTGAGCCAAAGCAATAAAAAAGATACGCCAATTCCAAGCAAGAGTGAAGTAACCAAAAGTGCCCAAGATAATCCAAAATGGTTTAGCCAGTTGGTAGGAATGTTGACGATGGTGTATGGAAACGCGTACCTGTTTGGCAAGGAGGACATGGCGGATTGTCTGATCTTCAAAGACAAAAAGTATTTGGTCAGATACCAACAGAAAATATGCAACGTGCTGCAGGAATACATGAACAAGTGCTTTGCCTGTATCAAACTGCAGGACGCGTGGGCGGACAGAAAATGGAAGGAAAATTTAGAGAAACGTTATGAGGAGCCAGATAAGAGCAACAAGGGGTTTTCTGCATTGGTTTACACTGTGCAGAATGAGATGCTGCAGATGAGCGAAGAGGAGGAAAAATCTTTTATACAGGACTATGATGAGGAAGCGGATATCGGGGGAGAGAAGGAAACAGTGAGCGACTGCCCGACAGATGAAAAGAAACATCGCATGGTGGAGTTAAGTATGGTACTAGAGATTGTGTTTGAACATTTGAAGGTGGATGAACATATCGAGAAAATGGACAATATTCAGGACTTGTTGATGCAGTGTCCGGCGGATGTGGTGGGTGAATTAATCCGGAAACTAAACGCGGACGTATTTGACAGGGAAACGCTCAAAAGATTGCTGGCGGATCAGATCGAATCCGTGGAAAAGAAAGAGTATTGGTGGAATAACAGAGGGATTTTGTTTGATACGGGGCATATGTTAGATATGTTTGAACGGCTGTTTCGGCTTGACGGCTCTAAATATGGAGAGCTGAAATGGATTGCCAAGGAGTTTGACGGATCGGAAGAGAGCGGAGCTGTGACGCTGGACAAGAGTTCCTATCGAAAACTGATTACGACCCTTGGACGGATGCTGGATAAACGTGATACGAACCGTGAGGTGAACCGTTATTATGATGAAGAAGAAGAGGCGCTGTTGGAAGAAGCAAAATTGCTTTTCAGGGGCTGGGATCTCTGTGTGGACATTTATAATACGGAGGCAGTGTGGCGTGCCGTGCAGCTTGGGACGGAGGTTGCGCTGATCGGGGTTTTGCAGGCGGCCTATTTATATCTGACGGTATATGAGGGGTATACGGGTAACAACAGCTTTTCATCCAAAGACTTGGAGAAGGTGGGAGACAAAAACACATATTACTATAATTTCTTTAATCAGGTTGTATCGGTATTGGGTGACAAGGACAGTAAAAGAGACATTAATCTGCGGGAGAGGATTGAGGCAGTATATACGAGTGAGCGGCAGAAATATGTAGAATTGTTGATAGCGGGGGTAAGAGATGAATAGATACCGTCTGCAGCAGATATTAGAGGTTTTATTATTTCCAGTGACGGACCCGGATTTTGGGACGGACGATGTGCTGCTTTCATACTATCAGGCATACTGGCCGCTTGCGCATACGGATGGAAAAAGCGCGGTGGGAGCCGGCGCAAAGGATAGGGCTGTGAGTGAATATCACCGCCGCCGGCGCGCGCTGACTGCCTACCTAGTGTCCAAGAGTCACGGGAAGATAAAATCAGAAGACGATGTGATGATGCTTTGTCAATTATATTATCCGATGGAAGAAATCCGGCAGGAAATGGAGGCGGTGCAAAGGGCGCGCAGGGCAAAAGGATATGCCGTTATCGAGAGGGAAAGCATTTGCAGATACTATTTGAGAAAACTGTCTGATATTTCCGCTTCGCTCATTACATATCGCGATGGAACGGCGGCAATCAGGCAGTGGGTTGACAATGACAATACCGTAAAAACCGATATTTTTCGAAGCGGATCTGTCTATAATAAAGTCGAGATATGGAATCTGCTGTGCAGGATTACGGTTCCCGATCTGTATATTGTTATGGCCGCTGTGGATAATCGTTTGGGGATGGAGGCCCTGTATGAACAAAAATCGTATATAACCCTTGCGGATAAGCTGTTACATAAGGTTTTGCAGAAGGGGTTAGCCGAAAACCATATGCACTTTCACGCGGGGATGGATTATGAGGCAATATGGCTTCGCTGTATGGATCTGGGATTTCTGGAGGAGTGTAGTTTTAAAACGCGAAAACCAGAGACTTACCAGCGGCTTGGGATTGCCTTGTTTCGCGTGCTGGCGGCTTGCTACGTGGAAGAGGGCGGGCATCCGGAGGGGTTTGATGAATGGCTGAACCAGCCGGAGCGTTCTGCATGTATGAGAGAGCTTGTATATGCAATGACAAAAGGGAATGTTGTACAGGAGACTGCGCCCGAAGATATTCGCGATATTTTATTTTTTTATCAGGAGCTGGCTTCCGGCGAAGCGGTTCGAAGCGAAGATTACCTGCTTGTTAAGGTGTATGACAAATATCTAGAGTATAAAATATCTTCGGAGTTTATATTGCTTTATCAGTGTTATCGATATGTTGCGGAACATGTGGAGGATTCTTTTTTTGCCTGCGCTTTTTTGCAGTATATCAGATTTAAAAACGCATATTTTAGACAGTTGCTGGAAGGCAATGAACTACAGGGATTGGGATATTTCCGCGGAAAGTACAGAAGGATGCGAAATTCGGCTGCGACTGTTATGCGGGAATCGGATGCTATGCTGGAATCGTTTCGATTTCAGGCCAAAATTGGCTGTCTGAAAAAATTAGAGATCCGGGTAGCGCCGAACGTTAAGGAGAGCGACGTAAGCGGACTGAATGCCAAACAGGCGCAGAAAATTCTTATGATCAAGCTGTACGATCAGATTTACGGGATTCTTTATGCATATAGAAGATATATCTTGGAATGTCTGATTGGGGTTCGGGAAACATGGGCGCTGATGAGAAAGGAAGAAGTAAAAAGATTTATTGGGAAGGATATTGAGCAAGTGATAAGCGAGTGTAAAGATAAGCGGACGCTCTCTGTGCCTTCCCCCGGAATTATCTTTCATTTTATTAAATCAGAAATGTTGGAGAAAACCTCAGATACATCCTGTTGGAGATATGCCGGAAAAAAGGAAGAAGACGTTCCTGTTTGTATGGGGAAACGGTATTTTATCATAAATATTGCGATTGCGATAGAGCGGATGCGCAGCACGGTCCCCGGATTGGACGAATATTTGGTGGGAATTGACGCCGCTTCAGAGGAGAACGCGATGGAGCCTTGGATGTTTGCGCAGGCATACCGTTTGATGCGGTCGCGTTTCTACACCAAGCCGGTTTTGCAGATTCCAAACGGCACGGAGCCTTTTCGGCGGGTTCAGAATATCGGGTTTACCTATCATGTGGGCGAAGATTTTCGACATATCGTGTCCGGATTCCGGCACATCGACGAAGTGTTGGAGGAATTTACCTATAAGGCGGGGGACAGGCTCGGCCATGTTTTAGCATTGGGAATAGACGTGGCGCAATGGGTCACGGATAATGAAGTGGTGCCGATTCCTGTTTTGGAACGGTTAGAAAATTTGCTTTGGATGTGGGGCGTCAATACCTGTGATGGTCTCAATCTGCCCGTGCGTCTGGAAATGTTGGAAAACATCATTATGGATATCGCGCAGGAAATTTATTCTGATCCGGAGACCATTACGGTCAAAATGCTCTATCAGGCATACAAGCATAAATTACAGAGCGATCACGCGGCGATTGTTGCGAAGGTGCATCAAGAAGATGGAGGAAGATATCCAGACTGTGAGCGTTGTGAGATAAATGATAATTACAGAGAAGATGGAGTTCGGGAGCATAAGGGGTGGAATAGCGAGAAGCTGTTACTGACAAATTACTGCTCGTATTATCAGAAAAAGTACGCAAAGGTACAGTTGGTTTCCGTTTCGAAGTCGGAGATTGCAGTATACCAAAAGCTTCAGACATATTTGGTTCAAAAAATTGAGAAAAAAGGAATTTATTTAGAGGCAAATCCCACCTCGAATTTGGCGATAGGAGATTTTTCCCATATCGGGGATCATCCGATTTTTAAATTGGACGACATTCGCGTCCATGACGGAAACCATAGTATGATAACTGTGAATTCGGACAATCCGACAATCTTTAATACCAATGCAGAAAATGAATTAGCTTATATTTATTACGCGGCGGATGAATTTGGATACAGTAAAAGTGAAATTTTGGAGTGGATCGACCGCATCAGGCAGAGGGGAATGGATGCAAGTTTTATTAAAAATGAAAAGGATGGATTACAAATTTTATCTGAGATTCAGGAAATAATGGACTGGATCAAAAAAAAGAATTTCTAGCGATGCAAAGATAGGGAGGAACATGTTATGGAAATGCTGCAAAAATTAACGCTGTATGATTTGCTTGGATACGCATTGCCGGGCTGTGTTTTTCTGTTTTTTTACAACGGCGAAAAGTTAGGGGATTTGTCTCAAATGGAAATCGGAGGAGTTTCGATTCTGATTGCGTTTGGCTTTCTGGTGGGAATCGTCATTTCGGAGCTTATGCGGTGGGTGGATTCGCTGATCGGTAGATTTTGGGGAAAAGCGCAATGGAGGGCAATATGGAACAAATATTCTTTGACCTGTGAAAGAATGGAAAGAGCCCTGAAAAAGGCTCGTATTTTGGGCGAAAATGATTCATGCGCGGACGCGGCGGATTTTTCAAAATATCAGGCGGTAATCTATGCGGACATCCAGACCGATCCGAAATACACGCGCATACATAATTATGCATCGCTGGTGCTTTTGTGCAAAAATATGGTTTTGGTAACCCTTTTTTGTATGATACATGGTATGCTGAAAAAATCATGTGGGGAAGCGCTGTTTGGCATAGCTGGCTTACTTTGTTTTGGCGTGAGATGGCAAAGGATTAGTCGTAAGAAAATGGGATATGCAATATGCTGGTTTTTGGAAAAATATGACGGCGGCGAGACAGGGGAAGCGTGACGGTCTTTTGGCTTCATGCAACATGTTTTCCCGCAATGACTGACAAAATGAAAACATCGTGCTATAATGGGAAAAGCAAAGTTTTATGCAGAGGCATATCATGAGAGGAAACCAGTATGAAGGTAGTGATCTTAGCAGGCGGCCAGAGAAGCACGATCAGCAATGAACAGGAAGGCATACCCAAGCCGATGGTGGAAATCGGCGGCAAGCCGCTTCTGTGGCATATTATGAAGAGCTTTTCCGCCTACGGTCTGACCGATTTTATTATCTGCGGCGGCTATAAGGTGAATATGATTAAGGAATACTTCATGGACTATTATATTTATCAGTCGGATATCACGGTCGATTTGCAGACAAACAAGATTGAGATTCATAAAAACCGCACGGAGGACTGGAAAGTGACGGTGGTGGACACCGGGCTGTATTCCGCAACCGGACAGCGCGTGGCCCGCATACAGGAGTATATAGACGGGGACGCGTTCATTGTTACGCACGGGGACTGTCTCTTCGACATTGATGTGGAAAAAATGACGGCCTATCATGAGAAGCAGGGAAAAACCGCGACCATGGCGGCTGTAAGGCCCACCGGGCGAAACGAGGCGTTAGACATTGACGCAGACGGAAAGATCCGAAAAATACAGCAGAACGCGGCCACAAACGAAGCGTGGACGAACGCCGGCCTGTATGTTCTGAACAGGAAGGTGTTTGATATCTTACAGGGGAATTATAATCTGGAAGATATTTTGACGGATCACCTGTCGGAAAAGGGCGAGCTGATTACTTTTAAGCATAACGGCTTCTGGACGCCGGTGGAAACTTACCGGGATATGGTCAATATGGAAAACCTATGGAATGCGGGTATTGCGCCTTGGGCAAAATAGCAATCGTGGCAGATAACATGTGAGAGCCGAAAGGATGAAATGAAAAATGAAGGTTGTTATTTTGGCAGGGGGAAAGGGCAGCCGCATCAGCGAGGAGTCTGTGCTGAAGCCAAAGCCCATGATCGAGATCGGGGACAAGCCGATTTTATGGCATATCATGAAGATTTATTCGGCCTATGGCTATCATGATTTTATCATATGCTGCGGGTATAAGGGGCATATGATTAAGGAATATTTTGTCCATTATTATATGTATCAGACGGACACAACCTTTCATCTGCAGGACAAGCGCGGGGAGTATCACCGTTCGACGGCGGAACCGTGGCGGATTACACTGGCGAATACCGGGCTGGAAACGCTGACTGCGGGAAGAATCCTACAAATCAGAGACTATATTGGCGAGGACGAGACGTTTATGCTGACCTATGGGGACGGCGTTGCCGATGTGGATATTCCGGCGCTGATTGCGTTTCACAGACAGCATGGTAAGATTGCCACAATTACGACTACCCAGCCGGCAGGGCGGTTTGGCGCCATTAAAATGGACGAGGACGGCACAATCGAGAGCTTTGCAGAGAAGGCGCGCCGGGATCAGTCGTGGGTCAATACGGGGTTTATGGTATTAAACAGAGAGGTGTTCGATTATCTGGGGGACGGTTCCGAGATGTTAGAGCGGACGCCCTTCGAGCGGCTGGCGGCGGATCGGCAGATGGCGGCGTACAGGCATCCGGGGTTTTGGTCGCCGATGGACACGGTACACGATAGGGCGTATCTGGAAGAGCTGTGGAGCAGCGGGGAAGCGCCGTGGAGGGTGTGGTAGAAGGAAAAAGAAAGACGGAGGAAAGAAAACCATGGCAATTCAAAAAACAGAACAGCAGGCAAGAGAAGAAATCCTATCAATGGTAAAAGAATACTGCGACACCTACCATAACGTGAAGAAGCCTTTTCAGGAGGGTGATCGCATTCCCTACGCTTCCCGCGTTTACGACAGCGCGGAGATGTGTAATCTGGTAGACAGCGCCTTGGAGTTTTGGCTCACGTCGGGAAGATATACGGATCAGTTTGAAAAACAGATGGCGGAGTATTTGGGCATTCGCTTTTGCTCCCTTGTAAATTCTGGCTCCTCCGCGAATCTGCTTGCCTTTATGGCGCTCACTTCCCCGCTTTTAGGAGAACGCAGGATTGACAGGGGAGACGAGGTGATCACCGTGGCGGCGGGATTTCCCACAACGGTTGCGCCTATCATACAGTACGGGGCGGTGCCGGTGTTTGTGGACGTCACGATTCCGCAGTATAATGTGGATGTAGATATGTTGGAAAAGGCGCTTTCTGAGAGAACGAAAGCGGTCATGATCGCGCATACGCTGGGGAATCCTTTTGACTTAAAGGCGGTCAGCGCATTCTGCAAAGAGCATAACCTCTGGCTGATTGAGGACAACTGTGACGCGCTGGGTTCGGAATATACGTTGGATGGAGAAAAGAAATTGACGGGTACGGTGGGCGATATCGGTACTTCCAGCTTTTATCCGCCCCATCACATGACGATGGGCGAAGGAGGCGCGGTATATACGGACAACCCGCTTTTACACAAGTGCGTTCGGTCTTTCCGGGATTGGGGGCGCGACTGCGTATGCCCGTCCGGCAGGGACAATCTCTGCGGCCATCGGTTTGACGGCCAATATGGAGAACTGCCGAAGGGCTATGACCACAAGTATGTGTACTCCCATTTCGGATATAATTTAAAAGCGACGGATCTGCAGGCGGCCATCGGGTGCGCGCAGTTGGAAAAATTTCCTTCTTTTGTGGAACGCAGACGGTATAATTTCAAGAGAATGACGGAACGGCTGCTTGCGGCGGAAGCTGTCGCGGACAAGCTGATTCTTCCGGAAGCCTGCGAGGGTTCCGACCCAAGCTGGTTTGGTTTTCCGGTTACCTGCAAGAATGGTGCGCAGCGCAGCAGGATCGTACCCTATATGGAGGAGCACGGCGTGCAGACGAGAATGCTCTTTGCGGGCAATCTGACTAAGCATCCCTGCTTCGACGGGATGCGCGCTGCGGGCGAGGGCTACCGAATCGTGGGCAGTCTGGAAAATACGGACCGCATTATGGAGGACACCTTCTGGATCGGCCTGTATCCGGGCATGACGGACGAAATGATCGACTATATGGCGAAAACGCTGATTGAGGCGGTGGCGCAGTAATACTGGTAAAGGGAAAAACTATGATGCAAATGGATTTTGGACTGGATTTTTATAAAGGGAAGAAGGTATTGATTACCGGACACACCGGATTTAAAGGCACATGGATGTGCGCGGCGCTTCTGTTGGCGGGCGCGGAGGTTGTGGGCTATGCGCTTGAGCCGCCCACAGATCCTTCGGTCTTTGCTTTGACGGATATGGGAAAGCGGATGCGCTCGATCATTGGGGATATCAGGGATCTTGCGCATCTGCGTCAAGTGTTTGAGGAGGTACGCCCGGAGATTGTGATTCACATGGCGGCCCAGCCGATTGTGCGGGAGTCCTACAAAGATCCGGTCTACACCTATGAGACCAATGTGATGGGAACGGTGCATGTGTTGGAATGCGTAAGGACGTGCGGGAGCGTGCGCTCCTTCGTCAATGTGACCACGGACAAGGTGTATCTGAACCGGGAGTGGGCATGGGGATATCGTGAGAATGAGGAGTTAAACGGGTACGACCCCTACTCCAATTCCAAATCCTGCTCCGAGCTGGTGACAAGCTGTTATCTGAACGCTTTTTTGGGCGAGGATTCCGAGCGTCCGGTGGCGGTTTCCACGGCGCGGGCGGGTAACGTGATCGGCGGCGGCGATTTTGCAGTGGACCGGATTGTGCCGGACTGTGTGCGCGCGGCTCTGTCCGGGCGGGAAATTATCGTGCGCAATCCTATGTCGATACGGCCATTTCAGCATGTTTTGGAGCCTGTTATGGTGTATCTGATGATTGCAAAAAAACAGT
This sequence comes from uncultured Lachnospiraceae bacterium, assembly GCA_947243855.1. GTDB lineage: Bacteria > Bacillota > Clostridia > Lachnospirales > Lachnospiraceae > UBA3282. Next base: position 7,132 of record CAMXIK010000011.1, on the reverse strand, counting down.
ATGAAAATCGGAAATATGCTGGAAACTATAATGTGGGGCCGGATGAGACAGACTGTTACACGACGGGAGAGTTGGTGACGTTATTTTGCGGGAAATGGAATCAGGCCACGGGGGAGAACGTGGGGTGGAAGAATGTATCGGACGGCGGGCCGCATGAGGCAAACTATTTGAGACTGGACTGCTCCAAGCTGAAAACGGTCTTCGGATGGAGGCCGGTATGGAATTTGGAGACTGTCATGGAAAAAATCGTGGAATGGACGATGGCTTACCGGGGAAAAGAAGACTTATACGCACTCATGTGCAGACAGATAGAAGAATTTTGGCATTCATGACAAAGGAGAAGCCTATGTATCGAGTAGAAGACAAATACAACTGTACGGCGACGGATCTGATCACGTTGCAGTCCCGGATCGGGGCGGTGCTCCGTCCGGATGAAAATGAGGGAGGCGACGAGGGTTACAGTATTACCAGCCTTTATTTTGACGATTTCAGGGATTCGTGTCTTAGGGATACGGAGGACGGAGTGAACCGTCGGAATAAATACCGTATCAGGATTTACAACAATGCGCTTAGCGTGATTAAACTTGAGGTCAAGTCAAAGCGGGACAACCGGATTTTGAAGCGTTCTAAGAGCATTTCGATTGCGGAAATGAAGCGTCTGATGAATGGGGAATGCATTGAGGACGACGCTTCCGAAAAGGACCCGGCCACGCTCTTTAACATGGCGATCAAGACGCAGGGGCTTCGGCCAAGGGTGATTGTCTCCTATGAGCGCAAAGCTTACGTGTATGAGCCGGGCAACGTGAGGATTACGTTTGACCGCAATATCCGCGCCGGCGGCCGGGTGGAAGAATTTGGGCAGAAAAATATCAGCTATGAATTTTTGCGGGAATATGATAAAGTGTTAGAGGTAAAGTATGACGAGTTCATACCGGACTTTCTCTTACAGCTTTTGGAGCTGGGGAATATGCAGCAGACAGCCTACTCCAAGTATCAGTTGTGCAGGGAGTGCGTGGACTTTTAATGAGGGTGGTTTCGCGGGAATAAAATACAGAAAGAAGCGGGGAGCTTCGGAACGGAGGAAAAGATGTCAATTAAAGATGTAATTAAAAACAGTGTATACGAGAGCTTGGGAGGCGGGACCAACCTGTCGGCCAAGAGCATTTTGTTATTGATTGCCATTGCGGCTTTGGTGGGGCTTTACATATTTGCGGTGTACAAGCTGTCCTCCAAGTCGGCTTTTTACTCGAAGGATTTGAATGTGACGATGGCGGGTATGCCCATTATCGTGGCGGCGATCATGATTGCCATGCAGTCGAATCTTCTGGTATCGTTAGGTATGGTGGGCGCGCTGTCCATTGTCCGCTTCCGTAATGCGGTGAAAAACCCGATCGACCTGCTTTATCTGTTTTGGTCTATCAGCGCGGGTATTATTGTAGGCGTAGGGCTTTATGTGCTGGCCTTTGTGCTGTGTATTGTGATGACGGTGCTTCTGCTTGTGCTGGATCTGGTTCCCAATGCCAAGGCTCCCGATCTTTTGGTGCTTCGCGCGCTGGCGGCGGAAGTCGATTACGGGGAAGTGGAGAAGATTTTAAAAGACAACTGCAAATATCATAAAGAAAAATCCAGAAGCATCAAAAACGGCGAGTCGGAACTGATTATCGAGATCAAGACGGCGAAGAAGGAAGAGCTTTTGGAGGCTTTCTCCAAGGTGAAATGCATGACGCAGATCAACTGTATCTCCCACGACGGCGAGTGCAGGGCGTAGAAGAAAGGAAAAATATGCTGTTTGCGATAGCGGCGTTGTTTGGAAATATTCATCTGTATAAAAAGCGAAAAAGCATAGAAGACACAGGCCTTGGTTCTTATATTGAGGCCTGTTGTCTGTGGATGCTTTTTCTTTTTGCGTTGACGGAGGGGCTGTCTGTCCTGTATGCTCTGCGGTTCCGCTACTTGTTTGCGGCGTGGGGGCTGTTCGATGCGCTGCTCTTGGTGCTGCTGGCGGCTCAGTGGAGGCTGTCCGGGGTTTCCCTAAAGTCTGCCATAGGGGCAGGGTGTGCCGGCGGCAGACAGGCGCTCAAGGAGACGCCCGGTTATGGCATTCTGTTTCTGTTCGGCGCGGTGGTTCTGGCATTGTCCCTGATCACCACGCCCTATAATTGGGATTCCATGACTTATCATCTGCCCCGGATCGCGCATTGGGCGCAGAACCGTTCGGCGGCGCACTTTGCGACAAACTCTATCAGACAGATATCCAGTCCGGTCTTGGGGGAGTTTGTCAATCTGCATGTCTATATTTTGTGCCGGGGGCACGATCTGCTGTTTAATTTATTGCAGGGAATCTCTTATCTGACCTGTGCGGTTCTGACGGCTGCTATCGCCGGAAAGCTTTCCTGTGACAGGCGATTCCGGTTTCTGGCGGCGCTTTTGTATATGTCCATGCCGATCGCTTTTGCGGAGGCGCTGACCACGCAGGTGGACAACTTTGCGGCGGTCTGGCTGTTGTTTTTTGTGTACCGGCTGTTGGATTACACGGACCGGGAAAGGCCCATGAAGTTTGATAGGAGCACCGTCTGCCGGGTGGGGACAATGGGACTGTGCGTAGCGTGGGGGTATCTGACGAAACCCTCCGTTTGTGTGGGGATGGTGGTATTTGCCCTGTGGCTGCTTATTGTCTGCATCGGGAGAAAGGACAGGCCGATTGAGTTGGCCAAGATTTTTTTCTGCGCCCTGCCCTGTGTGGCGCTTCCTATGGCGCCAGAGATTCTGCGCAATTTTCAGAGCTTTGGGGCTTATGCCAGTCCTAGCGCAGGGGCGGCCCAACTGGTGGCGACCGTACAGCCCTCTTACCTCTTTGTAAATCTTCTCAAAAATTTTTCTTTTAATATGCCTACAGTCCTTGTGAGGGACGGGCATGAGATTTTTGCCGTAATAGCCGTGGCGGCGGCCAAACTGTTACAGGTCGATCTGGACGCGGAGGCGATCTCGGAGAACGGCAGGGCGTATCTGCTCCACGAGGCGGGCAATTATCACTGCGACACAGCGGGAGGCTCTCTGGTGCTTTGGCTTTTTATTTTCTGTGCGCTGTGGATGCTGTTACGGTTTAGGAGGATGCAGTGGAAAACGTGCGGCAGGGGCTATGCGGTTGCAGCAATGCTCTCCTTTTTGGCGTTCTGCACGGTGCTTCGCTGGGAGCCTTTTGTGGGCAGATATATGATTTCCTATCTGGCCCTGCTGTGTCCGTTGATTTCTATGATTTTGCAGATGGAAACCGGGCAGAAGAGGCGGGAGCCGGTCCGGTGGGGCATCGTGGGTACGGTGAGCTTTCTGTGCGTGATGGAGCTGTTTAATTTATCCCGCTATCACTATAAGATTTTTCAGGAGCATGCGCGCACCAGACCCTACAGCTACTTTACGTCAAGGTGGGACGAAATGGCGTCCTATGCGGCGCTGACGGATCAAATCAAGTCACAGGGATATGAGAACGTGGGGCTGTATCTGAACAAGGCCGACGATTTTGAATACCCTTTCTGGGCCATGCTGGACGGATGCCGCATAGAGCATGTGCTCGTGGAAAATGAGACGGCGGGTTATGCGGACGAAATTTTTGTGCCGGACTGCGTGATCTGGTTCGGTTCGCTTCCCGAGGAGCCGGTAACGGTCGGCGGCCAGACTTACGGCCGCGTGACGGAATTTGAAAACAAAGAGTATTTGTTGGAAAAATGATAAAAAACACAATATCTTGTATTTTTTCTCTTGCATAATACAATTACAGCTGTTATAATCAAAACTGTTGAGGGTAACATAATAAAATGTTATGGAACTCAAGATGAAGGACAGTTATGATACGCGCGCCATTGTAGGAAACTCCTCTGGCACGGAGAAAAGGTGGAATTGGGAATGAACAGGAGAAAAATATTCGCGTTGTTGTGGACGTTTGGCTTGCTTGTGGGTGCGAACGGTATGACGGCTTTTGCGGCGGAGCAGAAGGCGCTGGAAGAAGCGGCGGAAAATTATGTGAGTAGAATCGTTAGTTTTACGGACGGTACCGGTATGCGGGTGACTTATGACGCTAACGCTTCCAGACAATATGTTTATGAGGTTGAGGATGGTGTGCTGACGGATGTAAAAGTGAAAAAGACCGACGCAGAGGGCGCCACGGTCTTGGAAGCCAATCATTTTGAGGGCACGGTAGAGCTGCAGCAGCCTGAGGAAGGGGAAAAATATACGTCTATCGCGGCTGATTTGTTCGGCGGCAACACGGACATTACTTATGTGAAACTGCCTGCCGGGGTGACAACGATTGCGGCGGAGAGTTTTCAGGGCTGCACCGCTTTAAAAAGCGTTTATCTGCCCGCCTCAGTGACGTCGATTGGCAAAGGGGCTTTTCGTGATTGCACGGTGATGACGCAGATCGCCATACCGAAATCAGTGACGGTTATCGGGGACGGTGCCTTTCAGGGAGATAGCAAGCTGCAAAAGCTTTATTTCAAAGGCGGGGATGAACTGACGTCTATCGGTTTGGAAGCCTTTCCGGGCGCTGATATGGCCAAGGATCTTGTGATCGTGGCGGATAAGGGAAGCATGGCGGAAACCTATGCGGAGGAAAACGGAATTTCTTTTGAAGAAAATGAAGCGGGGGAATAGAGAGTAAGCAAAAACCGGCAGCCGTTGCGCTGTCGGTTTTTTTATGCACAGGCCCGCATATGGAGGGCTGTCGTTTCAGTCTGTGTCTTTCAAAAATTTAATATATTTCAGCAGGTCGCGCCGGTCTTTGGCGTTCAATTTCTGTATGTCGTAGACCACATCGTGCATGGTGGTGTCGCCCAGATATTTCCCGCTTAAGTTCGTGCTTCCCAGATAGCCGGAGTCCGCGCCTAAGAGATAATCCGTGCTGACTTTATAAAATTTGGAAAGCTGGACGACAACCCAGATCGGAATTTCCCGGTGGCCGTTTTCATAGTTGGAATAGGTCTGCTGCGACACGCCAAGATATTCGGCGACTGCCTTTTGCTTAATATCGCTGTCTTCCCGCAAATCCCTGATGACTCTGCGCAATTCCTTCATTCGGCAGAACTCCCTTCCTACTGTTGGTACAGTCAATACGAAATCATTGGCAGTTTGTGCTGCCTGCGATCCAAAACTGAATATTCGCGATTCTAGGATTGACAGATTTGTTGTTTTCCATGCTATCACACAACAAAAAGTTGTAGAGAGGAAACCACAAATAGAAGATAAACGGAAATAGATACCACGATACGTTGTAAACGAAAAAGAAGCCTATATTGTGTTTTGTGGGAAAACAGGGTAAAATAAAGAAATCATATTTGGAAAAACAGGGAAGTGGCAGAGGATATGGATCGAAATCATGTGTTTTACCGAATTGTAAACAGCCTGATCCGCCTGATGTTTGCAGGGGCGGTGTTTTTTCTGCTTTTGCACAGCCTCTACAGCACAAGTTTTGTGGGCAGGCTGCTTTTGGAGGATGGAAACTGGCAGGAAAGGACGCTCAATATAGCGGACAGCCCTTTGCGGCATTTTTTGGTCTTTGCGTTGATGACGGCAGTTTTTCTTGCTGGGAGAAAGATTGTGGGAAGGTGCAGGGAAAATGGGCGTATACAGAGACTTTTTCTACACAAGGAAACGGTTTTTTGGGGACTGACGCTTTTGACGCTCGTCTGTGGGGCGGCTTATGTGCTTCTGACAAAGTTTTATCCCTCTTCTGATCCAGCCAAAGTCTATGCGATCGCGATGCAGTGGCGGCGGGGGGATTTTTCCTCCTTTGCGGAGGGGGAGTATCTGTTCCGTTATCCTTTTCAGTCGGGGATTGTCCTGTTTTTTTATTTACTCAGTTTTCTTGTGGGGATGGATCATTTTGTGGGTCTCCAATTGGTGAACGTGATTTGTCTGGCGGCGATTTACGGCCTGTTGGTGAAGCAGTTTATTCTTTTTTCCGCTTTAGATGGCGGGGAAGGGCAGAAGAGCCGGCAGGGGCTGGTGTATCTGGGCTTGCTTGTCTGGACGCCGCTTGCCTTTTATGTGACCTATCTTTACGGGATTCTGCCGGGCATGGCGTTTTCTTTGGGGGCGGTTTACTTTGCGGGGCGGTATCTTTGCACCCGGCGTTACCGTTATATTGCGGCGGCTTCTCTCTGTATGGGGCTTGCCACGGTGATTAAGATGAACTGTCTGATTTATTTGATTGCGATTGCCTGTTTTCTTGCCTATGATGCGGTGGAACAGTTCTTTTTTCATAAGAAAAACCGCAAAAAAGGCTTGGCGTCCCTTCTCTTTATCGTATGTATGGCGCTTAGCGTGGCGCTTTGCACGCAGCTTGCAAACCGTCTTGTAGAGCGGATTTCGGGGCAGAAGCTGGGAGAGGGAGAGGTGATGCTTTCATGGGTGGTCATGGGAATGCAGGAAGCGCCGTTAGGGCCGGGAGGCTACAACGGTTATAACGGCGATGTGTTTACCAAATACCATTATGACACGGAGAAGATTACGGAGGCTTGTCTCGAGGATTTGAAAAAGATTGTGACAAGGATGTCAGAAAATCCGTTGGACGAGGGACTGCCCTTTTTGGCCAGAAAGACGGCTTTCCAGTGGAACGATCCCACGTTTATCTGTCTGGACCGCACGAGGGGAAGAAAGGCGGAAGGGAATGTGCCGCTGTGGCTGAAAAGCCTGATTGAGGGAAGAGGGAGCGTAGGACTTTCCATTTTTCTCAATTACATGCAGACGCTCATTCTGTTAGGCGTATTGCTTTTCCTGATTCTCAGATGGAGGAGGGGCAGCCTGTACGAGCTGATGGGGGCGGTGGTTTTCTTTGGCGGCTGGCTCTTTCATATGGTTTGGGAATCCAGCGCGTCTTACACGATTCCTTATTTTCTGCTTCTCGTTCCCTACGGAGTCTGCGGGATGGCCGAATGGGCGGCGTTTTTGGAGAAGGCGGCAAAGGCTTGTGGAAATCGCCGGACGCTTAGGGAGCGAACAGAGGACGGAACGGTTCAGGCGGAGTGTGACGGAACGGAAGAGGGGAAAAGACGCGGTATGCTTGGAAAGAAGCAGATTGCGGCGGCGGTTCTTGCGGCGGCGTTTGTCCTGCTGCTTGCAGCGTTTACCCGCACGAATC
>CAMXIK010000010.1 GCA_947243855.1 uncultured Lachnospiraceae bacterium | reverse complement strand
GCGGTCACGGGGGACAGCCATTTCCATATCCCCGTAACTGGTGTGCATGGTCTTTGTGGAATGGCCGTTCCTGCTGTTATCGGTGTCCTTGTTCCTGTAATCATACTTTGAGTAGCCCAGTTCCTCATCCAGTTCCTGATCCAGTACACCTTCTAAAAGGACGGACATCATGTCACGCATGACGGCGTTGACGTCTGTACCGTCTTTGATGCTGATATCGTTCTCTTTCAGATACCCACTCATCATTTCCCGCATGGCTGCTTTTTGTGGGCTTTCTTTTCTTCTTGCCATAATAAAATACCTCCAGACTGTGTAGTTTTATCTTACATCAGTCTGGAGGTTTACACAAACTTTGGGACAGTCCCGAAATTCTTTGGGGCTTTAACAATGTATGTAAATTTATAATCTATTGATTGTTTGAGCGAGGCTTCTTTGACGACTCTTGATAAAAGTTTTGTTTATAAATGATAAAGTTCTTCATATGTAATCCAGTAATCTGAGGGATTAGATGAAAGAATTAATTCTTCAAAGTGTCCGTATTCAAAATAGGCATAATCATTATCACCAAAACTCAAATCCCAATTCAATTGTAAATCATCATCAATCGGAATACCATAAATTTTTAATTTACTCATTCTATTTATAAGATTTTTTCCGTTTATATCAGAAGATAATGGACTGGTTGGTTCGTCAAATAAAAAATAATTGCCTTGTAATGCTCCACAGCAATCACAATGGTTTGCAAAACATTCTGCTTCGATTGTCTTGGAATATCCTGTTTTGACAGAATAATGATCTTTCAGATATTTTAATAATTTGGGAGGAATATCTCTTTCGTTGTATGTCCAAGCAAGGTGTAAAATATCATCATCAATGTTAATTTCATATTGTGCTTCATCAGGTTCACCATAAATAAAAGTATAATCAGCTATTCCTAATCCAATAACTTTTGTTTTCTGGTGACAACGCCAACATTTTTGTTCACCCTCGATGATATAGATATATTCAGTAGCTATAACGGCCTCATCAGTTTCTTTTAATATCCATTTTGCAAATTTAATATAGTTTTCAAATCGGGTATCAATATACCATTTTTTAATTTTGTTATTCCATTTAGCACCTAATGCTTTGGCTTCGTCTTTTTCAGCATATGGCACATTTAAATATAATTTCATAATATACCTCCGAACATGTATTGATAAACATACAAATATGAAAATTGTGAAATTAGATTGAGAATATTGATTGATAACATGGGCAATTGCATTAGACATATTTAGAAATTAATATGAAGCTATTTTGCCCATAGCATTTATGCCATTTTTATATTTTTTCTTTTTGAGAAATATTTTCAATACCTAAAGAACGAAGAACAATTGCTTTTCCGATATCATCAACTTTTCTGTAAGCAATTATTATTTCCTTTTCTAAACCGGACACAGACAAGCTATGTACAATTTGATCAGCATATGCCTCTTCAAGAACAGAAGCACAACTAATATCGTAAATTTTGCATAATTTGACAAGGGTATCAATATCTGGATTAGCTTTTCCGTTTTCCCAATTACTTATTGTGTTTTTTTTTACATCTAACAAGATTGCAACATCTTCTTGTCTTAATTTCTTAGAAATTCTGGCAGTGCGTAGTTTTTCTATTAAAATTTGATTCATATGCTCTCCTTTTGTGCATCATATTTTAGCATTTCATTTTATTTTTGTAAATATTATGTCCAATAATATTGATTTTTATTGTTGACAAGTCAATAATAATGATATATAGTAATGGAAAATCAAAAATATTGAACCAAGGAGGAGGCGGAAGGAATAATGTTTGATAGAAGTGCAGTTAAGAAAATGATTGAAAATAATGGGATAAAGCAAAAGGCAATTGCGGAAAAGGCAAAAATTACAGAAAGACAGTTTTCGCTTATTCTCTCTGGAAAAAGAAAATGTGATATTGATGAATATGTGAGAATATGCATGGCACTAAATGTACCTATAACAACATTTATAATTGAGAATGTGAAGCAGCACGAACATAGACAGGAAGATCGGTAAGCTTATGCGATGTCGCATAAATACATTGGAGTAGAAAGGATTTCGATTATGACTGATGTGGAAAGAGAAATAGATTTTGGAACAGCATATCTGCGGATGAGCTACAGGAGGCGATTTCACGATATGATGAGGAGCAATATAGACAAATACGTGAGGCGGTAGCGAAAAATAAGCTTGATATTAACGTTGAGGTATTAAAAGTCGTGGATCTGGATAGCGAAACTGCCATGCAACGTCTGTTTCAGCTGTTTAGTCAATATGGAGGAGCCTTTGATCAGTCAGAAAACCTATATTTTCAGGAATTAGATATGAAACCATTATATGATCGATGGGTACAATACCAAGCGGAACTGAAAGCGGCAGAGCGGCTTCCAGATGAAAGCGATAGAATAAATGCTGCTCAAACTGCCGGGGAAAAATTTAACCAATGGATGGATACATATAGTTAAGGTTTAGAGTTCACTTGTTTTGTCGACTTGAGCTTAAAAATAACAATATGCGACGTCGCATAAAGTGGAGAGGGGATGAAGATTTATGGGAATTGTATTTATTAGTATATATTTTGCGTATTTGCTTTCTTTACTTTTAATATGGATTTGGACAAACAAGCGAGAAAAGGATGAGAAGAGAAGCTTTGCAAGGGAAATGGGCGAATTACTAAGTGATTTGAAAAATGTGCGGAAAAGTATAGATAAAATTTGTGAGCAATATGATCTTTCAGTTGATGATCGTGTTACTAGATAGAAATATTGAGGGGATATATGCATGTTTAGAGAAGACACTTGGAGCAAAGGTTTTTATATAGATAATCATGATAAATATTTATGTCTTGAGTGCGGAAATAGTTTTATTATTGGGCGAAAACTAATGGAAATGGCAGGGCGTAATCTTCCAATCTGTCCATATTGTGGAAGTGGTTTAACAGAGAATACAGCAGGGACAGATGATGAACGTTTAGAGAAATTAGCAGATGAATTAGGCTGCTTGGGGATTTATATAGATTTTGATAATGCGACTGGAACTATGAATGAGCTACAGGAGGCGATTTCACGATATGATGAGGAGCAATATAGACAAATACGTGGGGCAATAGCAAAAAATAAAAATGGGATTAAACTAGGAACTCTCGGACCTAGTAAACATTTCAGAGTTGAATATAACTCTAAAACAACAATTTGTGAATCATAAATATTTATCTTTTAGGTTTGGTTAGCCAAGGCATAGATAATTTGTGGGCAGGATTAATAATCCGATCCTGAGACGGTTTGTTACATTCCAAAAGAAAATGAAAAATAAGGTACTCAAAATCGTTCGCAAAGTCAAGGGGAGAATTAAGCTGGTATTCAAATAAATTGACGGATTTTATGTGAAGCTTTTTTTTAATCGTAATACGATGGTTTCCATCAATGACAAGCATCTGGTTATTCTCCTGAACAGGAGCGTAACAGCAAAGTACCGGGAAATCGGAAACTGCATGTGCCGGGAATTTCCAATTCACAACTGGATGATAAGCATATTCGCAGTGATCGCCGTAGGTACCAAACTTACTTAAGGACACTTTTTCTTTATGTAAAAGTAACAGCCGATGCTTTTCACACTGGAAATATATATGTCCGATGTTGAAATTAATTAAAAGCGGAACACCATTACTGATATAGCCATATTGAAAATGATCGTCAGTTTCATTACGGCAATACATTTGACTCATATATGCGGCTTCCATATATTTGGACCAGTTCCGAAAGAAGAGGGAACCGTCGTTAAATGGTTTGATCCATCTTTCAAAGTCCAGAATATAAGCAGTTTGTGTGTGGTGATCATACAAGTTAATATTTTTTAAATTCATAAAAATCCCTTTCATGAGGAGGCAGTTATGGTTAATGTAAAAAAAGCAATTCAATATGTAAATGGGTATATGATTTATTGTAAAGCAAAGAGAATACGGGCGCAAGAAGAAAAAAGAGAACAAAGAATGATAAAGAAATGTCAAAAGCTTTGGGGCGTTCCATATCCACTCGCAAGAAAGTCATATCCATGGTCAAAACTGTATCATTGCAGATGCGGGAATAGATCCCCATGGATGCACGGATTTGGCTCTTGTCGTGAGGCAGTAACGGAAGGAGCGATATACCGGGTAGTGTGCCATCGGTGTTTCAGGCATACAAAAAAGGGAACTTATCAGGAAGTGGTAGAGGAATGGAACACTACAAAGGGGATAAATTATAAAAAAGTTATAGCAGATTGGGAAGGATATCCATATATTGAGCCGAGCCCGTTGATCAAAGGCCCGTTGGTACATGATCGATTGGAACAATACCAAGCGGAACTGAAAGCGGCAGAGCAGCTTCAGGATGAAAGTGACAGAATATCTGCTGTTCAAACCGCTGAGGAGAAATTTAACCAATGGATGGATACATATAGTTAAGTTTTAAAGTCCATTTGAAATGATAAAGGAGAGGTGCATCCTAATTTATTTGCTTCATCAAATAGTCATACATACTTACACAACCATTTAAAGAGAATGTTGGTTAATCTGCAAGATTCAGGTGCAAAGGAAATTGATTTTTCCGTAAAGATTCAACCTTTAAAGGCTGCAAGTTTGAGTATGATCACCACCGGGAAGAGCGATGAGCTTATGCGACGTCGTATAAATGGAGCTTGGAAAGGATTGAATGGGAATGACGGTAGGAGAAAACATAAAACGGATGATTAAACCACACAGAAAGGCAGAAACATGGAAAGAGTAAAAAGCGATCTAGAAAAAGAAATAGCCGCGATTTTCAAAAAGCATACACAGAAAGGGAGGGAAAGTGACGTCGCGGGCATTATCAAAGGCGTTATGGGTTCGTATTTCCAGCAGTTAGAGACGGGGAATTGGTCGGAAAAACACCCGACGGTCGGATATTTTCAGAAAGAAGAAAATAAAGACGCGGCACAAAATTTTATAAGCGGGTTTTTGTGGGCTATGGAAGCGGCTGGTATGATAGACAGCGGAAAACAAAATAAAATGCAAATCCAGCTTTCCGCGATACGTTTCCCAAACTATGAGAAACCTGTCAATAAAAACTTAGGCGTTCATGAGAAATTGGAAAAAATTCAAGAGGAAATTAAGCGACAGGACACGGATCGGGATGTTGAGCTGCACGAACACAGACAGGAAGAGCGCTGAGCTTATGCGACGTCGCATAAAGTGGAGAGGGGATGAAGATTTATGGGAATTGTATTTATTGGTATATATTTTGCGTATTTGCTTTCTTTGTTTTTAATATGGATTTGGACAAACAAGCGAGAAAAGGATGAGAAGAGACGCTTTGCAAGGGATCATGATAATTATTTATGTCTTGAGTGTGGAAATAGTTTTATTATTGGGCGAAAACTAATGGAAATGGCAGGGCGTAATCTTCCAATCTGTCCATATTGTGGAAGTAATTATATAGAGAGTACAGTAAGTAAACCATACAGAAAAGCTGGAATTATAGAAGAGTTTATATATGAGGCTTTCTTATATTTAGATCAATATCGTCGAGAAAAGGGAGAAATATCGTTAAAGAAAGCAAGTGACCTTTTTACTACTAGATCTTGGCGTGCCGTTGTTAAAGAAAGTAAATTTAACTTAGGAGTTTATTATGTCGAAAAAAGGGAGAATAGTCACCGTCTTTTGTTTAGGAGATAGACCATGAATTTTGCAGCAGATTGGAATCCCTTGGATTCTTTCATATATTTCTGTGAGAGCAGGATAAAAAACATAATAGCGGAACAAAAAGAAGAGGAACCAGATGTGGAGCTGATAATTCAGGCGGAAACGGAGTTTCTTAGAAAAGAAAATGACAGTTTGAAGAAGCGGGAGCTTCCGATCCGGTTGATCGAGAAGGATGGAATGCTCTTATGTCCGAAATGTAATGCCACATTGTTTGATCCGAATGTACGGTATTGTTCAAGCTGTGGGCATAGGGTGATGAGAACGTAGGAGGAGAAAACTGTGAAAAAATTGAAAGCAATGTTAAATACGGTTATAGAAAGAGAAAATGCAATAAAAAAATATAAATTTACCAAAGAAACAATAGAAATAGATGGACATACGCTGCATCGGATCAAGGCGGTGCGTTCCTTTGGTTGTGTACATAGGGGTGATCTTGGAGGATTTATCGAGAGTGAGGAAAATTTGTCTCAGTGGGGAAACTCTTGGGTAGGAGATAATGCAAAGGTATCTGGTAACGCGTGTGTATTAGGCGATGCAAAAGTAACCGACAATGCATGTGTGTATGGTGATGCAGAGGTGTCTCAGGAGGCGACGGTGGCAGGTAATGCGAAGGTGTCTGGCGAAGCGAAAGTGTTTGATCAGGCATGGATACGTGACAACGCGCGAGTGTCTGGTAATGCGGTAGTATGTGGTAGCGCGCGTGTTTTTGACAACGCAAACATTACTGGTAATGCAACAATAGGTATCGATGCATTTGTAGGTGACAATGCTTTAATAGCTGAAGATGCATGTATAAGTGGCAATGTACATGTGATTGGTGATGCCCGTGTGTTTGGCAATGCGCTAGTATTTGGCAATGCATATATAGCTGGCAGGGCAGAAATATATGGTAACTGCCACATTCTTATAGTAGGGCCTTTGACGATTGGAAACATGTTTATAACTTTTTTCCGTGATACAGATAATGATATATCGGTAGTAGGTGACTGTAATTTGGAAGAAATAGATAAAATAGATATATTTGCCCAAAAGATAAATGAAACATATGGGGATTCAAAGGATGGGAAAGTGTACAAAGCAGCGATTGAACTGGCAAAGATACATATAGACCTTACTGGTAATTGGATAGAAGCAGCCGATTAAGGCTTTTCTATATAGCTACATCCGAACCATGACAAACACGCCGCATATGCGTAAGAACAAAGCCCTTGCGTCATAAAGTCCGGTAACGTCCGGCAGATAAGGAGCTCCACAGTGGACTCAGCGAAGATCTCAACCTTGGAAACCGTCTGAATTTTAGGGGAGGAAGGAGCGATAAAGTCTGTTCTGTGTAACTTTCTGTGGTGGGAAAGAAAAGCAAAGATATGTCTGTCGGTGATAATGATACACCCTTGAGAGGAGGCTGCCCATAGAAATGGGAGAGGTAGAGTAGCATACTGGGGTATGTGAGTGTAACCTGTGGAGCTGACCAACAGCCACCGGCATTTATATTTTATGCGACGTCGCATAAAAATAGTCTTTTGGGAGTGGTGGATATTTCCACTACATTCCCCTTTTATTATGCGCGGGTGGACATTCTTCCGGGAATGTCCATCGCTCCCAAAGGATTATTCAGTGATAGGGACAAGATTGGTGGACATATGATAATACTGACAAATACGGGGAGGTGGAGCAATGGTAAAAACACAAAACCAAAAGGAGTACATCACTTTGACTAAAACCGATGAAAAGGCATTTCTAGATCAGTTAAAGCAAGGGATTTATAAGGAACTGTACCGTCGGGAATGCCTGACATCTGCGCAGCTAAAGCAGCTACAGAATATAGCCTAACCGCACATCATTTGTTATAATAAACACGATGATGTGTCATTTCCTGAAAAGGAGATTGACAATGGAAAAATTAAGAGTGGCCGCTTACTGTCGTGTATCGACTGACAAAGATGATCAGGTAAACTCTCTTGCGAGCCAGAACCAGTATTTCAGCGAATACATTAATGCGCATGAAGACTGGATTTTGAAAGGCATATATTACGATGAAGGCATAAGCGGCACCCAGACAAAAAAGAGGAATGGATTTAACGCCATGATTGACGAAGCGCTGCGTGGCGGGATTGATCTGATCCTGACAAAGGAGGTGAGCCGTTTTGCAAGAAATACCGTGGACACGCTGTCGTATACCCGCAAGCTGAAAGAAGCGGGCGTCGGCGTAATGTTCACCATTGACAACATAGACACGCGGGACTGTGACGGTGAGCTGAGGCTTACACTCATGGCCAGTATTGCGCAGGAAGAGAGCAGAAAGACCTCCGAGCGTGTCAAATGGGGGCAGAAACGCCGGATGGAGCAGGGGGTGGTGTTCGGACGGGATCTTCTCGGTTATTATGTCAAGGACGGAAAATTATACATCAATGAGGAAGAAGCTGCTATTGTCCGGGCGATTTTTCATAAATACACCAATGAGGGCAAGGGCACGTACGTGATCGCACGTGAGCTTGAAGCGGATGGCATAAGGCCGAAACGGGTAAAGCGTTGGTCTAATACAGTGATTCTGCGTGTACTTCGTAATGAGAAGTATGTTGGCGATCTGTGCCAGAAAAAAACGTTCACGCCTGATTACCTGACGCATGCGAAAAAGTATAACCGAGGTGAAGAGGATATGGTTTATCTGTATAACCACCATGAGCCGATTATATCCCGTGACCTATGGAATCGGACACAGGCCGAGCTTCAAAGGAGATCGCCCTCATCAGAACAGCGTATGAAACACAGTAACCGCTATTGGTGCAGTGGAAAATTGTACTGCGGCCGTTGCGGTTCCCATTATGTCAGCCGTGTAAAACGCCTGAAAAATGGTGAGCAGTACAAAGCATGGCGATGTTATGAGGCGGCAAATTATGGACAGCCGAAAGAGCGCAGGGGTGAGAGGGTTGGCTGCTGTAATTCTCATATCAATGATAAGGCATTGCTTGCCTGTATGAGATTCCTGATAACCCATATCAAAGTCAACTATGGAACGCTGCGTTCGGAGATTATCAATGACATTAAATCCTTGCATGCCCAAACGCATCAGGAGGCAGGGCGGATCAATGGACAGATAGAAGCCTTAAAGGAAAAGAAGAAAAAATTGATAGACCTCATGCTGGAAGGAACACTGTCCAAAAAAGACCTGACGGAGCAGATGGCATGGTATGATGAACAGATCGGGGATCTGGAACGGTCATTGGAAAAAGCCTTGGAAAATGATAAAATAAGGGACAGGCAGACCGAAGATCGGGAACACTACATAGCGGCATTAGATGAAATTTTATCTTTCGATTCAGAGAACCAAGAACTCTACAGGGAGGTATTGGAAAAGATGGTAATCGTAGATAATGTGGTGGATGTATATTTGAAGTGTCTGCCTTTCGCCGCAAGGCTGACAGTCCGGTCTTCAGGCAGAGGAAAGAGCTATGTAACGGAGATCGAAAAAATGGAATTGATAAATGTACAATAATGTTACCGATATACCGATGTCTGTTAAAACAGCGGAAACTTCCCTGTAAGGGCAGGCATACCGCTGGGACAGATAGCGCATAGACGCGCCCATTTCTCCGTCTGGGCCGCCGTATTGGCTGATGATGGCCTGTGCGATGTCCGCGTTGGCCTCTTTGATGTTCACTGGAAACTCTAATCTTCTTTCATAATTCCACATTAATGACAGCCTCCTTCCCATGGCATAGGTGCAAGAGCCCATTTCCAATCGTCGCAAGCCGACGCATCCGCACAGGAAATTGTGAGAGGCGTGTATTTGGCGGAATATTCCTGCCTTGCTTCGTTAGCAAGACGGTTGTAATGATTGAAATATTTCATAGCATTTTGATCGGTGGGATGGGTGTCCAGATAGAGGGACAGTTCGATGACAACGAAGCTTAAGATGCCGATATCGTGGAGCAGCTTTTCCTGCTCGTTTGCAAATTGTGCGTTCATTTGCTGCAACATCTCCTTCCTGTAAATGGTTTGTCAAGCTCAGGGAAGATGGTGCCGTCGCAGAACCCTTTTTCCAGATTCTCGCAGATGCCGTTAAAGCGCTGCCAAGGGACATAGGCCATCGCGATCGGAAAATCATCGCAGGGTTCCCGGTAGAGGTAATCCTTCATACTGCAAATCCTTTCTATTGGTGTGCCATATGAGAATGGTACACAAATTTCTTGTGTTTTTAAGATTATAGTATGTTATAATCATCTATGTGTGTCGTGTGAAAAGGACACAAAATCTTCACAATTTGATACGAATAGGGACACATTTTGCCAGTATATTAGTGTGAGAAGAACGCAGTTATATAAAAAGGGAGGAGCATGCTTTGATACAGGTAGAAAATTTAGTGAAACGCTATGGAGGCCATACGGCGGTAGACAAGTTGACGTTTACGGTGGAACAGGGAAAAATCTATGGCTTTCTCGGCCCAAACGGAGCCGGCAAGACTACCACGATGAATGTAATGACGGGCTATATTGCAGCGGATGGCGGAACCGTTGTGATCGACGGACACGATATCTTAAAGGAGCCTTTGAAGGCGAAGGCCTGTATGGGATATCTGCCGGAAGTGCCGCCTCTGTATCCGGATATGACGGTGCGGGAGTTTTTACTGTTTGCCACGGAACTAAAAAAAGTGCCAAAGGCGGAGCGGAATGAGCAGGTCAACGGGCTGATGGAAAAACTGGGTCTTACGGAGATCAAAAACCGCCTGATCAAGCATCTTTCCAAAGGATATAAACAGAGAGTGGGGCTTGCACAGGCCCTTGTGGGAAATCCAAAGGTTTTGATTCTGGATGAACCGATGGTTGGTCTGGACCCGAAGCAGATTGTCATGATGCGGGATTTGATTAAAGGTCTTGCGGGAGAACATACGGTAATTTTGAGTTCGCACATTCTTTCAGAGATCAGCGCGGTGTGCGATCATATTTTGATTATTTCCAAGGGCAAACTTGCGGCCAGCGGCTCCCCCGATGAACTGCAGAAGAAGATGCAGGGCGGTGCGGAGCTTATGGTGACGGTGATCGGCGAACGGGAACAGCTCCGCAGTATATTGGAGGGTATGAAAGATGTTTTAGATTTTTCATTCGAGGACGGCAAAGAGGAGGGAAGCGTACTGGTACGGATTGCGGTAGAAGGCGACGCGGATATCCGCAAAAAGCTGTCTTTGGCGTTGTCTGGGGCTGGCATGGCTGTTTTATCCATGAACCGGTCGGAGAAATCGCTGGAAGATATTTTCATGGAATTGACTGAGTCTGAGGACGAAGAGGAAACGGAAGCCGAGGACGAAGAAGAGACAGACGCCGAGGGAGAGGAGGAGACCGATGAAAGCGATTTATAAGAGAGAACTGAGAGCTTATTTCTGCTCCTTCACGGGATGGATTTTTGTGGCAGTCAATCTCTTTGTGATGGGACTTTATGTGGTTGCCAATAATATGCTGATAGGTATTCCGAGCATTGCGGATGTGCTGTGGAACATCGTCTTTACGTTTCTAGTGACGATTCCCATTCTCACGATGCGGGCGCTCTCGGAGGAACGGAAAAACAAGACGGACCAGCTCATTCTGACAGCCCCTGTTTCGGTGGGTAAGATTGTGCTTGGAAAGTATCTGGCTCTTGTCACGGTGATCTTGATCCCCATGGTGTTTATGGGCGCCGCGCCCCTTTTTCTGAGAATGGGAGGGGAATTTCAGATGGGCGTTTCCTATGCGGCCCTGTTAGGCTTTTTCCTGTATGGGGGTCTGGCGTTAGCGGTGGGGCTTTTTCTTTCCGCTTTGACAGAAAGCGTAGTGATCGCGGCGGTGCTTGCTTATGGCGCGCTGTTTTTGGGCTATATTATGACGGGGATCGTAGAGCTGATTTCCAACTTGGGAACCTCTGCGTTTTCGACAGTGGCTGCCGGCATATTATCCTGCTTTGATATGGTGGGGCGGTTTGCCCCGCTTGCCTCCGGTTATTTTGAAGTGGAGGCCGTGGTTTACTATTTATCAGCCATTGCGCTGGTTCTTTTCTTCACGACGCAGGTGATTCAAAAACGCCGGTACAGCATTGCCGGAGGCGGGATCAAGCTGGGCGCTTACAGCGCCTCTGGAATGATACTGGCGGTTGTGCTGACGGTGGCTGTTAATTTGGGGCTCAATTATGTGCCGGAAAAGTATACTTCCTTTGATTTAACCCAAAATAAGCTTTATGCGTTGACAGAGGAAACGAAAAGCTACCTTGCGGATCTGACCAAGGACGTTACGATCTATGTGCTGGAGGAAGAAGATTCTGCGTACGACGCGTTGGAAGAGAGGCTGTTTAGGACATTATCATTGATGCAGGATCAGTCGGCGCACATCAAAGTGACTTATGTCAGCCCTACAAAGAATCCGAATTTTTATCAGAATTATACGCAGGACCCGCTTGCGGCGGGCAGCCTGATTGTGGAAGGGGAAAAACGATACAAGATCGTAGGTTTGGAGAAGGTCTATTCTTATGAGGTAGACTACTACAGCTATAATTATCAGATTACGGAATATGACGGCGAGGGACAAATTGTTTCGGCGATCGACTATGTGACCACGGAGGATACGCCGGTCGTTTATGCGATAGGCGGACATGGCGAACTGGAATTAGAAGAAAAGTTTAGGAACGTGATCGAGAAGGCAAACGTGTCCTGCGAACAGCTTATGTTATATTCGGTTGACGAGATCCCCGAAGACGCGCAGGGCGTCATTTTAAACGCGCCCACCGGTGATTATTCAGAGGAAGACGCCAAAAAGGTGATCGATTATCTAAAAAAAGGCGGCAACGCATTGATTATCCCTACTTTGACGGAAGGGGAAATGACGAATTTTAAAACCATTTTGGATTTTTATGGCATATCGGAGGTAGAGGGGACGATCGTGGAACAGGATCGTAACTTTTATAACCAGAACCCTTACTATCTGTTCCCGCAGGTGGAATCCGCTGGAGTGACGCAAGCTTTGACGGACAGCCTCATTTTTGCGCCTTTTTCCATGGGTCTTTCCTACGACGACCTACAGGGGGATGCGCTTTACACGCCGCTTTTGACCACAAGCGGAAGCGCTTTTTCGAAGACAGACATTACGGATGAAAGCGATTACCGCAAGGGAGCAAATGATATTGACGGGCCTTTTACTATCAGTGTGGAGGTGGAAAAGAGCACGGAGGACGGAAAGACTTCCCATGCCTTTGTGGTGGGAGGAGAGAGCCTTTTTACCGTTCTTGCGGATCAGATGGCGCCGGGCAACAATGTAAAGTTCTTTGGCAGTATCATCAACAGTCTGGCGGAGCGTGAAACCGCCGTGACGATTCCAGCCAAGAGCCTTACGATGCAGAACCTGACGTTTACGGCGCAGACGGCTAATATTGTCATGATCCTGTGTGTGATCGTGCTTCCCCTTGCAGCGTTGATTGCAGGTTTGGTGATTTGGTTGAAAAGACGTCGCCGTTAGCCACAGAGCGATTGACTTTCAGATAGCTTTGAAATATAATAGCCGCATAGGAAAAATAAGCCGCATTTCAAGTTTTGAATGGAGAAATTATGAGAGGAATCGACACACAGGTTCGCAAAAACAGGCGACGTATCTTTAAAGAAGTGGCGCATCTGGCCTATCATTCTGAAAATTTAAAGGATGATATCGAGGCGCTGCCATACAAGATTGTGGATTACGACGAATCGGAATACGAGAATATATACAGGGACCGTGCTATCGTGCGCGAGCGGATTCGTCTGGCTATGGGCTTATCCCTGCGGCCGGAGAATGTCCCGGTGCATTTGACACAGGGGCTAGAGGAGAGCAATATCTCGGAGAAATACTATGAGCCGCCGTTGATGCAGGTGATTCCTTCAGCCTGTAATGCCTGTCCGGAGAACAGCTATTATGTGACGGACCGCTGTATGGGCTGTGTGGCGCATCCCTGCAGGGAGGTTTGTCCGAGAGACGCTATTTCCATGGTGAACGGCAAGTCGGTGATTGATCCCGAAAAATGTATTCGCTGTGGTAAATGCAAGTCGGTATGCCCTTACGATGCGATCGCCCATCAGGTGAGGCCCTGTGCGGGAGCCTGCGGCGTAAATGCGATCAAAAACGACGAGAAAGGCCGTGCGGTCATTGATAACGAATTATGCGTCTCCTGCGGACAATGTATGGTGAACTGTCCTTTTGGCGCGATTGCGGATAAATCGCAGATTTTCCAATTAATCCGCGCTTTACAGACGGGAGAGAAGATCATTGCCCAAGTGGCGCCAGCTTTTGCCGGACAGTTTGGTCCGGATGTGACGCCGGATATGTTAAAAACGGCCCTAAAGGAATTGGGTTTTTACGATGTCTATGAGACGGCTGTCGGCGCGGATATGGGCGCGATCGCAGAAGCGGAGCACTATGCGAAAGAGGTTGCCACGGGAAAACTGCCGTTCAGTTTGACCTCCTGCTGTCCGTCATGGTCGGTGCTTGCAAAGAAATTCTTCCCGGAGACCATTGATAAGATATCAAACGCGCTGACGCCAATGGTGGCGACGGCGAGAGTGATCAAAGAGGAGCATCCGGACGCCAGAGTGGTATTTATCGGGCCCTGCGCCTCCAAGAAGCTGGAAGCTTCCCGCAGGACGATCCGTTCCGATGTGGATTTTGTCATTACCTTTGAGGAACTGACTGGGATTTTTGAGGCGAAGGGAATTCTGTTAGACCAGATTCAGGCGCTGGATGAGCTGAAAGGCGCAACCGGCGCGGGCAGAGGCTACGGTGTGGCCGGCGGTGTGGCGAGCGCCATCGAGGAGTGTGTGAAAGAATACTATCCGGACGTGGAAGTCCATATCGAACATGCGGAGAGCCTTTCCGAGTGTAAGAAGATCCTGATGCTTGCCAAGGCCGGCAAGAAAAACGGCTGTCTGATTGAGGGCATGGCATGTCCCGGCGGCTGTGTGGCGGGCGCGGGCACTAATATTGCGATTCCGGCGGCGGCGAAAGCGGTGGCGTCATTTAAGGAAGCGGCTTCGGAGAAGATACCTGATCCGAGTATGCACCAAAACCGAATTGAAGAAAACAGAGGGAACTGAGAATTATGGAAAAGATTAGAACAAGATACGCGCCCAGTCCCACAGGGCGGATGCATGTAGGGAATTTAAGGACAGCTTTGTACGCCTATCTGATTGCCAAGCATGAGGGCGGGGAATTTATCCTGCGGATTGAGGACACAGATCAGGAACGGTACGTGGAGGGAGCGGTGGATATCATTTACCGCACGCTGAAAGACACGGGGCTTGCACATGACGAAGGCCCAGACAAGGATGGAGGCGTCGGCCCCTATGTGCAGAGCGAACGCCAGAAACAGGGTATTTACATGCAGTATGCGAAAGAGCTGATTGAGAAGGGCGAGGCGTATTACTGTTTTTGTGATAAGGAGAGGCTTTCGACGCTGACCCAGACAGTTGCGGGGAAGGAGATTAACGTTTATGACAAGCACTGCCTGCATCTGTCTAAGGAAGAAGTGGAGGCCAATCTGGCGGCGGGTAAGCCCTATGTAATCCGCCAGAATAATCCGACGGAGGGAACGACCACCTTCCACGACGATATCTACGGGGATATCACGGTGGACAACGCAGAGCTTGACGACATGATTCTGATTAAGTCGGACGGCTATCCCACCTACAATTTTGCCAACGTGGTGGACGACCATCTGATGGGAATTACCCATGTGGTGCGGGGCAACGAATACCTTTCTTCCTCGCCGAAATATAACCGTCTTTACGACGCCTTTGGCTGGGAGGTGCCGGAATATGTGCATTGTCCCCTGATTACGGACGAAAACCATCAGAAACTGTCCAAGAGAAGCGGACATTCCTCCTATGAGGATCTGATCGAGCAGGGATTTCTCTCGGAGGCTGTTGTCAACTTTGTGGCCCTTCTTGGCTGGAGTCCGGAAGATAACGAGGAGATTTTTTCGTTGGAAGAGCTGGTGAAACGGTTTGATTACCGTCATCTTTCCAAGTCCCCGGCGGTGTTTGACTATACGAAGTTAAAATGGATGAACGGGGAATACCTCAAAGCAATGGACTTTGACAGGTTTTATGAGATGGCCGAGCCTTACTTAAAGGAGGCGGTGAAAAAGGATTACGATTTGAAAAAGATTGCCGCCATGGTCAAGACAAGAATCGAAATTTTCCCGGATATCAAAGAACATGTGGATTTCTTTGATGCGCTTCCAGATTATGATATTGCGATGTATACGCACAAAAAGATGAAGACCAATGCGGAGACATCCCTCGCCGTATTGAAGGATTTATTACCGCGTCTGGAAGCACAGGGAGATTATACAAACGATGCGCTTTATGCGGCTCTTTCCGCCTATGTGGAAGAGAAGGGATATAAAAACGGATATGTGATGTGGCCTGTGAGAACCGCCGTTTCCGGCAAACAGATGACGCCGGGCGGAGCGACGGAACTCATGGAGGTGTTAGGAAAGGAAGAGTCCCTTATAAGGATCAAAAAGGGAATCGAAAAGCTTGAACAAGCTTAAGTTATCCTGCACGAAAAAGCAGGAGGAAGCGATTTGCCACACTGTCGGTCCGGCGGCGGTTTTGGCCGGACCCGGCAGTGGAAAGACCTTTGTTATTGTACAGCGCATCTATCATCTGATCACATCACAGGGCGTAGATCCCGCCCACATTTTGGTTATCACTTTTACAAAGGCGGCCGCTATGGAGATGCAGGAGCGGTTTCAACGTCTGATGGGAGCAAACTCCCAGCCTGTCTGGTTCGGTACGTTTCACGCAGTATTCTACCATATCTTGAGACAGTCTACGCAGTATCGCGGGTATACCATTATTACGGAAACGGAAAAAAGAAAGCTGATACGGGATATCATACATAATCACGGGAAATTTGTCTATTTACAGGAGGAAGACATTGAGGAAATCATAGCGGCGATTAGCAGATACAAGACAAGAGAGAAGGAAAAGACGGCGGGAATAGGAGAAAAAGAGAGTGGGGAGACTGCGCCAGAGATCCGCAAGATGAAGCAGGAGGATTTCCTTTTTCTGTTTGAGGAGTATCAAAACTGGATGCGCGAGTTTTCTAAATTAGATTTCGACGATCTGCTGACAGAATGTCTGCGGCTTTTAGAGACGGATGAGAAATGCCTGTTAAGGTGGCAGGCGCAGTTTCGCTATATTTTGGTGGACGAATTTCAGGACATTTCTCCAATGCAGTATGAGGTAATAAAACGTCTTGCGGCTCCGGAGAACAATCTGTTTGTTGTGGGAGACGACGACCAATCCATCTATGGATTCCGGGGAGCTTCCCCAGACAGTATCAAACGGTTTTTGACAGAGTTTTCCGAAGCGGCGGATATTCTTCTGGATATCAATTTCAGATGTCACAGCGGGATTGTGCAGGCGGCGGGTAAGGTGATCGGCGAGAATGAAAACCGGATTCCCAAGGAAATTTTTGCAAGGCATGAAGAGGGGGAGGGCGTTAAACTCTGCGAGGCAGAGTCTGCGGAAAAGTTGAAAGAGGCGGTGGCCTGCGCGCTGAAAAAAGAGCAGAGAGACGGAAATCTGGCGGAATGCGCTATGATCTGCCGGACCAATTTAGAGTGCGGTCTCTGGGCACAGACTTTGAAGGAGGCCGGAATTCCCTTTGTGTTGAGAGAACGGCCGAAAAACCGGTTTTCCCATTTTGTAATTCAGGATATCTGCGCCTATCTGGCATTGGGACAGGGCGATTTTGAAAGACGCTATTTCCTGCGTGTGATGAACCGGCCGGTTAGGTATATGAAGCGGGACAGTCTGCCGCAGGAAAGAGTGGAGAGAGCGGAACTGCTCAGGTATTACAGTGAGACTCCCGCCATACAGGAGAGGGTGAAACGGCTGTACAGGGATATCGGTAATTTGTCCGGGAAACGGGTACACTTACAGATTCATTATATCCGTAAGATAATCGGGTACGACGCTTATCTGCGGGAAAAATACGGCGCGGGTAAGGCGGAGGAATATATCAGGAAAGGAGAGGAGTTTGAGGCGTTTTCCAGACAGTTTTTGTCGGTAACAGATATGGAAAACTATATGCGGGAATACGCACAGACGATCAGGGAGCCTATAAAAGAGCAGGGCGGGTTACAGCTCATGACGATACACGCCTCCAAGGGGTTGGAATTTGCAAAGGTTTTTCTGCCGGAATGCAATGAAGGAAAAATGCCCTCGGAACAATCTAAGACGATAGAGCAGATCGAGGAGGAGAGAAGGATGTTTTATGTGGCCATGACCCGCGCAAAACACGGACTGTATCTCTTTTACCACAACGAAAAAACCGGGAAGGGAGCGCCCTCCCGGTTCTTAAAGCCATTGCTTTCTCACGATTCATCGTCTACAAGTTCGTCAAACTCGGCATTGTCCAAAAATTCGTCGAAAGCGTCGGCGACAGCCTCGTACTCTTCATCATCCTCGATATAACCGAGTACAGGCTCTTCGTCTGGGTCTTTTGGGTTTTCGCTGTAGCGGTAAAACCAGACTTCTCCCTCTGTATTTTCGCCGTCTGCGTTTAAAGGCAGAAGGGCGATATAGTCTTTGCCAGATACGGTCAGAATGGTGACTATGGCGCAGGTTACCTTGGAGCCGTCGTCCAGTTCTAAATCTACGGTCATTTCTTCCTTTTCTGTTTCTTCATGGGTGTTGGTTTTTTCATTTTTGCTCATGGTTCTTCCTTTCCGGATTTTGCTGGGGTTATAGATACTCTTGTCTATAGTTTACCATAGATAGGTTTGTCCGGCAAAACCTAAAAACTTTTTGGATTGAAAAGAAATCTTAATTTTTGTATAATATAGAATGACTAAACTTTTGATTCCATGGAAAGAAAGATCAGATACCGGAATCAGGCTTGAATGGACGGAGGGTTTCATGCAAAAGACATTCCACGTAAAGCAAGTAGACAGGGTACGAATGTATCCGCTTGGCGTATCTTTTGAAGAAGAGGGACTACGGATCTCGGCGGTGTGTGAAGGTGAAGAGGAAGCGGGGATTGTTCTTTATGACAGAAGACACCGGGAAGGCGTGCGTATTCCTTTTCCAGAAAAATGGCGTGTGGGAGCGGTTCGGGCTATGATGCTTTCCGGCTATCAGGATAGGAATTGCAGTTATCTTTTTTATAGAGGGGATGAGGTTTATCAGGACCCCTGCTGTAAGCGGGTGGAAAATCTTGGCGGGTATGGCGCAAAGAAGCCGTCCCTGCCCCGGTGTCAGGCGGCGTCGGAGGCGTATGACTGGGAAAATGACGAAAACGTTCATATTCCGTATGAAGAGATGATCCTGTATGCGCTGCATGTGCGCGGTTTTACGAAGCACCGCTCCTCTGGCGTGAAGCGGAAGGGCACCTATGCCGGCGTGGCGGAAAAAATCCCCTATATGCAGGAGCTTGGCATTAATATGGCGCTTCTCATGCCAGCCTACGAGTTTGACGAGATTATGCCGGAAAATACGGCGCAGACCATGGAGCAGGCGGTTCTTTCTTATAAACAGGAGCTTCCGAAACCTGATGCGGAAGAAAAAAAACCGAGGTTGAATTACTGGGGGTACCAGACGGGGCTTTACTATGTGCCGAAGAGCGCCTATGCCTACAGCAAAGATGCGGCGGGAGAGTTTAAAGATATGGTGCGGGCTTTTCACAAGGCTGGCATCGGCGTGTCCATGCAGTTTTATTTTCCGCCAGAGATGAGAACTGCGGAAATTTTAAATGTGCTGAGATATTGGGTGTTGGAATATCATATAGACGGATTTCATCTGATGAGCGCGGACTTAAATATGAATTTGATTGCCGATGAACCGCTGCTTGCGGAGACAATGCTGCTGACGGGAGAGTGGAACGGCAGACAGCAGGGGGGCAGAAGACGTAATGTTGGGTGGCTGAGCGACGGGTTTTTGTATGACATGCGCCGCTTTCTCAAAGGCGACGACAATATGATAAACCAATTTCTTTTTCACCTGCGGGAAAATAAAGCTGAAAACGGAATTGTGAACAGCATTGCCAGATGGGACGGCTTTCGTCTGGTGGATCTGGTGTCCTATGAACGCAAACATAACGAAGCAAACGGTGAAAACAATGCGGACGGGATGGATTACAATTGCAGTTGGAACTGCGGCGTGGAGGGAAAGAGCAGAAAGAAGAGCATTCTGGAACTCCGTTTGCGGCAGATGAAAAATGCGGTGACGATTCTGCTTATGTCCCAAGGGACGCCGCTTCTTTACAGCGGGGATGAGTTCGCTAACACGCAGGAGGGAAATAATAATCCTTATTGTCAAGACAATGAGATTGCGTGGATTAAGTGGAATCAGACGAGCGCGGGACGGGAACTTTTCACATATACGAAGTTTATGATCGGGATGAGAAAGGCCCATGGCATTCTGCACAGCAGAACGCTTTTGCGCGGGATTGACACGCTTTCCTGCGGCTTCCCCGATATTTCCTTCCACGGGAGGGAGGCATGGCGGCCGGACACCAGCCCCGCCAGCAGGTGCATGGGAATCATGTACTGCGGCTTTTATGCGGCGGCGGGGAAGAAGGAGGACGAGTGCTTCTTTTATATCGCGGTCAACATGCACTGGGAGGTAAATTATCTGGGGCTTCCCAAGCTGCCGAAGGGAAAACTCTGGGTTTACCGGACATCGACGGGAAAGGAAATTCCAGAAATTGAGGAGAACACCGCTTCGCAGGAAATTTGTGTGCCGCCGAGAACCATTGTGCTGTGCACGACA
Source organism: uncultured Lachnospiraceae bacterium (assembly GCA_947243855.1). GTDB lineage: Bacteria > Bacillota > Clostridia > Lachnospirales > Lachnospiraceae > UBA3282. The sequence continues at coordinate 85,323 of CAMXIK010000010.1, read as the reverse complement.
AAGGATGTGCCTGTAGAGACGGAAAAGCCGGCTAAGAAAAGCGGCAGGGCGGATAAAACAAGAAAAAAGGGGATGAAAAAGCCGGATGAATAAGGCGTGGGAGCATTTTAAGACGATTACGCATCATAAGCTTTTGGTGATGGACGGATGTTTTCGGGTGGGGCTTTACAAACAGGGCCTGCTTCACGATCTGTCAAAGTATACGCCTACCGAATTTCTGGTGGGGGCCAAATATTATCAGGGCGACAGAAGTCCGAACAATGCGGAGAGAGAAGATATCGGATATTCCTCCGCATGGCTTCATCACAAGGGGCGCAATAAGCACCATTATGAGTATTGGATTGACTACAGCGCGAAGGATATCGAGGGCGGGATGGCGCCGGCGCCTATGCCGCCGCGCTATGTGGTTGAAATGTTTATGGATCGGATTGCCGCCTGTAAGGTATATCACGGGGCAGCCTATCGGGATCAGGACCCATTAGCTTACTATCAGTCAGCCAAGACGCCTCCCATGCTGCATAAGAAGACAAAACGGATGCTGGAATTTTTACTGCATATGCTTGCGGAGCAGGGAGAGGAACGAACCTTCCGCTATATCCGCAAAAAAATATTGAATCAGTAACCGCCCTTTTTCTCTCGCATAGGATATGGTATGAGAGAAAAAGGAGAGAAAGCCCATGAATAATTGTTGCTGGATTATACTTCTGTTACTTTTCTGCGGTCAGAATGGGATCGGCCGTTCCGGCTGCGGCTGTGATGAACCGGAACCGCCTTGCAGAAGACCGGAGCCGCCCTGTGGCAGACCGGAACCGCCTTGCGGCAGACCTGAGCCGGAACCTTGCGGATGTGATGATTCCCGGTTTGAGCCAAGGTTCGAGCAGAGACCCTATAACGGGAACGGCTCTACCTGTGGCTGCGAGGTCGAAGGAAACTGAGTGTAAGAACTGATACTGTTACAGTGTGTGGAAGGGACCGCGTTGGCGGTCCCTTCATGCGTTTCCTTGACGGAAGGAGGGCGCGGTGATATAGTATTTAGTTATGGGAGGAATAAATTATGTTAGACGGAAATAAGGTACTATTCAGCGGTATGCAGGCAACCGGGAATCTGACTTTGGGGAATTATTTGGGCGCGTTGAAGAACTGGGTGAGTCTTTGCGACGAGTATCAGTGCTTTTATTCGGTTGTGGATCTGCATTCCATTACTATAAGACAAGACCCCGCAGAACTGCGCAGAAGGGCGAGAAATCTGCTCACGCTCTATATTGCGGCGGGGATTGATCCGGAGAAAAACTGCCTTTACTATCAGTCTCATGTATCTGGCCATGCGGAGCTTGCTTGGATTTTAAACTGCTTTACCTATATGGGAGAGCTAAACCGTATGACCCAGTTTAAAGACAAGGCGGCGAAACATGCGGACAATATTAATGCGGGACTCTTTACCTATCCGGTGCTGATGGCGGCGGACATTTTGCTTTTCCAGTCGGATGTTGTGCCAGTAGGAAAGGACCAGCTCCAGCATCTGGAGATCACCAGAGACATTGCCCAACGATTTAACGGGATATACGGCGATGTGTTTACGATTCCAGAGCCTTATATCGGAAAAACAGGCGCCAGCATTAAGAGCCTGCAGAATCCGGAAAAGAAAATGTCGAAGTCGGACGAGAATCCCAACGCCAGCATCTATCTGATGGATGATCCCGATACGGTGATTCGCAAGTTTAAGAGGGCGGTGACAGATTCGGAGGCCGCTGTCCGCTACAACGACGAACAGCCCGGTATACACAACCTGATTGATATTTACTGTGTCTGCACGGGCAAGACCCCGGAAGAGACAGAGAAAGAATTTGACGGTAAGGGGTACGGCGATTTCAAGATGGCGGTCGGCGAGTCTGTAGTAAGCGTGTTAAAGCCTCTGCAGGAGCGATATGAGGATCTTAGTAAAAACAAGGACTATTTAGATAAGGTTATCAAGGAAAATGGAGAAAAAGCGGCGTATTTTGCTAATAAGACCTTGCGCAAGGTACAGAAAAAAGTGGGATTTCCGGAGCGGATACGCTGACGGGAGAAACGGAGGAAACTATGGACAACCAGTACAATCAATATAACCAGCAGACAGGCGGCGACCCTTATCAGCAGGGGAATCCGTATCAACAGCAGGGGAATCCCTACCAGCAGCAGGGGAATCCTTACCAGCAACAGGGGAATCCCTATCAACAGCAGGGAAACCCTTATCAGCAACAGGGGAATCCGTATCAACAGCAAGGGAACCCGTATCAGCAGGGGAACGGTTACGGAAATTACGGCAGCGGCAATACTGAGCCTCAGAAAGCGCCTAACATTTTTCAGCAGTTTGCGCTTGCCTTTGTGCCGACTAAGTATGACAGGCTGACGAAGGTGAGCACCGGGAGTATGATCGGCTTTGTGACGCTTCTGGTATTTATTGTCACCACCATTATTATAGCGTTTTTTGCGCTTGCGTTTTCCGCTTTGGATTTGGATGATTGGATTGGCGAAATGCCTGATTTTACGATAACAGGCGGACGGTTGTATATTGACGAAGATTTCATGTATGACGAGGATGGCGTGTTCGTATACATGACGGAGGATATTGATGAATTTTCTTATGACGATGCGATGGAGATAGCAGACGAGGGTTATCAGGAGATTATTTTAGTTGGAAGGGATCAAATGTCCATTATGCAGGCGGGAAGTTACCAGCAGATGCCTTTCAGTGCTTTTGACGGCTTGGAGATAAGCAGGGACTGGTTCTATACTTTGTTTTCACAGCTTATATGGCTTATGTTGTTTTTCTGGTATTTGCTCGCTTTTGTTGGCGGGACGCTCTGGTATTTTTTGGCGGCGGCGGTTTATCTACTGTTTGCGATGCTCATTGCCACTATCATGAAGAAGCAGATCGAGACGGGAGCGCTGTTCCGGGTGGCGGTATATGCCAAGGTTCTGATGTTTATGGTGGCGACGGTTTTGAATGTGGTTTCCTTCGTAAGCTGGACTGTGCCCTTCCTGCTTCGGGTTGCCATTACGATCGGCTTTATGGCGTTTGCGATCGCGAAACTTCCGGATAACAGGCCTGCTCCTATGCCTATGGGGCCTGGAATGGGACAGTGGGGACAAGGCGGACAAAACGGACAGGGATGGCAGTAACCGCTATCCTTGCGAGTTATGTACGGGAAGAGAAAGAACGGAGGAAAAATGGATTATTATAATATGGCAGTTCAGAAAGGCCCTAATGTTTTTCAACAGTTTGCGCTTGCTTTTGTGCCGGCCCGGTATCCCAGACTGGCGCGTGTTAAGACGGGAAGCATGATTTTGTTTGTAACGCTTTTAGCGTTGGTCTCTACTGTTTTTTCAGCGATCAGCCAAGCAGTTAGTTTTTCATCCATTGATGTGGAAGCGCTGAGGGATCAAATACCAGATTTTACGATAACGGACGGTCATCTGTCTTTGGAGGAGGACTATCTGTATGAAGAAGACGGTATGTATCTGTACATAACGGACGACACCGAGGGATTTACTTATGGAGACGCATCCCAAAAAGCGGCCGAAGGGTATCGGGATATTATCCTCGTGGGACGGGACATGGTTTACATCATGCAGAACAACGAGGGGAAGTATAAATATCAGAGTATTGGTTTTGAAGTCTTCGGAAGAAACAAATCGCTCAGCAAAAATCTGGCCTTTGATGCCATCATGCCTATTTTTACAGTCGCCATGATTGGTATATATCTTGGTATTTTTGTGGGAAGCATTGCAGGGTACTTTTTATTCGCGGCGGTTTATCTGCTGTTTGCGATGCTCATTGCCGCTATGATGAAGAAGCAGATCGGGGCGGGAACGCTGTTTCGGGCCGCCGTATATTCTAAGGTCTTGATGTATGTAGTGAATATGCTGCTTGGTCTGGTTCCTTATGTGAATCTTAAAGTGCCTTTCCTACTTCGGGTTGCCGTTACGATGGGATTTATGGCGTTTGCGATCGCGAAGCTGCCGGACGAAAGGCCAGCGCCTATGCCGCCCATGGGTCCGGGAATGGGAATGGGAATGGGTCCGGGCGGACAGTGGGGACAAGGCGGACAAAACGGACAGGGATGGCAATAACCGCTATCCCTGAAAAGGTTCCGTAAAGTAGCCGGCATGGGAGACGGGTTCGCCTCCTGCCAGCAGATGGGAGGTATCGCCCATCACCTGTACACGGAAAATAGCGTTATGTTCCATGCGTTCTTCGCTCGCAAGAATGGTGACCGAAGTGGGCGCCAGATAAAAACCGTGCAGAAGAGGAACCGGTGAAATGCCTAAAAGATGGCTTAACATCATACAGGTAACGCCCAGATGACAGAAGATCACGATGGTGTCTTCTGTCTCTTTTTTTTCTGGAACTGTGAGGTAGTAATTATGATGGCGCGTATATCCGTAGGAGGCCAAAAGGTCGTCCAGACCGTTGCAGACCCCGCTGTAGGCGGGGAGGAGATCGTCATTGGAACGGTAAAGCTCCGTGGTCTTCCAAGCCTCTTTGTCATACATTTCCGGTATCTCGGTCCAGTAATGCGGCATGAGATCCCAAGGCACGCCGTGGCGTCCCGTTATGGGATCGTCGATGAAATAAGTAAATTCCCGCATCCAGTCATGGGTAATGGCTTCGCGGCCCACCGCTTCCAGAGAGTAGGAGGCGGTTTTTTGGGCGCGGCCTAAGGGAGAGCAGTAAAACTGCGTAACGTTTTCCCATTTTGCCACCCGTTTTGCCAGAAGCTTCGCTTCGCGTATGCCCTTTTCCGTGAGAGAGTCGTTTACATAGTCGGGGTCGCCGTGTCTGATCAATATGATTCGCATAGTCCGCCGCCTTTCTTTTCAAAGAATTATTGAAAATTTAATTTTTATTTGTCTCTACCATGATATAATATAATAGTCGCAGAGGAAAAACAAGCGGCTCCGAGTAAAGAGAAAGGACAGATAACAATATGTTTGGAAAAAAACAACCGATGCAAATGAAAATTCCAAGCGGTAAAGGCTCCAAAGCAGCCAAGATCGTCATTGCGCTTATGGTGCTTGCCGTACTTGTGGCAAATTCTTACTATTCGATTCAGGAGGAGGAACAGGCGGTGGTCTGCACGTTTGGCTCACCCAAGGCGGTTACCACGCCGGGGCTTCATTTTAAAGCGCCCTTTGTCCAGACCGTGACGAAAGTAAATACCACCATTCAGGGCTTTCCGATCGGCTACAGGCAGGATGAGGGAGAGGATGAAGAGGACGCTCTGATGATTACCTCCGATTATAATTTTATCTATGTGGATTTTTATGTGGAATACAGGGTGACGGACCCCGTCAAGGCGCTTTATGCGTCGGAAAAACCGGATTTGGTTTTGAAAAACATTGCCCAGAACTGCATCAGGACCACGATTGGTTCCTATAGCGTGGACAGCGTGCTGACCACGGGGAAGAATGAGATTCAGTCCAATATCAAGCAGATGATACTGGATAAGCTTGAATCCTACGATATCGGCATTCAGCTTGTGAATATTACCATTCAGGATGCGACGCCGCCCACGGCGGAGGTGGAGAACGCCTTTAAGGAAGTGGAAACGGCCAAGCAGGGCAAGGAAACAGCCTTAAACAACGCCAATAAATACAGAAACGAGCAGATTCCCAACGCGGAGGCGGAGTCCGATAAAATATTGCAGGATGCGGAGGCGAAAAAGCAGGAACGCATCAATGAGGCAAACGGTCAGGCAGCCCGCTTCAATTCCATGTATCAAGAGTACGCGAAATACCCTGAGGTTACCAAGAAGCGTATGTTTTATGAGGCGATAGAAGATGTGCTTCCGGATGTCAAAGTCGTCATAGAGGGCGAGGGCGGGCAGACAACCACCATGCTGCCGTTAGACAGTTTTGTAACGCAGGATAGCTCTTTGGCAGGAGAGACCGGCAGTCCGGCAGACGATGCAGAGGAAGAAGCACAGGAGGAATAAAAAATGGCTGATTATACAGGAAATTCTTATACACAGAACCAACATACACAAAACCAGAACGTGCAGAATTTTGAACGTTATAATTCCGACGGCACGAAAAAGAAAAAGAAGGGCGGCAAAAAAGGAAAAGTTTTTGGCGTAAGTTGCGTTTTTTTGCTTCTGGCGGCGCTGTTTGTACTGGCTAATAGTTTGGTGATTACCAAGCAGAACCAGTTTAAGCTGATCCGGCAGTTTGGCCGTGTGGACAGGGTGGTATCCGTGCCCGGTCTGAGCTTTAAAATTCCCTTTGTAGAGTCGGTGGATATCGTACCGAAGGAGCTTTTGTTATACGATCTGCCAGCTTCCGACGTGATTACCTCCGATAAGAAAACCATGATTGTGGACAGCTATGTGCTTTGGCGTGTGACAGACCCGCTGAAATTTGCCCAGACTTTAAGCTGTTCCGTTCAGAATGCGGAAGGGCGTATTGACGCTATTGTCTACAACGCCACCAAAAATACCATTTCCAATATGAGGCAGGATGAAGTGATCAGAAGCCGCGACGGGAAGATGACGATTACCGTGGATGAGACGGGCAACGAACTTTCCGGCAATGATCTGGATCTTTCCGGCGGCAAGGAGGAAGTGATTGAGATTACCTCCCTGACAGAGGAAGTGATGGGACAGATCAACCATGTAGAAGAGCAGTACGGCATCGAGCTTGTGGCGGTGGAGGTCAAGAAACTGGATCTTCCGGACGATAACAAGCAGGCGGTCTATAATCGTATGATTTCCGAGCGCGGCAATATTGCGGCGCAGTATACGGCGGAGGGAAAATCCGAGGCAAAGATGATCGAGAATACCACGGATAAGGAAGTTTCTATCATGCTTTCCGACGCGCAGGCGAAAGCGGAGGCAACCATTGCGGAGGGAGAGGCCGAATACATGCGGATTTTATCAGGCGCTTACTCCGATCCGGAGAAGACGGATTTCTATTCGTTCGTGCGCGCTCTTGACGCTTTGCGAGAGAGTGTTGTGGGAGAGAATAAGACGGTGATTCTGACAGAGGATTCGCCGATTACGCAGATTTTTAACGGAAGATATTAACGGCAATTGACAGAGAAATAGATTGTTTTGGGACTGGAAAATGAGAGAAGAGGGGTTGGAAAAGCAAAACGGCATACTGGAAGGGGTAATCTGGAAACAACTGTTGATTTTCTTTTTTCCGATTCTTGTAGGGACATTTTTTCAACAGCTTTACAACACGGTGGATACGGTGATCGTGGGACAGTTTGCCGGAAAGGAGGCGCTCTCAAGCGTGGGCGGCTCTTCGGCCCAGATTATCAATATGGTAGTGGGTTTCTTTACGGGACTGACGGCTGGCGGAACGGTTTTGATTTCACAGGCTTACGGGGCGTCTCACAAACAAAGGCTGGAAGACGCCCTGCACACATCATATGCTTTCGGCATTTTCGGCGGGATTGGATTTGGGATTCTCGGCGTCGCGGCGGCGCCCTTGGTTCTGAGGCTGATGAATACCCCGGAAGAGCTGCTGGAAATGTCGACGCTGTATATACGGATTTATTTTTCGGGGCTGATTTTTGTGTTTCTTTATAATATGGGCGCGGCCATTCTTAGGGCAATCGGAGATTCTAAGCGTCCCTTATACTATCTGGTGGTTTGTTGTATTGTCAACATTGTGCTGGATCTGCTTCTGGTGCTTTACTGCGGGCTGGGCGTTTTGGGCGTTGCTGTGGCTACGCTTATCTCGCAGGCGATCAGCGCTTTACTGGTTACATGGGCGCTGATGCATAAGGTGGACTGCATGCATCTGTCTTTTCGAAAGATCAAGATTCATGGGGAAATTTTAAAAAATATGCTGCAGATCGGATTCCCTTCCGGGCTGCAGAGTTCCATGTACAGTATCTCGAATATGATCGTTCAGGCGGCGTTGAATCTGCTGGGTGTGGATACGATGGCGGCATGGACGGCGTATGGGAAAATCGACAGCGTGTTTTGGATGATCAATTCTTCCTTTGGCATTGCGCTTACTACCTTTGTCGGACAAAATTTCGGAGCGGGCAAATGGGAGCGCGTGAAAAAGGGTACAAGGGTCTGTCTGGGGATGGCGGTCGGTACGGCAGTTGGATTGACGATGGCTTTGATGGCGGCCGGGCCTTTCCTCTTAGGAATCTTCACAGGTGACGAAGCGGTGGTGGCGATTGGCATGACCATGATGCGGCGGATTGCGCCTGCCTTTGTGATGTTTGTTTTTATCGAGATCTTTTCGGGATCGCTTCGCGCGCAGGGGTATACCTTTGTAACTACGGTGATATCTATTCTTGGCGTCTGCGTTTACCGTATTATATGGGTGAACATGATTCCTCCCGGGCGGGGGCTTACGTGGATTATATCCTGTTATCCAATCAGTTGGGTTGTGTGTGCATTTTTGGTGAGCGTGTATTATTTTTATAAACAGAAAAGAATTATAGGCAGGGTTGAAGCGAAAGGATAGGGAACGATGGCTATGAATATGGATCAGTTTTTTGCGGAGCTGGACTCCTATTTTGACAGAAACGAGATAGACAAAATAGATCCGTTTCTGACGGCGTCTTTGGAACAGGCGAAAGAGGAGGAAGACTATGCGGCTTATATCTCCATTTGCAACGAAATGATAGGGTTTTACCGCAGTGTGTCGGCTTTTGAAAAGGCGTATCAGGCGGCGGAGGATGTGCTTCTTTTGATGGAGGAGTTAAAACTAGAGGATACGGAACATTTTGCCACCACCCTGCTTAATGCAGCCACCGCCTACAGCGCGGCGGGAGATTTCAAGCAGGCCATCAGGCTATACCGGCAGGCGGCTCAGATTTATGACAGAATACTTCCGCAGGGAGATTACCGGCAGGCGGGCCTCTACAACAATATGAGTATTCTTCTGGAAAAGATGGATGAGAATGCGGAGGCGGTGGAAGCGGCAAAGAAGGCTTTGGCGATCATTGAAAAACTTCCGGACAATGAAGCCCAGACGGCCACTACCCTGACAAATCTTGCGCTCATTTATTTTAAGCTTTCGAAAAATGAGGAGGCAAAGAGCTGCCTCTTGCGCGCGCTTGCGCTTTTTGAAAAGGACGGCGAGAATCTGAACGAACACTACAGCGGCGCGCTGGCAGGAATGGGGGAAGCCTGTTACCGGGATGGGGAATATGAAAAGGCCCTGTCTTATTATGAAAAGGCGCTGGCATTGGTAAAACAGCATTACGGTGAGAATATGAGTTATGGTATTCTCTGTGAGAACTGTGCCGCCGTATACGGGAGCATGGGAGAGAAAGAGAAACAGGAGAGTTACGCCGCGAAAGCGAGGGAAGTGATCGGGCGCGTGCAGGGAAGCAAACAGAAGGGAACAGTGTGACGGGACGTGAAAGGACTGGAATTATCTGAAAAATATTATGAGACATATGGAAGACCGATGCTATATGAGCAGTTTTCCGAGATTGCAGAAAAGGCGGCGGCTGGACTTGTAGGCTATGGTTCCGAGTGTCTTGGCTTCGACGATGAAATTTCAAGGGACCACGATTACGGTCCCTCTTTCTGTATTTGGCTGCCACGGGAGATTTACGGGGAGTACGGGAGAAAGATGCAGGCAGCCTATGAAGCGCTTCCGAAGGAGTTTATGGGGTTTGCGGGCCGGGTGGAGGAAGAACAGGGAAAAGGCCGCGTCGGCGTGCTGTGTCTGGAAGACTTTTACATGGAAATTCTTGGGCAAGACTGCGTGCCAGAGAGGGAGGAAGAGTGGTTTGCCATTCCCGAATCCGCGCTTTGTACGGCAGTGAGCGGAAAGGTCTTTGAAGACAATTTCGGACTTTTCACCAAGATGCGTGAGGCCCTTTTGGCTTATTATCCGGAAGAGGTGTGGAGAAAAAAACTGGCGGAGAGTCTTGCGAAGGCCGCGCAGGCGGGCCAGTACAACTATGCCCGCGCCATGAAGCGGGGAGAGCGCATTGCGGCGGAAATCTGCCTGACGGAATTTGCCAAGGAGGCCATGCAGATTGTGTATTTGTTGAACAAAAAGTACGCTCCATTTTATAAGTGGATGCACAGGGGACTTCGGGAACTAGCCGTCTGCGGGGAAATCGGAGACATGCTCTCGCTCCTCTATCAGGTGCCCGATCCGGCTGAGGCATGGGAAGGAGCGGGGGCAGCAGACTTTTTATATCAGATCAATACTGGAGACGGCAGGGCGGTTGTCATCGAGGCGGTCTGCAACGTTCTGGTACAGACCTTAAACGAAATGGGACTTTCCCGCGTGCAGGATAATTTTTTGCAGAGCCATGTGGCAGAGGTCTTGCATATTTTATAAAAATGGGTAAAATAAAAGAGTATATGTTTTGAATGGGCATATATAGTTTCTGGCAAAGGAGAGATCCCCATATGTCGGGGTATGAATTGGCGGGCAGGAGATTCAGGACAGAGTCGGAATATAAGGCGGCTAAACGGGACCTGAAACTCATTGAAGAGATTAAGTCAAACGTTCATATGGAGCAGCCGGGAGAGGTGATTTCCCTGTGTGAAGCGCTTGCGGAAGGGAAATACCGCTTCGAAAGCGTGATCGGAAACGAGTTTGACGATAAGATTTATGAGCTGGCGGAGAAATATAAAGGACAAGGTTACACGAAGGACAGCAGACTCCCCGAAGGGAAGAGGGCGCGTAAAAAGGCGCAGAAGAAGCAGGAAAAAACATCCGGTGTAAAACAGACTGCCGGAAAAAAGAATAGTAAGGCTCAAAAATCAAAGCAGCAGACATCGCTTACGGATTATGACGCCGATATGCAGAAGGCGATTCTGGAAGAAGTAAAAAAAAGGGAAAAACGCCGTAAGCTGTTAGTGGTTTTATGCAGTGTTGTTGCGGTAGGGTGCTTTGGCTATTTTGGCGTGTATTCTTATTTTGCAGATAGAACGCAGGTAGACTATGAGGAATTGGCTTCCTTAAAAGGGAATCCTACTCTTGTCAGGACTGGAACGCCGGCTCCGGTCACGATCCATTACACTGAGGAGGAGGACGTGGAGCTTACCGTGCTGCCGGAGTACGAGACCCTTTACAATAAAAACAAAAAGCTGATTGGATGGCTGAAAATCGACGATACCATTATTGACTATCCGGTGATGCAGACCGCTAACAACGAATATTATCTGGATCATAATTTTAATCAGGAATATGATAAAAACGGCAGCCTTTTTATGGATGCCGCCTGCGACGTGGTACACAGGAATACGAATCTGATTATATACGGGCATCACATGAAGTCCGGCAAGATGTTTGGGAATTTGAACAGTTACAGCAGTAAGGAATACTGCGAGAAGCATTCCACCATCCGCTTCGATACGATTTATGAAAAGGGACTCTATCAGGTGATGTATGTGTTCCGTTCCCGCATATACAATGAGGACGAGGTGGTATTTAAATATTATCAGTTCTTTGACGCGGCGTCGGAGAAGGAGTTTGAGTCTAATATGCAGGAGATGGCGGCTTTGTCTTTGTATGACACAGGAGTGACGGCCACATTCGGAGATGAGCTTTTGACTCTTTCCACCTGCGACAGCTCTGAGCCGGACGGCCGTTTTGTGGTGGTGGCGAAGCGGATACAAGCGGGACAGTAAAGGGAATCACAAGGATGAGTTTATTTCGGATGATTAATGGAATTGCGCATGGCCAGCAGTTCATAATAATCCAGCAGCACGTCGGTGTTGTGTCTGTCAAGCTCTAAAGTGGTATTCATGAGATCGCTCACGGTATAGTCGGCGGATAAGCGTTTGTTCAAAGTGCTGATATTCGCCTTATACCGTGTTCTTTGTAAGAGATAATCAGTAGAAACCTCATAGAAATCCGCCAGCTTAACCAGCGTTTTGAGATCGGGAGTGTGGATGCCTTTTTCATAGTTGGAGATGGTTGCTACGCTTACATTCAAGTAAGCGGCAAGCTCTTTTTGTAAAATGCCTCTTTCTTTGCGCAGTTTCGCTAAAAATTCACCAAATTCCATTTTGATCCTCCGTGTCGTCAGGCGCACTGCTGTGACGACACTTTTTCATGTGTAAATGTACCGCGTGAAAGCTGGCGGTATCTATCGTTTGTGGTTGACAGTTCCATGCGTAACAGGTAACAGCTTGGTGCACAATTCATTTCGTATGGCTGAACGATTACGCAAATTCTGAATCTACTGTACATGATTTCATGAGAAATAGAATAAAAATATATGTTTCGCATAAAAAATGGAAAAATATGGCAAAAAAGTTGATGAAAAGTGAAATTAAAAAATGATATGTGAAGTGAAAAAGATTGCTTGTGTAATCTGGGCTGATATGTTATTCTGAATACACTTGGAAAATCTAATACTATTCTTTTGCCTTTAGGGCATCATAGGGAGCATCTCGCTCCGGGATTTCCGGGAAGAACAGAAAAAGGACAAAACAGCAGGAAAAATATTTGATTGACGGATGTTTTCGGGGTATAATGGTTTCGAGTCCAGATACCTTCCGAGAGCAGCTTCAATGTTTCCAGCTCATAAGGAAGGAGGAAATGTGTGGACAGAGATATAAAAAATGCAGTGAGCGCAGCGGACAGGGATGCACAGTATGATGAAAGGGCAAAACGCCTGTTAGGAAATAAAATCATTCTGGCGCATATTTTGGTAAAAACGATTGACGAGTTTAACGGGATGAACCCACAGGACGTTGTCCCGTGTATCGAGCAGGGACCGTTTATCGGTGCAGTGCCGATAGAACCGGGGCTGACAAATGTGGAAAAGGAAAAATTTGGGCAGAGGGTAGTCGGTTTCAATACGGAAAGCGCGGAGATAAACGAGGGGCTTGTAAGGTTTGATATTGTGCTTTATGTACGGATGAAGGATGGACTTTCGCAGATTATTGTCAATGTGGAGGCGCAGAAGGATGAACCTTCTGGGTATGATATTTTAAACAGGGCAGTTTTTTATGTGAGTCGTCTTATTTCCTCGCAAAAAGAACGGGATTTTGTCAATACAAACTATAATGATATTAAGCGCGTGTTCAGCATATGGATCTGCATGAATATGAAAGAGAACAGCATGAATTACGTGCATCTGACAAATGATACATTGGTAGGCGGTTACCATTGGAAGGGAAAGCTTGATCTACTGAATATCGTTATGATCGGAATTTCAAAAGAGCTTCCGGAGTATGACGAGAAGTATGAATTGCATCGTCTGTTAGGGGCGATGTTTTCCAAGCAGCTTTCCGTGAAAGAAAAACTGGATATCATAGAAAACGAGTATGCGATTCAGGCAGGGGATGGAATAAGAGAGGATGTGAGCGTTATGTGTAATTTGAGTCAGGGGATTAAGGAAGACGGCATAGCAATAGGAAAGGCAGAAGGAGAAGAGAAAGTTATTTTGAATATGCACAAAGAGGGTTATGCGTTGGAGCAGATAGCAAAGATTGTAGAAAAAACCATTGAGGAAGTGGAGGCTGTTATCAAGGAAAAAGAGCCTATGTTAGTATAATATCAGATTTGGGTTATAAAAAAACTTGCATATTCTACAAAAAAGAGTAAAATAAAAGTATATGCTACTCGGTCAAATTGTGTCGAAACACCTTTTGAGCGGGCATATATGGTGTTTTGCAAAGGAACAGCCCCCATATGTCGGGGTGTGAAGTACGAAGCAAAAAGCTAATCGGATGGCGATAAATTGACGATATTCATATAGGCCATTCGGTCATTTTAGTGGTGAAATGATAAAAGATAGAAAATGTGTAAGGGAATGAGGAGAAAGTACCATGGCAAAGAAGACAGCAGCGAAAAAGCCGGTAACAAAAAAGCCTAGGAGAAGATTAAAGAGAACCGCGAGACGTAGTCTGGCGGCGGTTTTGATGATCACGGCTGTGGTGGTGGCGGCGATTCCTGTACCGGAGAACGTGGCGGCGCCGGAGGGCGGTATTGCCGCGCTCGCGGATGATTCGCTTGACGTACATGAGGCAGGGAACTATTTGGAGGGCTATGACAGCGCTGGTAATAAGACCTTTAAACCCTATGGATACAAGCCCGAAGACGTAGATGATCTGCCATTGGGCGTCAAGGATTTTGATTTGAGTACATATGCGGGTAAAACGGATACAGAGCTGGTGGATGAACTCAAGAAAAATAATGGCCTTTACGCTTCTTTAAAAGTGGCAAATCCTGAGGGCAGCACCTATACCTTGGAATGGGAATTTATGTATTATGAGGTGAGAAATCCAAGAGGCGGTGCGACAGCAGGAGCAATCTGTAAATATAATACGGTATATTATGACGAGCCTGTATTGAGTTTGTTTCCCAATACAGAGTATTTTACAACGAATGCCGCTGAACTCGCGGATTATTATGCGGGAAGATTAGAAGCGAATGCCACAAAGAAAGGCAGTCAGGGGCAGACGTTTACTGGTTATGGGATCAAGGATGATACTAATACAGTTACGCAGATCATGGATAATGACCCTACTAAGGGTGAGAAAATCTATTCTTATACACAATATGAGAATAATAATAACGCGGTGTTGGAAGAGTTCCTTAAAAAATACCCGAGCATTAATACGAGATATATAGATGTCAAAGCGGAATATGATAAGTATAAGGCGGATAAGGCGGCATGGGAGGCAGATAAAAACAATACCGGTTATTATGAAGATACCCATCCTAAGCCGGATGATTTTGTGGTTATGCCGGCAACGGATTTGGATCAGCCGGATCAGTGGAAATATTTTTGCGCGCATAATTTGGAAGTGGGAACTGGAGATACATATACGCTGGTTCCGGCCAAGGATAACCGCCCCGGCGGACAGCAGGGCGATATTTACCTTGCGAAAGGAACGGCAGGTAACGCGGGGGAAGAGGGAAGTAAGAGCAATAACGACAGATATGGCTTTTTGGTGTTAAAAACAGCTAAATACCAGATGTGCGCCATTGCAGATAAAGCCTTTTACGGAACCGAGAACGTGAAAAACATTACGATTCCCGAACAGATTGGGTTTATCGGCGACGATGCTTTCGCGGGTTCCAAGCTGGAAGGCGTATCGTTTGCGAACGTGACCGCGATTGGCAACAGAGCCTTTAAGGGCTGCGTTGTTTTGAAGGTGGCGGAGCTGGATCTGACGGTAGAACGGGTCGGAAACGAATGTTTCAGCGGGACTAAAATTGAGAAGGTAAAATTCGGAAGCGGTTTGAAACGAATCGGTTACGGCGCCTTTTACGGATGTAACAGTCTGGGCAGCGTTGTGTTTGAGGATAAAGGGTCAGATGTGACCATAGACGGTTATGCCTTTTATAACTGCTCCGAGCTGACAGCAGTCTCCATGAAAGGAGCGAATATTGTTAAAATCGGCGACGGCGCTTTCGCGACGGACGCGGGATCGAGACCTATGGGCTTTACTTTGTCCGATCGTTTGAGTGGGCCAGACAGCCTTGGCAACTATTTGTTTGCGGGACGTTCTAACTTGGAGTATGTGGTATTTCCCGGAAACTATGCAAACAGTACGGTGACGCAGACGAAGATACCGCCCGCTATCTTTCACGGGTGTATCAACCTGAAATACGTGACCTTCCCTACGGAAGGCAATCCGACGGCCTGCGGGTTTGTGGAATATGATTCTAAGATTTTATTTGCCGATATTATCAACAAGGATTTTTATGTGGAAGGACCGGAACTGAACAGCAGCAACAGACCGGCATACCCGCGCAGGGATACATGGGATGCGATTACGGCGGTATCTCCCACCGTGCCCTATTTGTATCATCAGGGCGAGGGCGCAAACAGAAAGGACTTCTGGGAGATCAGCGATGGATTTTACCTGCTTTCCATTAACGGAACAGAGGGCATTTTAACTTCTTGTATTCTAAAGCCGGGTGCGGATGTATCAAAATGGAACGGTGTTTTGGATATCCCGAAGAAGGTGGGAGACACGCCGGTGAAGGGAATCGGGGAGAACTGCTTTACCGATTCGGAGCTGAACGAGAATGTGGTTTCCCTCAGGATACCGGATGATTCTATCGAGACGATTGCGGCCGGCGTGTTTAAAGGCGGCACAGAAGACAAAAAAGATTGGTTAAAATTAAAGGATGTGTATATCGGTAATTCAGTCAAAGAGATCGGAGCCAGCGCGTTTGAGGGATGTACCTCTCTCAATGATATCTTCCTGAATTCTCCGAAGGTTGCCCATGGAGCGTTTAAGCTCGGTTCCAATGCGTTTAAGACGGGAAGCAACGGGCTGACCATTCACGGGGATATTGCGACGGATTATCAGCCTTACACTTGGGCAATGGGCGGCACTGCGGATTCCTATATCAGATCGGATGGACTGAGAGCCTGCTATAAGAGTCTGGTTCCTTCCTATCTGACGGTGATATACGATAGCAATACGAAGCTTGCGACCTTGATGGATTATCCGAAATATGAGAACGTCGGCAAGATTTTAGACGAGGCGTTTAAATTCGATATTATGGCCGGAGCGGACGGTTCCTTTGAGCATCCGTATAAAAATTATGTGGAAATGCGGAAGGATCAGTCCTATGCGGCATGGGGCGGTGAGGAGAACGACTTCCGCCGCGAGGCGTTTAAGAATGCATGGATTAATGCCACGACAGATGAGGAGAGAACGGCTGTCTATAATTCAGACAATTATGGACCGTGGGTAAATCCTACTTTTGTTGCCGATTCTGACACATGGCCTGCGGCGGCTCCAAACCCGAATCCGGGAGCTGGCGGGACCACAAGCAGTGGAACTACAGGAGGCGGCGACGGCGCTAAGGGTAAGGTGGCTGAATTCTTCTTTGAGCCGATTGTGGCTTATGCAGCGGAAAAAGCGTTACCGTATTATAGTAAGTTTGACTATGAAATAGGCGTCAGCGATCCGACGGATACCGAGCTGAGTCTGCTTGATAGTGTACGCAATATCGAAGTGCCGGAGGGCGTGGATTCTATCGATGTATACAGCTATGTTTATGGCGTGAAGGGTGATGACGGAAACAGAACGGGACGTGAGAACAATCAAGTGAACCGTGAACGCTATTTTGGCAGCGCGAAACAGGGCGAGGCATGGTATATGTATACGGGTTCTACGGAGAAGGACGATACGGACCCCACGGATGCGGTTCCCGGTTTGTTCAGCGGATATTACGATGAAAAATTGGGCGATGATAAGGGTGAGAAATATAAACGCGGTAACGACCAGATTACGTCTGTTGTCTTGAACAGCGTACAGTATTTACCCGATTATGCCTTTGATAGCTGCGAGCAGCTGTTATCAGTGGATCTTGGAGCTAAGTGCAGCGATATCGGCGTCGCGCCGTTCCGCGGCTGTTATGAGATGGAGACGGTGGGCGACAACGAGTGGTATACCACGACCAACGGTATTATTTATTCGAAGAATACGGACGGTTCTTTGACGATCGAAGAGTGTCTGTCCGCAAGGGGAAGAAAGAGCAAAGTCGGACCGCCGATTGTCAGCGTTGGAAGCGGCGATAGCGGCGACAGTAATCTAAAGAGCGTAAGCGCAATTAAGCCGGGCGCATTCGAGGATTGCGATAACCTTACCGAGATTAATTTTGGCAGTAATAATACTGCAGGGCTGAAAGTCATTCCGGACGACTGCTTTAGAAACAGTGATAATCTACAGACGGTGGTGCTTCCGATTACGGTGAATGATATCGGACGCGGCGCTTTTGTGGGGGCCAATAATCTGCGCGAACTCACGATTTACGGCTCTGAGGTGAAGATTTCGGGCGGTGCGTTTGATGAGAATAAGACGGTAATGACGACTGTGAATGCCCCCGAAGATTCGGCAGTGGTACGGTATGTGAAGGAGTACGGAGACGAGTATAAGCTCGTGATGTCCGATAAGCCTTTTGGAAAACAGTGGAAGGTTACTTTCTATGACGCCAATTATAAGGTGATTGAAGATTTGGTGGATGGACTTGGGAGTCCCATCAATAATCCGCAGTATGTAACGAATGGAGAATCAATACCGGCTCTTCCGGCTGATCCGAAGATGGACAATTGGACTTTTGAAAAGTGGGTACGCATGGATGGTAAGTCCTTAAGAGATCCCATTACCGAAGATACCATTTTCTACGCGCAAGGCCATTATGACGGCGGCGCGCCGATAGACGGCAAGTATATGGTAGAATTCCTTGACGGTGTGGACGGCCAGCAGTTAGCGGGCAGAGGTTCTAATCCGACCGACGGAAAATATTATGTGGACGCAGGCAAGAGCTTTGCCGATATGGGATGGCCGGAGCCTCTCCACCCAGTTCATCAAGGATTTGAGGCGGCTGGATTCAGCAGTGGTAACGGCACTGCTGGCGCATGGACAGCGCAGACGGTTGTAAACGGCAATTTGACGGTTGTTGCATTGTATAAAGCTTCGCCAAATGGCGGCGGCACCACCAGCGGCGGTTCCACGAATACCAGTGGCGGTACGACGAGCAGTGGAACGACCAGTGGCGGTACAACGAGCAACAGCAGTACGAGCAGCAGCTCGAGCAGCAGCAAGAACAGCTCCAGCAGTTCTTCTGGAAGCTCTACCAGTACGACCTCCACTACGAACACGAGCGGAGCAGGTATGTACACGGTATTTGTAGAGAACGGATTTGGTTCCGGAAGCTATGCGCCGGGCACGATGGTTATCGTTACGGCGGCACAGCCGGCGGCGGGTATGCGGTTTGATAAGTGGACGACGGAGTCCAACGGTGTGACGCTTGTAAGCGTAAGTCTGCCGGCAACCACCTTCCAGATGCCAGCCAATAACGTATCGATCAAGGCAAACTTTGTGGAGGATACGGCGCCTAGAGCGACAACCGCGCCGGGTACGGGCGGAAGCGTTGGCAATACGGGCGGCAATACAACGAACGATAATGGCAATACCAGAGTGGATATTGAGAAGCCGGGTATCTCTAACAGGGATTTGGCGACGGCGAATGTGAACGGTTCTACGGATAACTTTATTGTGAAGATTACCGAGACCGACGAGGCGACCCGCGCAGTAGCGGCGGCCCTTACGAACAAGTATGGTACTTTGGATAATATCCTTTACTATGCGATGGATATCAGCCTCTATGATTCCACCGGAACCACGAAGATTTCGGATACGACAGGACTTTCCGTGGATATCACGATCCCGATTCCGGATTCACTGGTGGCATATGGCGGTAACAACATGGCGGGCGCGGTTATTAACGGTGATCAGTTAGAGAGTTTGAATGAGAACTTTACAACGATTAACGGTGTGCCTTGTATCCGATTCCGGGCAACCCACTTCTCGCCTTATACGATTTATGTGGATACCGGCAATCTGGTTGAGGGTATGCTCGATACGACGCCTAAGACCGGTGACCCGATTCATCCGAAGTGGTTCTTGTCGCTCGGATTGGCTTGTGTGTCGATGATCTTGTTCCTGAAACGGGATAAAAAGAGACCGGCCAAAGTAAAAGCGTAGGGGACTTGTGAGCCCGAGGGGGAATCCTATGGGGAAAAGGTTGAGAAAACTGATCGGCACGCTGTTTCTGGTGACAGCGATCGCCGTGACACAGATTCCAGTATCAGATGTGGAGGCGGAGGATTCCTCCGCCGCATCTGATTTTCAGATGGACGGAACTACATTAGTGAAGTACAATGGCACGGCGGAGGACGTGTCTCTTTCCAATCAGGTAAAAAAGATAGAAGCGGAAGCCTTTGCGGGCAATGATTCGGTGCGTCACGTTACGTTGAGCGACGGGGTGGAGGTCATTGGCGCGAGGGCTTTTTCCGAATGCTCAAATTTGGAGAGTATCAATGTGCCGGATAGTGTGGAAGTGATTGAGAACGCGGCGTTTTCCGGCTGCGCTTCGCTGCGTGACGTAACTGTCGGCTCCGGTCTTAAGAGCCTTGGAAACGGCGCTTTTGCGGGGAATTACAGTCTGGCGTCCGTATCCATCGATGGGGATAACGAAAACTTTGTCTGTGAGGATGGGGCGATCTATAACAGAAAGGGAAAGAATGTGCTTTATCAGGTGCTGGCAGGGCGGCAGGCGGATTCCTATGAAATGCCTGTTTTGGTGGAGCAGGTGAAGCCGTATGCGTTTTGGGGGGATTATAACTTACAGAATGTGAGCGTCAGCAGCAACGTAACGGAGATTCCGGGGTATTCCTTTTCTAACTGCAAAAATATAAAAACGGTAGATATTCCCTATTCCGTGAAACGCATTGATATGAAGGCTTTTGAAGACTGCGTGCGGCTTCGGGATATTACCC
This sequence comes from uncultured Lachnospiraceae bacterium, assembly GCA_947243855.1. Classification (GTDB taxonomy): domain Bacteria; phylum Bacillota; class Clostridia; order Lachnospirales; family Lachnospiraceae; genus UBA3282. The sequence continues at coordinate 65,078 of CAMXIK010000010.1, read as the reverse complement.
TTCCCATTTCCATCAATTCCATTCACAGCACGGCTTTTGACGGCTGTACAAAGCTGGCCATCCATGCGGAGGACGGCTCCTATGCGAAGAGCTTTGCGGATTCTTTGGTTTTAGAAGATATCGATGTGTCCGAGTATGAGGAGGCGCCGATCCCGAACGATGCGAGAGAGGAGAGCGCACAGGAGGAGCCGGTACAGAATCTGGGTCCCGTGGATTATTATCATGAGGTTACTCATATGAATGCCATGGAAGAGGAGGAAGATCCCAGTGTGAAAGCCAAATCCCGTGTTGTCGGGCAGGAGGTCTATGTGTTGGTGGACAATGCCAAGGCTACGGTTAATGTAGGCAGCACAGGGGAAATTCTGGGCGGCGAACCGCCAGCCGAGGAGCCAGAGCTTGATACGGTTCCCGGTCTTGCGGGTTCTGAGGATGCAAAGGGCGGTTTGTTCCCAAAATACACGCTTGTGAATGGAGATACCATAGCGGCGCAGGCTTATTATAATGATAACAGTGGGGCTTGTTCGATTCCGGACGGTGTCCGCAAGATCGGCGAATTTGCTTATGCGAGAGCGGGTCTTACTTCCGTACAGATTCCGGATGGGGTGGAGGAAATCGGTTACGCGGCGTTTTATCACTGCGATGGACTGACGGATATCGTGATTCCAGACAGCGTGAAAGAGATTGGCGTTTCCGCTTTTGACAAGACGCCATGGATAGAGCAGTGGAAGGGAAACGTGGGAGATGGCAGCGACTTTTTGATTGTGGGCGACGGTATCTTGCTTGCCTACAGAGGAAAGGGCGGCGATGTAGCCATTCCGGACTCCGTAAAGGCGATAGGCGCAGAGGCGTTTAAAGGAAAGACCAATGTGAACCGGGTACAGATTCCGGACAGCGTGTCTGTGGTCGGAGAGGGCGCTTTTGAGGATTGCCTGCATTTAAATGAGATTCAGATCGGAAAAGGCGTGCGGCAGATCCGAGACAGGGCTTTCGCGGGCTGTCCGATCCAGACGGTCATCATTCCCGCTTCCGTGGAGGAGATAGGGCTTCGTGCTTTTGACAATGAAGCCATTAGGGAGGGCGTGGTTGTTTTTGAGGGAGATACGCTCCCAGCCCGCTCTTATGAGGAGGCGGCTACAAAGCTGTACCGCGATACCTACAGGGGGCCTGTTTTTACGGGAATACGCACTTATGTGATTCCGAAGGGGATCACGGATTTGACTGGGACTTGTCTGTCCTCTGTGGGAAGCGAGTTTTTTGGCGTGATCTGCCGGAAGGGCAGTGCGGATGAAGAGATCTGGGGAGACGAAACGGCGGCTTCCGCAGACGATCAGGCGGCGGATGCCGAAGCTGCAGCGGCGGATCAGGCTGTTGATGAGGAAAAAGCGGCAGGGTCGAATGGCGGAGATTCATCGGAAGAAAACGGCGCGCTGACGATCCTGTACAGGCGGAATAAGGGTCCGGTAGCGGGAGAGTCGATTTCCTATGGCGGTAAGTCTTATACGTTGGAGCAGGGTTCGCCTTTTATGTTTGCGGATGAGGAATCGCAGGAGCAGGGTTCGGGCATCGCCGTGATGAATAACAGCTATTCCGTACCGCAGGATGTGACGGCGGTTATGGAAGGCGATGAGGGCAGCTATCGGATTGAGATAGCGGACAGCGAGGAAGCGAAGGTGAAGATCGGCGATGTGTACAAGTCGATTTATGGAAATAAACTGCCCCATTCCCTGCACGCATATGAGATCAAAATGACGGATACTCATACCAATGTACCGATCACGGGACTAGGAAAACAGCGGGTGGAAATTACCATGCCGCTTCCAAGCGGTGTGCTGTCAAATAACCTTCATGTAGTGTGTCTGGACGAGGATGGGCAGTTGGAGGAGGTTGACAGCCGTATCGTATCGGTAAACGGAAAAGACGCGGTGGCGTTTCAGGCGGCTCATTTCTCCGATTACGGTATCTATAATTATGGTTCTTCCGGCGTCGCGGTTGCGGACGTGAAAGATGGGCAGGCGGTGTTTGTCTCCCTCGGAAAGAAGGACGCTTCCCCGGATACCGGAGATTACAGCATCCATCCGAAGTATTTCCTCTGTGCCGGTTTGTTCTTCCTGTCGATGGCGATGTTTTTCTATCGGAAGACGACATGGATGCGGTGGCGGAGAAGACTTCGCAGGATAGGGCATAGAAAATAAAAATGTAGAATATGCGCATAAATTGACTCCCGGCATAATATATATCTAAAGCCGGGAGTTTTTTTATGTACGATGGACAGGGTAAAGAGACAACTAGGGTGCAGCGACAGAATACAGTATGATGTGGCGTCACAGGAAATCTGCGTTGCGGTTCTGGATACGGGAATAGGCGGTCATCCTGATTTTGAAGACAGGGTTATCGCTTTTTGTGATTTTGTAAACGATAAAAAGGACGCTTACGATGATAGCGGACACGGAACGCATGTGGCCGGATGTATCGGCGGAAGCGGAAGACTTTCCAAAGGACGGTTTTCTGGAATTGCGCCTACATGCAGACTTTGTGTAGGCAAGGTGCTTGATGAAAAGGGGGAGGGCAGTATCGACAGCATGTACCAAGGACTTCTCTGGGTGATAGAGAATCGTCTGCGTTACCGTATCCGTGTGCTGAATATTTCCGTCGGGATCGGTGAGAGTGGGGATGGGGAGCGCATGGATGCGCTGGCTGGACTTTTAGAGGCGGTTTGTGAACAGGGAGTGGTTGTGGTCTGCGCCGCCGGAAACAAAGGACCGGAGAAAGGATCTCTGTCTCCCCTTGGCGAGAGCCGTAAGGTCATTACGGTGGGATGCCATGAGGGCGGCTATTTTGGGGCGAGAAGGGATCTGTGTGAAAATTATTCCGGAAGAGGCAGGAGCGATCTGCCTTACAGGAAACCGGATATTGTAGCGCCCGGTACGGATGTCATGTCCTGCAATGTACAGTGCTATCGGGACAGGAGGGGAAACTATAGGGACGCCTATATCAGAAAGAGCGGCACGTCCATGTCCACCCCGATCGTCTCCGGCGCGGCGGCCCTCTTTTTACAGAAATACCCTTATGCGAGCAGTGAACAAGTAAAACGGCAAATGATTTTTACTGCAAAAGATCTGGGTGAGGATGGCAGCAAGCAGGGCTGGGGGATGTTGGACATAGAAAAAATGTGCAGATATTATTGACAGAATCGCGTATATTGTATACAATTATACTCGTACAAAGAGGTTTACACCCGATGAGGACGGCAAGCTTGCTATCAGTTTGGCTGAAAACGGCTGTCTGCGGGAATTTATGTGTGTAGAAGTGTGGAGAAAATGACAAACTACGATAAAAAGTATGAATCGAACGACAAATATTCCCTGCGGGGACGGGTTTTTCAGAAGCTTCGGGAAGATATTTTAAGCGGTAAGTATAAGGAGCATGAGGAGCTGAAAGAAGTGGCCATCGGCGAAGAGCTGGGGGTAAGCCGCACACCGGTCAGGGAAGCTTTCCGGCAGTTGGAATTGGAGGGACTGATTAAAATTGTCCCCAATAAGGGCGCTTATGTGACGGGCATCACGGCGAAGGATGTAAAAGACATCTATATGATCCGTTCCCTTTTGGAAGGATTGTGCGCCCGCCTCGCCACGGAGAAGATCACGAAGGATCAGATGGAGGAGATGGAGGAAAATATCTATCTTGCGGATTTCCATGAGGAGAAGGGGCATTTAGACCAGATCGCGGAGCTTGACAATAAGTTTCACGACATTCTCTATGAGGCATGCGATTCCAAGCTGCTGGAGCATACGCTGAGGGATTTTCACAGATATGTCCTGCGTGTCCGGCAGAAGACTTTGGCGACCAATACCAGAGGACGAGCCTCCAATGAGGAACACAGACAGATTATGGAGGCCATTAAGGCGGGGGACGCTTCGCTTGCCGAGAAGCTGGCGAATCAGCATATGATTAACGCTTACGACAATATGGTGAAGAACGGATTGAAGGAAATTTACGGGGATAACACCGGGGAAAAGAAAGAAGAAAAATAGTCTGCTGGATAAGGCAATGGCGGGAAAGGCGGAAGATATGGAAAAAATTAAAATGACGACTCCTCTGGTTGAAATGGATGGGGACGAGATGACTCGGATTCTTTGGAAAATGATTAAGGAGGAGCTGCTTCTTCCCTATATCGATTTGAAAACGGAGTATTATGACTTAGGGTTAGAGCATCGTAATGAGACCGACGACAAGGTTACCATGGACTCCGCGCAGGCGGCGAAAAAATACGGTGTTGCGGTTAAGTGCGCAACCATTACCCCCAATGCGGCCAGAATGACGGAATATAACCTGAAAGAAATGTGGAAGAGTCCCAACGGCACGATCCGCGCCGCTTTGGACGGCACGGTATTTCGCGCGCCGATCATCGTCAAAGGCATTGAGCCTTGCGTGAAAAACTGGGAAAAGCCGATTACGTTAGCGAGACATGCTTACGGGGACGTTTATAAAAATACGGAGATCAAAGTTCCCGGCGCAGGGAAAGCAGAGCTTGTGTTTACAGCGGCGGATGGTACGGAAATTCGGGAGACGATTCATACTTTTACAGGACCGGGCATTTTACAGGGGATTCACAACACGGATCAATCTATTGCGAGCTTTGCAAGATCATGTTTTAACTATGCGCTTGATACAAAACAGGATCTCTGGTTTGCAACCAAGGATACGATTTCCAAAAAGTACGATCACAACTTTAAGGACATTTTTCAGGAGATTTTTGACGCGGAATACAAAGAGCGGTTTGAAAAGGCGGGTATCGAATATTTCTACACGCTGATCGACGATGCGGTGGCCCGTGTGATGAAGGCGAAGGGCGGCTTTATCTGGGCCTGCAAAAACTATGACGGGGACGTGATGAGCGATATGGTGTCTTCCGCTTTCGGCTCTCTTGCCATGATGACCTCCGTTCTCGTTTCTCCCGACGGCGTTTACGAGTATGAGGCGGCCCACGGTACGGTACAGCGGCATTATTATAAGCACTTGAAGGGAGAGGAGACCTCTACCAATTCCGTGGCCACGATCTATGCGTGGACGGGCGCGCTCAGGAAGAGAGGCGAGCTTGATAACAATCTTGCTCTGGCGAATTTCGCGGACAGACTGGAACGAGCCACGGTACAGACGATCGAGTCTGGAAAGATGACGAAAGATCTGGCGTTGATTACGTCCCTCAAGGATGTGACGGTGTTAAACAGTGAAGATTTTATCAAGGCGATTCGGGAAACCTTTGACAGTCTTGCATAAATCGAATGTGGGAGCTGTCTCTTACTCGGAGAGCAGCTCCCATTTTTCCATGAGGTCGGCGAGCTTTTCGTCGATCTCTTCTTTTTCCCTGTTTAGTTCCTGTAATTTCGCCACATCCGTGCAGATCTCCGGGGAGGCCATCAACTCTGCAATCTCGGCATTACGGGTTTCCAGTGTTTCGATTTCGGTTTCACATTTTTTTAGGTCGTTTTCCCGTTTGCGCTGGGCGGCCTGCTGTTCTTTTTGCGTTTTCCAGTCCTGTTTTGACTCGGAGGAAGTGTCCGCCGTTCCTGATTTACGGGAATTGAGCGGAAGGGAGGCAGTATCTATTTTGGCAAGCTGCTCGTCCTTTTTTTCCAGATAGTAATCATAATTGCCCAGATAGTTGGTCAGCGTCTTCCGGTTCAGGTCTAAGATGCGGTGGGCAGTCCTGTTAATGAAATAACGGTCGTGGGACACATAGAGCACAGTTCCGGTGTAGGCGTTCAGGGCGTCCTCCAAAATCTCCTTGGACGTAATGTCCAGATGGTTGGTCGGCTCGTCTAGAATCAGGAAATTGGCTTCGGAGAGCATGAGTTTTGCAAGGGAGAGCCGTCCCCGTTCCCCGCCGCTGAGCGTCTTTATCACCTTAAAAACGTCCTCTCCGGTAAAGAGAAAGGCGGCCAGCGTATTTCTGATTTCGGTGTTGCTTAGATTCGGATAGTCGTCGGAGATTTCTTGAAAAAGTGTTTTCTCCGGATGGAGCACATGATGCTCCTGATCGTAATAACCGATGGCAACGTTTGTGCCGAGGCGGATGGTTCCGTTGTCCGGCGCAAGAAGTTCGTTGATGATTTTCAGGATGGTGGTTTTTCCCGTGCCGTTGTCCCCGATAATGGCGGCATGTTCTCCTTTTTTCAGCTCAAAAGACAAGTTTTCAAAGAGGGAGAGAGGGCCGAAGGCTTTGGACAGCCCCTCCACCTGCAGTACATCGTTTCCGCTCTGAAATTTTGGCTCCAATTTCAGGTGCATGTCCGCATGCACTTCGACAGGCTTTTCCAATACTTCTATTTTCGTAAGCATTTTTTCCCGGCTTTCCGCCCGCTTGATGGATTTTTCCCGGTTAAAGGATTTTAATTTTTCAATAACCGCCTCCTGATGTTTGATTTCCTGCTGCTGTTTTAGGTAGGCGTGATAGGCGGCGGTGCGAAGCATTTCCTTGCCGGCGGCGTAGGCCGAATAGTTGCCGGCAAAGACGGTGGCTTTTGTGTTGTCGAGTTCGATCACTTTAGTGGCGATACGGTCAAGAAAGTAGCGGTCGTGGGAGACCACGATCACCGCGCCTTTATAGTTTAACAGATAGGTTTCCAACCATGCGATCGAGGCCAGATCCAAATGGTTTGTGGGCTCGTCCAAAATAATTAAGTTTGGCTTTTGGAGAAGAAGCTTTCCGAGCGCCACGCGGGTTTTTTGGCCGCCGGAGAGCGTGGAGACCGGTTTGTCAAAGTCTTCCGAAGAAAAACCAAGCCCCTTTAAGACGCCAGTCAGCTCGCTTTTATAGGCGTAGCCGTTTTCTGCTTCATAGGCGTGGGTCAAGGAAGCGTAGGCGTCCATAAGCTCAGACAGACGTTCTCCTGAAAGTGTTTTCATTTGTAATTCCATGGTGTGCATCTGCTGCTCCATGGTAAGGATATGCTGCTTTACAAGAAGCAGCTCCTGATAGATGGTGTTTTCGCCGGAAACCGCTTCCTGTTGGGAGAGATAGCCGATCGTCTTGTCCTTGGCGACGGTCACGAGGCCTTCGTCCGAGGGCAGCTCTCCCATAATGATACGAAGGAGCGTGGTCTTGCCAGCGCCGTTGATGCCGACGATGGCGGCTTTCTCATAATCCTCTATATGAAAAGAAACGTTTTTCAGTATGGGAACCTCGTGAAAAGATTTTCCTATGTTGTTTACGGATAATATCATGATTGTTACCAGTCCTTTTTATGTGATAGTGCAGGCATGTTGATTCATAAGCTGCCGATACATACAATTCTCAGTGTACAGATTGAAGCGGCCTGTGTCAATTGATTGACAAGAATTTCACAATGGCGTATAGTGAAAAGAAAAAGCGGCGGAGGATACGGTTGTGGAAGAAAAAGAAATTTCACAGGCTGTGATCGGTCGTCTTCCCAGATATTTGCGGTATCTGGGAGAACTTAAGGATGAGGGAATCGAGAGAGTTTCCTCGCAGGAACTTTCGGATATCATGCAGACGACGGCTTCACAGATCAGACAGGATTTGAATACCTTCGGCGGTTTCGGTCAGCAGGGATACGGTTACAATGTGGGATATCTCTATGACGAGATCAGAAAAATTTTAGGACTCGACCGGGAACACAGATTGATTATTGTGGGAGCGGGTCATTTGGGACAGGCGCTTGTCAATTATACGAATTTTGAGCGGCGGGGATTTTTATTCCGCGGTATTTTTGACTGTGATCCCGGGATATGCGGGAAAATGATACACGGCATAGAAGTGCGGCCCATGGAAGAGATGGACGGATTTGTGCGGGAAAATGATATTGATATCGCGGTGCTGACCATACCGAAAACTTCCGCTGTCGAGGTGGCGAAAAAGCTGGCTGACTGCGGGATTAAGGGAATTTGGAATTTTGCGCATGTTGATCTGCCCGTTCCCAAACAGATTCAGGTGGAGAATGTACATTTATCAGACAGTTTGATGAAGCTGTCTTACAATCTCTCCTCCTCACAGGCGGAGGGTGCGGCAGGCGGAAAGGTTGACGGCAATGGCCAGAACAGATGAGGTGTTTAAGGAGGCGCTGATCGGGAAAAAGATCCCGATTCTGACGCTTGACAACAAGTGGCATAAGCTTTTTACCCAGTCGGAATTTACCCCGGAGTTAAAGGGATTGGAAAAGGCGCTGAACGATCTCTTAAAACGGCAGGCGAAGCTTAACTCAGAGACCAAGGAAATTAAAAAGCTGAAAAAAAAGCTGATGGACGAGGTAGTGATCCTTGCCGACGAGATGGGGGAGCGTCCCAGCAAAAAACAAGATAAGGATATGGCTGATCACAAGCGTCTGATCGAGGAGTGTAATGAAAAGATGGACGCCTACGAGGAAGAGCTGGTGGAGCTGCCGAGACAGATCAATCAGTTGAATAACCAGCTTATGCTGATCACGATGGATGTCTGCTATAAAAAATTGAAAAAAAGCACAAAAGAGCTGGATGAGATTGAGGAATGGATCAGCGGAATCAGGCGGGAGCTGAAAAAGAAGGTTGTGCGTAAGAAGGAAAAAGAGGCTGTGATCAACAAACTTTATGCCTATATGCATGACATCTTTGGGGCGGAGGTACTGGAACTTTTCGATATGGAGTATGATCCGGAGGAGAAATACCGCAAAAAGGAGACAGCGGCACAGGAGGAAGCGCCGGAACAACAGGACGCCCGGACAGGGCAGAGGGAAGAAACGGGAAAAACAGACCGTGACGCAGAGTCTGTTAAGGAAGAGGCACAGACGCCGGAGTCTTAGGGCTTTGGCGTCTTTTTGGCAGATTTTTGTCTTTTGAATATGTTAATGTAAGGGGAGAAACCATGTTAGAGCAATACCAGAGAGTATACGCGGCGGTGGACCTTTCCGGGGTCCGTCAGAATATGGAGCGGATGCATCGTCGTCTGTCGCCGGAAACAAAGATGATCGGTGTGATCAAAACGGATGGCTACGGTCATGGCGCCGTGCCCATCGGCAGGGAATTGGAATCCCTTTCTTATGTGTTTGGCTATGCAACGGCCACGGCGGAAGAAGCCGTTCTCCTGCGAAGAGCCGGACTGAAAAAGCCGATTCTTATTTTGGGATATACCTTTCCGTACTGTTATGAAGAACTGATCAGACTGGATATCCGTCCCGCCGTTTTCAGAAGGGATATGCTGCAGGAGCTTGACGCTTGCGCCGAAAAACTTGGGAAAAAAGCCATAGTCCATGTGAAGGTGGATACGGGTATGTCAAGGATTGGTATCCGTCCCGACGAGGAGGGGCTTGCTTTTATGGTGCAGGCTATGAGTTTACCACATATTGTTGTGGAAGGCGCTTTTACCCATTTTGCAAGAGCCGACGAGAAGGATAAAACCTCGGCGAAAGCGCAGCTTTTGCAGTTCACAGAGTTTCTTGCAGAGGCGGAGCGCCGCACGGGGATAGAGATTCCGATCAAACACTGCTCCAACAGCGCGGGGATTCTTACGATGCCGGAGGCGAATCTTTCCGTGGTACGGGCGGGGATTACGCTGTACGGACTGTCACCTTCCGGGGAAGTGACAAGGGAAAGCCTCTCCCTTCAGCCAATCCTTTCCCTGAAAAGCCATCTGGTTTATGTGAAAGAAGTGGAGGCGGGAACGCCTGTAAGCTACGGGGGAACTTATGTGACAAAGAAGCGGACGCGGATCGCCACCGTGCCGGTAGGGTATGGAGACGGTTATCCGAGAAGTCTGTCGAATAAAGGGTATGTGCTGATCCGGGGAAAACGGGCGCAGATTCTCGGCAGAGTGTGCATGGACCAGTTTATGGTAGATGTGTCGGAAATTCCGGAGGCGGCGGAAGGCGACGAGGTGACGCTGATCGGAAAAGACGGTGCGGAGGAGATTACCATGGAGATTTTGGGAGAGCTTTCCGGCAGATTTAATTATGAACTTGCCTGTGACCTCGGAAAGCGGATTCCACGGATTTATATCAGGGACGGCGAGGTTGTCGGTATAGCTGATTACGATGGAGAGACTTTTTAAGACCGGCAAAAAACGCTTCCTTATCCTGTATACGACCGAAGAAGAGCGGCAATACTATTGCCGGAACTAGAAAACAAAGGCAGTTTTTAAGTGAAAGGTCGAAGGAAGTGTAGGGTAATGAGAAGAGGAGATATTTATTACGCAGATCTGCGTCCGGTGGTGGGATCTGAGCAGGGCGGGGTACGTCCGGTACTTATCATACAAAATGATGTGGGAAACAGACACAGTCCGACAGTGATCTGCGCGGCAATCACGTCAAAGATGAACAAGGCGAAACTCCCTACCCATATTGAGTTAAGCGCCGGAAAATATGACATGGTAAAGGATTCGGTCATTTTATTAGAGCAGCTGCGCACCATAGATAAACAGCGCTTGAAAGACAGAGTCTGCCATCTGGATTCTGACATCATGCGGGCGGTGAACGAGGGCTTGATGATCAGTCTGGAACTGGGTACATAGGATAAGAGGGCGGATTTGACATGCTGGATAATAATTGATATGATAATATACTAGTGCGAGAAGAACTTCTAACAGTTGCATATGGAGAGGAAAGGTTTTATGGAAGAAGGCAGTTCGGGCAGTAGCAGCATCCTTTGGTTTGTAGTTATGCTTGTTCTGGAAATGATCTTTTACGGTTTCAGTACAGCGATGCAGAGCCGCAGGGGAACGGAGAGAGAAGAAGGCGGTTCGGGCGGCGAGGAGCCGGAGGAGCAGACAGAAAGACAGAAAAAGAAGCAGGAAAGACTTGCTTATATGGTGGAGAAACATGCAGCCTACGCCACGGCGACACAGCTTGGCGTGGTGACCATCAATCTCCTATTGGGAGCCTTTATTCTGTACCGCTTAAACAGGTATTTTTCTTTTTTGGTGTCAGATCAGGTGAACGTACATTTCGGAACGCTTCCCGTATTTTATCTGCGGGCGCTGGCAGTAGCGGTGTCTGTGGTGGTGACCGTGTTTCTTTTGTACATAATTATGACCATCGGCGTAACGGTGCCGAAAAAAGCGGCGGCAAAGCATCCGGATGAGTGGCTTCGCGCGCTGGCGACGCCTTTCTATTTTTATGTGAGGATCGTATCGCCTTTTAGTAGTCTGGTTTATGTTACGTCGAAATTGGTTTTGCATCTGCTTGGCGTGCGGGATGCGGACGACCGCGAGGATGTGACAGAGGAAGAAATCCTTTCCATGGTGAGTGTGGGTCATGAACAGGGGATTCTCCACGCGAATGAAGCGGAGATGATCACGAATATCTTTGAGTATGGCGACAAGGAAGCCAAGGATATCATGATCAACCGCAATAATTTGATTGCCATCGACGGTTCGATGACGCTGCAGGAAGCGGCCGCTTTTATTGTGGGAGCGCATAACAGCCGCTTTCCGGTATATGACGAGACCATAGACCACATCATCGGTATTTTGCATTTGAAGGACGTCATGCGAATGCAGATGAATGAAAAAATGCGAAACCGCCCCATCGGAAAGATAAAAGGACTGCTGCGGGAGCCGCGGTTTATCACGGAGAAACGTAAGATCAACGACCTCTTTCAGGTGATGCAGAAAGAGAAAATCCAGATGGTGATCGTGATCGATGAGTACGGCCAGACGGCGGGACTTGTGGCGCTGGAAGATATTCTTGAGGAGATCGTCGGCAACATTCAGGATGAATATGACGAGGACGCAACCTACATAAAGGAGAATGGGACGGATCGTTATGTGATTCAGGGGATGATGCCTTTGGAGGAATTGGAAGAAAAGTTACAGATCTCTTTTGAGGACGAACCTTTTGATACGGTCAACGGCTTTGTGATTTCCAGACTCGAACATATTCCGGAGGAAGGGGAAGACTTCGAGTTTGACTACGGAGGCTTTACGTTCCGTATTACGGAGGTAAAAGATCATATGATTCAGACGGTGTCCGCAATACGGGCGAAAGAAGAGGAAACATAAACCACAGTAGAATGATTAGGGAAAGGATGAAAAACGATGTCTGGACATTCAAAATTTGCAAATATCAAACATAAGAAGGAAAAGAACGACGCGGCAAAGGGCAAGATTTTCACCATTATCGGCAGGGAAATTGCGGTGGCGGTAAAAGAGGGCGGCCCTGATCCCGCAAACAACTTTAAACTGGCTCAAGTGATCGCCAAGGCAAAGGCAAACAACATGCCTAACGACACCATCGACCGGGGTATTAAGAAAGCGGCCGGCGAGGGCGGCAATGTGGATTATAAATATGTCACCTATGAGGGGTACGGGCCAAGCGGCGTAGCCATCATTGTGGACGCGCTGACGGACAATATCAACAGGACGGCGGCCAATGTGAGAAGCGCTTTTACCAAGGGAAACGGCAGCATCGGTACGCAGGGCTGCGTCTCCTTTATGTTTGATAAGAAAGGATTGATTATCATTGACAGGGAGGAGTGCGATCTGGAGGCCGATGATCTGATGATGATGGCCTTGGATGCGGGTGCGGAGGACTTCTCAGAGGAGGAGGACAGCTATGAGATCTACACAGATCCCGACCAGTGGAGCGCGGTGGACGAAGCGCTGAAAGCGGCAGGCGTGATCCCGATTTCTTCCGAAGTTACGATGATTCCCCAAAACTGGGTGGAGCTGACGGACGAAGGGGCAATTAAGAATTTGCAAAGAACATTAGACCTTCTGGAAGACGACGACGACGTGCAGGCGGTGTATCACAACTGGGACGAATAGGGAGAACGGGATGAGCGCATATAGAAAAGAGACAATTTGCATTCAATCGGGATGGAAGCCGAAGAGCGGGGAACCACGCGTGCTTCCGATCTACCAGAGTACGACTTTTAAATACGAGGATTCGGAGCAGATGGGACGGCTCTTTGATTTGGAGGAAGCCGGATATTTTTATTCCAGACTGCAGAATCCCACAAACGACTGTGTGGCGGCGAAAATATGCGAATTGGAAGGCGGCGTGGCAGCTATGCTGACATCCTCCGGACAGGCGGCAAATTACTATGCGATTTTTAATATCTGCGAGGCGGGGGATCATGTGGTCATGAGTTCCACGGTTTACGGCGGCAGTTTTAACCTGATTACCTGTACGATGAAGAAGATGGGCATTTCCTGCACGGTGGTTGACCCGGACGCGCCGGCAAAAGAGTTGGAAAAGGCGTTTCAGGACAATACGAAGTGCGTATTTGCGGAAACCATTGCAAATCCGGCTCTGGTGGTGCTTGACATTGAGAAATTTGCTGCGTTGGCCCATGCGCATCAGGTGCCCCTGATTGTGGATAATACCTTTGCTACGCCGATCAACTGCAATCCTTTTCAATGGGGTGCGGATATCGTGACCCATTCCACTACAAAATATATGGACGGACATGCGATGGCTGTAGGCGGCTGCATTGTGGATTCCGGTAATTTTGACTGGACGGCTTATGCGGATAAATTCCCGGGGCTTTGCACGCCGGACGAGTCCTACCACGGCATTGTTTATACGGAAAAATTTGGAAAGGCTGCTTACATCACGAAAGCAACCAGCCAGTTGATGCGGGATCTGGGATCGATCCAGTCTCCGCAGAATGCGTTTTTGCTCAATGTCGGGCTTGAGACGCTTCCTCTGCGGATGGAACGGCATTGCTATAACGCGCAGAAATGCGCGGAGTTTTTGGAGGGCCACGAGAAAGTGGCATGGGTAAATTATCCGGGCCTTCCTGGAAACAAATATTATGAGATTGCGAAAAAATATATGCCGAACGGCACCTGTGGCGTGATTTCCTTTGGATTAAAGGGCGGCAGGGAAGCGGCCGCAAAGATGATGGACCGGCTGAAACTGGCGGCCATTGTAACCCATGTGGCGGACGCAAGGACAAGCGTTTTACATCCAGCCAGCCACACGCACAGACAAATGAACGACGAGCAGCTGAAAGAAGCGGGCGTTGCCCCTGAGATGGTCAGACTCTCTGTGGGGATCGAGCATATTGACGATATTATAGAAGATCTTTCACAGGCGCTTGCATCGTGTGAGGAGGCGTAGCAGAGAAGCTCTGCCTCACACGGGGATTAGAGGTTCAGAAGAGAAGGATACCAATCATGATATATCGGAAAACTTGGTTTGACTATGTACTTTGGGTGATTTACGCGGGGATTTGCATTATACTTCTGGGCTATGTAGGGTACAGCATGTATAGCTTCTATGTGGGGGAGCCGCTTGCCAGTCTGGGTGTTTTCGTGCTTGTTGCGTTACTGCTGTGCCTTTATCCGGGGAGCAGGGCTTTGGGTCGGTTGATCCGAAAAAAATACCATTTTTCTAATCATTTTTTGTCCATGACAGAGACGCTTGTCGTATCCGTGTCCTTTGTTTTCGGCACAATCCTTAGGCTGAAAGAAGGAATTATTTGGGCGTCTATTTTTGATGGGAAGGATTCTGTTCTGCACGCTGGCGAATATTACGATCTGGCCATGGTCAGAAGCGGCGGGGGCGGTTTTACGTTTCCCCACGGAATCAGCGATTTGTATGTAAATTGTCTGCGGGTGGTTCTTTCTTTTCTGGGAAACAGCGCGGCGGCCGCTGCCTTGTTTCAGGTTTTTTTGCAGATAGCGGCAATGGTTTTTGCCTATCTGGCGGTAAGGAAGGCCGCAGGGCGCTTTGCGGCGTGCATCGTGCTTTTGGTGTTGGCCTTTTCCAATTCGTGCATCCATTATGTCGGTGTGGTTAATCCAAAATGTCTCTTGACGGCCCTGTTTTTGGCGGGCCTTTATCTGGTCGTTTCTTTCGTGAAAGCTTCGCTTGCAGGGCGGCTGATTTACGGCGGCCTGCCGGGAGCGTTTCTTTTGGGGATTGTTTTGGGATTTTTATGCTATCTGGAAATGGGCTGCGTTGTTCTTTTTTTGTTTCTGACGGGGTTGTTTACCGGGAAGTCCTGCGAGGCGGCTGTGGGAAGAAAACAGCAGTTTGGAAGACTGCTGATTGTAATCGCGGGCGGAATCGCCGGCTTTTTTGGCGCTATTGCGGAGGACGCCTCCGCCAGCGGCGTTGTTTTTTATCAGGGACTGGCATGGTGGGCGGACACCTATTTTTCGCCGGATATAGACCGCATGAGGCTGTTGGAGGTAATCTACTTGGAGTATCCGCTCTTTGCGCTTTTATTTCTTTCGGCCTCTTTTGTGGCGTTTGAGTTTATCAGGATGGGACGGGAACAGGATTTTTCTCTGTGGTTTCTGCCCTGTATTTTTATAACGCCCTCCTTTTTGATGGATCTCAGCATCGGCGGTTTCAGCATTGTGGTGATTTTTTTCTGGAGCGTGATGGCGGGCCTTGGGCTAAAGAACGTCTTATTCGGCGGACAGGCGGAGCTTATGAAGGAAAAAATCGAAGAAATCAACGCGGCGGTTCCAGTAGAGCCAGTATCTGCGCCTGCGAAAGAGCCAGTATCGGCGGCGGTTTCGGAGGAAAAACCCCGCTTTCTAGAGAACCCGCTGCCTCTGCCCAAAAAACATGTGAAGCGGGAAATGGATTTTGATCACAGCGTTTCGGAAGCGGATATGCATTATGATGTGGAAGTTACAGAGGGAGACGATTTTGACCGTTAGGGCGGTATAGAATTTGAAATAAGAGCGATACTATGAGGGAACCGAAACTTCGGTTCCCTTTTCCGCATATATGCAGAATATAGGCAGAGGAGGAAGTCTCACGGAGCATTTCGAGTCTCTGTTTATGCAGAGAGATATGGAGGAAACTATGGGAAACAATAAAAACAGCAAAAACAAGGAAGAGAAGGATCAGGAAAAAAAGAGAGAGAATGAAAAGCAAAAGGATGAGCGCATTGAGAAAGTGGGGCAGGTGACGCTTGATGAAAACGCCCAGAACCATAAGATACATCTGCTCACCATCATAGGAGAGGTGGAGGGACACGATAATTTAAACGGCAATGCGAAGACCACTAAGTACGAACATATTCTGCCACAGTTAGCTGCGATCGAGGACAGCGGGGAAGTGGACGGGGTTTTGATTCTTTTAAACACGATGGGCGGCGATGTGGAAGCCGGTCTAGCCATCGCAGAGATGATCGCTTCTTTGAGCAAGCCGACGGTGTCTTTGGTGCTTGGCGGGAGTCATTCCATCGGGGTGCCGATTGCGGTGAGCACGGATTATTCTTATATTGTGCCTACTGGCACCATGGTAATCCATCCGGTACGTTTAAGCGGTATGGTGATCGGCGTCCAGCAGACCTTTGATTATTTTAAGCAGATTCAAAACCGCATTACGGGATTTGTCTGCGAGCATTGTAAGATCCCGAAACCCCGTCTGGAGGAACTGATGATGGAGACGGGAATGCTGACAAAGGATGTGGGAACGGTGCTTGTGGGGCGCGAGGCCGTGGAAGAAGGCATCATCTGCGAGGTGGGCGGCATCAGCGACGCTATCGCAAAACTTCATGATATGGTAGGCAAGAAAATGGCAGATACAAAATAAGGGATGACAAGCCAAAATGAAAATGCTATACTATAGTAGGAAAATTTTGAAAAGTGGTTTAGCGTTACGGTTTTGGGAGGCAGTCATGGCGGCTCAGAGTGCAAGGGGGTCATCCGCGAATAAAAAGAATACGAACAGAGGCAGAAAAAGTACCGGAAACACCCGGACAAAATCCCAAACCGGCAGACAGAACCAGCCTATGGACCCGGGTATCAGAAATGAGATTTTATTGATTGTGCTGGCGGCCCTCGCCCTTATTTTATTTCTGTGTAATTTTGGCGTGGTTGGCAAGTTTGGGGATGTGGTCAGCGACGTGATGTTCGGTCTCTTTGGGCTGCTTGCCTTTGTGGCGCCCCTCATCATCTTTTTGATGATTGCGTTCGGCATGTTGAATGTGGGGAACAGCATCGCCACGAGAAAGCTGGTGGCAGGGATTGTCTTTTTCCTTTTGCTTGGTATGAGCTTTGAGCTTTTTAATACCAATCCCGCTGAAGCGGAGGGGTATCAGCTTTTGGAAATTTATGGCCGCTGCAGCGAGGGACATAAAGGCGGCGGCGTACTTGCCGGCTCTTTAGCCTATCTGTCCTGTAAGTTTCTGGGGATGGTAGGAACTGTGCTTTTGATTCTTGTGCTCGGCATTATCTGTCTGGTGATTGTCACGGAGAAGTCCTTTATCGGCGGCGTGGCGGCAGGCGGAAGAAAAGTGTACGAGCGCTCCATGGAAGACGCGGCCTACCGCAGGGAACGGGCGGCGAAACGCAGGGAAGCCGCTTCTGAGAGGCGAAGATTGGAGGAAGAGGAGCGCAGGCTGCGGGAGGAAGAGCTGGAAAACGAAAAGCTTCTGCGCATGGACAAAAAAGTTTCCGGCGTTATGCTGGACACGGCTCTTGGCAAAGAGCCGGAGAAGACGGTTGACGAGAAGAAGATACGGGACGATATCCACGAAATTACGGTGAATTTTGAGGAGGATGAGCCGGAAGAGGAGCCGGTGAGAGAACGGCATTCTTACCATTACATAGAACAGGAATCCGACGAACTGAGCGAGATTCATATGGAAGAGCCAGAGGAAGAGGATGAGTTCGGTATGGAGCAGACAACTCCGGCCCAGCCAATGGATTCTTATCAGCCGCAGATGGGGAACCAAATGACGCCTGCGGCAGGAAGGGAGCGGCCAGTGGCGGCAGCTCGTCCGCGACAGGCACAGAGCGCTGGGAAAACTGCATCCGCGACAGGGGGCGCTCGGGCAGGCGGGCGAAATAAGACGGACTATTACCGGTTTCCGTCGGTGGAACTTTTAGATAAACGGCAGACGAAAAAGGGGAAAGACCCAGACAAAGAATTGCGGGAAACGGCGGAGCAGTTGGAACAGATTCTCAGAAACTTCGGCGTAAAGGTTTCCGTCACCCAGTACAGCAGAGGCCCTTCCGTAACCCGTTACGAGCTGCAGCCAGAACAAGGAGTCAAAGTCAGCAAGATCGTGGGGCTTGCCGACGATATCAAGCTGAATTTGGCGGCTACGGATATTCGTATTGAAGCGCCCATTCCGGGCAAGGCGGCGGTGGGAATTGAAGTGCCGAACAAGGAGAATACGGCGGTGCCTTTTCGGGATTTGGTGGAATCCCCGGAATTTAAGAAGTTTCCAGCCAATCTGATTTTTACAGTGGGAAAGGATATCGGCGGAAAGACGGTATATGCGGATATCGCGAAGATGCCCCATCTGTTGATTGCGGGCGCTACGGGTTCGGGTAAATCGGTCTGCATCAACACGATCATCATGGGTATTTTGTACAAGGCGCATCCGGATGACGTGAAGATGATTATGATTGATCCGAAGGTAGTGGAACTCAGCGTTTACAATGGCATTCCCCATCTGCTGATTCCGGTGGTGACAGATCCGAAGAAAGCGGCGGCGGCCCTGCATTGGGGCGTGGCGGAGATGACCGAACGGTATAAGAAATTTGCGGATTTGAACGTGCGGGATCTCAAGGGATATAATAAAAAAGTGGAGAGCCTGAAAGGCTCTGATCCAGAGGCGCCGGAGAAACTCCCCCAGATTTTGATTATTGTGGATGAGCTGGCGGATCTGATGATGGTATCGCCTGGGGAGGTGGAGGAATCTATCTGCCGTCTGGCACAGCTTGCCAGAGCCTGCGGTATCCATTTGATCATAGCGACGCAGCGGCCCTCGGTGGATGTCATTACCGGACTGATCAAGGCGAATATGCCAAGCCGTGTGGCATTTGCGGTTTCAAGCGGCGTGGATTCCCGTACCATTCTGGATATGGTGGGTGCGGAGAAGCTTTTGGGTAAGGGGGATATGCTCTTTTATCCTCAAGGTTATCCAAAGCCGGCCCGTATTCAGGGACCATTTGTCTCGGATGACGAAGTTTCCCGGGTGGTGGATTTTTTAAAGGATTATGCGCCTGAGAGCGCGGCCGACGAGGCAGTGGAGGAGAAGATTAACAGTCTTGTCGTAGAGAGTGGTCCGGCAGGCCCCGGTTCCATGGGGGAGGGCGACTCCGGGTACGACGAATATTTTGTGGAAGCGGGACGCTTCATCATTGAGAAGGATAAGGCTTCCATCGGCATGTTACAGCGTATGTTTAAGATCGGTTTTAACCGGGCGGCCCGTATCATGGATCAGCTCTGCGACGCCGGGGTTGTGGGCGAGGAGGAGGGCACGAAGCCCAGACGCATCCTGATGAGCGCGGCGGAGTTTGAGCAACTGATTCAAAACGAGTGAGGGAAACAGCATGAAGACAGATATTGAGATCGCGCAGGCGGCGGAATTACTTCCGATCACGGAAGTGGCGGAGCATATCGGCATTGTGCCGGAAGAGCTGGAAGTCTACGGAAAGTATAAGGCGAAGCTTTCAGATGAATATATTGCTAAAATCAAAAAAAATCTGGAGGGGAAGCTGATTCTTGTGACGGCCATCAATCCCACGCCCGCGGGAGAGGGGAAGACCACTACCACGGTAGGGCTTGGACAGGCGTTCGATCAGCTTGGCAAAAAGGCGGTCATTACCCTGCGGGAACCGTCTCTTGGACCCTGTTTTGGCATCAAGGGCGGCGCGGCAGGCGGCGGATATGCGCAGGTGGTGCCGATGGAGGATTTAAATCTGCATTTTACAGGAGATTTCCATGCGATCACTTCCGCAAACAATCTGCTGGCAGCTCTTTTGGATAACCATATCCAGCAGGGAAATCTGCTGCGCATCGATCCCAGACAAATTGTCTGGAAACGCTGTCTTGATATGAATGACAGGGCGCTTCGGAATATTGTGATCGGTATGGGCGGCAAGAGTAACGGCATGGTGCGGGAGGATCATTTTGTGATCACCGTCGCTTCGGAGATTATGGCGATTCTCTGTTTGGCTTCCGATTTTAGAGATTTAAAGGAGCGGCTTGCGCGCATTATTGTAGCCTATGACGACAGCGGCAATGCCGTAACGGCGAATGACTTACAGGCCGTGGGCGCGATGGCGGCTCTTTTGAAGGACGCTATGAAACCGAACCTGATCCAAACCTTGGAGCATACGCCGGCTTTGGTGCACGGCGGGCCTTTTGCCAATATTGCCCACGGGTGCAACTCGGTGATGGCTACCAGGGCGGCGCTTCATATGGCGGATTATGTGATCACGGAGGCCGGGTTCGGTGCGGATCTGGGTGCGGAGAAGTTTTTTGATATCAAGTGCCGTATGGCGGACTTAAAGCCCGACGCCGTGGTTTTGGTCGCTACCATTAGGGCGCTTAAATATAATGGCGGTGTGGCGAAGGAAGATCTTTCCAGAAAGGATTTGGCCGCGCTGCAAAGAGGTATCGTGAATCTGGAAAAGCACATTGAGAATATCCATAAGTACGGAGTTCCCATTGTGGTGACGCTGAACGCCTTTTCGTCGGACACGGACGAGGAGATTGCTTATGTGCAGCGTTTCTGCGAAGACCGGGATTGTGAATTTGCCATTTCTGAAGTGTGGGAGAAGGGCGGAGCGGGCGGAATCGCTCTGGCACAGAAGGTCCTCGACACGCTGCAGACAAAAGAAAGTTATTTTACACCGCTCTACGAGGATGAGTTGTCCCTGACGGAAAAAATCCATACCGTTGCTTCTGAGATTTACGGCGCTGGCGGTGTGACTTATACGGCGGCGGCGAAAAGGCAGCTTGAGAAACTGGAGCGGGACGGCTTTGGCAGATTTCCGGTCTGCATCGCGAAAACCCAGTATTCGCTGTCGGATGACCCGAAACTTTTGGGCCGGCCTGTTGGCTTTGAAATGCATGTGAGAGAGGCCTATGTGTCTGCGGGAGCCGGTTTTGTGGTGGCGCTTACAGGGGATGTTATGACGATGCCGGGGCTGCCGAAAACCCCAGCGGCGTATCGGATTGACGTAGACGATGAAGGAAAGATTGTGGGGCTGTTTTAGACGCTGTCAAATAGGAGGAGTATCGTAATGCCAAAGATCATAGATGGAAAAGCAATTTCCGCACAGATTAAAGATGAGGTGAAGGAGCGGGTGGCGCAGTTAAAGGCGCAGGGCGTAACGGTCTGTCTTGCCGTGATACAGGTAGGCGCCGATCCAGCTTCCAGCGTCTATGTGGGAAACAAAAAAAAGGCCTGTGCCTATGTGGGAATCGAATCGTTATCCTATGAACTGGCGGAGGAGACGACGCAGGAAGAGCTGCTTTCCCTGATTGGGGAATTAAATAAAAAGGATGAGGTAAACGGGATTCTGGTACAGCTTCCTCTGCCGAAACAGATCGACGAGGATGCGGTGATCCGCGCTATCGATCCGAAGAAGGATGTGGACGGCTTTCACCCCCAGAGCGTGGGAGCGCTTTGCATTGGGCAGCCGGGATTTGTGTCCTGTACGCCTGCTGGCATCATTGAACTGTTAAAGCGTTCGGGTGTGGAGATAGCTGGAAAGGAGTGCGTGGTGATCGGCAGAAGCAATATTGTCGGAAAGCCCATGGCGCTTCTGCTCCTTCGGGAAAATGGCACGGTGACGGTGGCCCACTCCAAGACGAAAGATTTAAAAGAGGTGACGCGGCGCGCCGACATTTTGATTGTGGCGGTAGGAAAGCCGAAGATGATTACAAAAGAATATGTGAAGGAAGGCGCGGTGGTAATCGACGTGGGCATTCACCGAAATGAGAACAACAAGCTTTGCGGCGATGTGGATTATGAGGATGCAGCGCCAATTTGCAGCGCAATCACGCCGGTGCCGGGCGGCGTCGGCCCTATGACGATTGCCATGCTGATGTATAACTGTGTAAATTCCGTATCTTTGCAGTAAATTAAGATAAAACGGGAAGTATCAGAGAAGGGAATGGCCTATGAAGTGCCCCCATTGCGGACATGAAATGCCGGAAGGGTATCTCATTTGCGACAAGTGCGGAGAAGAGATACAGATTGTCCCGGATTTTGAACCGGAAATAGAAAACAGCATAACGGAAACGCTCTCCACGTTGGTTTCCCTTGAGGATGAGACCGGGGAGGAGCCGGCGGAAGAAATTGAGACGGAACCGGAGACGGATTCCCCAGCCTCTCGTGATGACAAGAGGGGGCGGGGGCTGCAGGTCGTTCTGGCATTTGCAATCCTGTTTGTGGTAGGATTAATTTCTTACGCTCTTTACGCTTATCACATCCGGACAGTAGAATATCAGATCAGCCGGGCGGAAGCTTATGCGCAAAAAGGCGACTATGCGCAGGCCATCGACTGTCTGGAGACGGCCTATGCCGCCTATCCGGAGGAGGCGCGGATTCTTTTTCTGGAAGCGGACTATTATTATCTGCAGAAACAGGACACGGCCGCTCTGTCTACACTTATGCGGGTGATTGACAAGGAGAACGCAAGCCGGTATTCTGAGGCGGATGTGGAGGAGGCCTACGGCAAGATTATATCCATTTATGCCAATCAGGAGGCCTTCGGACAGATCAATGATCTTTTGAGGGATTGCGAGAATGAGCGAATCGTCGGCATGTTCCAGAGTTATCTTGCCATGGAGCCGGAATTCAGCTATGTGGAAGGAAACTATGCGGAAGTGATTCCCTTGAAACTCAGTTCTAATACGTCGGGCACCATCTACTATACGATGGACGGAACAAAACCGGATAAGAACAGTTCGATCTATACGGCGCCGCTCTTCTTAGAGACAGGGGAGTATACGGTCAGTGCCTTTTTTGTAAACGATTATGGGATCGAAAGCGACGTTGTGACAAAAACTTATGTGATTAATCTGGCCGTTCCTAACGCGCCGGAAGTGGAGCTTTACAGCGGGGAATATTCGGAAGCAACGATGATTTCCGTGGAAGCGGCGGAGAACTGTAAAATATTTTATACCACGGACGAATCGGAGCCTACGGCGGACAGCGTACCCTACACTGGGCCAATTCCTATGCCCCTTGGAACGACGCTCTTTAAGTTTGTGAACATCAGCGGCGAGGGGATCGCCAGCGAGGTCACTACCCGTACATATACCTTAAAACTGTGGGGAGCGATCGCCACGGACACGGCAGTGTCTAATTTGGTCAATCGTCTGGTGGAGACCGGATATCTGGTGGATGCCACGGGACGGAATACTAGACAAACGGGGACGTTTGGCTATCAATTCAGCTCCGTGCTTAAGGTTGGCGGCTTGGATTATTATACCATATACGAATATTATGACGACGGTACGGGGATGCTCAGCCGCACGGACAAGGTATTTCTTGTGCAGGCGTATACCGGAGAAGCGGCCCAGCTCGGATATGATGAGAATGGGGATTTTGTGGCAAATCCGATCTGAGGCTTGCAAAAGAGGGAAAGATTGACTATGCTATATATGGCATACAAATAAAACAAAAGGAGTGTAGAGATGTACAAGATCATAAAAGCGGAAGAACTTGCGGCTAACATCTATCTGATGGATGTGGAAGCACCCCGTGTGGCGCATTCTTGCCAGCCGGGACAGTTTGTGATAGTCAGAATGGACGAGGCGGGGGAGCGGATTCCTCTCACCATTTGCGATTACGATAGGGATAAGGGTACGATTACCATCGTATTTCAGGTGGTGGGCGCGGCCACAGAGATGATGCGGCATTTACAGACGGGAGACAGCTTCCACGACTTTGTCGGCCCTCTTGGATGTCCCTCAGAATTTGTACACGAGGACGAAGCTTCCCTGAAAAACAAAAAAATTCTTTTCGTTGCCGGGGGACTCGGCACGGCGCCGGTTTACCCGCAGGTGAAATGGCTGCATGAAAGAGGCATAGAGGCGGATGTGATTGTAGGAGCGAAGACAAAGGAGCTGCTTATTATGGAGGAGGAGATGAAGGCGGTTGCCGGGAATCTCTATATCACAACGGACGACGGTTCTTATGGCAGAAGCGGTATGGTGACGAAAGTAATTGAAGATCTGATCGAGTCCGAAGGAAAATCTTACGATGTGTGCGTGGCGATTGGGCCTATGATTATGATGAAATTTGTCTGCCTGACCACGAAAAAATATGAACTGCCTACCGTTGTCAGTATGAATCCGATTATGGTGGATGGAACGGGTATGTGCGGCGCCTGCCGTTTGACGGTGGACGGAGAGGTGAAGTTTGCCTGCGTGGACGGCCCGGAGTTTGACGGCCACAAGGTTGATTTTGATCAGGCGATGAAGCGCCAGCAGATGTATAAGACCAAAGAAGGCAGAGATTATTTGAAAGCCAAAGAGGGAGACACCCATCATGGCGGGTGCGGAAACTGTTAAGAAAGGAAGATTACAAATAAAATGCAAACAGATGTATTAAAGAAGGTTCCTGTCAGAGAGCAGGATGCAAAAGTACGCGCGGCGAATTTCGAGGAAGTGTGTCTCGGTTATGATAAAGAGGAGGCTATGTGCGAGGCCGAACGCTGTATCAACTGTAAAAACGCGCAGTGTATCAAGGGCTGTCCTGTCGCGATCAATATTCCAGGTTTTATTGAAAAGGTGAAGGAGGGCGATATCGCCGCCGCTTACCAGATTATCAGCGAATCCTCTGCGCTTCCCGCTGTCTGCGGCCGCGTTTGCCCGCAGGAAAGCCAGTGCGAGGGCAAATGTATCCGCGGCATCAAGGGCGAACCGATCTCCATCGGCAAGCTGGAGCGTTTTGTTGCCGATTGGGCAAGGGAAAACGGGGTAAAGCCAGAAGGCGCGGCGGAAAAGAAGAATAAGAAGGTGGCTGTTATCGGTTCCGGCCCGGCCGGATTAACCTGTGCGGGCGATCTGGCGAAAATGGGCTACGAGGTGACGATTTTCGAGGCTCTTCACGAGCCGGGCGGTGTGCTTGTCTACGGCATTCCGGAATTCCGTCTGCCCAAGCAGGATGTGGTGGCCAAGGAGATTGAGAACGTAAAGAGTCTTGGCGTTAAGATCGAGACCAACGTGGTGGTGGGAAAATCCGTTACCATTGACGAATTGATGGAGGAAGAGGGATTTGACGCTGTGTTTATCGGTTCTGGCGCAGGGCTTCCGAAATTTATGGGAATTCCCGGCGAGCAGGCGCTTGGCGTATTTTCTGCAAACGAATACCTGACCCGAAGCAACCTTATGAAATCCTTTGACGAAGCTTCCAACACGCCCATTATGCGTGGTAAGAAGGTCGCTGTGGTGGGCGGCGGAAACGTTGCTATGGACGCGGCAAGAACGGC
Organism: uncultured Lachnospiraceae bacterium; assembly: GCA_947243855.1. GTDB lineage: Bacteria > Bacillota > Clostridia > Lachnospirales > Lachnospiraceae > UBA3282. Next base: position 39,934 of record CAMXIK010000010.1, on the reverse strand, counting down.
GCTTCGTCTCGGCGCGGAGGTACATATTGTGTACCGCAGGAGCGAGGAAGAGCTTCCCGCCCGTGTGGAGGAAGTGCATCATGCAAAGGAGGAGGGCATCATCTTTGATCTGCTGACCAATCCGACGGAAATCCTTGCCGATGAAAACGGCTGGGTGTCCGGTATCAAGTGCGTGCGCATGGAACTGGGCGAACCGGACGCTTCCGGCAGACGCCGTCCCGTAGTGATTGAGGGTTCGGAGTTTTTGATGGAGGTAGATACGGTGATCATGTCCCTTGGTACGTCTCCCAACCCGTTGATTTCATCTACCACAGAAGGACTTGAGGTAAATAAATACAAGTGTATCGTGGCGGAGGAAGATTTTGGCGCGACCACAAAGAAGGGCGTCTATGCGGGCGGCGACGCCGTGACGGGCGCGGCTACGGTGATTTTGGCTATGGGAGCAGGTAAGGCGGCCGCGAAGGGCATCGACGAGTATCTAAGAAATTCTTAAGTATTTTACAGAGTGAATCTTTATAAGTATCCTTTATGATGGAAAACAGAATGGGACAAATAGACTGTTTTCCATCAAAGAAAGGGTGTGGCATATGAATTTGACAGATCAGGATAAAAATAACAAACAGGATGACGGGTTTCAGGAAGAGGGAAGTCTTCTGCAAAGACCGTTTGTGACAAAAATTCTTCTGGGCGTCATCGCCGTGCTGCTCATCTGTATTTTGATTTTGCTCACGATTATGACCGGCCGTAAAGACCGCGGTAAGGAGGCTGACGGCGATCTGCAGCAGAATATCACGGATTATGCCGAGCAGCAGCAGAAAGCCGACGAACAGACCATAGAAGAAAAGGAACCTCCCGTGTTGGAAGAGGAGCCGGAGGAGGAAGAGACTCCCGACGAAGAAGAGGAAGAGGAACCGGAAGAAGAGACGCCGGAAGAACCAATTTCTGCGGATGACGATAAGACGGCTATTGTCATTGATATTGAAGACGAAAACGACGAGGCTTACACGAAAGAATTTATTTTAAAGGAGGCCTATCCGTTTTTTGCAGACAACAATCAGGATGCGATTTGGGATTTGGCGCACTTAAAGCGCTATGTCAAATTATCCAATGAACTGAAAGGAACTGAGGAATATTACTATCAGGGCGATGTGGACGGCGATGGGAAGCCGCACGGCACCGGCTTTGCGATTTATGAAAAGAGCAGTTACTATTTCGGCGAGTGGAGTCATGGGGTCAGAAGCGGAAAGGGAACCTGGTATCGTTTCTATATCGGCCAGCGAAACAAAACAAACGCGATGGGCGTCTATATGTCCCATAGTTATGCCGGCGAATGGAAAAATAATCTGCCGAACGGACAGGGTGCGGAGCACTATGACGTGGACATTTCTAAGCTGGAACCGACAAGAAAGATCATGATTCAAAACGTGGTTGGCAATTTTACCGACGGGCTTTACGACGGCGACATGTATGCAAATACGGTGGATTATATCGGTAATGTACAGGAATGGGATGGGATTGCCCAAAAGGGTGTATTCAAACTTTGGAGGGATATGAGCGCCATCGGGGAATGTTCTGTCTGGCGTTACCGGGAAGATAAAAACGTCTGTATGGATGTGGATCAAGCGGATAATAAGAATCAGGGAATCAGGGAGCTGTTAAAATAGCGATAGGGGGAGGATTCTGTTTATGCCTCGATATCAAAGCAGCGCGACAAAGGCGGAAGATAACCGTTCCTCGGCATATACGCTTCTGGCGGTCGGCGGAATCGGTTTTATTGTGGTTGTGTTAATTTTCTGTAACGTGATACCTCTTTACCGGAATGCGGGCGTCAGCAAGTATCTGGTGTGCGGCGTCATGGGTGCGATGTTTGTGCTCTTTATCGTTTTTGGCGTCGTATCCATGCGGGATTCCAAGCTGCTTTTGATTAAGGCGAAATCAGAGACTTCCTTACGCTCAGAAATCGCAAAATGGTGTCTGGAAAATCTGGACCGGGCGGCCATAGACGCGCTGGTGCAGGAGGAAGATACGGGGGAAGAACTGACAGAGGAAGAAATGTACTACAAACGCACAGAGAAGATGCGGGGCGCCATAGAGGACAAGTTCATGAATCTGGACGAAGCGTTCGTGGACGACTTTGTGGACGCCTATTATCAGGAAATCTATGAAGATAACATTGCTAACAGTCGGTAAATTAAAGGAAAAGTTTTTCCGCGAAGCGGTAGGCGAGTATGAAAAACGCCTGAGTCGTTATTGCAGGCTTGAAATGAAAGAAACGATAGACGAGAAGACGCCTGAAAAGGCTTCCGAAACGCAGAGAGAGCAGATCCTGCAAAAAGAAGGAGAACGGATTCTCCGGCTTGTGCCGGAAGACGCCTTTGTGATTACCCTTGAGATTGAAGGACATAAGATGTCGTCGGAAAGCTTTGCAGGGGAAATAGAGCGGCTGGGGGTAAGCGGAATCAGCCATATCGTCTTTGTGATCGGCGGTTCGCTCGGTTTACACAGCGCGGTAAAGAAACGGGCTGATTTGGCAGTCAGCTTTTCCGATATGACCTTCCCGCACCAGTTGATGCGGGTTATTTTGTTGGAGCAGATTTATAGGGCGTACCGGATGATTAACGGGGAGCCTTATCATAAGTGACCCGGCAATCGCATATAGTGTACCATGAGAAGAGAAAAGAGACGACAACCGTTTACGCCGTTTGTAAAGTCGAGGGAGCTGATTGTGGAGTCTTTAAAGCTTCCTAAGGACACCATGCTTGGGGCGGCCATTGTCACCGTGACAGGCAACAGAGAGGCTTTTATCGAAAATTATAAGGGAATTTTGGAATATACGACGGAGTCCATCGTTCTGCAGGGAAAAAACGCGAAAATATGTTTTGAGGGAAGCTCCCTGTCCATCGACTACTATACCAATGAAGATATGAAAATCAGCGGAAAGATTGACGCGCTTCGCTATCTATGAGCGCGCAGGGGAGACGATATGCTTCATTGGATACAGTATTTGAGAGGTTATGTTGTGATTAAGGTGTGGGGCTATTCCGTGGAGCGGCTGTTGAATCTTCTCGGCAATCATGATATTTTGGTGTGGGATATTGAAGATCATGGCGGTTATCACACGATGCACATCAGTGTAGACGGTTTTTTTGCATTGAAACCGCTGCTCAAAAAAACCGGGACGAGGGCGGCCGTGATGGGAAAATATGGCCTGCCTTTTTTTGTATCGAAAATGATGCGGCGCAAGCTTTTTGTGGCGGGGCTTGTCTGCTGTATTCTGTTTTGGTGTCTGGCGTCCCGTTTTATCTGGGATATTCGGATTGAAGGGAACTATGCCCTGACAGAAGACGTGTTGATGGATTATCTGGAAGAACGCGGCGTGCGCACTACCATGAAAAAAAGCGCCCTTGATATCGCGGCCTTAGAACAAGACCTGCGGGAAGATTATGATTTGATTACGTGGACGTCCGCACAGCTTAAGGGAACCACGTTAGTGATCCATATCAAAGAAAACGATATGCCGTCCTATGAGGACAGGGCGGATGTAAAAGAGCAGGGGATGGATTTGGTTGCGGAAAAGGACGGCGTTGTGACCTATATGATCACCAGAAGCGGCGTGCCCTGCGTCGCCTGCGGGGACAGCGTGAAGAAGGGAGATATCCTTGTGAGCGGCGCGGTTCCCGTCTACAACGAGGATACCACAGTGCGTAAATATCAGTATGTACAAGCGGACGCGGATATTACGCTGCGCTACGGGCAAAATATTTCTCTGGAAGAAGCGATTGCCTATGACGAGAAATGCTATACAGGGGAAAGCATGGAGATTCCCGTATTTGGAGCGGGGGAAAAGCAGATATCCCTGCGGCTTTTTGACATTCCCTACGGCTATTACGATATCAGTGAAGAAAAAAAACAGGTTAAGCTTCTGGATCATCTGTATCTGCCGCTTTATTATGGGAAAAGAACCGTTCAGGAATATGAAATCACCCCTAAAATGCACACGGATGAGGAGATGAAAGCGCTCTTACAGGAGCAGTGGCGTAAAATTATCGTAACTTTAGATGAAAAAGGGGTACAAATTGTCGAAAAAAATGTTACAATGAAAAAGAATGATAAAAAATGGGTATTACAGGCCCATATGCAGCTTGAGGAGTCGGCGGTGAAGCTTGTTCCAACCGCCACGGAACCTGTCGTTTCGCCGGAAGCGGAAGAAGAGCAGGCACAGTGACGGCTGCAGTGTAAAGAGGCGGGGAATGGGAGCGTTTACAGTCAGTATTGATGTGCCCGTAGAGCACATGCAGAATTTGTTTGGGGAGTTTGACTCCCATATCAAACGGATTGAGAATGATTTAAAGGTCATGATTATAGACCGGGACGGCGCGGTTCATATATCCGGGGAACGGGAGGCTGCCGACAGGGCGGCCAGAATTGTGAACGAGCTTTTGGCGTTGTCCAAAAGAGGAAACGTTTTGGAGGAGCAGAGTGTGGATTATGCCATAGAGCTGGGCAGAGAGCAGAAAGAGGACATGCTTCTGGCCATGGACAGCGACTGTATTTGTCACACGGTAAGCGGCAAGCCGATTAAACCAAAGACGCTCGGGCAGAAACAATATGTGGACGCCATGCGCAACAACATGATTGTTTTCGGCGTTGGGCCTGCCGGCACAGGAAAAACCTATCTTGCTATGGCTATGGCGGTGACCGCCTTTAAAAATGACGAGGTAGGACGCATTATCCTGACGAGACCCGCGATTGAGGCGGGAGAGAAGCTGGGATTTCTGCCGGGCGATCTGCAAAGCAAAGTGGACCCCTATCTGCGGCCTCTCTACGATGCCCTTTATCAGATTATGGGGGCGGAAAGTTTTGCCCGCAATATGGAGAAAGGTCTGATTGAGGTCGCGCCCTTGGCCTATATGCGAGGCAGAACCTTGGACAATGCCTATATTATTCTGGATGAGGCGCAGAACACTACGCCGGCGCAGATGAAAATGTTTCTGACGAGAATCGGTTTCGGTTCCAAGGTGGTGGTTACCGGAGACGCTTCCCAGAAAGATCTGGCTCCCGATATGAAATCGGGGTTGGACGTGGCCGTAAAAGTCCTATCAAAGATCGAGGATATCGCTTTTTGTAATCTGACAAGTAAGGACGTGGTCAGACATCCTCTGGTACAGAAGATTGTGAAGGCATATGACGACTACGAGGCAAAAGAGAAACGACGCAGTGAACAAAAAACAGGAAACAGGAATTATAAGCGTGGAAAATAAGAATAACAGTCAAAAAAACAGCAATGTTATCAAAAGAATTTTTGTTTTTATGATCATGTTTGCCATGGCGGGGCTGATCGTCTGGCTTGGCAGCGTGTTCTATCAGTGTGAGACGGATCATATGATCCGCAATATCGTCATGGTTTTGGCCGGGACAGGCGTTGTCATTTTTTCCTTTACCTTGAGCGAGATCAACGGTTTTTTTGTCTATCGGAACGAGGGGCGTTACGGGCGGTTTGCGTTAACCTTCTTGATCAGCCTTGTGGCGGCGGTGTTTTTACCCTTTCTGCCAGTGACGGGATGGCCTTTCCTTGTGCTGTTTGTCATGCTCGGCGTGTTTTCCAACGGAATGACGGGGCTTGCCGCGGGCAGTCTCTGTCTGCTTCTGGCCGTGAATTTTGCCGGCTGTGATTATGCGGTTTTCTGGCTCTATTTCATCAGCGGTATGGCTGGTATTCTGGTCTTTTCTGTACTTGACGAGGAGTTTAAGGTGGGAATTCCGGCGATCATTTCCCTGCTTGTTCTGGCTTTAAGCCTTACGGCTAACGTAATTTTGTTTGCCAAGGAAAAACTTTCCATGGCCCAGTTTTTGATACCGGGCGTTAATTTGATGATCTGCTGTATTCTTTTGCTGGTCTGCCTGAAAATGGTCAGTTCCACCGTGATACACAGATACCGGGACAAATATATGGAAATTAACGATCCCGAATGCCCGCTGTTGGTACAGCTCAAGGAGCTTTCCAAGGAAGAATACTATCATGCGATCCATACGGCCTATCTGGGAGATAAGGTTGCCAGAAATCTGGGCATCGACGACGCTGCGGTGAAGGCCTGCGGTTATTATCACAGAATCGGAAAACTCAAGGGAGAAAATACATGGGAGAATGTCTCCGCTATTTGCGATAAGTATCATTTTCCTCCGAAGACAAAGCAGATTTTACAAGAATACGTTGATCCGGACGCCAAGATTGTTTCCAAAGAAACCATCGTGGTACTGTTTGCAGATTGTATCGTATCTTCCATTTTGTATTTGTTTGAGAAAGATCCGAAAGCGGAACTGGATTATGAACAACTGATTGACACCGTATTTAAGAAAAAATTTGAGACGGATGAGCTTTGGGGAAACGAGCTTTCTCTTGCGCAGTTATGCAAGATGAAGAAAATATTTATTCAGGAGAAACTATACTATGACTTCTTACGTTGAGCATGAAGGGACAAGCGTCTTTTCCTTTGACGAGAAAGAACTCCTTTCCCGTGTCATGGGGGCTGTGCTTGACGCTGAGGACTGTCCTTATGAAGCTGTTGTAAATCTTCTGGTTACGGACGGCGCGGGAATCAGGGAATATAATAAAAACTACCGGAATACGGACGCAGAGACGGACGTGCTCTCGTTTCCCAATTTGAATTTTGAGACGCCGGGCGATTTTTCGGCAGCGGAAGACTGCGAGGCCGACTGTTTTGATCCGGACAGCGGAGAGCTTGTTTTGGGGGATATCGTTTTAAACGCCGAGCGCGTGAAATCGCAGGCTGCGGAGTACGGGCACAGCGAGCTTCGCGAATTTGCTTTTCTTCTGGCCCACAGCCTTTTTCATCTGTGCGGTTACGACCATATGGAAAAAGCGGAAGCGGACGTGATGGAAGAAAAGCAGGAGGCGCTGCTTGCGGGACTTGGCATCACGCGGGAATAGTTTACAGATACTGAGGATAACAATGAGTGTACAATGGATGATCAAAAATCTGAAAAACAGAATTGTTCTGTCGGCTGGAATTTTGTCCTATCTGATTCTTCTTTTCATGCGGATTCCGCTCTCCCGTTTTATAGGAGATGCGGGCGTGGGGCTTTTTGCTCCTGCTTTTGAGCTGTTTCTTTTGGCTTCGCTTGTGATATCCTACGCCATGTCACAGGCCATGGCTGGCATTATCAGATACCGGGTAAAGAGAGAGCGTTACCGGAATGCGGGAAAGGTTTTTCGGACGGCCTTTTTTATGAATCTTGTTTTAGGAGCGGTGATGACGCTCTTTGTGCTGTTTTTCTCCGCTTGGATTGCGGAGGTATTGGTTTTGGAGCGCTTATGCCGCGCAGCGATTCTGGCGGCCGCGCCCTGTATCTTTTTTTCCGCGCTGGTCGGCGCTTTGCGGGGGTATTTTAACGGGTACGGACTTGGCGTGCTCACAGCCCATTCGCAATACCTTGAAAAAATTGCGATGTTAGCCGGAGCGCTTCTTGCGGGCAGAGCCTTCCACGGGTATGGAGAGAAGGTAGCGGCGCTTTTACAGACGGAGGCGCATACATACGCGTTTGGTGCGCTTGGCGCAATGCTGGGGGTTATGGCTTCACAAGTAATTGCCCTGCTGCATCTTGCGGTGCTTTTCTTCCTTTATTCCGGTACGCTGCGGGGCCGTCTGGGACAGGATAACAGCAGACGGGCTGAGACCCGTTTTGAAATTCAGAGGCTGCTCCTTGGAAATATGATTCCGCTTGCGGCGGCCGCAGTGCTTTCCAATCTGTTTCTGCTTGTGGATCAGCGCTTTTTCAATTATTGTATGAACGTGACGCAAAACGGCGCGGTGCGCACGGCCCAATGGGGATGTTTTTATGGTAAATTTGCGGCCTTAATCGGAATGGGGGCGGGTATTTCCATCCTCTTCGTACATGGCCTGACCGGAAAAATAAGCGGCGCCTATGAGCGTGAGGAATACCGCAGTATGCGTGAGCGGATGGGCAAAGCGGTGAGAAACGCGTCGATTGTGTCATTTCCAGCAGCCATTTATCTTGCGGTACTGGCAAAACCTTTTTCGGAATGCTGTTACGGCCGTCCGACGGCACAGATTACGGTTCTTTCGGGATGGCTGCAAAAGGGGGCGGCTCTCGTTGTCCTGTTTACGTTCAGTTTTCTCTTTGGACAGCTTCTGCATAAAATGCGCATGGCAAAAGAGCTTTTTCTCACGGCTCTTGTCTCCCTTGCGGTGCATGTTCTGGTGGCTTACTTGATGGTACAGCGTATGCAGATGGGCGTGGATGGCCTGCTTGCTTCCTTACTTTTCTTGTTTGGCATTTATATGGCGCTTTCATTTTGGCTGTTAAACAGACGCGTTAAGTATAAGCCCGATTGGTTTACGGGGATTGTTTTCCCCTGTGCGGCTGCCGCTGTTTCCGGTGTGGTGGTATTTTTGCTGAATCTGGTGCTGTTAGAAACGGTGGGCGCCGTTCTTACGATTTTGATTTCGCTGATTGTAGGACTGTTTTTCTATCTTTTCCTGCTCATGATTCTCCGTGTTCTTGGAGAGGCGGAACTACAGGAAATACCGCTTGGTTTTCTGTTTATTTTACTAGGCAGAAATATTGGCGTTTTGTAATAATATTGGCATTTTGTGTATGCTAATTGCAGTGTGGGCTGCATAAAAAACAGGAATTGGCTGATACTGATTACAGGAAATCCGACAAGAGAGGTTTAAAACGGAATGAAGCTTGTAAAACGTATCAGTCTTTTTATGGCGTTATCTACCGTCATGCTGGGACTTGGCGGCTGGGGCGCGCTGAAAGCGGAAGAATTTTTTTACCCGAACCGGTATCACCACGAAAAGCTGGAAAGCGGCGTGCAAAACAGTCCGGTAGAAAAGGAGCCGGAGCAGATTATCGAGACGGCTGTAACGGAGGTTCCGGTGGTGACGGCGGATACCTTGTATCTGGTGGAGCTGGTGGATCTGAATCAGGGGACGGTTACGGAGTCGCAGGAAACGGTTCCGGTCATGTATATCGGCTTAAACAGGGAAGAGCTTTTGGAAGCCATTTCCGCCTACGACAAAAATCCGCCTTTGACCGAGTTAGAAAAAGGGTTTGAAACCATCGAACTGACTTCTTTTTCTAAGGACCGGGTGGTGGTATGCAAGTATTATAAGGAGAAGGAGCCGGAGGGATTTTATTTGATGGTTGCGGATCACTTTATTGTGGTCTATGAGGAGGACAGAAGTACCATCTATATGAACACGGATATTTTGCTCGATTTGCTGCCCGATTCCTTACAGAGGGAGATTATGGAGGGAAAATATGTGGCCAGCGAAGAGGAACTGTATTTGTTCTTGGAGTCTTACTCAAGCTAGTTTGTAGAAGAAGGGAAGCGTCAGTGATGGGAAGAAAAATTGCAGTGATCGGCGGCGGCGCGGCTGGAATGACGGCGGCCATTTGGGCGTCCCGCAGCGGCGCGGCGGTGGATATTTATGAGAAAAACGACAGGGTAGGGAAAAAAATCCTTTCTACGGGAAACGGCAGATGCAATTTTTCCAATGAAGTTATGGGCGCATGTTTTTATCACGGGAGCGGGGCAGCGCTTGCCGACCGCATTTTGTCCCAATTTGACGTGCCTCGGACAAAAGCTTTCTTTTCGTCCTTGGGTATGCGGATCAAGGACAGGGACGGCTATCTATATCCGGCCAGCGATCAGGCGTCCACGGTGCTCGATCTTCTGCGTTATGAGCTGGCGAGAAAAGGCGTAGAGGTACATACAGGAGAGGCCGTACGAGACCTTTCCTACGACGGGAAACAGGAAAAATTTCTGGTAAGTGGTATGAGAGCGCGCGGATGTTATGACGCGGTGATTCTTGCCTGCGGAGGCTGCGCCGCGCCAAATACAGGCTCCGACGGGGACGGCTTCCGTCTGGCAGAGCAGTTTGGGCATCGGATCGTTACGCCAGTGCCGGCCCTTGCAGCCCTTCGCTGTAAAGAGAAATTTTATAAACAGGTGGCGGGCGTCCGGTGCGACGCCAAGCTCACCCTTTTTTTGGAGGGAAAGCCGGTCCGCGTGGAGAGGGGCGAGCTGCAACTAACGGATTACGGCATCTCCGGCATTCCCACCTTTCAGATCAGCGGTTTTGCAGCCCGCGCCTTGCAGGAGGGAAAACAGGTTGTGGTAAAGATTTCTTTTCTTCCCGACTTTTACGAGGAGTCCGGCAGGGCCTTTTTTGAGACGCGCTTACGGGAACATGGGGAAGATTCTATGGAAATATTTCTGACTGGTTTGGTCAACAAAAAAATAAACCAACTGCTGTTAAAGCTCGCCGGTATCCGGGAATCGGAGCGGGCGGAAAACGTCCCTGCCGAAGCGTTTCAAAGACTGCGGAAGTTATACTGCGGTCTGGAGACAGAGGTCGTGGGCACAAACGGCTTTGAGAAGGCGCAGGTCAGCGCGGGAGGCGTGGACTGCAGCGAAGTAACAGAAACCCTCATGTCAAAACGGCAGAAGAATCTATATTTTGCCGGGGAGATTCTGGATATCGACGGGCTTTGCGGCGGCTATAATCTACAGTGGGCTTGGAGCAGCGGGGCTGTGGCCGGACGGGAGGCTGCCAAATGATTCGGATTACGCAGCTAAAAATTTCACCAGATTGCCAAAACGTGGAGGAAACGCTTCAAAAAAAGGCGGCCAAACTGCTGCGCGTGGAATCCTCAGAAATTCTATCGCTTACCATTGTAAAAAAATCCATCGACGCCAGAAAAAAGCCGGATATTGTTACGGTGTATACGGTGGATGTAAAAGTGGCTGAGGAGCAGAAAGTTATCAAGAAATGTGGGCAAAAAAACGGGCAGATCGGGATTGTGACAAAAAAATCCTATCGGTTTCCGGAAACGCTGCCCCCAAAAGTAAGGCCGGTGATTGTGGGAACGGGACCGGCTGGACTTTTTTGCGGTTACATGCTGGCAAAAGCGGGCTGTCGGCCAATTCTGCTGGAACGGGGCAGGGAAGTACATAAGCGGCTTGCGGATGTGGAGCGGTTTTGGCTGGAAGGGATATTAGACCCAGCCTCCAACGTGCAGTTTGGGGAAGGCGGCGCGGGTACTTTTTCAGACGGAAAGTTGACCACAACAGTCAAGGACCCTGATGGCAGAATGCATGAGGCGCTTCGCATTTTTGTAGAAGCCGGCGCGCCAAAAGAAATTCTTTATGAGGCAAAACCCCATCTTGGGACAGATATTTTGACAGAGGTGGTGGTCAATCTGCGCCGAAAAATCGAAGAGATGGGTGGGGAAGTGCGCTTTGAGTCCCAAATGACAGGGCTTCTTTCGGAGAATGGCCGGATCACTGGCGTGGAAATAAACGGCGTGTTTCTTCCAGCCTCTGTCGTAGTGCTGGCCATCGGCCACAGCGCGAGAGACACCTTTCAGACGCTTTTTGACGCTGGAATTCCCATGGAGGCAAAGTCTTTTGCGGTAGGGCTACGTATGGAGCATCCGCGGGAGATGATTGACCGTCTGCAATACGGAGGCAGCCGTCTTTCTCTTCCGGCCGCCTCCTATAGTGTGACGGCAAAAACCGCTTCCGGCAGGGGCGTCTATTCGTTCTGTATGTGTCCCGGCGGCTATGTGGTGAACGCCTCTTCCGAACTTGGGAGGACGGCGGTAAACGGCATGAGTTACAGCAAAAGGGACGGCGCAAACAGCAACAGCGCGATGATCGTCACCGTTTCGCCTGTGGACTATGAAAGATACGGCAAAACAGGCCCCCTTGCGGGCGTTGCTTTTCAGAGGCATTTAGAGGAGAGGGCTTATCAGACCGCAAAAGGAGCTGTGCCGGTAGAACGGTACGGGGATTTTTGCAGCGCTGTTTTAGCGGACGGCTGGCGAAGAGGGGCGCATTTTCCTGATTTTGCCAGTGGCGCGGCGGCAGAAAAAGGGAACCTGCAATTGCAGTATCCCAATTTTGCGCCTGCCATAAAGGGACGCTGGCAGTTTGCCCCGGTTCATGAAATTCTGCCAGATTTTTTGAACGAGGCGCTGATAGAAGGAATTGACTCTATTGGTCATAAGATGGCCGGCTTTCATGACGAAGACGCGTTTTTATCCGGTGTGGAGAGCAGGACGTCCTCCCCGGTGCGGATTTTACGGGATGAGACGGGACAGTCTAAAATCCGTGGACTGTTTCCCTGCGGGGAGGGCGCGGGTTATGCCGGAGGCATTACTTCGGCGGCCATGGATGGGATTTTGATTGCGGAGAAGGTTGCCTCCGCTTATGGAAATGTGGTAAGATGACGAAAGCGAGGAAAACCGAAGGTTTTTCGAGCTGCACTGGAAAATAAGTAAAGACAAGGATAACGTAAGATGATAGACAGAAAAATATTAATGGCGGATAAAAAGAGAATTGTGGTAAAAATCGGTTCCTCCTCCTTACAGCACAAGGAGACGGGCGATCTGGATTACACGAAACTGGACGTGCTGGTGCGGGAGCTGTGTAATTTGCGAAATATGGGCAAGGACGTGGTGCTTGTCACCTCCGGCGCGATCGCCGTGGGACAGAAAGCGATTCTGCCGAACCGGGAGGAAGATAATCCCATTGCTGTGAAACAGGCCTGCGCCGCTGTGGGACAGGCCAGACTGATGATGATTTACCAGAAAATTTTCGCCGAGTATAATCAGGTGGCGGCCCAGATTCTCATGACAAAGAATACGATTGTGGACAACCTGAACCGCTACAACGCGAGAAACACCTTTGAGGAGTTGTTTAAACTGGGCGCGATCCCGATTGTGAACGAGAACGATACCATAGCGACCTACGAGATTGAGATCGGCGACAACGATACTCTTTCGGCGATTGTGGCTTCTTTGGTGGAGGCGGACGCGTTGATTCTGCTTTCCGATATCGACGGGCTTTATACCGACGATCCCAGAACGAATCCAGACGTGAAATACATAGAGGTGGTGGAGGAGCTGACGGAAGAGCTGATGAATATGGGAAAAGGCTCTACCGGAAGCAGCGTAGGCACCGGCGGCATGACCACAAAATTGCAGGCGGCCAAGATTGCGAACAGCACCGGCGTTGATATGGTCATCGCGAACAGTAAAGATATCAAGGTGATTCACAGGATTTTGAGCGGACAGAACATCGGCACGCTGTTTTTGGCCCACAAGGACGAGAAGTTTGATCTGCCGCTGTATGTGCAGCAGATGCACGCGTTTGAAAAATAAGTTTGGATGGCAGGAGAAGAAAGATTGAACGTAGAACAGATGACGGCGAGAATTAACGAGCTGTATCATAAATCGCAAAAAGAAGGATTGACACCGGAAGAAAAGGAAGAACAGGCAGCCCTGCGGCAGGCTTACGTGGCGAATGTGCGGGCAAACTTGAAAGGACAGCTTGACAATATTTCCATCGTGGAGAAGGATGGCAGCGTCACAAACCTTGGTGAAAAACATGGAAAAAACTGAAAAGCTGGCCGAGCAAAAGAAAAAAATCCGCCGGGAAGCCTTGGCGAAACGGGACTCTCTTACGCCAGCGCAGAGAAGGGACTGCAGCGGACGGATTATGGATACTTTGACCAAGCTGTCCTGTTATAGGGAAGCGGAAGCGGTTCTGACCTATGTCAGCTTTCGCAGCGAGGTTGACACCATCCCCCTGATCAAACAGGCGCTTGCGGACAGAAAGGCTGTGTTTGCGCCAAGGGTTTCGGGGCTGGATATGGAATTTTACCAGATTTTTTCCGTGGAGGAGCTGGCGGAGGGCTATCATGGCATTTGCGAGCCGACATGCGGAGTTCCTTATACTGACTGGGTTAGTCAAAAAAATTCGCCGCGGACTTTACTCTGTCTTCCCGGCGCAGCCTTTGACAGGGCCTGCCATCGAATCGGCTACGGGGGCGGCTTTTATGACCGCTATTTGTCCCGATTCGTTGCGGATGAGGCGGCTGGCGGAACGGATCGTATCGTTCGCATGCAGGCGGAGGTGACCACAGCCGCGCTGGCGTTTTCCAGCCAAATCTTTGAGGAAATTCCATGGGAAGCGCACGATATCTGCCCAATGTGTATCATTACGGAGGAGGGAATACGATGGAAACTTTGAATACAACGGAAATACAAGCCTATCTTGTAGAGCTTGGCACGAAGGCGCAGGCGGCAAAAACAACGCTGCAAAGCCTTACTACGGCGCAGAAAAACGAAGCGCTCAGACAGGCGGCAAAGGCCCTTGTGAGCGAGAGCGAAAGACTGCTTGCTGCCAATGAAAAAGATTACGCCCGTGCAAAAGAAGCGGGGATGGCGGAGGGACTTCTTGACCGCCTTAAGCTGACGGCTTCAAGGATAGAATCCATGGCGGAAGGTCTGATGCAGATTGCGGATCTGCCGGACCCGGTAGGGGAGGTTATGGAGCGCTTTGACAGACCAAACGGCCTTCATATTGAGAAGGTGCGGGTTCCCATGGGGGTGATCGGCATTATTTATGAGGCGAGGCCTAATGTGACGGCGGACGCTTTCGGCCTGTGCTTTAAGACTGGAAATGCGGTGATTTTAAAGGGCGGAAAAGATGCGTTTTATTCCAATCAGGCCATTACCGGGGTAATCGGGGATGCGCTGGAAAGAGAAGGCATTGATAGAAACGCCATCCTACTGATTGAAAATAACGACAGGGCTGTAACCACTGCTTTTATGCGGTTAAAAGAATACGTGGATGTGTTGATTCCCAGAGGCGGTGCGGGACTGATCCGTTCCGTTGTGGAGAACAGCACGATCCCCGTCATTGAAACCGGCACCGGAAACTGTCATATCTATATCGACGAAACGGCCGATCTCGAGAAGGCGGTTCCCATTGTCATCAATGCAAAGACCCAGAGAATCGGCGTATGCAACGCCTGCGAATCCTTGCTGGTGCACAAAAATATTGCGGATCACATTCTTCCGGCGCTTGGAAAAGCCCTCTTAGAAAAGCAGGTGGAAATCAGAGGGGACGAGATCGTGCGGGCGCAGATTCCGCAGGCTGTCGCCGTTACCGAAGAGGATTACGGGACGGAATATCTTGACTTCATTCTTTCCGTAAAAACCGTAAGTTCTTTGGAGGAGGCAATCGCTCACATCAACAAATACAATACCGGACATTCCGACGCCATTTTGACGCAGAACCAGTCCCATGCGCAGAAGTTTCTGCGGGAGGTGGACGCGGCATGTGTGTATGTGAACGCCTCCACCCGTTTTACGGACGGTTTTGAGTTTGGTTTTGGAGCGGAAATCGGTATCAGTACCCAGAAACTCCACGCGAGAGGCCCTATGGGGCTTAAGGAACTTACTTCTTACAAGTATCAGATTACCGGCGACGGGCAGGTGCGTCCTTAGGAAGCAGGGCTTTGAGAAGAAGATAGAAAGCGCCTACTATTATTATTTTGTGTTTTGGATGTTTTTTTTGCATATTTTGTATGATTTTTTACTTTTAAAATAATTTTATTTATGCTATAATAAAAAACACCGTTTGACTGTTCTGTAAGAGAACGGTCAGATCCGGCGATTTTAGGCAAAATAAGAATTTGCCTGAAATCGTAGGGGGGGGGGGTAAATTTTGATACTAAGGGATAGGAGAAGGGAAGATGAAACAACAGAAGAAATTAGGTATTATGGCGCAACTGCTGATGCTTTGTGTGATTCCCATGGTGATCATGGTTGCCTGTATCACAGTTTATGCCATCAGTACAATGAGAAGCATGGTGCACGACACCACTATGGAAGGGCTTCAAAATCTCTGTCAGAGCGTATTTGCCGCCTATGATGCATTGGACACCGGCGCTTACCGGATGGAAGGGGACATGCTCTTTAAAGGCGACTACAATGTTTCAGAGAATGTTGACATCATTGACAGCTTCGTAGAGGGAAGCAATGCGGATGTAACGATTTTCTATGGGGATACCAGACGGGCTACTTCCCTGCGCGATAAAGATACGGGAGAGCGCATTCTGGGAACGAAGGCCTCCGACGCGGTGATAAAGACCGTTTTAAACGAAAAGAAAACATATGAGACAGACAGCGTTACCATCAACGGCGAGACCTATTACGCTTTCTATATGCCGGCTCTTGATGCCAGCGGGAATTGTGTGGGTATGGTGTTTGCCGGACAGCCGGCTACGGAAGCAAACGCTAAGATCAACCAAAGTTCCATGATGATTTTGGGAATTGCCGTGTTGATTCTTATTGTCGCGCTGCTTGTCTGCGCAAAGATTGCAAGCGCCATCGCGAGAGTGGTGGTACAGACGGAAGGCCTGCTTTCCTCACTGGCGGAAGGCGATCTGAACCTGACCGTAAACGAGAGAATCTTGAAGAGAACTGACGAGATCGGCAAGATGGGACACGCCGTTCAGCGTTTGTTGGAAGAATTACAGAATATCATCGGCGATATCAAGAAGAATACCGCAACCCTGAAAAAGCAGGGTGACGATCTGGAATCTATGGCATCCCAGACCTCAGCGACTGCGGATGAAATCAGCAGCGCTGTGGAAGATGTGTCCAAGGGCGCGGTATCCATGGCGGAAGATATTGAAAACGCCACCGGACAGGTTGCAAGAATGGGCGCGATTATCGAGAAGATCGTATCCAGTGTTTCCGAGCTGAACGATCTCTCCGACCAGATGCATGTGGCGGATGTGGAGTCTGCTGAGATTATCAATGAGTTGAGCGAATCCAACGATAGGACCACGGGCGCGATTAAGAAGATTGAAGAGTCTGTGCGCACCACCAACGAGTCTGTTACCCGGATTCAGGAAGCTGTCAATTTGATTGCTTCTATCGCCAGCGAAACGAGCCTGCTTGCTCTGAATGCAAGCATTGAAGCGGCGAGAGCGGGCGAAGCAGGAAGAGGCTTCGCAGTTGTGGCTACGCAGATATCCAAACTTTCTGAGGATTCCGCGCAGTCTACTAAGACGATTGAAGATATTATCCATCAATTAACGGTAGATTCTGAGGCTTCCGTTCAGATTATGAAGGAAGTAAATGAAATTATCGGCGAACAGCAGCAGAAGCTGATTCAGACGAAGGAGAAGTTCGGCGATGTGAGCAATGGCATCGAGAACTCCAGAAAAGAATCCAACATGATCAGCGATCAGGCGCAGGACTGCGACAGCGAGAGAAGCAGGATTGTGGATGTGATCCAGAATCTGTCTGCGGTATCAGAGGAGAATGCGGCTTCGACAGAGCAGACAAACGCATCGATGGAAGAGTTGAACGCTACCATCAATCTGTTGGCGGAAGCTGCAGGCGAGTTGAAGGAAATGTCTCTGAAATTGGAAGAGGATGTGGCTTTCTTCAAGTTATAGTCTGTTTTACAAATTTGATCTACATAGGATATGATAAGATAGAGAGAGGCTGTGAAAATTTTCACAGTCTCTTTTCCTATGGAAATGGTCTTCGGAAATGACATATATTCACAGAAAAATCAATGTAGGATGTAAAAATATGAAAGAAAAGAATGAACTATTTTTGATATAATAGCCGCATAAAAAAGGAAGCGGCATAGGAGAACGGAAATGCAAAAACGAAAACGATATTTTTTGAGATATATGCTCCAATACAGTTATTTTCTACTTGGCGGCACTGTCTGCGCCTGCCTGCTGCATTTTGCCATTGTGTGGGGAAACAGCGTGATCAGCGGCGTCATCGACCAAATGCTCGCCGGACAGGAAATCATACTGCGGGATTTTATGCCGGGATTTCTCCTGCTCATGTTTGCCGGATTTGCGCTTGCTTTTATCAAACAGATTTTTTTTGGAATTTACTGTGTGAGAGTTTCGGGAATTTATCGAAGCTGCGTGGCGGAAAAGCTTTACCGGGTGGAATATGCGTATCTGAAAAATGAAAATTCAGCGACGGTAATCAACAAGCTGAACGCGGACATAGCGGAGACAGAAAACCTTTTGTCAACCGGAGTTCCGCAAATTATTATGGATGTGGCGGCGCTATTGATCTACTCTGTTTATGTAGGAAGTCTGAATTTGGGTCTGCTTTTGCTTATCCTTGTGACGTATCCGCTTGTATTTTGGATCGCTGGAAAAATGGTAAAAAAAATAAGAACGCTGACAGGTACCTACCGCGTGAAATCGGACGTGATGACGGGAATTGCGCAGGATGTGTTAAGCGGAATCCTCGTGCTTAGAAGCTTTGGACTTGAGGAACACTTTCAAGAAAAAATGCATCAGGCGGCCGCGGATTTGGTTGACAATGAGGAAAAACGCACGCGTGTTTCTAACAATGCAATGCTGGTCAGAAAATTGATCCAGTGGATACCTACCATCATTTGCGCTGTATACGCCGCCTTGCTTGTGGGGCGCGGGGCGCTCAGCGTCGGCGGACTGCTCGCCTTTGTGGTGACGCTTGGACGGTTAGCGGAGGCTTTTGTCGGCATTCCTTTTGATTTTGTAGAGACGGCGGTAAGCATGGTCAGTATTCGCCGCATCGAGGAGATTTTACATATGCCGGACGAGGCATGCGGAACACAGACAAAGGGCGAAGACGATAGTAACGTCGTAATATCTCTGCAAGACATCTGCTTTGGATATACGGAGGAAACGTTAGTTTTAAACGGACTGAGCCTCTGCGTAAAAGCGGGGGAACACATTGCGCTTGTGGGCGAATCGGGCGGCGGAAAAAGTACGATTTTTCATCTGCTGTGCGCGTTCTACCAAGCCCAGAGCGGCAGCTATCAGCTTTACGGCCGGGAGATTAGCGATTGGGATTTGCAGGCGGCAAGAGATCGGTTGGCGCTGGTGTCGCAAGACGTCTTTCTCTTTCCCACAACGGTTGCGGAAAATATCGCATACGGGAATCGGGACGCAACGCGGGAAGAGATTGTGGAGGCTTGTAAAAAGGCGCAGATTCACGACTTTATCATGACGCTGCCGCAGGGGTATCAGACGCTTGTAGGAGAGCGCGGAGCGATGCTCTCAGGCGGACAGAAACAGCGTATTTCGATTGCGCGCGCCATTTTGAAAAATGCGCCGGTCCTGCTGCTTGACGAACCGACCTC
The DNA here is from genome assembly GCA_947243855.1 of uncultured Lachnospiraceae bacterium. Classification (GTDB taxonomy): domain Bacteria; phylum Bacillota; class Clostridia; order Lachnospirales; family Lachnospiraceae; genus UBA3282. The sequence goes on along the minus strand of CAMXIK010000010.1, from coordinate 20,913 downwards.
CGCGATTGACGTAGGGACGGAAGAGTTGATACAAAACGCGCTCGATCATGTGATGAGGGGGCGCACCTGCATTACCATAGCGCACAGGCTCTCGACGGTGCAGAATGCAGATTGTATTTATGTGGTAAACGACGGGAAAATTGCAGAATGCGGCACACACGCGGCACTGCTTGCGGCAAACGGCGTATACGCAAAATTGTATGAACGGAATTGACGGTGGGTGAATATGAAAAAGAATGGGAATACATGGAAACTGTTTTTGCGGACTATGCGTGTCATGGGAAAACGGGGCATTCTATATCTGCTTGCGATTGTGATGATGAGCGGGACTTTTGCAATGTTCGGGGTTTTTTCGGCGCTCTTGATGAAAAGAGTGGTTGATCTTGCGCCTACTGGGGATCTGAGAAGGCTTGGCATTACGATTGCCGGGATTGTCGCGGGCGGAGTGCTTTCGCTTGTATGTTACCGCTTCTTTGCCATTATTTATAATGTGGAGGCAAAGCGCGTCTACGGCGTGCTCTATGAAAAAGTGCTGGATTTGGAAATGAAGCTGCCGTATTCCTATTACGAAACGCATCACAGCGGGGAAATTATGTCAAAGGTCTCCTATGATCTGGGACGTATGGGCGATATTTACGGCTCCAGACTGCGCCGTACGCTGATGCCATTTTTGCAGGTGCTGGTGTTTCTCGTGCCGATGTTTTTCTTAAGCTGGCAGCTCACGTTATGTCTGATTGCGGTCAACGGTATCATGTTTGCGGTTGACATGGCGGTTACGGAGCCAATGCGGGAAGCGAGCCGCAGTCTGTCTGAAATCAACAGCGGCATGACACAGCGGCTTTCGGATTTATTGCAGGGAATGGAGCAGGCGCGGATGTACAGGGCTGGCAGAGAAACCGTTACTGCGTATCAGGAGAAAAACGACCTGTATGTAAAGAAAACCAAACGCGTCATTTGGCTTTCGGCATGTTTGGAGAGCAGTTCCAGAGGGTTTGAACTCATGTGCCTGCTTGTGTTTTTACTGCTTGGCGTTTATTTTGTGCAAAAGGGATACACGACGCTTGGCGCGCTTGCCGCCATTTATACGCTGTACGGCAACTTTTCCTCCCAGTTTCTACAGGTCGGACAATATTTCCCTCAGTTGGTTTCTTATCTTGCCTATGCGCAGAATATTTTTGACTTTTTGGAGGAAGAACGGGAACAGGAGCAAATGGACGGACTACAGGATGAAGACAGCAGCGGTTCGGAAATGGCGGTCCGTATGCGCGATATTGATTTTTCTTATGATACGGCAAAGGCAGAGAATGCGTTATTGCTCAGACGCTTTTGCATGGATATCAGAATGGGCGAGTGTGTGGCGATCACAGGAGCATCGGGCTGTGGAAAGACGACCATTTCCAAATTGCTTTTGGGGTTGTATCCGGTGCAAAACGGTTGTATCTGCATCCATGGGAAGAATGTGGCGGACATGACGAAACAAGAATGGCGGCAGAAGATTGCCTATGTACCGCAGGAGCCGTATCTGTTTCACGGCAGCATCAGAGAAAATATCCGCATGGGCAGGCTTGACGCATCAGAGGAGGAAATAATCGAGGCGGCAAAGCTTGCAAATGCGCATGATTTTATTATTCATTTGGAGAACGGATACGACACCGAAGCAGGCGAGCGCGGCGACCGTCTTTCGGGCGGACAAAGACAGCGCATTGCGATTGCACGGGCAATTTTGAAAGGTGCGCCGATTATGCTGTTGGACGAGGCAACCTCTGCGCTGGATAATGAATCGGAGCAGCTTGTCAACGACGCGATGAAAAAATTGCAGCGGCAGATGACGATTATCATGATTGCGCACAGACCTTCCACGATTGCGCTTGCGAACAGAGTGGTGGAAATGTAGCTGTTTTTTTGTGGTTGACAAAGCCCTGTTATTATTTTATAATATGAACAAATAAACATATATTTATCTGAAACGAGGAAGGAGTGCCGCGTTGGAAAAAGCATATACGGAGAAAGCGGTTTTTGATCTGGCGGAGTTATTTAAAATATTCGGCGACCCTACCCGGATTAAAATTCTCTATGCCATGCTGGATGCGGAGCTGTGTGTCAATGAGATTGCCGGACGGCTGCAGATGAGCCAGTCCTCTGTCAGTCATCAGCTAAGAATTTTAAAAACTTCGAAGCTGGTGAAAAGCAGAAGGGATGGAAAGTTGATTTTTTACTCTTTAGATGACGAACACGTGCGCTCTATTCTCAGCATGGGTATGGAACACATCATGGAGGGAGAAGGAAAATGACAAAAACTTACAAAATTGAAGTGGACTGCGCAAACTGTGCCGAGAAAATGCAGGAGGCAGCCAGAAAGACGAAGGGCGTTGCGGAGGCGACAGTAAGCTTTATGACCCAGAAAATGAAGGTGGAATTTGCCGAGGGCGCGGAAGAAAAGAGCGTGATGCAAGAAGTCCTTAAGGCATGCCGGAAGGTAGAACCGGACTGTGAGATTGCCCTGTAGGAGACGGAAATCCCAAAAAGAAAAGGTTGACGAAAAGGCCCAAAATTATTACTATGTTTAAATAGAGGTTTTATGAAGTTTACGACATTCGGAGGACTCTGTTTTGACAAAATGTAAAATTTTGGGCTTTAGTCTGCTTCTTACTTTTTTGCTGACAGCCTGTGGACAGGATGAGGCTTTAGACGCTTATCAGGAAGACATGAATACTTTTTTTGAGCGGGCGGCCGAATACAATGACAAGATGAACGCCATCGATCAGAATTCAGACACAAAAACGATAGAGCTTTTGGGCTATCTTGATGCCTTTGCAGAAGATATTGAGTGGATGGCTGGGCTTGAAGTGCCGTCGCAGTTTTCGGTGGTGGAAAGTCTGGCGGACGAGGCGGACGAGAATATGAAGGAAGCAGTGGCTTTATTTCACGCTGCCTATGACGGCGAGGTCTTTGACGAGGCTTCCGAACAGGCGGCCCGCGAATACTATGACAGAACCAACGTACGCCTCCAATATATTATTACCATTCTTCATGGTGAGATTCCGGAAGGGGAAGGCGTTACCTACACGGAGGAGAACGCTCTTTTGGGCGGCGGTTATCTGAATAAGGACGAGGACGATACCGTTTTTTATGAGGAGCCACAGGATGAATAAACAGGAATTTCAGGCATTGGTAAAAGAACATCCGATTTATTTGGACGGGGCGACAGGCTCCAATCTGCAAAAGCGAGGGATGCCCGCGGGCGTATGTCCGGAACAGTGGATTTTGGAGCACAGGGAAATCATGGCGGTGTTGCAGAGGGAATTTGTGGAAGCGGGCAGCCAGATTGTCTATGCGCCCACTTTTACGGCCAATCGGATCAAACTGAAAGAATACGGTCTGGAAAACCAGATCGCGCAGATTAACCGCGATCTGGTGGCAATCTCCAAAGAAGCGGTAGGCGGACGGGCCTATATCGCCGGAGACCTGACTATGACGGGCGAACAGCTTTCGCCCATGGGAACTCTTGACTTTGAGGAGTTAGTGGACGTCTATAAGGAACAAATCCGCTATCTTGAGGAAGCGGGCGTGGATCTGCTGATCGTAGAGACCATGATGAGCCTGCAGGAGACAAGGGCGGCGGTGATCGCAGCGAAGGAAGTCTGTGATCTGGCTGTGATGGCCACCCTTACGTTTGAGGCGGACGGCAGGACGCTCTTTGGCACCGATGCGGCGACGGCGGCGATTGTATTGGAAAGCCTTGGCGTGGCGGCGGTGGGAACAAACTGCTCCACGGGCCCGGATAAAATGGTGGAGACCGTGCGGCGCATGGCGGAAGTCACCTCTATCCCCATCATTGCAAAACCCAATGCGGGCCTGCCTTCCTTAGATGCGGAGGGAAACACGGTATACGATATGGAGGCCGGGACGTTTGGCTTTCATATGCTGGAACTTGTGCGGGCGGGCGCTTCTGTTGTCGGAGGCTGCTGCGGCACTAGTCCGGACTATATAAGGGCTTTGAAAGAGTCTGTCGGAAATCTGACGCTTCCGGAGCGGAAAAAGCCGTCGGCACGATTTCTGACCAGCGAAAGACAGACCATCGCTTTCGGCCTTACCGACAATTTTATCATTGTCGGCGAGCGGATCAATCCCACCGGGAAAAAGAAGCTGCAGGCGGCTCTCCGGGAAGGTTCCATGGAACTTGTCACGGAGTTTGCCGAGTCTCAGGAAGCCTGCGGCGCTGGGATTCTTGATATTAATATGGGTATGAGCGGCATTGACGAGAAGTCCATGATGCTGAAAGCGTTGGAAACGGTAAGCGGCGTTACCAGTCTGCCTTTGTCTATTGATTCCAGTCATGTGGATGTCTTGGAGGCGGCGCTTCGCAGATATCCGGGCCGGGCGTTGATCAATTCCATTTCCTATGAGAAAGAGAAGGTAGAGGCCCTGCTTCCCATGGCGAAAAAATATGGGGCCATGTTTATTCTGCTGCCGCTGTCCGACGAGGGACTTCCCAAGGATATACACGAAAAAATTCATATTATCGAGGCTGTTTCCAAGCGCGCCTATGAACTTGGCCTCTCCAAAGAAGATATCGTGGTGGACGGTCTGGTGGCCACCGTTGGCGCAAACAAAAACGCGGCGATCGAGACGCTTGAGACAATCCGCTACTGTAAAGAGAAGGGACTTGCCACCATCTGCGGCCTCTCCAATATTTCCTTCGGTCTGCCGGAGAGAAGCTTCGTAAATGCGGCGTTTCTCACCATGGCGATCAGGGAGGGACTGACCATGGCGATCGCCAATCCCTCTCAGGAGCTTTTGATGAGCTGCGCGTTTGCCTCCGACCTGCTCCTGAATAAAGAGAGTGCGGATATCCGCTATATTGAACTGATGGACGCGGTGCAGAAAAAGCGGGAAGCGCTGGGAGAGACGGCGCAGAAGGAGACGGGCATCCGTCTGAACACAAAAATGGAAGAGAGCGCGCCGCTGTCCCCCGCAGACAGGCTTTATGCCGACGTGTTAAAGGGCAAGCGCGACAGCATTGTGGAGGATACCAAGAAGGCGCTGGAGCAGGGAACAGAGGCAAAGGCGCTGTTAGACGATACCCTTCTTCCAGCCATTAACGAAGTAGGGTATCTGTTTGACAAGGGCAAATATTTTCTGCCTCAATTGATTGCCAGTGCAGAGGCCATGAAAGCGTCCATTGAATATATGGAACCTTTATTGTTACAGGCGGCTTCCGGTGAAAATATGCCAACGGTAGTGATTGCCACCGTAGAGGGGGATATCCATGACATTGGAAAAAATCTGGTGGCGTTGATGCTGAAAAATTACGGCTTTCATGTGATTGATCTAGGTAAGGACGTGCCGAAGGAAACGATCATCGAAGCGGCTAGGGAGCATAACGCACAGGTAATTGCGCTCTCCGCGCTGATGACCACTACCATGCAGCAGATGCGGCATGTGATTGACTACGCAAAGAGCCAACAGGTGGATGCCAAGATTATCGTAGGCGGCGCGGTTATTACGCAGGAGTACGCGGACGAGATCGGCGCCGACGGTTACTCCAAAGACGCGGCGGAAGCAGTGAAACTGACGAAAAGAATTTTGCAAATAGAAGAGTAGAGAGGATAGACTATGATAGGTGCAGATGCAATCGTAAAATGTCTGGAAGCGGAGGGCGTCGATTATGTATTCGGCTACCCCGGAGTGGCGATTTGCCCCTTCTATAACAGTATTTTAGAGTCCAATATTCAAACCATTCTGATCCGGACGGAGCAGAATGCGGCCCATGCAGCCAGCGGACTAGCGCGCGTTTCGGGAAAGGTGGGCGTGTGCGCGGTGACTTCCGGTCCCGGCGCTACGAATTTGATCACGGGAATCGCCACCGCTTTTGCGGACAGTATTCCCATGGTATGTATTACCGGACAGGTAAACAGCGAGCTTTTGGGCTCCGATGTGTTCCAAGAGGCGGATATCACGGGGGCGGCGGAATCCTTTGTCAAATATAGTTATTTGGTAAAAGATGCGGCGGATATCCCGCAGATTTTTAAAGAAGCCTTCCATCTGGCATCCACCGGACGTAAAGGGCCTGTGCTCATTGACATTCCGATCGATGTGCAGAATGCGCCCGTTGGAAAATTCAAATATCCGGACGAAGTAAATATGCGCACTTACAAACCTACCGTAAAGGGAAATATGGCCCAGATTAAGAAAGTGATAAAAGAGCTTGACAAGGCCAAACGTCCTCTCATCTGCGCTGGCGGCGGCGTGCTCTTAAGCGGTGCCGAGGGCGCTCTGCGCGCATTCTCGGAAAAGCACCAGATTCCGGTGGTTTCCACGATGATGGGAATCGGCGCTATGCCCACCAAGCATCCGATGTATTACGGTATGGTGGGAAATAACGGAAAGCCCTATGCCAACCGGGCCATGAACGAGTCCGATCTGCTGCTTATGGTGGGGGCGCGGGTGGCCGACAGGGCGGTCAACCAGCCGGACGTGATCACAGAAAACAAGGTACTTGTCCATATTGATGTGGACCCGGCGGAAATCGGTAAAAACGTAGGGCCTGCGATCCCTCTGGTAGGAGATGCAAAGCATATTTTTGAGGATATGGAAACGGAGGCGTTTTCCAGCGATCATAGCGAGTGGCTGCAGACTCTTAACGGCTACCGTGATACCATGCAGCCAGTACGCAAACCAAATCCCGCCTATGTGGACCCGGCGGCCTTCCTGACACAGCTCTCCGAGGCTATGGAGGAAGATGCGGTCTATGTAGCGGACGTAGGACAAAATCAGATTTGGTCCTGCGGCTACCACATTGTAAAGAACGGGCGGTTTCTCACCACCGGAGGTATGGGCACCATGGGATATTCCATTCCGGCGGCCATGGGCGCAAAACTGGCGGACAAAAAACGCCAAGTGGTGGCAGTCTGCGGCGACGGTTCCTTCCAGATGTCTATGATGGAGCTGGCAACCATGCGGCAGTTTGACGTACCTGTCAAGATCGTGGTTTTGAAAAACAATTACCTTGGTATGGTAAGGCAATACCAACATTTCACTTACAAGGACAATTATTCCGTGGTGGATTTATCCGGAAGCCCGGATCTATCCAAACTCTCGGAGGCTTATGGTCTGCGGTTTATGAGACTGGCTGATATGAAGGGCGCAAAGGAGACGATCCGCGCCTTTTTGGAGAAGGACGAGTCGGTGCTTTTGGAATGCCTGATTGATCCCATGGATCTTGTCTAGTGTGAGAAATCGGAGGATACTATGAAAAAAATATATTCTGTACTGGTGGAAAACAGATCGGGCGTGCTCTGCAAGGTTGCGGGACTGTTTTCCAGAAGATGTTTTAATATCGAGTCTCTTGCGGTAGGAGAGACGGAAGATACTACCGTATCCCGTATGACCGTGGTAAGCAGCGGCGATGAGCGGACGATTGAGCAGATCGAAAAGCAGCTCAATAAAAAAATCGATGTAATCAAGGTAAAGACCTTCGATGAACCTGCCAGTATCAGCCGGGAGCTGATGCTGATGAAGGTAAAATACAATAAAAATAACAGGCGTGATATTATGGAGACCTGTAATATCATGCATGCAGATATCGTTGACATGTCCAAGAATATGTTTATTATCCAGATCTGCGATGTGCCGGAGCGGATTCGGCTGTTTATCAGCATGATGAAAGGCGTCAGCATCGTGGAACTGGCCCGCACAGGAACATTGGCGTTACAAAAATGTCTGGAGGCGGAAGAACAATAGAGCCAAAAGGGCTGTTTTTCGACGTGCAGTTGACTTTTTTCTATGAAGTTGCTACAATGATTGACAGTGTTTATGCCGTATGGCAGATAAAAAGAAAACCGGAAAGGTGTGATGGTATGCAGAAAAAGGTGTTTCAGTTATTGGTTGATAATACATCCGGCGTCTTAAGCCGCATTGCAGGGCTGTTTTCCAGACGCGGTTACAATATCGACAGCATTACCGCTGGCGTGACGGCAGATCCACGCTATACCCGCATTACGATTGTCACCTCCGGGGACGATGAGATCCTCGAACAGATTGAAAAACAGGTAGCCAAGCTTGTGGATGTGCGGGATATCAAGGAGTTGAAACCCGGCGAGAGCGTGTACCGGGAGCTTGCGCTGATCAAGGTGCGCGTGCAGTCGGCCAGAGACCGAATTGATATTTTTGCAGTGGCAAACGCCTACCGTGCAGATCCCGTAGACGTATCTCCGGGCAGCATTACCATTGAATTGATCGGCGATCAGGATAAGATCGACGCATTCCTCGCCGTTTTGGACGGCTACGAGGTTTTGGAGCTGGCCCGTACCGGCATCGCCGGCTTAAGCCGCGGTATCGAACATGTCACTTATCTCTAGTTAGCTCAAGGGGCAACCCTTTCAGTTATACAACAGTAACGTATCTTACAATATTTTAGATGGAGGAAAAGAAAAATGGCAAAAATTTTCTATCAGGAAGACTGTAATTTATCTCTCTTGGACGGCAAGACAATCGCAGTCATCGGTTACGGCAGTCAGGGACATGCGCATGCCCTGAATGCGAAGGAGTCCGGCTGTCACGTGATTATCGGTCTCTACGAGGGTTCCAAGTCATGGGCAAAGGCGGAGGCGCAGGGCTTCGAGGTATATACGGCGGCGGAAGCTGCGAAAAAAGCAGATATCATTATGATTCTGATCAACGACGAGCTGCAGGCGGCTATGTACAAGAAAGATATCGAGCCGAACCTTGAGGCTGGCAATATGCTGATGTTCGCACACGGCTTTAACATTCACTTCGGCTGTATCGTACCGCCTAAGGATGTGGACGTAACCATGATCGCGCCCAAGGGGCCTGGCCATACCGTAAGAAGCGAGTATCAGGCGGGTAAGGGCGTTCCCTGTCTGGTAGCGGTTCATCAGGATGCTACGGGCAAGGCGCAGGATATGGCTTTGGCATATGCGCTGGCAATCGGCGGCGCAAGGGCTGGCGTTCTGGAGACTACCTTCCGGACAGAGACAGAAACGGATCTCTTCGGCGAGCAGGCGGTTCTCTGCGGCGGCGTATGCGCTTTGATGCAGGCTGGTTTCGAGACGCTTGTGGAAGCGGGATACGATCCGAGAAACGCATACTTTGAATGTATCCATGAGATGAAGCTGATTGTAGACCTGATTTACCAGTCTGGTTTTGCCGGCATGAGATATTCGATCTCCAATACCGCGGAGTACGGCGATTACATTACCGGGCCTAAGATCATCACCGAAGACACCAAGAAGGCCATGAAGAAGATCCTTTCCGATATTCAGGACGGTACGTTTGCGAAAGACTTCCTGCTTGACATGTCTTCCGCAGGCGGACAGGTACACTTCAAGGCGATGCGTAAACTGGCTTCCGAGCATCCTTCCGAGGTTGTGGGTGAAGAGATCAGAAAGCTCTATAGCTGGAACGGCGAGGATAAGCTGATCAACAACTAATAAATTGGCTTTCGCATACTTTTGAGTAAAAAACCTTACTGATTTTCAAACACAAGCTCTGAAAATTGGTAAGGTTTTTCTTGGTGAAAACGCAAAGAGAGGATAGACATAGCTATGAAAACAAAGGTTTTTATTGACGGAAGCGAAGGAACGACCGGACTTAGGATCAACGAACGGTTTGGACGCCGCGACGATATCGAATTGCTGCAGATCGATCCGGAGCTTAGAAAAGATCCAAAGGAGCGGAAGAAACTGATCTGCGCCTCAGATATTACGTTTTTGTGTTTACCCGATGAGGCGGCGCGGGAATCCGTAAAGCTTGCGGAAAACGAAGATGTGGTGATCATCGACGCGTCTACGGCGCACCGGACAGAACCGGGCTGGGCATACGGGTTTCCGGAACTGTCTGACGCGCACAGGGCGGCCATTCAAACGGGAAAGCGGATTGCCGTTCCGGGATGTTATGCCTCCGGCTTTATTTCATTGGTGTATCCGCTCATTGTGGGCGGGATTCTGCAAAAAGACTATCCGGTAAGCAGTTTTGCCCTTTCTGGGTACAGCGGGGCCGGTAAAAGGACGATAGCTGCTTATGAAAGCGAAGACAGGCCGGCAGAGTTATCATCTGGAAGAGAATATGCACTGACCCAGCAGCATAAGCACTTAAGGGAAATGCATAAAATCACGGGGCTTGCGCGTACGCCTTTGTTTTCACCGATTATTGACGACTATTACAGCGGCATGGTCGTTTCCGTGCCCTTTTATGCCGATCTGCTGGCGAAAAAACAGACGCCCGAATCGCTGCTTCACTACTATGCTGCATACTACCAAAATGAGCAGTTCATTCAGGTAAGCGCCGCAGACGATGCGGTTGCGGCCGGCGGATTTCTCGCTGGGAACGGGTTGTCCGGCTGGGATGGATTAAAAATTTATGTGACGGGAAACGAGGAGCGTATCGTTGTCTCTTCTCAATTTGACAATTTGGGAAAAGGCGCTTCCGGCGCGGCGATCCAATGTATGAATATCGTTCTTGGCTGCGACGAGGCAAAAGGGCTTACTTTGAATCTCGCATAGGAAAATAAAGGCATTCCGCCGTTCATCCGGCCGGAGTGCCTTTCTCATTATTTAGAATTAATTAAGAAATGACTGCAGTTTTTATTTAGATGTTTCGGTTATGATAGGGGAAAGCGGAGGTGGAGGCAATGGACTATCATATTTTAATTGTGGAAGACGACAAGGATATCCGGGAGGGAATCGAGATTTACCTGAAAAATCAGGGTTATACGGTCTATCAGGCAGCGGACGGCGTGGAAGGACTTGCCGTCATGAAAAAAGAAACCGTCCACCTTGCGATTGTGGATGTGATGATGCCCAGAATGGACGGGATCAGTATGGTGATGCGGATGCGGGAGTTAAACTATGAATTTCCGGTGATTATGCTCTCGGCGAAGTCGGAGGAAGTGGATAAAATCATGGGGCTTAATATGGGAGCGGACGACTATGTGACAAAGCCGTTTACCACTATGGAGCTACTGGCCAGAGTCAATTCCCACTTAAGGCGGTACGGCCGTTATCTGGAAGTACAGAACAGAAACAGCGAAGAGGGCGAAGGAGAGAAAGTCTATACCGTCGGCGGCCTTGAGTTACATGAGGACACGGTGGAGGTGTTTCTCGACGGCAACCCTGTGAAGCTTACGCCAACCGAATTTAAAATCCTGCTTCTTTTAATCAAGAGTCCGGGAAGGGTGTTTTCGACAGAGGAGATTTATGAGCGGGTCTGGAACGAGCAAGCCATCAACACAGATACCATTATGGTGCACATCAGAAAAATCCGGGAGAAGATCGAAATCAATCCCAGAGAGCCAAAATACTTAAAGGTGGTGTGGGGCGTTGGATATAAAATTGAAAAACAGTGAAAAGAAAAAAAATAACGGGGGAGGGATGGCATTCGGGTTTGCAGCGGCCTTTTTACTGATTTTAGCGGCCTCCCTGCTCTTTTTGTCGCAGTATCAAAGCTTTAAGGCCCGTGTGAAGGTAGAAGAGCCGGACATTCTCTCCGGCAACGAGTTTACCCATGAGATTTATCAGGCCAATACTGTGCTCTATAAACAGTTGTGTGAGAATGTTTGGAATCAGGAGATCGACTATCGCGACGTTTATCTCACGGCTGAGGAAGCGCCTGCGACTGATTTTGACGAATATTTTGATTTCGGAGGCGAGACGCCCCGTTCCTATGCTGGAGAACATTTGGACAGCCTGCTTACAGAGTGGGACAACTCCTTTGCGGACGGCCTTTCTGTGCAGCTTGATTATATGATTCTTGACAAGGAGGGGCAGAAGACCCTTTCCAACACGACGAACCGTCTGCTTGAGCTTGGGGCGGAAGACGGGGACGATAGCCTGAACGACTACTATCCCTACTATATCAAGATGGATTTTAACGAGGAAGGGCAGCTTGCCCACGTGTGGGCCAAAGGCGAAGATGTGAACGCACTGATCACGAAAGTGCAGAGTGTGATGAAAAGCCGTTATTTGGAACGGAGTCTGTATGAAACCCTGTCCTACAGCGCGTATGCAGATGTAAACTGGGAGGGCGACATATATTATTGCGGCAACGGTCATAGTCAGGTGAAGCAAATGCGCCTGCATGTGGCGAATACGCCCAGAAACTGTACCATCTGTTATGCCCTGACAGCGCAGCAGCTTGCGGAGGTGAAAGCCTCCTCCCGCGTTTTCTTATCCATGCAGTCCGCTGTAAATTATAACTATATCGGCATCCAAGAGCTCTTTCGGGCGGTCCTTCTCGTGCTTGGAATCGCGGCGCTGCTTCTGCCCTTTCTGAAAAAATACCGTCTGCATGAAAGATGTATGCTGCCAATCCATCTAGAGACGGTTGCCGTACTGATTGTCTGTGGGTTCTATGCGCTTGGTATGTTATCGGTAAAGCTTGTCATGTACAGCGTTTCCGATCGGTGGGATTCCAGCTTCGCATACATGCTGCGTTCCGCTTTGCCGATTTTTTCCGAAACGGGCGCGAAAAAGATTGTTGCGGCAGGCAATTTCGTGCTCCTTATGATCGTCTTTTCGATGTGGTTTTTCTTATGGACCCAGCTTTGCCAAGCGTATGTGTTCGGTTTCAGAAAGTATCTCAAAAAACGGTGTTTCGTTTACCGGCTGTTTCGCTTGATGCGTATTCTCATACGCAGAAAAAGGGCGCAGATCAACCGGAATTTTGAGCATATGGATCTGGAACAGGATATGAAAATACCGCTTTTAAAATGGATTGTAGTCAATTATCTGGTCCTTGCCCTGTTTTGCACCGTCTGGATTTTTGGGGTGGCGCTCCTGATCGCATACTCAATATGGCTTTACTTTTTCTTCAAAAAACGGATCGGTATTGTGCAGGAAAAATATGCCTGTCTGCTTACTGCTACCCGTTCCCTTGCCGATGGCAATTTGCAGACAAAGTTTGCGGGCGACTGGGGGATGTTTGAATCTTTTAAGGAAGAGCTTGCGGATATCCAGACCGGTTTTTCCACGGCGGTGGAGGAGGAGGTCAAAAGCCAGCGTATGCGAACGGAGCTGATCACCAACGTATCCCACGATTTGAAGACGCCGCTCACGGCCATCATCACCTATATCGACCTTCTGCAGGAGGAAGGCGTGACGGAAAAACAGCGGGAAGAATACTTAGAAGTGTTGGAGCGAAAATCGCTTCGGCTAAAAGCGCTGATCGAGGATCTCTTTGAGGTAAGCAAAGCAAACAGCGGCAGTGTGACTTTTCACAAAGAAAAGGTGGATATCTGTCATCTGGTGCGGCAGGTCTATCTGGAATATGAGGACAGAGCCAAGGAGGCGGACCTGATTTTCCGCTTCACCGTTCCCGATCAGAAATTATTCCTGATGCTGGATGGGGAAAAAACTTACCGGGTTTTTGATAACCTGTACGCCAACATCATGAAATATGCCATGCCCCACACAAGGGTTTATGTGAAGACGGAAAAGCGCGGGGATGCGGTCTGCATCGAACTGAAAAATATTTCCGGCTCAGAGCTTAATGTGGCGCCGGAAAGCCTGACAGAGCGGTTTGTCCGCGGGGACAGCGCCAGAAGCACCGAAGGAAGCGGGCTGGGCCTTGCCATCGCTAGAAGCTTTACGGAGCTGCAGGGCGGGGAAATGCTGATCGAGGTCGACGGGGATTTGTTTAAGGTTATCCTGATTTTTGAAATGGAATCGTAGCAAAAGGAGGAATTTCCAGAAAGAAAAGGATTGAATTTTAGAAAGAGTCATATTATAATGCTTGATTGGAATATAATGTATGGTGCAAACTATTCAGCGCCATTGAAAAAATCTTTTTTGCACAGAAATGAGGAAAATTGTGAACAGAAAAGAAATTGCAGCAAAAAACGTAATTGCAGTTTTACGGACCCTTTTCGTGACGATGCTTCTTTTGGGCTGTCCCAGTACACTCATGAATGTACAAGCAGCCAGTGAAGAACAGGTACAGCAGGAAATCGCCGCTTCGGAAGCACAGTTGGAAAGCGGACAAGAAGTGATGCAGCCGGCAGAGAGCGCGGCGGAAGAAGTACAGATACCGCCCGAAGGCGCGACGGAAGAGGTGCAGACGCCAGCGGAGGGCACGGCGGAAGAGGTACAGGCACAGCCCGAAGGAGAAACGGAAGAAGTACAGCCGCAAACGGAGGGCGCAGCGGTAGAACCTCAGGCACAGATGGAGACCGCAGAAGAAGCGGCGCCGGCACAACCCACGCCGATGACTATGGTGGGGGATTCCGTTATGCTGGGAGGCTCGCCATCGATCCTTGTAAGACTGCCAGACTGCGTCATCGATGCAAAAGTGTCCAGACAGTTTATAGAGGCGGACAATGTCCTTAACTCGCTGGAACAGCAGGGCTTATTACGGCAAACCGTCGTGATCGGACTTGGGACAAACGGCGCTTTCAGTACGGCGAAAGGGCAGGAATTGATTAACCGGCTGGGAAGCGAGCGGACGATTTACTGGGTTACCGTTTATGGACGGGATCTCAGTTGGCAGGAGGAAGCCAATGCGACAATTCGTCAGCTTGCGGAGGCGAACGAGAACGTTCATATCATTGATTGGTCTCAGGCGGCGGCCCAGCATACGGAGTGGATTTGCGCGGACGGCATTCATTTAAGCGCTGCCGGACGGGAAGGCTATGCACAGACAGTTTTAGAAGGGCTTCAATAAATAATTATTTTGTGGTATACTGTATCAAATACCATATTCACGAAAGCAATGAGCGTGCGCAGGCAGTAGGTTTTCGGGCGCGCGCTGCGGACAAGGATCAGGAGGAATCGTATCTATGGGAATGACAATGACGCAGAAAATTCTGGCGGCACACGCCGGTTTAGATAAGGTGGAAGCCGGGCAGTTGATTGAGGCCAATCTGGATCTGGTGCTCGGTAACGATATCACCAGCCCGGTGGCCATTCACGAGATGGAAAAGATGAAAGTAAACGGCGTTTTCGACAAAGACAAGATTGCGCTGGTACCGGATCATTTTGTTCCCAATAAAGATATCAAGTCCGCGGAACACTGCAAATGTGTCCGCGAATTTGCGAAGAAAAATGAGATTACCAATTACTTCGAGGTAGGACAGATGGGTATCGAGCATGCCCTTTTGCCGGAACAGGGTCTGACGGTGGCGGGAGACGTGATTATCGGTGCGGATTCCCACACTTGTACCTATGGGGCGCTTGGCGCTTTCTCTACGGGAGTCGGCAGTACGGATATGGCGGCCGGTATGGCTACCGGTAAGGCATGGTTTAAGGTGCCCTCAGCCATCAAATTCAATCTGACAGGAAAGCCCGCCGAGTGGATCAGCGGCAAGGATGTGATTCTGCACATCATCGGCATGATCGGCGTGGACGGCGCGCTCTACAAGTCTATGGAGTTTACGGGAGACGGCATTGCGAATCTGACCATGGACGACCGCTTTACCATTGCTAACATGGCGATTGAGGCGGGCGGCAAGAACGGCATCTTCCCGGTGGACGAGCTTGCCATCGCTTACATGAAGGAACATTCACAGAGAACATACAAAGTATATGAGGCGGATGCAGATGCGGTGTACGACGAGGAGTACACGATCGACCTCTCCGCTCTGCGGCCTACGGTGGCGTTCCCCCATCTGCCGGAAAACACAAAGACCGTCGACGAGATTAAGGAAGATATCGCCATCGATCAGGTGGTGATCGGTTCCTGTACCAACGGCAGATTAGATGATCTGAGAATCGCCGCTAAGGTATTGAAAGGAAGACATGTGGCGGAGGGAATGCGCTGTATCGTAATTCCCGCGACCCAGAAGATTTATTTACAGGCCATGGAGGAAGGACTTCTTAAGACCTTTATCGAGGCGGGCGCGATTGTCAGCACCCCTACCTGCGGGCCATGCCTTGGCGGCTATATGGGTATTCTGGCGGAGGGAGAACGCTGTGTGTCTACCACCAATCGTAACTTTGTAGGACGTATGGGACATGTCAATTCGGAAATCTATCTGGCAAGTCCAGCAGTGGCGGCTGCAAGCGCGGTGACAGGGAAGATATCCTGCCCATGCCAGCTTACGTGAAACTGATAGAAACCGAAGGTTTTTGAGTCTGCACTGCAGAAGAATAAGATTCAAAGGAGAATACGATGAAAGCAGCAAAAGGAACAGTGTTTAAATACGGGGACAATGTGGACACGGACGTCATCATCCCGGCGCGGTACTTAAATTCTTCCGATCCCGCCGAACTGGCTGCCCACTGTATGGAAGATATTGACAAGACCTTTATCGGGAGGGTGCAGAAGGGCGACATCATGGTAGCGACCAAGAATTTTGGCTGCGGTTCTTCAAGAGAGCATGCGCCGATCGCCATTAAGGCGGCTGGCATAAGCTGTGTGATCGCGGAAACTTTTGCCAGAATCTTTTACCGCAACGCCATCAATATCGGCCTGCCCATCGTGGAATGTCCGGAAGCGGCTGCGGAGATCGAAGCGGGCGATACCGTGGAAGTAGACTTTGATTCCGGCGTGATCACCGACGTGACAAAAGGAACCACCTATCAGGGACAGGCGTTTCCGGAGTTCATGCAGAAGATCATTGCAGCGGAAGGGTTAATCAACTATATCAACGCAGGGGAATAAACTATGATCTACAGGGTCGGCGACGGCGACAACCCCGCCTATGACTATAGCAGTCAATTAAAGCCCGCCAAAAATACCGAGGGACAGGAAAAATTTAGTCTGGACCGGCAAAAGGAGCAGGCTTCCCCGGAAAAAAAAGAGGAAAAGGGCGAAGATAAAAAACTTCATGTGAAGCCCGGCGTGGATCTCAAAAAGCAGGGCGTTAAACTTGAGCTTTCAGGCAGAAGCATGAGCGTCGGTGAAGAGGAAGCATCCGCTCAGAAAGTCAAGGCGGCGGACGCCCAGACTGGCTCGTTGTCCGCCTTTTTTAAAAGCCTTTTTCAGTCGTTCAAAGATTTTCTCTATCGGATATGGAACGAATCGCCCGAAGATAACGTAATTTCCGAGGAAGTTACGCCGGAAGAAGCGGAACGTTATACGCTGGAATACTATAAAATCAAAGGGATCGATCCGGAGAAGACAGACGCTGGCCGCAGTGAAACGACTATGGCCGCAGAAACAGAACCAGCGGAACGGGAAGACGACTTGGAGACCAGAGAAGCCGAACGGGATGAAAAAATCCGCAAACAGCTCCGTTCCGGGAATCTGGAACAGGTCATCAATCTGCTTACGGACGATGGAAAAAGGTCTGTCGCTAAAAATTCCACCCTTTTAACGTACTACGACAAGAGCGGAAAGCTGACGCAGTTAAACGCCTCTGACAGAGAGCGGATTTTACACGGCGACCGCCATGTACGAAAATTGTAGGTAAAACAATTCCACGGAGAATGCTCTGCATTCTCCCGTTTGAGTGCATCAGAACTCAAACAGTTATAAAACCACGGCGTTTTTGCCGTTTCTTTTCCCACAGTAGAGGTTGTAGTCGGCGCGGGTAATCGTGTCCTCCACAGCCTCTTCGTTGTTATGAAGAGCAATGCCCAACGTAAGCGAGCAGTGAATCCATTTCTCGTTCAAGTCAAACACACGGTTCGCCACATTCCGGCGGATGTTCTCCGCAATGCGGAAGGAACTTTCCTCCGAAGCATTGTTGAGTAGAATCAGAATCTCTTCCCCGCCCCAGCGGCAGACATAGCCGTGTCCTTTCACCTGTTCGGTCGTGATGTTTGCAACGCCTTTTAAGACCACATCCCCGAAATCATGTCCGTAGGTATCGTTTACTTTCTTAAAATCATCAATATCACACATAATCAGGGCAAAATTGGATTCGGTCTCCACCGCTTGGGATAGAAAGATATCCATACTCCTGCGGTTGTAGAGTCCCGTCAGCGGGTCTGTACTGGCAAGTTTATCCAAGATGGCGTTCTGGTGCTTGAGCTGGTTGCTGGAAAGCCTGATCTCAAAAATGAAAACCAAGGAAAAAAGAATCAAAAAGGTAAACGCGCACAGCGAGTTAAAAACATAAAGCGCAAGCTCTAATACAATATTATCCAAAACGACGGCAGGCTCCCCTAAAAAGGAGATAAATTTACAGGTCAAAAATGCGACGGCGGAGAAGATCGCCGACACAGTGGCAATGGTAAACTTATGCCGCTTGATCTCCAGCGTATAACAGATATAAAAACCGACGGGAATAATCGCGATGATATACTGAGCGAACCCAAACTGCCAGCCAAGACAGATTGTGGCCGCAAAGGAATGTAACAGCACCTCAATATAAGTAATGAAATAAATGGCCAGATAGTGTTCGCGGTCTCCCCGCATCAGCCAGAAGCAGAGCGCATAGGTGAGTACGCTGAAAATATTAAAATAAAACATCGGCATGACACGAAAAACAAAGAAAATGGCAAGCAAAAGCACATGCACAGACGCGATAGAGCCAATCAGGGCATGAAATTTAAGGCGGTTTGTGATCTGCCGCTTGCCGCTTAATACATTTTTGAAGTTTTTAATGCCTTTTTTCAGACGGGACTTCCAATTTTGCATCTTACTACCATTCAAGTTTCCGTTGTCTGTCGCTGCTATCTAACAAATCACACATAAATAATCTATTATAGTATACTCCTAAAAAATGAATTTGTAAATCACGACCTCATATTTTGTGAAAACACTTGTTCGATCACACAATATCTGGTATACTGAAAGTCATGAATAAGGAATCATTTGAACGGGCAAAGTTAAAAGTGCTGTTAAAACAAAATGATCCCCACGGGTTCGGGACATTGCAGGAAAAAACAGTTCATGCAGTGATGAAGCTTTATTATGAACCGGACGAGGACTGTCATGAGGTTCCAGTGGAGGGATTTATTGCAGACATTTATAATAAGGGACACATCATTGAAATCCAGAACGGGAATTTTGGAAAGCTGCGGCCCAAGCTTGCCGCTTTTCTGCCGTTGTATCCGGTCACGGTGGTATTGCCAATCCCGCATTTTAAGTGGCTGATCTGGATGGATGAGGAGAGCGGGGCGCTTTCCGAAAAACACAAGTCGCCGGTGACGGGAAACGCCTATCATGCGTTTCCGGAGCTGTATAAGATTAAGGCTTTTTTGAAAGACCCGAATTTGTCCTTCGCTTTTCCCTTGATCGATATGGATGAATATCGTTTATTGAACGGATGGAGCCGCAATAAAAAACGGGGTTCTTCCCGCTATGACAGAATGCCTCTTTCTCTCTTTGATGAGATCCGTGTTGAACGGCCAGAAGACTTCATGCAGTTTGTCCCGATTTCTCTGCAGGAGCCTTTTACGATCACGGATTTTGCGAAGGCGGCGGGCATTAAGAGAGAGCTGGCGGCGGAGGCCGTACCGATTCTGATGTATCTGGATATTTTGAAGAGAGAGGGGAAGCGGGGACGGGAATATCTCTACCGGGTGGAAGAGTATACATGATCTAGTATTTATCCTTTGCAAAAATACTAGATATGTGATATGCTACGCATAGCAATGAGCAGTGCACAGACATTTGGATAAACAGGGAGCGTAGACAGCCCGTGAGCCGAGCTGCACTGCGGATAAGAGGTAATTATGGCTAAGACAGATACGAACACATACGACGCCTCCAGCATCACAGTTCTGGAAGGACTGGAAGCCGTCCGGGTCCGTCCCGGTATGTACATCGGCAGCGTCTCCACTAAGGGCTTAAACCACCTGATCTACGAGATCATGGACAATGCGGTGGACGAGCACTTGGCGGGCTTTTGCAGCATCATCCGGGTGACGTTAGAGGCGGACGGTTCCGCCACCGTTTCCGACAACGGGCGCGGCATCCCCGTAGGTATGCACGAGAAAGGCATCAGCGCGGAACGGCTTGTATTCACGACCCTGCACGCAGGCGGTAAATTTGACAACGACGCCTATAAGACAAGCGGGGGACTCCACGGCGTTGGTTCCTCGGTGGTAAACGCCCTATCCGCCTATCTGCATGTGACCGTAAAGACCGGCGGGCAGATCTATGAGGATCACTATGAGCGGGGCGTTCCCACGATGGAATTAAAAGACGGGCTGCTTCCCGTGGTGGGAAAGACAAGGGAGTCTGGAACCACCATCAACTTCCTGCCGGACGACACCATTTTTGACAAAACCCGTTTTAAAGAAGACGACGTGAAGAGCAGACTTCACGAGACCGCTTACTTAAATCCCGAGCTTACGATTATTTATGAGGATAAGAGAGGGCCGGAGGTCGAGCACATCGAATACCATGAGCCGGAAGGGATCGTAGGCTTTATCAAGGATATGAACAAAAGCCGCGAAGCGGTCTGCGACGTAATCTACTTTAAGGGCGAATCGGAGGGCATCACCGTGGAATGCGCGTTTCAGTATGTAAACGAATTTCACGAGAATGTGCTTGGCTTTTGTAACAATATTTACAACGCCGAGGGCGGCACCCACCTGACGGGCTTTAAGACCATGTTTACAAACGTGATCAACACCTACGCCAGAGGGCTTAACATCTTAAAGGAAAAGGATGTGAACTTCACCGGCGCAGATGTAAGAAACGGCATGACGGCAGTCATTTCCCTCAAACACCCCGATCCCCGGTTTGAGGGACAGACCAAGACCAAACTGGACAATCAGGATGCGGCCAAGGTGGTGAGCAAGGTTACGGGAGACGAGATCGTCCGCTTCTTCGACCGCAATCTGGACACCTTAAAGAGCATTATCGGCTGCGCGGAGAAAGCCGCTAAAATCAGAAAGACCGAGGAAAAGGCCAAAACCAACCTCCTGACCAAGCAGAAATTTTCTTTTGACTCCAACGGCAAACTGGCCAACTGCGAGTCAAAGGACGCCTCCAAATGCGAAATTTTTATTGTGGAGGGAGATTCTGCAGGCGGCAGCGCAAAGACTGCCAGAAACCGCATGT
>CAMXIK010000009.1 GCA_947243855.1 uncultured Lachnospiraceae bacterium | reverse complement strand
CGTATTTATTGGGCACCCACTGCCCAGCCTGCTTGCTGTAATCCAGATACAGCATGGAAGCCACCGCGTCAATCCGGATACCGTCGATATGAAACTCCCTGATCCAGTAAAGCACATTTGCAATCAAGAAATTTCTAACCTCATTTTTCGCATAATTGAAAATCTTAGTACCCCAATCAGGATGCTCTCCGATCCTCGGATCGGGATGCTCGAAAATACATTGCCCGTCAAAACGGCCAAGACCATGCGCATCGGTCGCAAAATGAGCTGGAACCCAGTCGAGAATCACACCGATCTTATTTTTATGTAACAAATTAATTAAATACATAAAATCCGAAGGATTGCCATGTCTGGACGTAGGCGCAAAATAACCCGTCACCTGATATCCCCAAGAACCGTCGAAAGGATATTCCGCGATTCCCATAAGCTCTATGTGCGTGTAGTGCATCTCTTTCAGATACTCTACTACCCGGTCCGCAAATTCCCGGTAATTGTAAAAGCCTTCTTCGGTTCCGTCTGGATGCTTCATCCACGAACCGATATGGCACTCGTAAATTGCCATAGGCTCTTTGTTATAATCCTTCTTCTCTCTCTCGGCAAGCCACGCGCCGTCCGTCCATTTAAACTTGCTGATATCAAAGGTTTTGGAAGCATTTCCCGGGCGCATCTCCGCATAGTTTGCAAAAGGATCGGCCTTATAGAGTTTCTCTCCGGCAGGCGTCCGAATCAGAAATTTGTAAAGTTCATTTTCGCCCACGCCCGGAATGAACAGCTTGTGAATGCCGCCGGGGCCAAGCTTCTCCATCTTATCCTTTTCTTCGTCCCAGCCGTTAAAGGTTCCGATCACATGCACGCTGGCCGCATTAGGCGCCCACACGGCAAAGCACATGCCCTTTACGCCATTCTCCACAGAAGGATGCGCGCCCAGCTTTTTATAGATATCATAATGCGTTCCCTGCGCGAATACATACTGATCCGCCTCGGAGATAAATACCTCCTCAGCCACATTCCTTTCCACCTTCTTCTCCGTCTTTACCGCCGCTGTTTTTCCCTGCTTTTTTGGCTTTTCCAATGTTTTAGCCGTTTTCTTTACCGCCATAAACAACCCCCCGTTTACTTAAAATTTATTTTTCTAGTAATGCATAAAATCCTTTTCACGCAAAATAATCATGTCCTCTTCATCATACCTCTTCGCGAGCAAAATATCCATAAAATGTTTTGGCGTTTTTTTATTGGCATATTCGATCGCCTCATCTACCAACTCTCTCACTTCTGCGAGCGTCACCTCATGGTCGTTTGTCTGTTTATCCGCGATCCTCGTATGAAGCGCCAAAATACCGAATTCGTCAATGGAATATTCCTGTTCCTCCGCATACTGCTTCGCATATGCCACCAAAGATTCATCGTCCAACGGCTCAACGTCTACCCGCAGATTAAAGTTATTGACAAGCGCCTTATTTTTCTTAAGCAGATTGTCGATCTCCGTCTTCGTTCCAGCCAGCAGAACCAAGATACCCATTTTTTCTTTTTCCAACACTTTTATGATGGAAGCCACCGTGGCCTGTTTCAATTTTGCAGCCTCGGCGATAATCAGCGCGCCGTTGTCAAGCTTTGAGAAAGTCGCCTCCACATCCTTCTTGTTAAGGACAGGTCCCTCCACCTTCGCAACTTTGCCGGAAAAATTATTGTCATTGTACTGCATCTCGCGAATCAACGCTTTCGCCAAAGCCAGCGTTGTAATCTCTTCCTCGCCGGTAATAATAATATTGCCCGTGCAGGACGCCAGACTCATATTGTCCAACGTATGAATCAACTGTCTTCTGGACTTACGCTGATGGACGAATTTGCCGAAAAGCTCCTGCTCCTCCACGCTTAACTCTCTGTCCTTACCCTGCTCTTCCCCTGCATCTGCTTCTTCGGTCTGCGTCTTTCCTGCCGGTTCTTTCGCTGTCTTCCCGGGCTTTGCGGGTTCGTTCTTCCCCTCCGGCTGCTGCGCCTGCGCAGTCTCTTCCGCCTCCGCAGTTTCTTCCGGCTCCGCTTCTATCACAACCGTTTCCTGTTCCTGTTCTTCTTCCTCTGTCTCCTGTCTCCTCGGAACCGGCTTTTCCTTCCTTGAGGCTGCTGCATCCTCTAACTCATCATCCGGAAAAACTACTTTTTTCACCTGTGGTTTTTTCCCGGACTCTTTCATGATGGCTGCCATAAACGCCTTCTCCAGCTCCTCCAAAAGGCCGTTCTTGGTCGCCTCATCAAAATTTGCAAACAGGCTTCCCGTCTGGGCAAGGATATGCTGACGAACATCCTCCATCCGCTTCTCCTTGTTATCCTGCTTCATCTGTTCCCACTCAGCCATAATATCATCAATACTGAGCTGTCCCGTAATCTGCTTTTCTACCTTCGCCGCATCAGGCAGCACAATACTGAGCTGTCCGTCGTACTCCTGTGAAAGAAATTTATCATACTCCGAAGGTTTCTGAGACGCCATCGCCTGCTCACGAAGCGCCCTTGCCTGCAATCGCTCGGCCTCCCTCGTCATTTCTTCAATAATTTTCTGCGCGTCAAACACCAGCGTATCGTCCCGCACGATCTCCTCGCTGGCTTTCTGCAGCTCCGCCTCATTCAGGACATTTGTATTTTTCACCACGGGAAGCTCCGCCGTCTCCTCCAAAAGCGGGGCAATCAGGGCGTCCGTAATCGAAGAAGGCTTCTCCTCCTCCAAATCATCCGGTTCCTCAGATTCCTCAAATTCTTCCGGCTCATCCGCCGCAAAAACCTCTGCGCTTTCTTCAATCTCCTCGATCTCCCGGGCGCCGTCGTCCGCGTCCTCCGGCTCCTCATCATCCGCAAGGACTTCCTTCATACTTTCGGCCAGAGCCATTTGCAGATTGATCGTGTTATACTGCCCTACATCAACCGTCTTGACCTCCGGCAGTTCCGTCGTGGGTGCAGAAAGGACGTCCTGCATAGATACCGCCTCTTCATCCCCGCCGTCGTCGGTCATTTCCTCTTCTAGTTCCTCTTCCGGCTCGTCCTCTGGAAATTCCTCCTCCATCTCGTCGATAGATTCTTCCTCAATCTCCGGCTCCGGTTCGTCGTCATCTACGTCTTCCCCGGCGCTTCTGCCCTCTATATAGGCGTCATACTTATCCTGCTGCTCTGGGCTGAGAGGCTGATGCAGCGCCTTTAACTCCAATGCCTTTATGACATATCTCCCCTCACCGAACCAGAGGAACATCTCGTCGCATTCTTCCACACACTTCGTCGTCAGACCGATGCGGTGATAGAGATATGCCAGTTCATATACCCATTTTTCTCTAGGCTCTCTCTTCTTAAACTCTTCCAGAATCGCGATCCGTTCCTCTATGCTCACATCCAGCGCTTCATAAAGCCGGTATTGCAAAACATAGCGCCCCGTATCTCTCGGCGCGATCTGTACGAACTCTTTATAGTATTCGCTGGCCTGATCGTACTCTCCCATCTTAATGCATAGTTCACACAGAGAATAGATGATCAGTCTGCCCGTCGGATGTTTCTCATAAGCCATCAGGAGAATGTCTTTGCTCTCCTGAAAACGTCTGTTAATCTTATACAAATCACTGATCGTGCACAGCATCATCACACTTCTGACCCTGCGCCAGTCAATTTTATCCGCAATCTTTACCGCTTCCGCGAAATCTCCTTCTGCAATCAGCGCCTTGATCTCATCGGCGCTGGCTTTGTACTCAAATTTATCCAAGGTACCCACCTCATCAACGTATTTTACTCTTTTATCTGTCTGCACAATGACCCTATTATCTGTTTCAGTTTACCATAGTCCCTTGTCAATGTAAATAAATTCCGCTGAAAAAAAGTACCTCTTCTCCCAATATATGGAGTCTGTTTTCAAAAATATCCCTTTATCTTGTATTTTTTCCCAAACAACCGTTTACGCCCGCACCCGCAAAAGCCGGTCGGACAATTCTGAAAACTGTTCTAAAGTAAGCGTTTCGCCGCGCACAGTTTTGGAAAGCCCCATCTCCCCAAGCGCCTCTTCCACCTGTCCCCTTGTAAGCCCAAGCTCTCCCGCATTTGCCAAGCCATTTGCCAAGGTCTTGCGCCTCTGGTTAAAGGAAGCTCTGATCACAGCAAAAAGAAAAGCCTCGTCCGCAGCGCCAACCGGCGGTTTTTCATATCTAATCAGGCGCACCACGGCGCTGTCCACGTTCGGCCGGGGCAAAAAACAGGAAGCCGGCACTTTGGCCACAATCTCCGGTTTCGCATAATACTGCACCGCCAGCGACAGCGCCCCATAATCTTTCGAGCCGGGTCCTGTCTGCATACGTTCCGCCACCTCATTCTGTACCATAACCGTGACGCTTGCAAGCGGCACATGACTCTCGAAAAGCGCCATAATAATAGGCGTTGTTATGTAATAAGGAAGATTCGCCACAACCTTTAAAGGTTTGCCGCCATTTTTCTCCGAAAGCGCCGCCAAATCCACTTTCAAAATATCCTCGCACAAAATGGTGACATTATGATAAGAAGATAGCGTATCCTCCAATATCGGAATCAATCCCTTGTCGATCTCAACGGCAGTCACTCGTCCCGCCGCTTCCGCAAGATACTGCGTCATCGTCCCGATCCCCGGTCCGATCTCCAAAACACAGTCCTCTTCCGTAATCTGCGCCGCCTCCACGATCTTGCGGAGAATATTCGCATCAATCAGAAAGTTCTGCCCATACTTTTTCTGCATACGAAACTGGTATTTCTTAAGGATCTCCGATGTGTTTGTATAATTTCCCAAATCAGCCATAGTTACTTCTCCTGTAACTGATCCGTTAAGTGGAACAGCCTTCTCGCGTTACGCTCGGTAATCTCCACCACTTCCTCATAAGAAATTCCCTTAAGCTCTGAAATGACCTCCGCTACATAAGGAAGATTCAGCGAGGAATTCCGCTCGCCTCTATGCGGTTCCGGCGAAAGATACGGACTGTCTGTCTCCAAAAGAATCCTATCCATCGGAATATACTGCACAGCTTCTTTCAATTTCTTGGCGTTCTTAAAGGTAATCACACCGCCGATGCCGAAATAATAGTCCATATCCAGATACTCTTTCGCCATCTCCTTTGCATAGGAGAAGCAGTGAATCACACCGCCGATCTCCTCCGCCCGGTGCGCCTTCATAATATCCAAAGTATCCTTGGCCGCCTCTCTGGAATGAATGATGACGGGAAGTTTCACCTCTCTCGCCAGTTCCAACTGCCTCTCAAACCACTCTTTTTGAACCAATACCGCCGGCTCCGGATAATGATAGTCCAATCCAATCTCTCCAACGGCCACTATTTTTTCACGACCGCACAGGCTTTGCAGACGCGCAAGCCCTTCCTCCGTAAGCTCCTCCACCTCGCTGGGATGTACGCCTACCGCCCCGTATACAAAAGGATACCGCTCGGAAAGCTCCACCGTCATCTCACTCCCCGCAATACTCGCCCCGATATTAATCACTGTACCGATACCGTGTTCCGCAAGAGAGCCAAGAAGCTCCTCTCTATCCTTATCAAAATCTTCGTCATCATAATGCGCATGGCTTTCAAAAATCATAAAACCGGCCCCTTTCCCGCCTTTCAATCTGTGAATAATGTATCATTTTGATGCAGGAAATGCAATCTATAAACAATTTTAAAATATTCTTAAAATTTCTTTAAAAAAATACTTGCATTACAGAAAACATTATACTATAATAACTTTTGCGTTGATTTAACGCCACTATAGGAATACCAAGGACATGCACCGCTAGCTCAGTTGGTAGAGCACCTGACTCTTAATCAGGGTGTCCAGGGTTCGAGCCCCTGGCGGTGCAGTATAAGGACTGTTTTTGGAGACGTAAGCGCTCTGGGGACGGTTCTTTTTATCGTTACCGGTATAAATTCAACCACGGTGCATTGATAGAAACAGATCCAAACTCTTCCCGGTTCACCTCCTGCACAATCCCCTCTTTTCCTACTCGGATTAATCTATCCGCTAACGACATAGAATCCGCCAGATTAATGGTCAAAATCACCACTGCCATTCCCTTATCCAGCAAAGTTTCCATCATCTTCCAAATAAACACACGATGAGTCAGATCCGCGCCTTTAAAGGGCTGCACGCATACTACAACCTTGGGTTTCTGTAATAAAATCCGCGTGTAGACAAGCTGGCACTTCTGCCGCTCCCCAAGGGCTTCTACCGGCGTCGAAAACACTTCCTTGCCGAGTATCTCCGAATACTCTTTTATAATACTGTTTTTCATGCGGGCGTTTTTCCAGATATCCGGCACCCTGCGGGATATCCCCATACACAGATTATCCAGATAGCTCATTCCTTGAAATACCATTGTCCTTGCCGGATCTGCCGAAATCAGAGCAAAATCCCTGCACAAGACCGGCCAAACTGGGCGGCCGCTCATACGGAATTCACCGCTTTTCGGCCTTTTTTCTCCGCTGAACATATACAAAATATCCCGGTGCACCTGCTCGTCCAAATTTTGCACTACCAGACATTCTCCTTCGTAAACCTCCATCGAAAAGTCCGAAAGCACATCTCCTGTAATATGGGAAAGAGACAGCGCCGTCTTTTTCTTCTGCTGGACAGTATTGCGGGTGCCCATATGGTTCCGTATCATTTTGTCAAATTCAAAAGAATAGCTCTCCACGATCTCACTCGTCATCTCCGCACGCTGTGCCACCTTCTGAATCCGGCCGTCGGAAAAGAGCGCAACCCTGTCGCACACCTCCATAATCTCCTCCAAATGCAGGCTGATATAGAGAAAAGAAAAACCCTGCCCCGCGTAATGGTGCATGATCTCGTAAAGCTTGGCAAGCTCCTCCCCGTTTATAACCGTGCTTATTTCATTCAGGACAATCAGACGGTAACCCGCCACCACCGCACGAAGAAGCTCCACCACCACACGTTCAAAGGCGGGCAGTTTATCCACATAGGCATCCGCAGAAATCTCCATCTCGATATCCCGCATAAAAGGCGCAAGCTGTCTTTGCAGCAGTTTCCCTTTTATCACACTCTGTCGAAATCCCTGTCTGAGCACAAAAATATTGTCGGAAACCGTCATGTGCTCCACTAATCTGCTATGCGCATCAATAATACCGATTCTGTTTGTGGACCGCCGCGTACTCTTCCATGAATTAACAAGCTCGCCACAGTAATAAATATATCCGTCATAGAGCGGCATATTAGTTTGCATCAACTGCAAAAGCTCCTGCAGGCCATGCGCATTGATCGGCACCAATCCCATGATCTCCCCCTGATAGATCTGCAGATTGAGATCCTCCAGCCGTTTACTCCCCTTATCCGGATAAGTTACCCGCTCCATGCGGAATATTTCCAGTCTCATATGTCTTCGTCCCTCTGAAAAGGAATCGTAATCTCCACATCCGTCCCTTTCTGCGGCACGGAATAGACATGAAGTCCATACTCTTCCCCAAAAAGTAAATGTATTCTGCTATTCACATTGGCCAGAGCGATACCACCCCTTCTCTCTTCTCCGCGAATCAGCTCGTCACCGTCGCGCCCCAGCTTGCGGTTCAGCTTTGTAAGCGTCTCCTCATCCATACCCACGCCGTCGTCAGAAATGCGGATCAGCAGCCTATCCTGCGTCCTCCCGAACTGAATCCGCAGATTGCCGGTCTCCACCTTTAATTCCGTGCCGTGAATAATGCTGTTTTCCAGTATCGGCTGCAGCGTCAATTTCGGAATTTTACAGCTCATGATATCCTCCCAATCCTCCGCATCATAGTCAATATGAAGCTGCAGGCGGTCTCCAAAACGATATTTCTGAATCAAAAAGTACGTCTCGCAATTATCCAGTTCATCCTGTACCGTCACCAAATTTTCTATATTCGTGATCGTATAACGAAAAAATTTTGCAAGCGCTTCCGTCATGTCCGCCACGCCGTCAAGCCCCGCAATCAAGGCTTCACCGCGAATGCTCTCCAAGGTATTATAAAGAAAATGCGGATTGATCTGATTCTGCAAAGCCAAATACTGCGCCTGTCTTTTATTTAAATCCATCAGCTTGGGAGAGTGTAAAATTTTCTCAATTTCCTCCACCTGTCTCTCCATGGACGGACTCTGAAACGCTTTCTCAAAATCCTTGCCCTCTATCAGATAACCGTCCAGAAAACGCTGAACCAAAAGCTCAGAGCGTCTGTAAGGCAAAACCACACAGAACCAGACAACCAAAAAGTACAATAGGGCGACTACCACATAGAAACCTGCGCGAAGCACAGTCTCCTCCCCATGTATGCCCAAGAGCACGTTACGGACCGCCTCCTCTACGAAATAAAAAAACGTTACGGCGCCGATCAAAAAAACTCTGTTTGATAGATACTTTAAGCGGTATTCTTCCTTCATCCGAGTTCTCCCCTATCCGTACATCTTTCGGTAAACCGTTGGTTTTACCCCTGTCGCCTTCTCAAAGGTGTGCGTAAAATGCTTTAAATCATTGTAGCCCACCTGTTGGCAGATCTTAGATACCGGAATATTCGTCTCCCGCAATAAAGCCTTTGCCTTTTCCATCCGAAAAGAAATCAGGTACTTCGCAAAGCCTTCTCCCTCCACCTTCTTAAAAAGCGCGCTGAAATAGGCCGCGCTCAATCCAACGGCGCCGCTTACCTCTTCCTGCGTAATCGGCTCGCTGTAGTGATTTTGGATATACTGTTTGGCCAAGCGGATCGGACGTACCGTGTCCGCCTCGTGCCGCAGACTCATTTCCTCTACATAATTCCTCTGCAAAGAGCAAAGTCTATTAAAAAGTTCATCCATACTGCCGCAAAGAGAGCAGCGTTCTTCAAAATCCTTAACTGCTTCCGCCCTGTTTTTCACTTCCACCTGACTTAAAAAAAGACCTGCTGCCGAGTACACAAGCTCGCGCACTTCAAACCCTTTCACATCCCTCACTTCCAGTATGGTACTGCGCATCTGCCCGGCCGCCTCCGCCGCTTCCTGCGCGCTCATCACTTCTATGGCGTGAACGATCTGTCTCACATACCGTTCCAATATATTCTGTTCATGAATAGCGGACGGGGACGGCGCGCGTTCTAAAAGCTTCCCCGTTCCCCGCAGCAGCCTGTCTTCCATAATAAGCGACGCCTGCCTTACCGATTCCTGTAAGCCCTCCACATCTTTCTCAAGGCTCCCCAGGGCGGCGGTAAACGTAACCGGTCCAAAAATCCCCTTTTCTCCTTCCAATTGATTCAGACAATCCCTGAATATCCTCCGGATCTCCTCCGTCTTCTCGCCTTCATAGTTTAAAAAGCCGATACAGCTCGACCCCTTCGTTCTCAGCACAAATTCTTCACAGCGATCCCCCAAACTGTTTTCCAAAAGAGACTGCACCTTATCCAAGATAATGTTAATTCCAGCAGGGCTGATCGCTCCCTCTTTCTCACAATCGACCTTCACCATAAAGCCTTGAAAAACGCCCTCTTTCACCCGAAGATAATAGTTTTCCCGAAGCTCCTCCAGCGACGGTTCCCATACGCTCTCCTCCGTCAGCCTGTTCATCACATTCACCTGAAACAGCCGAATATCCGCTTCATTTTTCTGCTGCATCCGCCAGTGGTCCTCTTCGCTCTGCCGTCTTTTCCGTATCCGTTCCCCCAGCTTCTGCAATGTCCCCGTCAATTCCTCCCGATTGATCGGTTTCAGCAGATAATCCCCCACGCCGTATTTAATTGCCGTCTGGGCATATGCAAAATGAGCATACCCGCTGATAATGATAATCTCCAAGTCCTCCTCGCTCGCCTTAATTTTCTCAATCAGCTCCAACCCGCTGTAACCCGGCATTCTAATATCCGTTATCAAAATATCCGGCTTTCTCCTTTTCACCAGATCGCAGGCCTCAAACCCGTTGTGCGCAACCCCCACAACTTCCATATGAAGAGCGTCGCAATCGATCAACGCTTCGATGAGCTGGCAAATCCGTTCCTCATCATCCGCAATCATTACTTTTAAAATTTCGTCCCCCATAGTAATCCCCGCCTTCAAAAACGATACTGTCAAGAAAACCGCCGGAAACTCCGACGGTTTTCTCTATTGATATAGTATACCACAATTCGCTTATTTGGTCAGCACAGAAACTCCTGTATCCTGTACCGCACCGCCAAGGCTCTCGCCTTCCAGCGCTTTCACACAGGCTTCTACGCCCATAGATCCCATCTGATCCGGATTCTGAGCCATGGTGCATAACAGATGACCGTCGCTGATCAGATTCATGATGGCATCGGACTTATCAAAGCCTACGCCGACAATTGCCGCGTTGCCGCCCGCCTTGATAGCGTTTCCAGCGCCCGTGGTAGATCCTTCGTTACAGCCGAAGATTCCCACTACGCCCTGCGTGATATAGTTCTCTGCAATACTCTGGGACTTTGCTGCGTCACCCTCGCCGTACTGCGTCTCTAACAAATTGAATCCAGTTCCCTCAAATGCGGAGCGGAAGCCTTCCTCACGCATCACGCAGGAATCCGTAGCCGCATTTACATTGATGATACCGATATCGCCGGAGGTCGTGCCTGCCGCCTCAAGGGCCTTAATCATTTCCTCGCCCGCCGTCTTACCAGCAGCCTTGTTGTCTGTAGAGAAAGTTGCCTCCGCATCCACATTTGCCGGGGAATCTACATATACGATCTTTACGCCTGCCGCTGTCGCCTCATTCAAAGCGGAAGAAATCGCATCAGGGCCGTTAGCCGCTACCATAATCGCATCATAGCCGCCCGCCACTGCATTGTTTACACATTCAATCTGCTGCGCATCATCCTTCGTATTAGGAGCCATAAATGTCACGCTCACACCAAGCTCTTTGGCCTTAGCCTGCGCGCCTTCATTCAAGGTTACCCAGTGCTGGTCGATAGAATCCATGGTAATCAAGGCAATCTTCCACTCCTTGCTCGCTGTCGTGCTGCCGTTTAACGCCGGAGCTGCCGCGCCTGCACCGAGACTTGCCGCATTGATTACGGATACGCCCGTATCCGTCACTGCGCCGCCAAGGCTCTCGCCATTCACTGCCGCAACCGCTGCCTTCACACCCTCGTAACCCATTACGTCTGGATTCTGAGCCATGGTGCAGAGCAGATGACCGTCAGAAATCAAATTCTGGATCGCATCGGATTTATCAAATCCTACGCCGATAATCCCGGAATTGCCCGCTGCTTTAATGGCATTACCTGTACCGGTTGTGGAACCTTCGTTACAGCCAAAGATTCCTACCACGCCCTGCGTGATATAGTTCTCTGCAATGCTCTGGGACTTTGCCGCATCGCCCTCGCCGTACTGTGTCTCTAACAAATTGAATCCGCTTCCCTCAAATGCGGAACGGAAACCTTCCTCACGCATCACGCAGGAGTCCGTAGCCGCGTTTACATTGACGATACCGATATCGCCAGAGGTCGTGCCTGCCGCCTCAAGGGCTTTCTTCATCTCCTCGCCCGCCGTCTTACCAGCAGCCTTGTTGTCTGTGGAGAAGGTTGCCTCCGCATCCACATTTGCCGGGGAATCCACATAGACGATCTTCACACCCGCAGAGGAAGCCTCCTTCAAAGCGGAAGAGATTGCGTCGGGGCCGTTAGCCGCTACGATAATTGCATTGTATCCGCCTGCCACCGCATTGTTTACACACTCAATCTGCTGCGCGTCATCCTTTGTGTTGGGAGCCATGAAATCAACCGTCACACCCAATTCTGCCGCTGCCGCCTGCGCGCCCTCGTTCAAGGTTACCCAGTGCTGGTCAATGGAATCCATTGTGATCAAAGCAATCTTCACATTCCCGCCGGAAGCTGCCGGCGCCTGTGTCTCTCCTTCACCCGTTTCCGTTGTCGCCGCGCCTGTGTCTGCCGAGCCGCCGCCGCATCCTGTCAAGGACGCCGCTGCCAATGTCAAACAGCAAAGCATAGCCAATAATTTCTTTTTCATGCCAAATCCTCCTTTTTCATCTATCGCTATCCGCTTATGCGGTTTTAGCCTTTTTTCTTTTTAGAAAACTGTCCGCTTCTTATCACTACTTCTAAGAGCACTGCACCCACCACAATTACACCGATAACAATACGCTGGATGCCCACCTGCGCGCCAATCATATTTAGGCCGTTCTCCAATGTCTGCCATACCGCCGCGCCTGCCAGAGTACCGAGAAGAATACCCGTGCCGCCTAACGGAGACACGCCGCCGATTACGCCTGCAGCCACACCATACATCTCGTACATATTACCGGCTTCCATATTACCCATACCGGCCTGCGCGCACAAAATCAATCCCACTACCCATGAACACGCCGCGCTGACAAGGTACGTTTTTGTGGTAGTTGCCACCACGTTGACGCCGGAAAGCTTCGCCGCATCAATGTTGGAACCGATGGCGTATATGTGTCTTCCCGTCCTCGTCTTCGACAACAGGAAGAAGAAAATGACGAACACCACAATTGCAATCCAAAAGGTATTATAGATGCCGAAAGTCGTTCCGTAATAAAAGAAATTCTGGAAACTGTCTCCCGCCTCTTTGCCGATCCCTGTCGCAATAGCGTCTGTGTTGCGGTTATTATTTACGATGTACGCGATACCGCGTCCTACAAACATCGTGCCAAGAGTCGCAATAAAGGGCGGCAGCTTAAATTTCCCTACCAAAATGCCATTAACCACGCCAACTACCAAGCAGCATATCAATGCGATCAAAGTTGCCAGAAGGGGATTGACCCCCATTGTCATAAGTGTGGCCGATATCATAGCGCTCATAGCCACCACGGAACCGATGGACAAATCAATATTTCCCGTAATCAGCACATAGCTCTGCGCAATACCAATCAGCAGATATTTTGACATGGACCGCAGCAGATTCAAGATATTATTGCCGGAAAAAACCACCGAATTGATCAAACCGAACGCTATGTAAATAATGATCAGACCGACGAAGGCGGTGAGCGCCGCGCCCATGCCCTTGACTGCCAAAAGCTTTTTAATAGGGCTCTGCTTTGTGTTGTTCATTTTATACTTCCTCCTTGCCGCTTTGGCTGTTAATTTTCTTATCTTCAAAGGTAGTCGCTAACGTCAGAATTTCATTCTGCGAGGTATCCTTCGCCATAACTTCTCCCGTGATTCTGCCGTCGCACATCACGATAATCCGGTCCGCGATTCCCATAACCTCCGGCATCTCCGAGGAAACGAACATCACGGCGATTCCTTGTTTCTTCAACTCGTTCATCAGGTTATAGATTTCCACCTTCGCGCCCACATCGATGCCTCTTGTCGGCTCGTCAAAAATGACCACTCTGGAATCTCTGGCCAGCCATTTCCCGACCACCACCTTCTGTTGATTACCCCCGGACAAATTTCCGGAATCCACATCAATACTAGGGGTTTTGATCCGAAGCTCACGCACCGCTTTATCGCACAGCTCCGTCTCCTTTGCATTGTTTATGATCCCAAGTTTGTCACAGACAATGTCAAGATTAGGCAGAGCCAGATTATGCCGGATGCTCAGTTTCGTGCAAAGGCCGTCCTTTTTGCGATCCTCCGGCGCCAACACAACGCCGTTTTTAATCGCATCCATCGGACACTTTATCTCAACTTCTTTGTCATCCACATAAATCTCACCGCTCTCCTTGGGATCAACCCCAAAAATCGCTCTGGTGGTCTCCGTGCGCCCGGCGCCCATCAAACCTGCAAAACCTACAATTTCCCCTTCATAGACAGAAAAATTAATGTTCCGCACCATTTTCCCGGCATTTAAGTTTTTCACCTCAAATACCTTTTTCCCCTTTTTACACTCTACCCGTGGAAATTTTTCCTTAATCTCCCGGCCAACCATATAACTGATGATCTGCTCCATCGTGACAGCGCCAAAATCCATACTCGTGATATACTGGCCGTCACGCATAATGGTTACCCGGTCTACAATGTGCTGCAATTCCTCTAACCGATGCGATATGTATACAATGCCTTTTCCCTCAGATTTTAACTTCTTTATAATTCGGAAAAGGTCTTCGATCTCTCTTGCCGTTAAGGAAGAAGTCGGCTCATCCATAATCAGGATTTTCGCATTAATAGAGAGCGCTTTTGCAATCTCTACCATCTGCTGTTTCGATACCGGCAGATCGCCTACCGTCTGCCTTGGATCAATGTCAATCTTTAAATCATCCAATATCTTTTTGGCTTCCGCCTCCATTTTTGTATTATTTAGGGACAACCCCTTGCTGATTTCGCGTCCAAGAAACATATTCTCAGCTACGGAAAGATGACGGCACATATTCAATTCCTGATGGATAATCGCAACGCCTGCTTCCTGCGCCTGCTTTGGCGTTAAATCCCCGTACTCTTTTCCAAAGATCTCCAGAGAACCCTCATCCCTTGTATATACGCCGCTTAAAACCTTCATCAGCGTAGATTTGCCCGCGCCGTTTTCCCCTAATAAGGCCATGACTTCACCGGAACGCAGTTCAAATTTCACATGATCAAGCGCCTTAACTCCGGGGAATGCCTTACATATGTTTTCCATAGAGACGATAATCTCATTCATCCGCTAACCCCTCCTTGTTTCTATAAGTTCAGTATAGCAGAATCCCATTTTTGCAAAAGGGTGGGGAATTTTGGTTTTATGGGGGATTTTTATGCAATTTTTCTGTGTGGAAATAAATTTGGAAAATTTTTCAGGAATGTTGCATATAGATTTTAATCAAATAGGGATTTAAAAAGTCAGAATGAATAAACGTGCCCGCACACAGCATTGCCGGCTCCATTCTCCTTGTCAAAAAGCCACGCCCAAAAGCTGTATCAACGCGCCTACGCCTACACCGATCACATACAAGAGCGCAAAAATTTGTAGATTTTCTTTCCTGTCCTCGTTCACGCGAAGCAGCACCAGAAAACCCACGCCGGAACCCGACAAGAGTCCCGCCATCAACGCGCCCGCACTCACCACACCGCTTAAGTAAAGCTGCGTGAGAATCACAGAGGAAGCACAGTTCGGAATCATGCCCACCAACGCTGCCAAAAACAGACTCAAAGCCGGCCTTCCCTGCACTAACGCCGCCAGTGTTTCCTCCCCGATCAGCGCAATGGCAAAATTCAGGATCAGGGAAACTACTATTATATATAGGAAGATTTTCCACGTGTGATGAAACGCCGATCGCCAGATTCCCCTCTCACAATGGCAGTGATGACGCTCGCACAAATGCTCAATCTGCATTTCTGTGCTTTTCCGAAAGAAAAAATCCACAAGGAATCCGGCTGCAAGTGCAAAAAACATTTTTAAGAACAAAATCTTCCCAAGCATAGACAGGGGTACGTTTTCCGATATCATAATGGGCAGCATTTCGTCGGAAGTGGATAAGAACACAGCAATGAGAGTTCCCATTGTAATGATCCCGCCTGCATAGAGATTAGCCGCAGCCGCAGAAAATCCGCACTGCGGAAACACCCCGAGAAGACTGCCGATTACCGGTCCAGCCTTCCCAGACTTTTTCACTGCCTCCTGCATTTTTCCTCCCGTCCAATGTTCTAAAGATTCCATTACGAGATAGGCAAGGAAGAGAAACGGCAAAAGTCTGAGAGCATCTATAAGCGTGTCGCAAAGCACATCCAAGATCATATCCCTATTTCCTCCATACGATTCCGCCCCGTTACGAGACAAGGCAACAATTACCGAATATATGATACCATTCTTTGAAAAAAAAGCAAGTGTGAGTAATTTTGCACAAAAAGCGCATATTTTTCCCTTTTCACCAACCTTTTGCGAAATAAAGATTGATTCTTTAGGAAAAATGTACTAAGATAGAGTTGTGTAACAAATGAGGGAGGTTCGGAATGGAAGGCTTAAAAAATATCATGGAAGATGCCGTGGAATATCAGCTCAATAAGCTGCTGCCCACGATGCCCGAAGTCTGTTCTTGCGAAAACTGCAAGCTTGACATGATGTCTTATGCATTAAACAGGCTTTCACCCCAATATGTACGTACAGATACCGGTGCGCTTTATCAGAAGTTAAGCAACTATCAGCCGCAGGCTGAAGTTGAAATTATGACCACAGTAGTGTCCGCAATTAACAAGATAGGTTCGCATCCTTCGCATGATTAGTTCTGTTTTGTCTATGAACAAAACCGGGTGTATATACACCCGGTCTTTTTTTGTACAGGGGCGCACAGGGAAATAGGCAGCTTCACAGCATGCGCCCCGCGCAACGAACCTTCGTCAATTTTCCACAATCTCAATCTGCACTTCTCTTCCCTCGTCATTTTGATAACGGTCAATATTTGCCCTGACCCGCGTCCGAAGTCGTTCCGCATAGTCCTCCTTTGCATCAACGGCAAAATCCCTGATCTCGCCGTCCCATCTGCACGACACAAGATACGAAGCGCCATCCTCCTTTGTAAACAGGACATCAACCGTCCTGCTCACCCTTTCATCGGTGACATTGACCAGATAATAGCTTTTCACCTCTGCAAAGCTTTCCGAAATATCCAGTTTTTCTTCCAAAAATTCCAGCGCCTGCCGCCTGATATCGTCAATTTTCCCCGGCGCTTCCGTGACAGAGGGCCTTAGCGCGTCAGTTCCCTCCGTGTCGTGGCTGTACGACATGGAGCGCAGAGTACCGTCCGCCGCGTCAATAAAGAAATAATAGTAGGTGTAGCTTCCCATATCGCTCCAATTCACAGCGTATGTGCCCGCAATACCAGCCGGGTCCGGATCGGGATTATTATAATAATGGGTTAACTCCATCCCGCTCCCATCAAGCCCGAAAATTCGTTCCAGATACCCTTCTGCCACTTCCACAGCCTGTTCCTCCGTGACGCCGCCGGCCGCAACCGTCTTCTGTATCTGCTCCTTCTCCGCCGCCTTTCTCTCAGCGATTTCTTCCGCGTGCTGTTCCTGCAGGGCGTAATCGAGCTTTTTCTCAAAATCAATCTGCTCTAGAATCTCTTCGTCCGTCAATTCCCTGTCCTGCGGCAGATAAAACACCGATGTGGTCGTCAAAAAACAAAACTCATGCTTCGCCGCCTCCTCCTCGCTGTCTACCTGTATCAATTCATCCGTCGGAAACAGGCCGTCCATGTACTGTGCATACAGTTTTTCTCTGCGTGCCTTCTCCCCCTCCGTATACGCTCTGGTAAAGCCGTTCGCGTCCACGCTCTGCCTCTGTATCTGCTCTCCAATTTCCGTAATCTCCGCTTTCGGCACCTCCTCCATCCGCTCCTGCACAAGAGAACGAACCACGGCGCGCACCGGCACGCTTAAAAGACCCGCCGCCAGAACGCAGACCGCAAAAGCCGCAGCAGCCCGCAGCAATCCGGTATATCCGCGCGATCGTTTCTCCGCCCGTATTTCCTGAATCAACCGTTCCTGTTTTTCTTCGTCAAACTCTATCTCTTTTACCGCATTTCTCAGATCTGTAAGTTTCATATGCCCTTCCCTTCCTTTCTTCTTCCATCCGTCCGAATCCTGTCAATCCTCCCCTAAGCGCAGCCTCAGCAGTCTTCTTCCCTTTTGTAATCTCTTTTTCACTGCATTAACGGAAATTCCCAATATTTCTGATACCTCCGCCGTTTTATATCCCTCGATATAATACAGATAAACGGCCGCTTTCACTGGCATGGGGAGCGCAACAAGCTGTGTCAGGACATCGCTGTACTCTGGGTCCTCATAACTGGCGGTAATTTCCGAAAGTTCCACCTGTGGATGGCAGAGATGAAACCGCCGCATATCAATACAGCGGTTCTGCGCCACCTTAATCAGCCACGCCTTCTCATGTTCCGCATCCCGAAACCCCTTGGTGCGCTCCAAATATTTGCAGATGGTGTCCTGCACCGCATCCTGCGCGTCCGCCTCGTTTCCCAACATGACCACGCAGATTCGATAAAGCATAGAACTGTATTTTGTCACAATTTCTTCTATTGTCATAACGTTTTCACCTTTCCCAATCTGCAGACTGTTTTTGTGCACTCTACTTATAACACGGCGCAGACTGGTAAATGGTGCCCAGCCAAAAGAAAAAAGGCAGAAAACTTTTGTTCTCTGCCTTTTTGTTTTTCATTTTATACTGTCGCCTTCTTCTTATCTACCGCCTCCGCAATATAAGCCTCCACCTCATCCTTGGGGATAGAGAGCGCAATAGACATTTCGCTGTAAAGAAGCTCTTCCGCCTTATGCAGATACTGCTCATCCGAAGACAGCACTTTCTTTCCTTCGTTGATACGGCTTCGCTTCCGCTGATAAAGCGTCTTAATAATCTGTACCAGACTTCGCGAATCGTAAG
This sequence comes from uncultured Lachnospiraceae bacterium, assembly GCA_947243855.1. Taxonomy (GTDB): domain Bacteria; phylum Bacillota; class Clostridia; order Lachnospirales; family Lachnospiraceae; genus UBA3282. Next base: position 97,414 of record CAMXIK010000009.1, on the reverse strand, counting down.
TGCGGATTGCTTCCTTGTAAGTCTGCTCCCTGCGCTTTTCCTCCTGAATCCATACGGTATCGATCTCCTCGATATGCGCAATCAGCTTCTCGGCCTCTTCCTTATTCATAATCCTGCGCATGACAATTTTATCATTATTCACAGGCGTATAGATCGTGCTGGCCTTCTCGAAAACAGGCTCCAGCACATAGTATTTCTTTTCTTGATCAAATCGATCGATCGGGTTTCCCGTAATGTCAATAACGCGGCAGACACCATGGCCGCCGCACATAATCAATTCGCCCTTCTCAAACATAACACCCTCCAAATTTTCTGACCCTTAGTTGACAGCTCCAATTACGGCGGCCTGTCCCTGTTTATGACATGTGCCAAACCGCAGTACCCCTTACTACCATTGTAACACTTCAAAATTTTCCTCGTAAGTACTTTCGGAATGGAAAAACCAATTTCGGCACATTTTATGCACAAGCCGTCTTTTCTGTTGTGAAAATTTGCTAGTCTGAAAAAGCGATTCCTAAAAAATACCCCTTTATTTATCGTTTAAACTTCCGCCGCCTGATACTACACCCAAATCAGGTTTAGAAAATTAACGCGTTTTAAAATTGTCACAAATAAATCTTGTCTCTTCCATCGGAAAAATACGGATCATAATACCCTTTAACAATTTCGCCGCCTCAAAACGGGAAAGAATAATCACCATTTGATCCCCGGGAAACGGAAGAATATCGATCGACTCTATGTCCTCCTTCGCGCTGACTAAAGTTGCTTTCGGCGGATTGATATCCACCGTTTTGTGAATCATTTCTGTAAGAGAAATCGCGGAAGAACCCATCATTTGGTTCATCACTTCCGACACGCAGGACAAGTGCATTTCATTGAGCTCGCCGGGAGCTGCAACTCCCGATCCGCCCATCATCAAATCCATAACCACCTTCACGTCGTTTTCCTTAAACATCAGAAGATTATTTCCATGAAAGTCGTCCTTGTAATCAATCTGAACCGTCACACTGCCCATGCCGAAGGCTGTCAAAATATTTTTAATATCCGCGCTGTTGACCACCTTCACTGAAGGCGGACTGACCGTGATCACTTGTCTTGTCAGCGTATTCAATGAAATTGCGGAATGAGACATGCAAATATGCGCTACCTCCGCCATTTTATCCTGATCTAGTGGTGCCAGTTGTGCCATACGTCTGCTACATCCTTCTCATAAATAATTGCACTATCCCGATGTTAATTCTTCTACTATACTATACCTCATCTTTAACCCTTCGCGCAACCTCTTATTAGAAAAATGTAGGGAAAAAAATATCTATATTTTACTCTGCTTCTCTAAGTCTTTCCACTACCGACCGTTTTATTACATAATGATAGGAGATAATCGGAATAACCGCACCCAGCAAAAGAAATACCGGAGCCACTGCCAAAATCGGCGTAACCGTCAGATGATAGCTGAAAAACCAAAACATTCCCTCTAAAACATCGCTGGCAAGAGGCCCCATAACAATGGTCAAAATCAGGGTAATCACCACGGAACTGCCCGCAAACACCATACCCTCCGTAATGAGCATCCGATTGAGCTGTTTTCCCGTCATGCCCACGGACTGTAAAACCACAAACTCCCGCTTTCTCGCCATAATGCCCGTGAGAATCGCGTTCAGGAAATTCAGGATACCAACCATGCCGACGATCAGCGCCGCTCCGCTGCCCACCATCGTGAACATACGGCGGAAACTGTCAAACTCTTCCTCCTCGGTTTTTCTGCTCTCATAATCGTACAGGGAATTATCACCGCCCGCAAAATCCTGCATCCACTGTTCCACCTGCTCCACCTTATCGTCCTCGCAGTCGAAAGCGTAGTAGAGAATATCCGACGTGCCGGAATCCCGTATAAAAGTGTCCGCACCCATCACGAACTCATCCGCGCCATAATAGCGGTAAGAGATCATTCCCGGCACCTCCACCAACGCCGCCACCTCGTATACCTTATCCTCATACACCTTAGCCCGATCCTGCCACCGCTTATCGCTGAGATCTTCGTCCGCGCCATAAATTTCACCGGTTTCCGGGTTATAATACTCGTACTCCTCCACATAGCGGATGGTTACTTTATCCCCCAGCTTCGCCCAATGGGAATCCTCGTGGAGATTGCCATAATCGTCCGTAACGCAAACAGCCGCCACATAATTGCCGCCCTCCTTCAGCTTACTGAGGTCGCCTTCGATCACAGGGAGCTTATCCAGCACAAAGTCCTCCATCCCGTAAAGCTGTACCCGCTCGGCGCGCAGGTCTCCCACCTTTTCCAGCATCTCCACATAGCGATCCACCATCTCCGGACTGTTATATTTTCCGTTCAGCTTTCGTACCCACTCCTCTGTGACAAGCTCCTGTGCCGCAAAGGTTTTCTGGTAGGTTCTGCCGCCCTTTACCCCGTCAAGCGCCTCAATCTGCGAAACGGATTCCTCCGGAAAGGACGTCGGCTCAGGACTGCCTGTCTGAAAATAAGAGGCGTCAGCAATGATAAAATCTGTTATCACATGTTTTAAATATTTGTCCATGTCAAAGCCATTTGCCAGAATAAAGGTAATATTCAAAATCACCACTGCAAAGGACATGGAGATTACTGTAATCACGGTTTTGCTCTTGTTTCTGCCAAGATTCGCCATCGCCATGCGGAAGATAGACGCGCCTTTTTCACCTTTTCTGCTCTTCTTTTTCGTCCCGGCCCCTTCCGTGTAGCGCACCGCCTCCACAGGGGATATCTTCGCCGCCATCGTGCGCGGCTTCCTGCAGGAGAGCCAGACCGTCACAAAGGAAAACGCCGCCGCTCCCAGAAAAATAATTGGACTAACTGAATAAGTCAACACGATGCCGTTAAGCTGGGACACCACAACGCCTGTCATCAGTACGCCCACACCGTAGCCGACAGCCAGACCGACCGGAATCCCCAACGCCGACAGCAGAAACGCCTGCATGGAGATAATCCGCTTAATCTGCCGCCCCGTGGTGCCGATGGTCTTTAACAGCCCGTAAAACCGCACGTCGTTTGACACCGATATCTGAAAAATATTGTAGATAATCAGATAGCCCGTGAAAATGATTAAAAGCATCACCGCAATCAAGGCAAGTATCGTGGAAATATCCAGAGAATCCTCAAACTGCGCCGACATATAACCCCAATTGACGCCAGTATGGATATAGTTGTCCCCCTGATCCAGACCTTCTGACTGATAACCGTGCCGCGCCAGAATGGTATCCAGATTTTCCTCTATGTGGGAAGCATTTTTGAACATCACGTCCATATTCCAGAAGCTGGTCATGCCGTCCTTGCCCTGCGTACCCAGCTTTTCGAAAATCTCCTGCGTCCGGCTTTCGGGAATGAGCACATGGTTTGCCACCGTGATCTCATCATAATCCCAATAACCGCACAGCGTAAAGGTTTCCGTCGTCTCCTCCCCGTCCACCATGAACGTCATGGTAAATTCGTTACCGATGACAGGTTCTACGCCCAGCAAGGAGAGGACTCTTAAATCCGTCGCCGCCTCGTTGGTTCCTTCCTTGGGAAGCCGTCCTTCCTTTGGCTCTACAAACATCCACTTCGCCGTGTTGGCGTCGCAGTAGCTAACCTCCACATGACTCTTCTGGAAAGGTTCTTTCTCCGGCATACCGCAGAATATCCGCTTTCCGTATTCCTTAATCAACGGATCAGTCTTTAACTCCTCAAACTGCTCCTTTGTCAGATACTTAAACCCGCCGTGACTGTAGCCGCCCACCATACGGAAATTCGACTGCTCGAAGCCGTACTTCATGGACATGCCCACCGTAAAAATAACCGTAAACAATACCGTGGTCAGCGCGATCGCCGCCACCGTGATAATATTTCTGATCTTCGCCGCCTTAAAACTGGCTATGCTGAGACGGCGGATAATTTTTCTATTTGAAACGTTCATGCTATCCTCCCATCTTCTATACGGATCACCCGATCCGCCATCTGCGCGATCGCCTCGTTGTGCGTAATCATGACAATCGTCTGCAAAAATTTCTGCCCCGTTACCTTTAACAGACTTAAGACGTCCTGACTGGTTCTTGAATCCAGATTACCAGTCGGCTCGTCCGCCAGAATAATGGCTGGCTTCGATGCCAGCGCGCGGGCAATCGCCACCCTCTGCTGCTGCCCACCGGAAAGATTGTTCGGCAGATTGTTCAGCTTTGAAGCAAGCCCCAGCGTTTCGATAATTTCCTTGATGTACCCCTGATCAGGGCTGCCCCCGTCGAGCTGTACCGGGAGAAGAATATTTTCGTAAACATTTAACACTGGCACCAAATTGTAATTCTGGAACACAAAACCGATCTTCCTGCGCCGGAAGATGGTCAGTTCCTCGTCCTTCAAGGTAAAAATTTCTTTGCCGTCCACCGTAACGCTGCCGGAAGTCGGCCTGTCAAGCCCGCCCAGCATGTGAAGAAGCGTGCTCTTTCCGCTGCCGGACGTACCCACGACAGCCACAAACTCTCCCTTTTCCACTTGAAAATTCACCCCGGCAAGCGCGTGAACCTCGCTCTCGCCCGAACCGTAAACCTTTTTTAAGTCATGTGTTACTAATATGCTCATTTTTTCCTCCATTCCGAAGCATTAAGCTCTTTTTCCGTATAAACAGGATAATCTGCATCATGAAGGCCGTTTTGCAGACATCGCCCTCCACAATACAGATTATCTCATAACAATCTTTCCACAATCTTTCCGAAGTAAAATAAAATCTAACAATTTTGTAAGATTTTCAACGGCTCAGCATCCAAAGAACGCGTTAATCCGCAGGCAGATACAAAGAAAAAACCGTGCCTTTCCCTGCCTCGGAAGAAAGCTGTATATACCCCGACTCCTGTTTCGCAATCTCCCTCGCCAGATAAAGGCCGATCCCCACGCCCTGTTCACCGGAAACCGAAACCGAGCGGTAAAAACGCCCGAAGACCTTTGCCTGCTCTTCCTCCGCAATACCAATGCCAGTGTCTTCCACCTCAATGCCGACAAAAAGCTCATAGGGTTTTACGCGCACCGTAACGCCGCCCGCCTGCGTATATTTGATGGCATTATCGACAAGATTCCCCAAAGCTTCCATTGTCCACTTGAGATCAAAACAGGCGGTAACGCCCTGCGCCCCCTCGGAAAGCACATGCAGATACAATCCCTTCTCACACGCTCCCACCGCATACTGCTTCTTTATTTCCTCTAGAAGGTTTACTACCTCGTTCTTTTCCGGATGCAGCGCCAAAATTCCAGTCTCCAATCTTGACAGTTTAACTAGCGACTGAATCAGAAAATCCAGCTTCTTCACTTGATTCTCCAATAACGCAATCGTTTCGCCGCTCGTTACGCCCTCTTCCTCCTTTAACAGCTCCGTATAGAGCAAGAGATTCGCGATAGGCGTCTTCGTCTGGTGGGAAATATCCGCAATCAACGTCTTAATTTTATCCTGTTCCGCCGATACCTTCCCTTTCTGTGTCTCTGATGCAGATAAATACTCAGCAAGTTTGCTTTCTACAGCGGCGTACAGCGATTCGTCGAAGCTACCCGCCTGAAAGACGCCGTCCATAGCGGATTGAATCATGTCATACATCCGTTTCAAGCTGCGTCTTCGGAGGAGAAAATCTGTAAAGGCAATGATGGCCGCAAGGAACAGAAAAAATAAACCTGCTGCAAAGAAAATTGCTGTTCTAGTTTCCATGATGTATAACCCATTTTCCCTTTTTGGTAGGGCCGACATGCTCTAATATTCCTGTCCGTTTCAATATCTCAACATAATATCTCACTGTACCGTTTGTCACATTCAGTCTTTTTGCAATCTTCTCAATAGACAACTCCGGTTCTACCTGTAAAATATCTATAATTTTACTTTCCATCTTCAAACTACTATTTTCTTTGCTGTTTTCTTTGTTGTTTTCTTTGCTGTTTTCTTTGTTGTTTTCTTTGCTGTTTTCTTTGCTGTTTTCCTCGCCTGCTTTTTTCGGTCCTGTCTGCAACCTTGCAACATTTCCAATAGGAATCAAAATTTCAAAAATTTCCTCTTCAATAAATATCGGTAATCCGCCCGAATAGAGTTTTGTATACTTATAAGTGTTTCGCATACCTGATCCTAATTCATCCGCATACCCAATTTCCCTGAACACTTTTGAAATAGGTGGGTTCTTAGGAAAAGGCTCAAATTTATTAAGCTGTAATTCTCCATGACCATGCGGCAAATTACTGTTTTTTGTAAATACCCGCTCTTTCTCAATTACAAACTGCGCCGTATACGCATTTGCATAATCTCTGTGCGCCAAAATATTTGAAATAACTTCCCGCAAAATTTTATCCCTTGCGCTAACGTTTTGATCACCATCAAGAACAAAAGTATCATTCAAATGTTTCTTACCAAAATCCATTAGCTTGCGATAACTATCGATTAAATTCGTGATAATCACTTCTCTGTCATCATAGCGGTCTATATTCTTCACCCGATATATGGCGTCTGTTTTATACTGCGGTAAAACAGACATAATTGTACTATCTTTACCAAATAACAATATGGCCGCCAAAGTGATCCCTTCTCTTCCAGTATCGGGATCTGTCAATATGAGGCCAGAACTTCTGAGAATTTCTTCCTCATTCATACTTTCCCATGCATGATTATCTACTCGTGATACTGCCATTTTCTTTGCTCTTCGTATCACTTCAAAATCCAAAAACTCTAACCCTAATCTGGGGTACACTTTGTTTACAAAATAAGTGCTCTGTTTTCTAGCATACATTTTATACACCAGTTCCGCATTATCTGTAATGTCAATATCTCCTTCATAAGTTCTATCTAAAATACGTCCATTCAAACGCCTAACCTGTGTTCCTTCCGGAATCCATATATAAATAATCTTTTTTCCATCAATTTCAAAAACTTCCGGTACAAGATACATGGACGGGTTAATTTTATTTGTATTATTAACAGATGTGGTAAAATCTTTAATTATTTTGTCAATTTTGGAAGGGTTGACACCGACAATCTCTTTGGTACTATCCAACACTCCCAGAATTAAATGCCCGCCGTTTCTATTGTTGAAAGAACAAACCGATTCATAAATATCTTTATTTAAACCATACTCCGATTTTTTAAATTCAACATCTGTCTTTTCACCTATTTGAATTAGTCTTTTGAGTTCATTCACTGTCATAAAAGTACCTCCCATCACTCCCACCGATACCCGATCCCGTACACCGTTTTAATCCTATCCTGCGCGCCCAGCTTGTCCCGCAGGCGTTTCACCGTGACCGACAGCGTATTCTCATCCACAAACTCCGCGTCCACAGACCAGATACAGTCGAGCAGCCTGTCTCTAGTCAAGGTGATACCGCTGTTTTCCACAAGAAAACGGAGGAGCTTCTGCTCGCTTTTGCTCAGTTCAACTTGTTCCTCTCCATAATAAAAAAGCATTTTTGCAAAATGAAACCGATAATCCCCGTCGCAAATCCAGCCTTTATCCGTCGTCTCCGATCGCCCGTTCCAGCCTTTCTCTCCCGCGCTTTCTACCGTTTCACTACCCGCCATACCATCCTGCTTCTTCGCCTCTACCCGCCTAAGCTGCGTGGCCACCCGCGCCCGCAGCACCGCAAGACTGAAAGGTTTGGTGATATAGTCGTCCGCACCCGCTTCCAGCCCCGCTACAATATCTGTCTCCATGTCGTTTGCCGTCAGCATGATGACGCACATATCATATTTCGACTTTATTTTTTGTAGGAAATCAAAACCGTTTCCGTCGGGCAGATTCACGTCCAATACCACCAGATCAAACCCCGGCTCTGTCTCGCCAAGCAGTTTCTCCGCTTCCCGCAGGGTATGACAGCCCACTGTGGTAGTGTTATCATTTTGCAGGGCGCGGCACAGGCCGCCCGCCAACGCAAGGTCGTCTTCCACAATCAGCACATGCAGTTTCGTTCTGCTATTTGGTTCTGTCATGTATTCCTCCTGTGCCCTATCAAAGCAAGCTTTTCTGTTCAGCCCTTTTATCTTTTATTTCAACTCATTGGCCGTCACATAGAAATGATGATAAATCCCGTCCTGCGCAAGCAGACTTTCATGCGTCCCCTCTTCGACGATGCCCTCCTCCGTCAGCACCAGAATACGGTCGGAATTGCGAATGCTCGACAACCTGTGGGCAATGGTAATGGTCGTTCTTCCTTTCGCCAGCGCTTCCAGCGACTTGGCTACCTGAAACTCGCTCTCATTGTCCAGAGCAGAGGTCGCCTCATCCATAATCAGGATCGGCGGATTCTTCAAAAACACTCTGGCAATGCTGATCCGCTGCTTCTGCCCGCCGGACAGCTTGACGCCCCGCTCTCCCACATAAGTATCATACCCATCTTTGAGGGCCGTAATAAATTCATGCGCGCCCGCCCGTTTCGCGGCCTCGATGATCTCATCGCGCGTAGCTGTTTCCCGTCCGTAAGCAATATTTTCATAAACCGTGCCGGAAAACAAATACACATCCTGCTGTACCATGCCGATATTCTGCCGCAGACTCTTAATCGTATAGTGGTGAATATTTTCACCGTCCAATAAAATTTCTCCCTGATCAATGTCATAAAACCGGGGAATCAGGTTACAGAGCGTCGTCTTTCCGCCGCCGGAAGGCCCCACGATGGCAATTTTTTCCCCTGCGTGAATGTCCAGATTCAAATTCCTGAAAACTACGTTATGATCATCGGGGTATTCAAAACTTACATTATGAAACGAAATATTCCCCTGCGGCTGCACACACTCCACCGCATCCGGCTCGTCAAAAATCTCAATATCGCTGTCCATGATCTGTACAAACCGCTCGATTCCCGTCATGCCGCGCTGAAACTGCTCCGCAAACTCGATAATCCGACGGATGGTGGCAATCAAAGTGGTCACATACATCACATACGCCACAAGATCCCCGGGCGCGATTTTTCCATATACCATAAAAATGCCGCCCGCCACTAAAAGCACCAAATACATCAGCCCGTCGAATGCCCTCGTGGTCGTCTGGAACGCCGCCATAAAACGATAGGTCTCCTTTTTAATCGCAAAGAAATTTTGATTATCCTGCTCAAATTTCTCCTTTTCCTTCTCCTCGTTTGTAAATGCCTTGACGACTTTCTGCCCCAAAAGACTGTCTTCAATGCGGGCGTTCAACTCGCCGATCTGCACCCGCTGTTTGCGAAAAGCCTCCCGCATCCGCAGATTAATCACGGTACAGGTCACCGCCATAACCGGCACAACCGCAAAGATAATCAACGTCAGCCCCAGACTGATTCTCCCCAGAATGATAAAGGAGATCACCGCCTTAATTCCCGCAATAAAAAACTCCTCCGGACAATGATGGGAAAATTCCGTCACGTCAAAAAGATCGTTGGTGATGCGCCCCATGATCTGTCCGACTTTCGTGTTATTATAGTAGGTGTCCGACAGCTTCTGCAAATGAGCATACGCGTCCCGCCGCATATCCGTTTCAATCCGCGTGCCCATTACATGTCCTGTATAGGCCATATAAAAATTGGCTATGGTATCGATGATCCGCAAAACCAGATATAACGCGCCTAACTGCACAATAACCGCCACCGTAAGAGACGCCAGATCGTTCATCCCCGTATTGGTGATAAACCGGATAATCATCGGCAACACCAATTCACAGACCGTCGTCAACGCGGCGCAGAGCAGATCAATGACCACGATATGTAAGTATTTTTTGTAGTAAGGAAGGAACCGTTTAAGCAGCTCTCCTGATTGATAAGTTTTCATATTTTCCTGCATATTCATGGCAAATCCTTTTTCTCCATTAATCTCAATAATTTTTTTGTTTGTATTCTGTCCCCCATACTACCATAGCGTCTAAAATCGGCTTTAGGCTATAGCCGGTTTCCGTCAACGTGTATTCCACCTTTGGCGGCACTTCCGGATATACTTTCCGGGTCAGCAAACCGCTCTCTTCCATGGAACGCAGATTTGCCGTTAAAACTTTTTGCGATACATTTCCGACAGATTTTTTCAATTCCCCAAACCGTTTCGTACCGTCTAACAAATCGCGGATAATTAACACTTTCCAGCGGTCGCTGATTAGCATCAGCGTCGTTTCTACCGGACAGGCTGGCAAATTTTTTTCCATGGAAAACCCCCGTTTCTTCATAATAGTTTCTTTTTGGTAACTATGGCACAATAAAGTGCTTACTTTACGTTTTCTCTTTACGGATATATTGTAATCTTACAAGCAGGAAAAAACAAGACGCAAAAAGCAAATTAAGGAGGATACTATCATGAACAAGAACACTTTTGAAACTGTAAAACTCACCAAAGGCGTAATGAATATCTACAACTTTGGCAACGTAAAACTGCATGCTTACAAAACCAATGACTTTATTGACGATGAGGTGTTCATCGTCGAGAAGAATGGCAAAGCCGTTATCATTGAGTCCCCGTGCTTCTTCGACAACAATAAGGAACTTGCAGAATACCTTAAAAATGTGAAGGTCGAAGGTATGCTCGTCGCTTACCACGGAGCAGGCGCTTCCTTCCTTCCCGATGTACCTAAATATGCGACGCAGAACGCCGTTGACTATTCAAAGAACGGCGGCGGCAAAGCTCTGATTGATAATTTCACCGGTGCATTCGGGGAAGTCTTCGATTCCTCCATTCACGAAATTACCAACGTGATCGAGGCAGGCAAAATCACAATCGGCAGCATTGATTTTATCATTAAGCAGACCGGCGAAGCCTTTGATGTAGTAATCCCTGAAATCAACGCAGTTTACACCCATATGCTGGGACACGACTGCCATTCCATCGTTGCCGGGGCGGGTCATGCGGACGCAATGATCGCCGAGCTTCGCAGTTATATTGAAAAAGGGTATGCTCTTATCCTTACCTCCCACTATACTCCGGAGGATTTGAAAGACGCCCAGACCAAAATCGACTATCTGGAAAATCTCAAAAAGATTGCCGCAAATGTCAAAAACGCAGACGAATTTAAAACAGAGGTTGGCAGGCAATATCCGCAGTACAGTGGTCATAATTATCTTGATATGACAGCCGGATTTTTCTTCTCTTAATCCAATATCATAAATTCTACCATGGCTGCTGTTACGGCAGTCATGGTTTTATGGAGTAGAATATGACGCAGACAGAAAAAAGAGCTTACTTAATAAAATATTTGTTACAGGAACAACCACGATACGCGGATATGCCCATTCCGGTAGAGGAACAGGAGCAGAAAAAACTGCTTCGTTCCCTGTTCAACATTCGTATGCCCGGCCCCGCGTCGGAGACATTTTTGCAAATACAGGATGCGTATTTACAGGAGGAAGCATCGCAAAAAGGGATTACAACCCTTGCCAGTCTTCATCCTGTGCAGGATCGCATTTATCTCTGGCAGGGCGATATTACCACTTTGCAGTGCGACGCGATTGTAAATGCGGCTAATAGCGCCTTGTTAGGCTGTTTCGTTCCCTGTCATGGATGTATTGACAATGCAATCCATTCCGCTGCAGGAATACAGCTCCGCTTGGAGTGTTCCAGCTTGATGGAAAAGCAAAAAACAGAAGAACCTACGGGAGAAGCAAAAATCACAAAGGCCTACAACCTCCCTTGCCGCTACGTTCTGCACACGGTCGGCCCAATTATCCACGGGGCTGTTACCGGACGGGATTGCGCCCTGCTATCAAACTGTTACCGCTCTTGTTTAGAACTTGCATCGGCATACTGTTTGAAAAGCGTTGCTTTCTGCTGTATTTCTACGGGTGAATTTCATTTCCCCAATGAAAAAGCCGCCAAGATCGCAGTCCAAACAGTTCATGATTATCAAACAAAAAATGAAAACAGCCCAGAGGTGATTTTTAATGTATTCAAAGACAGCGACTATGAAATCTACAAACAATTATTGGGATAACGAAAAAATAAGATATTCCTTAAAAACAGTAAAAAAGATACTAAATGACGCCGACGCCATTGTGATCGGAGCGGGAGCAGGATTGTCTACCTCCGCCGGATTTACTTATGCCGGGAAACGCTTTGAGGAGAACTTTTCGGACTTTATAGAAAAATACGGTTTCAGGGATATGTATTCGGCGGGCTTCTATCCCTATGAAACCTTAGAAGAATATTGGGCCTATTGGAGCCGCTATATCTTTATCAACCGCTATCAGGATGCGCCGAAAAACGTCTACAGTGATCTATACCGTCTGGTACGGGACAAAGACTACTTTGTTTTGACAACAAATGTAGACCACTGTTTTCAAAAAGCTGGTTTTGACAAGCAACGGCTATTCTACACACAGGGCGATTACGGGCTGTGGCAATGTTCCAAGCCCTGCCATGATCAGACTTACGACAATGAATCCGTCGTGAAAAAAATGGTTGCCGAACAGAAAAATATGCGCATTCCGTCAGAGCTAATCCCCTATTGCCCCGTTTGCGGCGCGCCTATGACCATGAACCTGCGGGCGGACCATACCTTTGTCGAAGACAGCGGCTGGCATACGGCGGCTAAACGCTATCAGGATTTTATACACCGTCACAAGAGATCAAAAATTCTCTATCTGGAGCTGGGCGTCGGCGGCAATACGCCAGGGATTATCAAGTATCCGTTTTGGCAGATGACGGCGGAAAATCCTAATGCTTTCTATGTTTGTATCAATAAGGGAGAAGCTTATGTACCGGAAGAAATAAGCGAAAGAGCAGTCTGCATTAACGGGGATATCGGGGAAGCGTTTTCTTATTTCCGCTTCCCGTTATACTCCACAACCTGATAAAACCCTTCCTCAACTACATAACCTTCTATCTCCCGCAGTTGGTCGTTTGACAGGACGTTGCCCAGATCGATATAGTGACAGATACACGCCACGGCTTCGTCCTGTTTCTGCACAAACGGAAGCACGTCGTCTATCAGAGCGTTAAAGCTCAACTCGTTCTTATCAAGCGCCATCACGATATCCGTCAAGGATTTCGTGGAAATCAGATAACAAATCTGTCTTAGCATTTTGTCATGAAAGCCGCTTGCATTGCCGTCGTGCAACGCCTCTGTAAGATACCTAGCCGACAATTCCGAATCCGAATAGAGAAAAATCTTCTCCCAGTCCTTCTCAGACACCGCGCCGCGCTGCAAAAGACAGCGGAAGCATTCGCTCACACCCTTCTTATTCATATACGGCGCAATGTCCACCAGTAGTTTGCTGTCAAATTCCGGGATGCCGCCCGCCTGTAATTCTTCCAGAAGGCGCTCCGTAAATTTACTTTCATCCTCCGTATTTAGATATAAATAGGCCTCTTCCAACCTAGAACCGTCAATCGGTTTTTTGCCCTTATATACCTGATAGGCATACTCTATATCTTCATCCCCGTAGATGCCGTCAAAATCTTCCTCCCGAATCCCACTATAGGCTACATGAATTTCTTCTAACTTGGCCTCCTGCCCTACCATCTTGATCACATTTCTGCCCTGCGGAAGAGTAATTTTAACCGTATTCTTTTCCCCGCTCTCATTGAGCGTCTGTACCGTCTGATCAGGCTTAACCCAAACAATTTTAAAACGGCCGTCACGGAGATTAAATTGTGAATCTATTTCCAATGACGTCTCCTTGTTGGTATGAAGAATCCACATAGCGTCGGAACCGTTTAGGGCAAACTTCGACACGTCCACACTGTTTTCTCCACCGCAGTAATTATAGGCGCGCCAAGTATCGCTCTCGCTTTCCCCGGCGATCAGAGCATCGTCATCGTACATGCGATACGGCGTTCCTTTCTTATTGATCCGCAGCGAATCACCCAAATCATAAGAAGAATCTGAAATCTGTCCCCAGACACGGGCCGTAAAATTTCCCAGCTTCGTTCCTTCTTCCGCCGCCTGCGAGTCGATCTCTGCCGCGCCGCAGACAACCGCAACAACGGCAAACAAAAGTAACGCTGCTGTAGAACAAAGTCCGATTACCATTCCTTTTTTATGGTAGCGGGCAATTCCCTGTAACCGCTCCTTCAACGTGCGCTTCTCTTCTAACAGCGTCATGGTAAGCACATTTTTGTGCATCATCGGACTCAAATTTTGCTGCGCCACATCAAGAAGCACATTTCCGTATGCCCTGCGCCCCTCCTCCGACAAAAGCGTCATCACCGCCTCGTCGCAGGCCAGTTCACAGTCTACATTAAATTTGCGGTTAAACAAATATACCAGCGGATTGAACCAATGCACGCATAACGCAGCCTGAAACAGCCATTTATACCAAATGTCCCGTCTCTTATCATGAATTAACTCGTGGTGCAGAATCAGACAGATCTCGTCCTCTCTGCCATACATCTGCGCAAGAAGCGCCGACGGCAGATAAATACAAGGCTTACAAAAACCAATCAGCATTGGGCTGTCAACCGCATCGCTCTCATAAATCGGCACCCTTTTTCCGATTCTAAGCCTACCCTGAATCTCCGCACTTTTTTTCAATATCTTATCTTCCATAACAGGCTCTCGCGCCGCACAAATTCCACTTACAAAACGCCGGTAAGCATAGAGTCTTTTTAAGAACATAAACAATACGCCAAACGCCCATATTACGCCCGCAGCCGCAAACCATTCTATTCTTCTCTCAGCCTGCGCCATACCCTGTCCATCCCGCACCGCATTTTGCCCGGACTCTGCCGTATCGGCCTCGATTTCCACTGAGCCAACCTCCGTCGGCGTCTGTCCATATCCGCTCCCTGCCGCCACTTCTGCGCCGCTTTCCGTATCTGCCGCCCAATCCTCAATAACCGCCGACAAATTCACCGACAAATATTCCATTAAATTTACATTTCCACGAATCGGCACGAGCAGTCTCACAAGCACCAGAAACCAGAGATAATAGGTCCACCGCTTTGTAAAAACCTTTCCGGTAATCGGGCGAAACAGCAGCAATAACAAACCGAGCAGGCTTCCCGATATCGATAACGATAGCATGACGCGAAATAGTTGTTCCATAAATTTCTTCTCCCCTCCGTTAAATCTCTAATTGTCTGCCGTTTCCTGAAAACTATCCCGAAAATACGACCGCAGTTCCTCAATATCTTCCCTACTCAAATTTTCATCCTCAATCAGAGCCGCCGCCAAATTCCTTGCATTTCCTTTGAAAAATTTATTCAAAAAACTCTTCGTCTCCTCTTTCACATAGTCGTTTCGCGCCACCAGCGGCGTATAATAATAGACCTCTCTCTTCTCCTGCGCGATCACCCCTTTATCAAGAAGCCTGCGAATCAATGTCAGCACCGTGGTGCGCTCCCAGTCCTTTTTCTCGTTCAGCCGCACGCGAATCTCATTGGCGTTCAACGCTTCCCTTGCCGCCCAGAGCGTTTCCAATATTTCCAGTTCCGCGTCAGATATTTTTGTATCCTTCATCGTTTCCTCCCGACTTGTACCATTCCCTATCTATTAATAAATCACTTCCCATTGTTTACATATGTAAACTCTCCTTATATGATAGTCTACACACGTAAACATATTTTGTCAATAATAAAAAAGCAAACTACAGTAAAACGGGTTGCTCATTTTTTGTGTAGAGGATATAATATTATAAACACATGCAAAATAACTGCAAAATATATGAGAGGAGATTGTAATATGGCAGAACAGGTTTTAATTCAATTTAGAGCAGACAAGGCGCTAAAACAGGAAGTAACGGAAATATATGAGAGACTTGGTCTGGATTTACCTACTGCATTCCGTATGTTTATGAATAAAAGTAAAATGGTAAAAGGGCTTCCTTTCGAAGCAACACTGCCGGATCAGACGATAACAAGAGCAGAAGCAAAAAATGCTTTCTATGAGTTACGCCAACAGGCAGCCTCTGTTCCGGAAATGTCCCTTGATGAAATTAATGCTGAAATTTCAGCAGCAAGAGCGGAAAGAAAAAGGTAAATGCACATGGAATATTATGCGGTAATTGACACGAATGTATTACTGTCAGCCCTACTTTCTAAAAAGGAAGATTCAGCTACCGTCAAGGTACTGAATGCTGTTTTCGACGGAATTATTATTCCCTTGTATCATCAGGATATTTTACTTGAATATAACGAAGTCTTTCACCGAGAAAAATTTCATCTTCAAGAAAAACAGATACAAACGGTTATTGAAGCAATCAAGCAATATGGAATAGAAGTGTTTCCACAACCCACCGGGGCCGTTCTGATTGATATGGACGATCTTATATTTTATGAAGTGGCTATGGAAAAAAGAGAGGACGACGCTTATCTGGTCACAGGAAACCAAAAACACTATCCGTTTCGGGATTTTATCGTTACTCCCTCAGAAATGATCCAAATTATTGAAAAAAACAAATAGCGGTACAAATTTGTGCAAACAAGAACAGGACTTTCTGACTGCTGCCATCTACAATGAGATTACACAAGGAGAGCGAATGAAAGAGAGGCGGAAACAACATGTCAATACAACTGATTCAACAGGCAATCTCTTATATGGAAGCGCACATTTTGGAAGATATTAATTATACGGATGTGGCCAAAAACATCCGCATGTCCAACTATAACTTCCACAGGACGTTCAGTTTTATTACGGGAATGACGGCCAATGAGTACATCCGAAGCCGCCGTCTTACGCTCGCTGCGCAGGAGCTACAGACAACGAATCTGTCCGTCATTGACGCCGCCTATAAGTACGGCTACGAATCGCCCGAAAGTTTTTCCAAAGCCTTTTCGCGCTTCCACGGTTCCACGCCAAGACAGGCAAAGAAACCGGGCGCGAAGCTCCATCTATTCAATCCCCTTGTGATCAAAATCATAACGGAAGGTGGTAGTATTATGGATTACAGAATGGAACACAGAAAACAACAGCAGTTTCTTGCATTGGTACAGGCTTTTCCCAGCGCAAATATCAATGACGAAAACGACCACAGCATCCCTGATTTTTGGACGGAGTGCTACGACAAAAACCTGATCGAGCCGATGAAGCAGCTTCGAAAAGAAGGAAAACGGGACATATACGGCCTATGCAGTCCCACGAGAGAAAACGAAACGCACTTTGATTACGGAATCGGCGTTATCGTTGACGAAGATACCGATTCCGCAGGCGTAAAAAAGCTTTTAGAAAAGGGCTATTCCCTTTGGGATACTACTTCTGCCGATTACGCCGTATTCAAGTGTATCGGCTCCGACGGCGACTGCATCGGCGAGGTATGGAGCAAATTTTACAAAGAGTTCTCTCCGCAGACAGGCTATACGCAGACCGACGATACGGACTATGAGATTTATTTTGAAAAAGGCGAAGACGGGCTGTTCTGCGAGTTGTGGGTTCCCGTAGAAAAGACCCCATGAAGCTCTCTTTATAACCGTTGCGCCAACGCTAACCCGATCAGCCGATCTGTCTGATCTGCCATAAACAGCGGAATGTTCAAAACATCGTTATCCAGCTTCAAATTATCAAGAGAAAACCGCACACGAAGCTTGACTGTCTCAGGAAACAATTCTTTATATTTCCTGAGACTCTTGCTTTTCGTATTGGCCTCCGCTTTTACCTCAATAGGAAAAATATCATTCTCACGCTGAATCAAAAAATCCACTTCGTATGGCGGATTATTCTGACTCCAATACCGGGGCGTAACTTCAAACTGCGTCATAAGTGTCTGCAACACAAAGTTTTCCGTCAATGCGCCCTTAAATTCGGTAAACAAACGATTTCCCTCTCCAAATGCCGTAGGAGCAAGCTGTGCCAAACGGCGAAGCAAACCTACATCCACCAGATAAATCTTGAATGCAGAAAGATCATCATAGGCGGAAACAGGCAGTCTCGGCGTACTGCTGCGATAAATCTTGTGTACTAGTCTGGCGTCCGCCAGCCACTGCAATGCGTCTTCGTATTCTCTAGCTCTTGCGCCTTCCTTCACAACTTTATAAAGAAATTTCTTATTTTCCCTTGCCAACTGTGACGGAATGGACTTCCAGATCATTGAAATTTTAGGAAACTCACTGAGATTCGGATGTTTAGCAAAATCACGCTCATAAGCGCCGATAATATCCGAAAGAACCTCCTGCATGGCGTTGACGTTCCGATCCTCTGTCCACATCCGTACCGATTCAGGCATACCACCAGTAACGTAATACATCTTTAGCTTTTCACAAAGCGGATTGAAAAAAGCGTCTGGAATAGA
This sequence comes from uncultured Lachnospiraceae bacterium, assembly GCA_947243855.1. Classification (GTDB taxonomy): domain Bacteria; phylum Bacillota; class Clostridia; order Lachnospirales; family Lachnospiraceae; genus UBA3282. The sequence goes on along the minus strand of CAMXIK010000009.1, from coordinate 79,254 downwards.
GTCAATGGCATCCACGCCTGCCAAATATGCCGCCAGATTTTCGTCGCCATTTGCAATAAGAAACTCCGTAAAAATCATCGGGTCAATCTGCATAAAATTGACCTTTCCCACAGGAAAAGAGGAAGGTTTCGCAAGCGCAATGCCCAAAAGCGAACCGGCGCAGGCAATGTGATACGCAGGCGCATTCTCACAGAAATACTTCATGGAATTAATGACTTTCGGACAATCCTGCACCTCGTCAAAAATAATAAGCGTCTTTTCCGGTAAAATCTTCTGGCCGCTTGCCAACATCAAATTCTGCAAAATACGATCCACATCTTTCGTGGTCTCAAAAAATTGCCTATATTCCTCATTTTCATCGAAATTAAAGTAAGCCGTATTTTCATAACAGCGTTCGCCAAACTCTTTGAGAATCCATGTTTTTCCCACCTGACGCACTCCCTTGAGAATTAAAGGCTTACGATAAGGGGATTTTTTCCACTCCACAAGTTTATGCAAAATTATTCGTTCCATATCTAAGACACCCCATCACATTTTTATATGGTTTTTTGTGTAATATAATCACATAATTATTATATTTCTTTTGGAACGAAAATACAATACTGTTATTACCTATCATCCCTCGTAGTACGTCCGAAAAGCCAGCTCCGTACCAACCATATCCGCCACAGCCCCAAACTCCCGGATAGAGTGCATCGCCAGAATCGGCGCACCCACATCCACGGTAGGGATCGTGGTCAACCCGGAAAGCGCGGGGCCGATGGTAGAACCGCCTGCAATGTCGTTGCGGTTCACAAACTTCTGGCAGGAAACGCCCGCCCTCTTGCAGGCCTCCATAAAATAAGCGGCGCTGAAAGCCGTGGTAGCATACCGCTGGGATGCGGAATACTTGATCACTGGCCCTCCCCCTAATACGGGGCGGGTCTCTGTATCATGTTTCTCACCGTAATTTGGATGTACTGCATGGGCCAAGTCCGCAGAAACGGAAGTGGAATTGGCGATTGCCTGAAAGTATTCTTCATCGGACATGCCAAAATTTTTACAAATGCGGTTCAATATATGCCGCAAAAGTCCAGAATTTGCCCCTTGCGCGGTGGTGCTTCCCACCTCCTCGTTGTCAAAAGCCACAAGCACCTGACAGCCTAATCCCGTCTTTGCTTCCGCCAACGCGGAAAGTCCCGCATAGACCATAGAAAGATCGTCAATGCGGGAAGCCGAAATAAATTCCAGATTTTTCCCCGTAAAAATGCCCTTCTGATACTCATACAAAAACAGCTCGTAATCCGCAATATCCGCTTTTCCAATTTCCGTTTCCTCCTGAATTAACCGGAACAGATAATCCTCTTTCTCCACGCCCTCCTCTTTCATACAAAAAAGCGGCAGAAGATCCGTCTGCTTATTATAAGCGTTCTTTTCGTTTATCTCTTTATGAAAATGAATACAGAGATTTGGGATCAAAAAAACGGGCTTGTCAATCTGAATCAGCTTTTCCCGCAATACGCCGTTTTCCCTCACAAGTAAACGGCCCGCTACAGCAAGCGGCCTGTCGAACCACGTGTTCAAAATAGCGCCGCCATAAATCTCCACATTCACTTTGACATACCCGTCCGGCGTAACGCTGCACGCGCCCGGTTTGATCTTGAGGCAGGGAGAATCTGTATGCGCGCCTATGATCCGAAACCCTTCTTTTGCAAGACTGCCCTCTCCCACCGAAAAGGCGACAAGAGCCGAGCTGTTTTTCACCACAAAATACTTACCGCCTTTTCGCAAAGACCAACTCTCCGTCTCTTCTAACTCCTGAAATCCACAGGTTTTCAAGAATGCCGCTCCGTTTTCCACCGCCTGAAACGCTGTGGGACTATCGTTTACATATGCTAATAAATCCGCTGCAAATTTTTCTGCTGTCTTTTCCAAATTGATCATCCGCTCCTTCCTCTTACATGATTCTACCCATTCCCGCAATCACCAAAACCACTATTTTGCGTATAAGAACGTCCGCACCCCGTTTCCAGGGTGCGGACATTTCCTGCTTCTATTTCTCTTTCACATTACAGCGCATAGCTGTTCAAATACTTCTCCTGCTCCGGCGTCAACACGTCGATCTCCTTGCCAAGGAACGCAAGCTTTCTCTTAGCTACGTCCTTATCCACTTCCTCCGGCACGTCGATCAGCTTCTCGTTCAGCTCCTTGCCGTGCTCCACCAGATACTTTGCGGAAAGCGCCTGAATTGCAAAGCTCATATCCATGATCTCCGCTGGGTGTCCGTCGCCTGCCGCAAGGTTCACCAGACGGCCTTCTGCCAGCACGAAAATCCACTGGCCCGTAGGCAGCTTGTAACCCATAATATTCTTTCTCTGTTCTCTGGTCTCCACCGCGTTTGCTTTCAACCACGCCATGTCGATCTCACAGTCAAAGTGGCCTGCGTTACAAAGGATCGCGCCCTCTTTCATCTCCGCGAAATCTTCCTTATCAATTACGCCGTCGCAGCCCGTTACGGTAACAAAGAAGTCGCCCACCTTAGCGGCCTCCTTCATCGGCATAACGTCAAATCCATCCATAACGGCCTCAATCGCCTTGATCGGATCGATCTCTGTAACGATAACCCGCGCGCCAAGACCTTTCGCTCTCATGGCCGTACCTTTACCGCACCAGCCATAGCCCGCCACGACTACAATCTTACCCGCCACGATCAAATTCGTCGTTCTGTTAATGCCGTCCCAAACGGACTGACCTGTACCGTATCTGTTATCAAAGAAGTGCTTACATGCCGCATTGTTGACACGCACCATCGGAAATTTCAATTCTCCCGCCTTATTCATAGCTTCCAAGCGGATAATTCCCGTAGTGGTCTCCTCGCATCCTCCGATGATATTCGGAATCAAATGCTGCATCTGTGTGTGCACCATAGTTACCAGATCGCCGCCGTCGTCAATAATGATATTCGGCCCAGCCTCAAGCACATGACGAATGTGGGTCTCATACTCCTCCGGGGTCGCATCATACCAAGCATGTACCTCAAGTCCGGCTTTCACAAGCGCCGCCGCCACATCGTCCTGTGTGGAAAGGGGATTTGATCCCGTCACATACATTTCGGCGCCGCCTGCCGCCAATACCAAACAAAGGTATGCGGTCTTTGCCTCCAAGTGCACGGACAGCGCCACCTTCTTACCCGCAAAGGGCTTCGACTCCGTGAACTCCTTTTCCAATGTGCGGAGCAGGTCACAGTTTCTCTTCACCCACTCGATTTTTCTCTCACCGGATTCGGCAAGATTAACGTCTCTGATTTCGCTACTCATGATAGTGTCCTCCTAAACTTTTTAATCAGCCGAATTTTTATTATAGTGATGGTCGTCTGTCCTATCATCACTGATTTTATGTTACGAGACTATGATACAGAAGTCTCGAAAAACATCTCCTTATACCAGCAGACCGTCTCCGTATACGCCTGATAAATCATGTCGGTATCTACACCCAGCACGATAAGCTGCCTGCTGATTTCCTGCCAGTCGGCCGCCTCATAGCTTACCACAAAGGAATAAATATTCGCCAAATCGCCTGTCCCGCGTACCAACGCGTCCTCAATCTCCTTGGAAACCGTGACTTTTTTAAGCGCCTCCTCCATGGACATATTCAAGATAATATCCAAAATAGAAAACAGCCCCATCAAAAATACTTCCGCAGACTTCATTCCAAGGCCGAATACCGGCGCGAGGCACTCCATAAATTTCGCGCGGAGCATGGAAGTTCTGGCAACTTCATTGGGTCTGTCTGCGCACAGCTCTTTTGTGATTACGGTATTAATCCACTTCTTCAACTCGCGCTGGCCTAAAATTGCCGCCGCGTGACGGATGGACGTCACTTGGGAGTTAATGGCAATGTGATTTACCATCTTTAAAAGCTCCACCACAAGAGCGGTATCGCGGCCAATGACATCCGCCGCCTGCGTCAGCTCGAAGTCCACATCGTTGACAATATTCATCAGCTCCAGATAATTAACCTTCAACGGAGAAACTTCCGTCTCGCCCTTCGTAATCGGAATACGATAAAATTTTCCTTCAAATACATAAAAATCATCGTCGTCCTTTAAGCGGTCGAAAATTTCCTGCGTATCAATATTCCCCACACAAATCTTAATTTGCGGATATTGGCGTTTGAAATAAATCTTTACCTTAGAGAGATCGACTTCTTTCTGATCCAAAATCACATAATCCATCAACCGCAGCAATTCCCTGTTTTCCTCATATCGGCTCACTGGAAGCTTAGACATTGCAAGCTTGTAGCCTCTCTCCTTGAGCTGTGTAAAACGGTTCCTATAGGCGTCGTTATTCTCCACCTCTCCATCAAATACAAGCACTACCCTGCCGCGAAACTCGTCGCACTGGGATTCCAGATCGGAAAACACCGCGATATGGGTCACCGGAATCAACACATTCGTTCCGGGGGAAAGCGTATCAATCCCGATATTGTGCACAATCTCCAAACCTTCGATTTCCGCCAAGCCGTTGGGACTGCTCGATCCAAAAATCGGCGGATTCAAGAGACAGTTTTCCCTCTGCGAAGCCAGTGCATAGGCCGAAACCTTCATATCCTTGTCAAAATATGGTATCAATGTTGCCAGCATTTCCGTTCCCTCCCCCTAGTACAGTGTGATATATTATTTAGTATATCAAAAAACTTCCTATAATTCCAGAATTATCAATAAGTTTTCTTATCAAGCCCCATTCTCACGATAATATCCTGTATCTTTCCATAAACCAGACTCTCGTCCATGGTCAAAAGTTTGCGGCCTTCCATCGTAATCTGCCCATTGATTATGACGGTATCTACTTCCGAGCCGTTGGCCGAATAGGACAGCCCCGCCAACAGATTGTTTCTGGGCGTAAGGGACGGCGTATTCAAATCAAGAATTGCCAGATCCGCCTTCTTTCCTACCTCGATAGAGCCGATCTCCTTTTCCAATCCCAGCGCCTTCGCGCCATTGATCGTCGCAATCCGAAACCCTTCCTTCGCGCTGATACACTGGGGCGTCCTGCCCGTTCCCTTGTGAATTAAGGTGAGAAGACTCAATTCATGGAACATGTTCAGACAGTTATTGCTGGCTGCGCCGTCCGTTCCGAGACATACGTTAACGCCTTTTTCCAGCATTTTTGCAATGGGCGCAAATCCATTCCCCAGCTTCATGTTACTGGCCGGATTCGTCACAACGCTGACATTCTTCCGTTTCAAAATAGTAATATCTTCATCCGTCACCTGTACGCAGTGCGCCGCGATAGCCGGCACATCAAAAATACCGCATTTCTCCGCAAGCGCAATGGGCGTACACCCGTATTTCTCCTGAATCTGGCTGATTTCGCTCTCACTTTCAGATAAGTGAATGTGGATTCCCATATTTTCTTTTTTGGCTTCCGCCGCCACGATCTTTAAAAAGGCGTCGTCGCAGGTATAAGGCGCATGGGGGCCTAATCTAAAAGTCAGCCTATCGCAGTCTGCCGCCGCATCCCGCTCCTCATAGGCCTGCCGCAGGCGCGACTGTCCCGCCTCGTCATTTCCGCTGCCCACAAGGCCGCGGCAGATCACGGCGCGCATACCGGATTCCTTAACCGCACGGGTAGTCTGGTGGATATTCATCTGCATATCGTTAAAGCAGGTCGTGCCGCTCTTCATCATCTCGATGATCGCAAGATTCGCTCCCCAGTAGGTGTCCTCGTCGGTCATCTGCTGCTCAATCGGATCAATCGTGCCAAAAAGCCAGTCCATAAAGGAAAGGTCGTCCGCCACATTCCTCATAAAAGACATATAGGAATGGGTATGGCAGTTAATGAATCCCGGAATCACCAGCTTGTCTTTGCCGTCTATCACCTTATCCGCAATAAAACCGGCCGGCTTTTCACCAATCCCCGTTATCCTGTCTTCTTCCACATAAATGGATGTTTCCCGAATCACATCCTCCGCGCCCTCTGGCAGTACCGCAAGCGCATCCTTAATCTCAATTCCCATATTTTACTTCCTTTCTTTCCTTATGGATTGACCACATTTCTCTCTTCCCCGTCCAGAAAAGCCTGTATATTTTTCATCACTTCACCCACCAAGCGGGTTCTTGCCTCTACGCTTGCCCATGCCATATGAGGCGTGATAATCAGCTTCGTGCTGTCCTTGATACTGCCAAGCGGATTGTCCTTACTGATCGGTTCCTTTTCTAATACATCCAAACCTGCCGCCGCGATCTGCTCCTGCATCAGCGCATCGTAAAGGGCCTGCGTATCTACCACCGGGCCTCTCGCCACATTGACAAGAATCGCCGTTTTTTTCATTTTAGCGAAAGCTTCTTGATTAATCAGGCCTCTCGTCCTGTCGCTTAGCGGACAGTGCAGGGATAAAACATCCGACCGTGCCAAAAGCTCGTCAAACTCCACCCGCTCATACTCCGTGCAACTGCTCTTACCGGACGCAGAATAAAAAATAACCTTACAGCCTAACGTCTGCACCACCTTCGCTACGCCGCGGCCAATATTCCCCATGCCGACAATGCCCCACGTCTTTCCATCAAGCTCTCCAAAAATCCTGTCAAAATTGGAAAATCGGTCCTGCGCGCCGTATTCGCCGGATTTCACATAATTATCGTAATGAATCAGTTTTTCTTCTAACGCCAAGGCCAGAAGAAGCGTGTGCTGCACCACCATCGCCGTGCTGTAGTTCACCACATTGGCCACTTTAATTCCGCGGCTTTTGCAATAAGCCAGATCCACGCTGTCAAACCCCGTCGCAAACAGGCAGATTAACTTTACATTCGGCGCATCTTTCAGCGTACTCTCATTCATGGGCGCTTTGTTTGCAATCACAATATCCGCATCTTTCACACGTTCCGCCGCATTCTCCGCCACCGTATTCGGATAATAATCCACTTCGCCAAACTGCTCAAAACAGCTCACGTCAACGTCCGTCCCCACGCTGTTTCTCTCTAAAACCACCAGTTTCATAGCCACCTCCCAATCTTTTCCGCTTTTTATTGTAACATACTCTCAAAAACCATACAACACGTAATCCGCCCAGCAAGCGGGCTATAAACTTCCCTATGCGGGCCTGCGATAAAAAACCCCCGGCGCCATAGTAACGGCGTCAGGGGTCCCCGGGGAGGGCAATATATTGTAAACGAATCCACTGTCTGTTTCTAAAACTTACTCAACCGAGACAGCTTCACGCATCATCTGCCTATACAAGCGCTACGGTTACAGCATACCAGAAAAAAATTTTTTTGGGTGCCAAAAGGTATCAAACGCATTTTTTAAGGTATGGATTGCATTTCAAAATCTCCTTAAAACGTTTTACAATAGTAATTAAAATATCGTTCCCGCAGGCCTTTATACGCGCCTCTGGGCAGATAAATCTTTTTTCCGCCTGTTAGACAAATATCCCTCGCGTTCAGGCTGTCAATGTATTCCAGATTGACGATAAACGCAGACCCAACCCTCACAAACTCCCGATAGTCCAAAAGTGTTTCGCCAAGCTCCGTCATCGTCATGCGCTGTAAATACGCTCCGCCGTCCGTAAGATGAATATATTGTATTTTCCCCTGCGCCTCGCAATATACGATATCGTTTACCGCCACCTTCACAATTCTACCTTCCACCTTAAGCAGAATGTATCTTTTCTTTTCCTCTTCATCATTTTCCAAAAACGTATCCAGCACACTGAACATCCGCTCCTGTGTAACCGGCTTTAAGAGATATTGCGAAGCGTTTACATCAAAAGCCTCCAATGCATATTCTCCGGAAGAAGTAAGAAAAAACAGTTTAGCCCGGCTTCCCATATTCCGCAGCTTTTTTGCCGCCGCCATTCCCGTAGAATCCGATACCCCTCCCGGCCCCGGCATAAAGATATCCATAAAAATCAAATCCGGCGCATAATTTCTGTCCTCGATTCTGTAGAGCAGCTCGTCCGCACTTTCAAAACACTCAATCATGAAATCTATCTCTGGGTGCTGCCGCTCATAAGCGTTTAATATTTTTTCCGTCTTATCTAGTGCCTCGCTCTCATCATCGCACAATGCTGTTAAATATGTCATGTTTCCTCCGCCGCGTGCTGCTTATCTTCTGTTCTTCTCGGCTCCATATTCATAATCAACCGAAAAACAAACACGCCGTCATCATTTTTAAAATCGCATTCCCCGTCATATTTTTTTGCCGTCCTGATGATGCTGGAAACACCCACGCCTCCTGTAAACTCATTTCCGGGCTTTCCATCTTTCAGGGCCGTTCCCCTTTTGCAGGTGTTACTGCACGAAATGACCAATTTATTCTTCTGTCTTTTGAGTTTTAAATGTATAAAACATTCCTGTTTTTTCGTTTGTTTTTTCATATCCATACAAGCATAGATTGCGTTTTCATAAGCGTTCGCAAGAATTGCCACCAAATCAATCCCCGGTATCGGCAGCTCTTTTCCCAATTCCACATCAAGCGTAACTTCAATCTGTTCGTTCCGCGCCTTCCTAGTGTATGCTGACAGGATATTATTGACTGCCGGATTGGCGCATATCATCTCCGGCACGCCCTGACCAGTTTCCCTGTCATACTCTTTCAGGTATTGCAGCAGTTCGTCCGTCTGCCCCCTGCGCGCATACTCCGCCATAACCGCATTGTGATGTCTGATATCATGCCGAAGCCGTCTGCCGGATTCAACAGACTCCTCTAAAATCTCTATCTGCCGTTCCAAAAGCCGGTAGTTCATCTGTATGAGTTGGTTCTCTCTTTCATACTCCTTTTCTCTGCCCACATGCAAATAAAATCGATAGACCAAAAGCTGCAATGTCCCCGTCAAAATAAAATTTGTCAAAACCTGATAAATTCGCTGCGCGGTAACTTCCCTGTTAAGCGTGGGACTCAGGATATATCCGATTCCGAACAGAATACAAACGATCATAGCGGCGACACTAAACTTATCCGCCTCATTTTCCACATAATCGCCAAAGCCCTTTACAGATTCCCTGACGTATTTGTAAAGCAAATAAGCAATAATCAAAATCAGGAAAACGCGGGAAACGATATCCGCCCATACGTTACTGTTAAAAAAGATTACGGAAATTTCCAGCCCGCCAACCACAAAAACCGACATCAGATAAAACACCAACGCCAATTTATAGATTGCCAAATAAACGGAATCACCGCTCATAAAAATTGCAAAAATGGCAAAACACATGTACATTGTAAATGCTACCATCCGCACGCAGCTCTCCCAATCCGCCACATACCAGATACAGCCAAGCGCAATCACCGCCACGCAGAAGCATCCATAACTGATCGCTGTCTTTTTTTTGTCAAACCGCGATTCGGAGAGAATGGAAAATAGCAGGATCGTTCCCGCAAGACTTACGGCAAACCGGATAAACGCTATGTATACGGGACCTCCTAACATCTTTATTCCTCTTTTCTGTCTAAACCATCTTACGCAAAATCTCAGCGTTAATAGCATTATTCTACAATATTTTTCTCCATAAAAGGGCGGCGGACGGCGATTGTTACCTGACGTTTATTTTCGCGTTCTATTTTGGTCCGAAAAAGGCTATCAGCAGGACATTTTTATGCTATACTAAATGAAACAATCGAGCAGGAAAGATTTTCTCCCTGCTCCCCGCGCGAACGCAGACTAAGTAAAAATGGAGATTTTCATGTACAGGATTTTAACAGTGGATGACGATCCAATGATATTAGAAGATAATAAGACATATTTTAGTGCGATGGGGTATGAGGTTGTCTGTGCGGACACAGCGGAAGCAGCCGAAAAAATCATTCTATCCAATACCCTTGACTGCGTTCTTTTAGACGTCGATCTACCTGATATGAACGGCTTTTCGTTATGCGAAAAAATACGGGCAAAGACGGGCCTTCCCATTGTTTTCCTCTCCGGCTATACCGAAGAAGAAAACCGCATCCGCGGATTGTCCATCGGCGGAGACGACTATGTATGCAAACCCTACAGCTTAAAGGAACTGGAGCTTCGGGTGCAGGCGCGCATCCGTTCGGGCAGAGCCGCAGAACCGCCCAAGACGCTGATCTACGGACCGCTTTCCATCTGCCCTGCCTCCTGCAGCGTTAGTTTTGAAACGCGCTCCGTCGATTTTTCTTCTTATGAATTTGATGTTTTGTATTTTCTTGCAAAACATCCTAACGAAATCTATACGCCGGAACAGATTTATGATTCGGTATGGAAAGCGCCGATCAACAAAGGACAGAAATCCCTACAGGTTATCATGGGCCGTATCCGCAAAAAGCTCTATGATATCTGCCCGGACCACGACTATATCCAAACCAAACGCTACAAGGGCTATCTATTTATTCCAGATCGCAAATGAACGCAGAATCCTACCGTTCCAGCGGCCGCTGACAACAACACGAAGCCTACTGCTGCAAGAATTGGAAAAATCTCCTTTTTTATCCTCTGTTCCCCTGCGTTTATTTCCAGAGGAGCTGTGTCTGCTCTTTGTTCCTCCACGGTTGTTTCCAGAGGAGCTGCGTCTGCTCTTTGTTCTTCCATGGTTGTTTCCAGAGGAGCCGCATCCGCCTTCTGTTCCTCCGCATTTGCTTCCTGTGCGGTATTAATGTCTTGAGACTCTGCGCTTGCCGCCTGCACCATACCAGCATTCGTGCTTTCCATCTTTGATAATTCGCCGCCCGCCTCAGTCTGACCGGAATTTCCGGAAATCCCCGATGGAATGTTCTCTGCAGAGCTTTCATCGGATGAAGCGCTCGGCTTGACATGATCCAAATGGTTTTCATCGGATGAAATTCCCGATGGAACGTTCTCCGAATCGACGTCGCCGTTTACCTCGTGATCCGGCCCTTCGGACGCCGCAGTAATATCGTCGCTGCTTGGCTGCGGCTCGTCCGGCGGATTTGTAATAGAAGTCCCGCCTCCCCGGCTGCCGCCTATATCCTCCATGTTTTTAAGATCGTCCGCCGAATAGCAGAGCACATTAGAAAAATATTGGGTTCCATTATCATTCCACCGCAAACGGATATAGATATTAGCACAGGCTGCCCGGCTGCGCTGTTCCCGCTTACAGTCTATCCGAAAATCAGCATCTACATCTGATGCCGTTTGTACTTCATACTGGAACCAGTTTTCTCCATCGAAGGAATATTCCGTCATTACCTGAAATGGCAAAGCTTCCCCCGGCGCCGTAAATCCACCCTGAAAGGTGTAGCGGTCGCCGCTCACCGTTGCTTCCACATCCGTAAAGGTCAACGGATAATCATTATAAGCCACCGCACACAAAACCGGTTCTGCGGACGCCGCCTGCACAAAAGAACCCTGCAGCACAAAGCGCCGCCGTTCCTCCTGCTGCCTTTCCGTTCCCTCCAGATTCCACGAGACGGGAATCCTTTCATTATGACTCAACTGCCCTTGGCGGTTGACCGTACAGCTAACCGATAAAGGAAGAGCGTCGCTCACGCTCTGCCCCTTTTCCACAACGGCACAAAGAGACTCGTTATAATACATGACAAAGGGCGTATCTGCATAGTGAATGTTTCCCGATAGAGAACAGTGAGAAACTTCCAGTCCGGCGCCCTCCTCCTGCCACAATGCATATTGGCTGCTCTCTACAGAAACCCCGTATAAGGAAAGCACTCCTTTTTCCGCCACATAAAAAATACCATTATCATCCGGCTCTCCCGAAAAAGCGAGACACCCGTTGCTCAAAAAAGAAATCTCTCCGGTTACGGTGATCGTATATTGATCGGTATCAACAAAAATATCGGGACTGTTTATTCCGTTGGGATAAAAGCCATACTCCCCGTCCAAAACGAGATCATCCGCCAGCTTGACTGTACCGCCGGTATTCTTATGCGCCTCAAGCCATGCCACCAATGCTTCGCCGTCAGATACCGTTTCCTGATCTGGCATGACGCTAAACTCCATAAGCGGCTCCGCTTCAAGCTCTGCAATTTCCTCTGGCTGCTGCCCCGCCTCCGTTTCAAGCTCTGCGGTTTCCTCCGGCTGCTGCCCCGCCTCCGCTTCGGACTCTGCAGTTTCCCCCGGCTCCGCTTCAAGCTCTGCGGTTTCCCCCGACTGCTGCCCCGCCTCCGCTTCAAGCTCTTGGGTTTCCTCCGGATCGGCTTCGGGCTTCACTTCGGGCCATGCGGTCTCCTCTGGCGGTTGTTCTAACTCCTCCTCGGACTCGGCGGTTTCCCCCGGCTGTTGTTCCGCCTCCGCTTCGGCAATTTGCTCTGTTTCTGTTTCAGACTCAGTCGTTGATACAATATTTTGCTCCGTTTCCATTGCAACAACGGAATCAACCCGATAAAATAAAAACACAGCGGCTGACAACAGCGTAACGATAAATTTGCACTTATTTTTCATACCATTTTTCCTTTGTCATATTTTGGGAGGACAATCCATTATCATGAAACAAACGCTATTTACAAAATCTACGCTTCACACCATTCTGATCATTACAGGCGCCGTCCTTGTAAGCATGCTCGGCTTACTGGCAGTTACCCGTTATGATAATAAATATATAACAAAGGCGCCGCTTACACAAGGCGGGCTTTGCATAATTCCAGAAAAAGGTTACTGTTCTCTTGTGGACGGCTGGGAATTTTATCCCGATGTTCTGCTTTCCCCAGAGGATTTTTCTTCCGAAAAACCGCCCTATTACAGCACATGGGCCGGTGAATATCCGAATCTCGCTCTGTTTCATAAAGATAAAAGTCCTTACGGCTCTTCCACCTGGCGGCTGCACCTACAGGGAAACGGTAATGTTCTTCTTTATCTTCAAGAGCCGCTCTGCGCCGCCAGAATTTATGCAGACGGGCTCTGTTTAGGCGAAACTGGTAATGTATCTTCCGATCATTACGCACCCCTGATCAAAGACGGAGCCTATTCCTTTTTTCTGGACGGCGAGGTGGAACTGATCATTCAGACTGCCAATTATTCCCACTATTACGGGGGAATTTGGTACGCCCCCGTGATAGGCGACACGGACAGCGTCAGCCACCTTATCGCTTTTCGTATGCTTCTCTATGGGTTTTTATTTTTTTCGTCGCTTACGCTCTCCTTATTCTGCATTGTACTTTGGGAACGGAAAAAAGAAGATAACAAAAACGCCGCTTTTTACTTTGGAATGTTGAGCCTATCCTTTGCGCTGCGGATTTGCTATCCCTTCTTAAGGTTGTTTGGCGTGCCGCTCGTACGCACGCTTTATGCCGTAGAAGACGCCGCCGCCGTATCCGGAATATACTTTTCCATGCAGATTGTCCTCCTGTTATTTATGCCAGAAGGCTTTTGGCTCCTGAAAAAGGCGCTTCGCGCTCTTACTTTGAGCGTCTGCGGTATTGTGATTGTCGTTCCATTATTTGCGCTCCCTATTTTTCCCGGCCTCGTATTGTGGTATGGACCGTTCATTTCATGGTATAAAGCAGTCATGGCGCTCCTTCTGATCAGCCTGACCGTTTACGGCGGTTTTATGGGACTGCCGCACACCAAAACAGTCCTTGCCGCTGCGGCCGCAAACGGCGTCTGCCTGTTTTACAGCGTTTTGTCGATTGGATACTATGAACCCTTTGCCGGCGCTTACCCGGAAGAATATGGCGCGTTCTGCATGGTAATTGCTTTTGCCGTACTGATGGTACAGCGCAGTCGGGATATGGCTATGGAAAACCAAAAACTTAATCTGCATCTACAGGAAGAAGTCGGAGAAAAGACGGAACATCTGCGCAGGCTGCTTATGGAAAGAAGCCAACTGATTGAAGAATTGGGACACGATATGAAATCCCCCCTGACGTCCCTCTCAAATATGGCGCAGATTATACGATTGAACGACATTATGCTGGATGAAGACACCCGAACAAGAATGGTGCATATCGAAGAACAGTGCAATATTTTATCGGAGCGTCTAAAATCCATTCAGGAAATAGCCGCCCAGACAACCTCTCCCGTCAAAATGGAGCCGGTGGCGTTAAATACGTTTCTTGCGGATTTTTACCATAACTGCCGCCCGATCATAGAACTTTACGGGCCGAATTTTCTCAAAAATATCACTTCCCGCCCCTGCCGTATCATGGCAAACCGGGAACAGCTTTTCCGCGCGCTGGAAAATCTCTTATATAATGCTGCCGATTTTACACCGCCAGAAGGAAAAATAACGCTCTCCCTTACGGCGGACAACGCCAGCGCTTATATCGCCGTTTCAGATACCGGATGCGGCATTCCGCAAAAAGATCTTCCAAATATTTTCCGCCGCTCCTACACCACCCGCAGCGACAAAGGCGGACAGGGACTTGGCCTTGCCATCACCCGCTCCATTATTTTGGAACACGCGGGGCGGATTGAAGTGGTTTCCAAAGAAGGGGAGGGTACAACGTTTACGATCTGTATTCCTTTATTAACTTGATAGAACGGAGGCCGAAAACATGATTTTAAACACGGGAAGCAGAACCGATATACCCGCATACTACAGCGACTGGTTTTACAACCGCATAAAAGAAGGTTATGTGCTTTCGCGCAACCCCTTTTATCCAACGCAGATTACTAAATATCTGTTAAATCCAGAAGTAATAGATATGATCGTATTTTGTACCAAAAATCCTTCGCCCATGCTCGGACGGCTTTCCCTGTTATCTTCCTTTGATAGCTTTTGGTTTGTGACCATTACGCCCTATGGAACAGAGATTGAACCTCATGTGCCGACTGTCGAATCGGTAATCGAATCTTTTCAAAAGCTTTCCAGACAGATCGGAAAAGAACGGATAAGCTGGCGCTACGATCCCATTTTTGTCACGGATCGCTATTCCGTGTCATATCATATCGATCAATTCCGCCAAATGGCAAAGGCGCTTTCAGGCTATACCGAACAGTGCGTGGTAAGTTTTATCGATCTTTATGAAAAAACCAAACGAAACTTTAGCGAGGCCCGCATGGTAACCTCTGCGGAGCAGGATGCAATCGTTGCCGCTTTTTCCGAAACCGCAATAGAATACAAACTACAAATCCATTTATGCTGTGAAAATGTAAATCTTATCCGGAAAAATGTGGACGCCGACGGCTGTATGTCTAAAGCCGTATTAGAAAAAGCTCTTGGCTGTAAGCTGCGGGCGCCGCAGAAGAAAATGGCTCGAAAAGAATGCTCCTGCCTTCTGGGCGCAGATATCGGAGCTTACAACACTTGCGGGCATGGATGCCTCTACTGCTATGCCAACTATGACAGCGCAACCGTTGCCAAAAACAGAAAACTGCATGACCCCGCCTCCCCGCTGCTAATCGGGGATTTGTCTGAAAACGACGTGGTGAAACTGGCCGAACAAAAATCATGGAAAGACGGACAGTTGGATTTCTTTGATTTACTATAATCCCTGTGTCCATTCTTTTCTTTGATAAACTAAAACCACTTTACCATAGCCTTTGCCCAGCTCTTAAAAAAGAGCCAGTTTGAAGATACCTGCTCGTCGATCATGCGGCAGGCGCTTTCATAGTCAAAAGGCTGTCTATTGCTGATCTGCGTATATGTACCGACGGCTCGGGAATATCCCAACGCAATTTTCCCACTGGCGGCATCTCCTACCGCCACCTGCGCGCCGTGGGCTGAGGCCCCAAAAGCGAACTGTCCGAAAGCCATCGCCCCCATGGAAAAAATACCGAAAGAAAAAGCGCCCATGCTGATGACGCCAACCGCCAGACTACCGAAAGCAAGCAGCCCAAAGGCCAAAGTGGCAATGGCAAACAATCCAAATGAGAGCAGCCCGACTGCCAGACCACCCATGGCTACAAAACCGATGGCAAGACCGCCTTGCGCGATCGCGCCTATCGCGATAACACCTCTTGCCCGATATAATCCCGCTCCCACATTGATATGCACAAGCGGCAGATTTCCCACCATTTTTTTACTCTTATATTCATAGTGGCCTCTTCGATAACTGCCGCGGTATTCTTCCCGTATTGGCGCTTGGTCCTGTGTCCACGCTTTCCTCTCCGCCCGGTCATAACGCTCCCCTGTTTCTTTTAAGAGGTAATCTGTGCTGACCCCGAAAATCTCGCTGACAGCCACAATCTTATCCAGCTCCGGAATCGACTGATCCGTCTCCCATTTTGATACCGACTGGCGGGAAACCCCAAGCTTCTCTCCCAAGCTTTCCTGTGAAAACCCTTGCTCTGTTCTTAATTGATATATTTTTTCTCCAAGCGTCATGCTGTGCCTCCATTTTAAATCTTGGTTATCTCTATCCATTTGACAAGCGTCTTATCCGGTCTTTCTTAATATTATAAAAAAGGCCGAAATAAAACCATACAGCGCGCTTGGAAATTTGTCAACTGACAGTTGCAGCGGCGTTTATTTCTGCTCAAACCGCCTATATTCCCCCACCATAATTGCCCGCGAGTCCGGCCCGTGGCCAATATATGCCGTCTTTGCCACAGGAAGCGTTGTTCCGATAAACCGCTGGAGCAATGTCCACACATCTGGCCTGCACAGCTCCTGCTCCATCTGCGTAAAGGTACCAAGCAGAATCCCGCGCACCCGCTCGAATACTCCAAGATGCTGCAATTGGCTGAAATAAGTGAGCATCTGCGCCGCTGTCCCACCCAAAGACTCCAACAGCAGAATTTTATCTTGTAAATCCGGAAAATAAAATGTTCCCGCCAGTTTTAAAAAACAGCGGACGTTTCCGCCAACTACAACGCCCTCCATTCCTTGGCCCTGCAAAAACTCGTAGGGAAATGTAAACAACGCCTCCCCGTTTCCAAATATGGTGTCCCGCACATGTTTCTGCTGTTCCTCCCCATGTTCATAGAGCAGATTGCAGATCTGATACAGCACGGAAGCCTTTCCCGTTTTCGTATAAATGGCGTTGATAACCGTTGTTAAATCACTGTAGCCCCAAAACAGCTTATCGCTGCCCGCAATCACGTCGTAGTCCAGATAGGGCAGAATCCCGTTGGCGATATCTCCGCCAGAAATATCAAAGATTGACCGAATAGAATCATCCCGGTAAAAATCCATCAGGGCCTGCCCCCGCTCCATGGGACTCCCGCTTTCCACGCTGTCCCGCTCCATAATATACGGGGAAAAAACCGGTGTGAGCGGTATCTTTAACAAAGCCTCCTGTAAACGAATCTGTTTGTTTTTTTCCCTTTTCCAACCGTTAGAACAACATACAATCCCTGCTTTATCGCCGGGGTTCAGTTTTATTCCCATATCAGTCTCCTTTATGTAACAACGCCGCAATTTCCTCTTTATACGGCGCAATCGTTTTCTCCTTACTCCCATCTTCACAAATCCACGGTGTTTCCAAAATTTTCGGTATTCGGGAAAACCTCTCGTCATGAACAATCTGTTTTAAGATATCCGTCCCGATATATCCCTTCCCAATATTAGCATGGCGGTCTTTGTGCGCCCCGCAAGGGTTCATGCTGTCGTTGATATGTATCACCGCGATCTGATTTAACCCGATCACTTCATCAAACTGCCGCAGCACCCCTTCGTAATCCTCAACTAAATGATATCCGGCGTCGCTCACATGACAGGTGTCAAAGCAGACGCGCAGCCTGTCTTTTTTGTGTACGCCGTCATAAATCATTTGTAATTCTTCAAACGTTTTCCCTAGTTCGCTTCCCTTTCCCGCCATCGTTTCCAAGGCGACAAAAACGTTATCTTCATTCTTATCCAACACGAGGTTAAGCCCCTTTATAATCTGCGCCAGTCCAGCCTCTTCTCCCGCGCCCACATGTGCGCCCGGATGCAGGATCAAAACGTTACTGCGCATGGCCGCCGTTCTTTTGATCTCCTTTTCAAGAAAAGTCACTCCCAGTTCAAAGGTTTCCGGCTTCGTAGTATTTCCCAGATTAATAATGTAAGGCGCGTGTACCACAATTTCCTCAATTCCCGCCTTATCCGCATATTCCCATCCAGCCTCTATATTCAGCTCCTCAATCTCTTTTCTCACCGTGTTTTGCGGCGCTCCCGTATAGAGCATTAGGACGTTTGCGCCATAGGATTCGGCTTCTTTTACCGATCCCAGAAACATTTCTTTTCCAGCCATTTTCACATGAGAACCAATTTTAATCTTTTGCATGTTAAGCTCCTTTTCTATTTCACGCATACGGAAACGCATCCGCATACAACCCCGCCTGCATCCTCCACATGGCCGCATACCTGCCTTCCCCTGCCAGCAAATCTTCATGGGTGCCGGACTCCACAATCCGCCCGTTTTCCATCATATAAATACAGTCCGCATCCCGCACTGTGGACAGCCTGTGGGAAATGAAAATCACGGTCTTATCCTTTGCAATCTCGTTTAATTCCTGATTGAGACGGTATTCCGCCAAGGGATCGAGCGCGCTGCTCGGTTCATCCATAATAATTAGATTCTGTCTTCGGTAAAGCGTGCGGGCAATGGCCACTTTCTGGGCTTCCCCGCCGGACAGATTCACCCCGTCTTTTTCAAATTCCGCCGTAAGCGGCGTTTCGATCTGGTAAGAAAGACGGTTGTCATCCAAGGTGAAATGCGCGTCATATAATGCCCTCTCCACCAGATAACTCTCCTCCCGGCTGCCATCCCCCACATCCATCAACACATTTTCCTTAAGGGTAGCCGCATAGAGCTTAAAGTCCTGAAACACGGAACCGATGCTGCGTCGGTATGCCATCACCTGATAGTCCTGAATATTATTTCCATGATAACATATTTTTCCGCTGTCGGGATCATATAATCGCAGCAAGAGTTTTACCAGCGTAGTCTTACCCGAACCGTTGTAACCCACCAGCGCGATTTTCTGTCCCGGCTCGACGGCAAACGTCACATCCTTTAGCACCTGCTTTCCGGGAAGATAACCGAAATTTACATGCTCTACCAAAAGACTCCCGCTGCTCTCTGGCACAGGTTTTTCCGCTTTTGAAATAATCGTCGGCTCCATCTGCAAAAACTCCCTGATTCGGGAAATATAAGCCGCGTTTTCCGCCGCCGTCTTGCAGCTATCTATCAAGTATTTCGTACTGTTACTTATCCGAAAAATACAGGAACGGCTTGTAACAAGCTGCGCTCCCGACAGCGCCCGTATAACAAGCATCTGATAGAGCAGAATGAACCAGACCGCGCCCTCTTTCACAACTCTGGACAGAAATACTCTATGAATCAAGCCGTATAAAAATAGCTGCTTTCCAAATTTCTTATTTATAGAGCGTATCTGCGCATTGGATTCTTCGTAATCTTTCCGGCATTTCCCTTTCATCTGCTGATATAAGCGAAGCTCACCGGCATAATCAGACAAATAGAATACCCGGTTTCCATATTCCCGTTTCTGTTCATAGGACAGTCGCTCCATCCGTGCAGCCACCGCCTTTTTGCTTTCCAGCATCACACAGAACAGTTCAAAGGGCAGCAAAACCACGGCAACAAGCAAAGCCATCGGATTGATATAGGCGCAATAAAATACCGCGCACAAGATACTAACCGTCTGCCCCGCCGCAGTGTATACAAAACTCAAATACCTGTCGATACAGCGGTCCGTTTCCTCCGTTGCCAAAATAAAAGTTTCATAAAAATCCTTATCGTCATAACAGGACAAATCAATTTCTTTTGCCTTTTCATAGATCTCCATGCGGAATGCCTGATATAATACCTGCTTCTTTCTGGGAAGCGCATAGTGGTGGTAAAGCCCGTAAGGAATCGTAAAAAATCCGAAAAATATGATTAAATACCCCATACAAGTCAAAATTTTTCCAAAACCTTCGCCCTGTTCCACTGCCGTCAGCACATAATTTACCATCCATACAAACTCTATGAAAATGGAAATCTGTATCTCGATGCTCTCAAACAGATGAAACGCCATAAATCCCGGCGTTTGTTTGAAACAGAATTTTGTAAGATACCACTGCTGCGCCGCCGTCTGCCGCCATGTAAGTTTCGTCATATTTCTTCCTTTCCCCCAACTCCAAATTCGCGGGGCAAATCTCGTAACCGAGCCATACTCGATTTAACCCCTGTAATTCTCCGCCTGCAGCCGATACAGCGAAGCATACTCCCCATTCCGTTCCATCAGTTCACCGTGCGATCCGCTCTCCTGAATCCTGCCGTTTTTTAGATAAAACACAACATCCGCATCACGAACGGACGACAGCCTGTGGGAAATGAAAAACAAAATTCTGTTCTTTCCATACTCTTTTATATTCTCAAATAAATGGTACTCCGCAAGAGGATCAAGCGCGCTGCTGGGTTCGTCAAACACCGCAATGGGGCTGTCCTTCGCAAAGGCTCTTGCCGCCAATATCTTCTGGTTTTGTCCGCCGGAAAACACCACGCCCTCCTTAGAAAACTCACGGGTGAGAATCGTTTTTTCCTGCAAGGACTGTTTTTCTATCTCCTCACTCATATCCGCCAGCTTCAACGCCTGCCGCACCTTTTTCCTATCTTCCTCCAACGTCGTATGCCGTCCCATCAGCACATTCTCCTCGACGGTGTCCGCAAAAATCTTGCCATTCTGGAATGCTGTGGCAAACAGATCCCGATACGCCTTTACCTGATATTCCCGAATGTCAATCCCGTTCACCAAAATCCGTCCTTCGTCTGGATCATAAAGCCGCATCAATAGTTTCACCAGCGTGCTTTTGCCTGCGCCGTTATAACCCGCCAGCGCCACACTCTGATTGCCCTCTATCTTAAAATGGATATCCTTTAACACATAACCGTCCGCCTTGTAACCGAAGGACACATGTTCAAACTCCACTGTACGAATCGGAAGCTGCGGCATAAGCCCCTCCTGATCTTCCGGGATCGCTGGCTCATACTCCAAGAAATGTCTCGTCTGCTCGATATACAATCCATTTTTTACGATAACCATCACCGCATCCACAAATTCATTCAAAATCCATGTATTTTCATTCATGACCGTCAAAATGACCGCCATTTCCGCAAAAACCATCGTCCCAGTGACCGATACACGATAGCCGGAATAGAGAACTGCTCCTTCCTGCGGCAGCAAAAAGATAAAATACTGGAACATACAGAAAAGAATGATATTTCCCAACGAATACCGGGCAATTACTTTCTGTATGGAAGCAATCACTCCGTCATACTGCTTTTTCAGCAAACGAAATACATTCGTCATCCGTATTTCTTTCGCATATTCCCCCAGATGAAGCGTCCTGTTCACGTAATCAGCCATTCTCTGAAAAACAATATTTTCTTTCTCCATACGAAAGATTCTGCCGTTTAAAACACCATAAAAAACGAAATTTCCCAGAATCGGAAAAAGAGCAAAAAGAATCGCCAAATGATCCATCTGATAGATAATAACCGCCGCTGCGATCATAGCGCTAAATCTTGCCACGATCTGACAAACGCCCTGTAACATATCCGACAGTTTTACATGCGCCAGACTAACCGCCATCATATACTCATTGTAAAACTCGCTGTCCTCAAAGCAGCGCAAATCAACCTGACACGCCTTATCATACAACATTTTGTTGACGCCGTCATACAATTCCACGTCTGTAATCGGTTTAACATACACCTCAAAAAACAGGCTGAACAGTTCAAGCAAAGCTTCCAAGAGCACAACGCTGCCAACATACAGCATCATTCTCTCAAAGGACGTCCGCTTCATTGCCAGATCAAGAATAAAGCGAATTAAAACACAGGAGACAAGCAGCCAGTCCACATATACAAAAATCCAATGCAGAAACTCCAGAACAACCCGTTTTTTGCTGATCACCCATGCAGTATTTAATACAAATTTGCAGGATGAAATTGTGCGATACACAAAATTTTCTTTCATATGTCCTCCACAACTATGCATACAGCCCCGCCTGCACCCTCCACATGGCCGCATACTTGCCGCCTCTGGAAAGCAGTTCCTCGTGCGTGCCGGCTTCCACAATTTTCCCATTTTCCATCATATAAATACAATCCGCATCCCGCACTGTGGACAGCCTGTGGGAAATGAAAATCACGGTCTTATCCTTTGCGATCTCGTTTAATTCCTGATTGAGACGGTATTCCGCCAAGGGATCGAGCGCACTGCTCGGTTCATCCATAATAATCAAGTTCTGCTTCCGGTAAAGCGTACGGGCAATGGCCACCTTCTGCGCCTCCCCGCCAGACAAATTGATCCCGTCTTTTTCAAATTCCGTCGTAAGCGGCGTCTCAATCTGATAGGAGAGCCTGTTATCTTCCAGCGTAAAATGCGCGTCGTACAACGCCTGTTCCACCAGATAGCTTTCCTCCCGGCTTCCATCCTCTACGTCCATTAACACATTCTCTTTCAGCGTGGCCGCGTAAATCTTAAAATCTTGGAACACGGAGCCAATGCTGCGCCGATATGCCATAATCTGATAATCCCGAATATCCTTTCCATGATAGCAGATTCTTCCCCCGTCGGGATCGTATAACCGCAGCAGCAGCTTGACCAGCGTGGTTTTCCCTGAGCCGTTATAGCCTACCAGTGCGATTTTCTGTCCCGCCTCGACGTTCAAAGTCACATCCTTTAATACCTGCTTTCCGGGGAGATAACCGAAATCCACATGCTCCACCGAAAGGCTGCCGCTGCCTTCCGGCACAGATTTTTCCCCTCTTGATACGATTGTCGGCTCCATCTGCAAAAATTCCCTGATCCGATAAATATAAGCCGAATTTTCCGCCACAGTCCGAAAACTGGTAATTACGATTTCTATATTGTTGGAAGCCCGCCAGATACAGGAACGGCTCGTGACAAGCTGCGCCCCGGACAACACCCGTAAAACAAGCATCTGGTACAGAAGAAGCGTCCAGACAGCGCCCTCCTTGACGAGACGGGCCAAACATCCCTCCCGAAGCAGGCTATAAACAAATAATGATTTCCCGTACTTTTTATTGACCTCTTCTATTTTGTGATTTTCTTCCGCATACTCTCTGCGGCATTCCTCCTTCATCTGCGGATACAGGCGCAGTTCCCCGGCATAATCAGTCAAGTAAAATACCCGGTTCCCATACTCTCGCTGCTGTTCATGGGGCAGCCGCTCCATCCGGGCTGCCACCGCCTTCTTATTCTCCTGCAAAACACAGAATAACTCAAAAGGCAGAACGACCGCTAAAATAAGCAGGGCTATCGGATTAATATAGGTACAGTAAACGAGAGTGCATGTAATACCGACCGAGCGCGCAATAATAGAATTTTCAAAAACCAGAAAACGATCCAGACAACGGTCCGTCTCCTCCGTCGCCAGAATAAAGTTCTCATAAAAATCCTTATCGTCATAACAGGACAGATCGATTTCTTTTGATTTCTCATAAATCTCTAATCGCAGCGCCTGATACAACGTCTGTTTCCCTCGCGGAAATACATAGTGCTTATAGATGGCAAAAGTTACCGTAGAGACGGCGATCGCTCCCATTAAAATGCCCATGCACCACAGGATTTTCCGAAAGTCCCCGCCTTCTTCCGCCACGGTCAGAACATAATTCACCGTAAAGGTAAATTCAAAGAATATGGAAACCTGCAGCTTGACCGCCTCAAACAAATGGTATGCCATAAATCCCGGCGCATGTTTAAAACAAAACTTCGCCAAATACCATTGCTGCGCGATCGTCTGCCGCCATGTAAGCGTTTCTTTCATTGCTGTATAACTTCCTTTCCTCATTTATTCTTACTCCTGTCCCATGACGGAAC
Organism: uncultured Lachnospiraceae bacterium; assembly: GCA_947243855.1. Lineage (GTDB taxonomy): Bacteria > Bacillota > Clostridia > Lachnospirales > Lachnospiraceae > UBA3282. The sequence continues at coordinate 55,626 of CAMXIK010000009.1, read as the reverse complement.
GTCTGTAGAAGTACCTTTTATGTTACGTCTGGTAGTTCTCTGCCTGTAGTCTGTATAAGGAAGCGTACTCTCCATTCCGGTTCATCAATTCGGCATGAGACCCCCGTTCCCGAATCCGTCCATTTTTCAGGTAAAAAACCTCATCTGCATCCCGCACGGAAGATAATCTGTGGGAAATAAAAAATAAAATCCGCTCTTTCCCGTACTCCCTGATATTTTCAAACAGATGCTGTTCCGCAATCGGGTCAAGGGCGCTGCTGGGCTCATCAAACACGGCGATCGGACTGTCCTTCGCAAAGGCTCTTGCCGCCAGTATCTTCTGATTCTGCCCGCCGGAAAATACCACGCCTTCCTTAGAAAACTCACGGGTAAGAATCGTCTTCTCCTGAAACGGCTGGCTCTCCACTTCCTCATACATATCCGCCAGCCTGAGCGCCCACTCTATTCTTGCCTGATCTCCCTCCTGATCTGTGTGCTGCCCCATCAAAATATTCTCCTCAATGGTATTGGCAAAAATCTTTCCGTTTTGAAATGCAGCGGAAAATAAATCCCTGTAAGCCTTCACCTGATATTCCCTGATATCAACGCCATTCACCAGAATCCGTCCCTCCACCGGGTCATAAAGCCGCATAAGCAGTTTTATCAGCGTACTTTTCCCTGCGCCATTATATCCCGCAAGCGCCACGCTCTGATTTCCTTCTATCTTAAAATGAATATCTTTCAATACATATCCGCCTTCTTTGTAACCGAAGGACACATGCTCAAACTCCACAGAGCGGATCGGAAGCTGTGGAAGCAGCCCCTCCTGATCCTCCGGAATTGCCGGCTCGTACTGTAAAAAATTTCTCGTCTGTTCCAAATACAAACCGTTTTTCACAATAACCATCACCGAATCCGCAAACCCGATCAGCGTCCACGTATTCGAATTCATGGTTGTCTGGATTACCGCCATCTGGGCAAATACCATGGTACCGCTGACCAACACCCGGTATCCAGCATAAAGCACAGCCCCCTCCTGCAGCAGAGTAAACGTAAAATATTGAAACAGCCAAAAAAGTATCATATTTCCCAGAGAATATTTTCCGATCACTTTCCGAATGGCAAAAACCGCCCTGTCATACTGCTTTTTCAGCAGACAAAATACATTGGTCATTCGTATTTCCTTGGCATACTCGCCCAGATGAATCGTGCGGTTCACGTAGTCCGCCATTCTCTGAAAGATAATATTTTCCCTTTCCATGCGGAAGAGCCGGCTGTTTAAAACGCCATAAAAAACAAAGTTGCCGAGAATTGGAAAAATGATAAACAACGCCGCCAGACGGTCAATCTGATAGATAATAAGCATCCCGCTGATCATGGCGATAAACCTTGCCAGAATCTGACACACTCCTTCCAACGTCTCTGGCAGCTTCGTATGCGCCAGACTAACCGCCATCATATACTCATTATAAAACTCGCTGTCCTCAAAACAGCGCATATCCACCTGACACGCCTTGTCATACAACATTTTGTTGATTCCGTCGTACAGCTTAACATCCGTAACCGGCTTAACATAGGTCTCGAAATACCGGCTGAATATTTTCAGCCCCGCTTCCAAGACCACAACGCTCCAGACATACACCATCATTTTTTTAAAAGAAGTCTGCTTCATCGCCATATCAAGAATAAAGCGGATTAAGACACAGGAAACCAAAAGCCAGTCCACGTACAGGAACGCCCAATGTAAAAATTCCAGAATGACCCGCTTCCTGCTGATATTCCATCCAACTTTCAGCGCAAATTTACAAGATGAAAATGTTCGGTATAAAAATCCGTCTTTCATGGCGTTCTCCTTTTTCCTTGCAGTATAAGCCCGAAAAACTTTCTGCTTTTCAGGCTCGCAGGCTTCACCCTGTATACTGCTATTGGCTACAAACATAATATATCACAAAAAATAGGCATTTGTTTTTCATGTCCTCCAATCCCCCTTTTTTGTCCTTTAATTTTCATTGCATGTATGGGGAATATTATTTATACTGAATTTATACTATAGTAAGGAAAATGGGATAGTTATGCTGCAAATCGGAATCTGCGACGACGAACCGTTGCTTTTAGACGAAATTAAAAAAATTACGGAGGACTGTCTACGACAACAGCAGGCATTTTCCATTCTGTCCGCTTTCACAGACGGCAAGGCGCTCCTCTATGAAATTCAGGACGGCAAACATTTTGATCTTCTGCTTCTCGATATAGAGATGCCCGGTTTGTCCGGGATGGAACTGGCTGAACAAATTCACGCCCTGCTGCCCGACGCACTGATGATCTTTGTGACCGCCCACTATAAATATGCCGTGGACGCCTATGCGCTCCATATTTTTCGCTATATTCCCAAAAACCAACTAAAAGAGCGGCTGCCCCATGCCCTGAAAGACGCCGCTTCTCTTCTGGAAATCCAGAATACGGACTCCTATATTATCAGCAGTCAAAACCGTCTGGAACGGATTCCCCTGAAAGAAATATTTTATATTGAAAAAGAAGGGAAAAATGCAATTTTTCATACTGCCGCTGCCGAAAACCCAGAAACCAGCCAGACAGAAGGCAAAACGGCTCAAACCCGGCGCATTCGAAAAACGCTTACAGAAATCTTTGAAGAACTAAACTCTGAAGAATTTTATTTTATTGAGCGCGGGTACATCGTAAATCTGCGGCATGTATCTGGAATCTCCCACACCGACTGCATTCTTACAGATCAGACGCACCTGCCGGTCTCCCAGAGCCGCCTGCCAGAATTTAAAAAGAAGCTGAACATCTATTGGAAAAATAAAATATAGAGGGTAATATGTTACAAACACGCAAAAACAAAATCAGGTTTTTGGAACGGAAAAATCAGGTATTGGAAGAAAATTACCACCTTCTCACTGATCTTTACCAAAAAAACGAACGTCTATACCACGACATGAATCACCACCTACAGATGATTTATCACCTTGCCGCTAAAAATAACATTCCGGAAATTTCCGAGTACGTCAACTCGATCAGCGCTCCCATCAATGAGTTGTCCGATATGACTTGGAGCGGCGTTGACATTGTGGACGCCATCTTAAATCACGCCGTACTCGATGCACAGCGCAAAGGAATCGAAATAGACGTAAATGCGGAATTTCCCAAAGACTGCAATATCACCTCGGACGATCTCTGCGTCATTTTATTCAATTTACTGGATAATGCTATGGAAGCCAGTCTGCGCTATATGCGGCAGACTGGCAACCCGCCGTGCATAGAAGTAACTCTGCGCAGAATCCATCAATTTCTGATTATCAAAATACAAAATCCATGCATCCCGCCCCGCAAGCTGTTCGGTATCTTCCCTACCACCAAAGCCGACGCGCGCCATCACGGAATCGGCCTGCGCAATGTGCGCGAAAAAGTGGAAAAATATAATGGCAGTCTGGAAATGGAGGTGGATGGTAATATCTTTACCGTGACTGCGCTATTGTTTTTTGAAAAATAAATTTTCATTAAGATTTAAAATGTTATGAACTACTTTCTTATTTTTATTGACATATCTACCAATACATTTTATGCTATATTTTATGGGAAAACCACGAATACATATGATATACTGAATGAAAGCAGAGGACGGAACGGGCAGCCGTCACCCAAGTTGGAGATGTGGGAAATGTCACCCCACCTATTTCATTCAAAATTTAAGACCTCGCAGTAATGCGAGGTCTTTTTATTCCATCTTCTTCCATACTTCTACACAGATTTATTATCTCAGTTTCCGAACACACACAAAAACCACCGCCGCCGTGGCCGCTAAAAACTCTCCTATCACGAGGCCAAGACTCCATATGTCCGTCTCCCAGAAAATATAGTCCCAGAAAAGAGCTCTTTGTAAAAACCATACGGCAAAAAGCAGCAGATAAATAATAATGCCATATAAAACGCACTCTCTAATCTTCTGCTGCCGCTGTTCTCTGACAAGCATCTGCTGTTGCTGCTTTTCCAGCATTTCCGTTTTCACAGACAGATCGTCGATCTCCGACGACTTTAGCAGATAATCTGTGGTAACGTCAAATACTGCACTTACCGCCACGATCTTATCCAGCTCCGGAACCGCCTGCCCGCTCTCCCATTTGGAAACGGACTGCCTTGAAACATTCAATTTCTCGGCTAGTTCCTCCTGCGTTATATCCTTTGCCTTTCGTAACGTCAAAAGCTTTTCTGAAAAATCCATGTGATATTCCTCCTTGTGTTTTGTTTTCCAAGCGCTTGTTTTACGCCCATCCTAACAAAACACCGGGTTGCTTTCCATATAGGCCTCTGTACATTTGTGCAACCTTTGGTAGAAAAATCGAGCGCTCATGTGCCCGATTTAGAAATTACCTCATATTCTTCCTAATTGCCTTAACAAGCTTTAATGACTTTCCCCATATTCCCTCATCAAATCTTCCACTAAATATTTATCGCTCATACAATGCATGTCAGAAACCCCCTCACTGATCAGCCGATAGCATTGCGAATGGTAAAAAAATGACAGCGCAGTATCGAGAGAAAGCCCCGTCTGTGCAGATAACCCTTCAACCAAACGCGCATATTTTTTTTGCAGTAAAATTGGGTTCGCATTCATACCCGCTCGCTCCTTTTAAAATGTACATATTTCTGAAGAACGTTCTTTGTCCGAAAGCAAATCTGCAAATTTGGTTTTTCATATCGCAGTCTATTGATTGCCTCTACTTTATCAATAAGTCCATCCAAATATAATTCTACTGTATTAAATACTTTATCATTGGCTACTCCGCCCGTTACAATATCATAATCAGAAGTATCTTTACCACTGCGACAGTTCAAAATAAAAGTAAGCCACTCCTCCGAATATGATTGAAAAATCATCGCCCTGCATTCATTATATGCATTTTCATTAAATTCATAGCTGGAAACAATCCCTTCCTTACCCCGTCTCTTAAATTTTTCACACCAACTCACCGCCTGATCATAAATGGGCGTTGTGTAAAATCCGCGCCCAAAATCCACATTAAGTCTGGAATGCTCTAAATCAGGCACACGAATTTCCATGTAAGAACCGTGGTACAAGATCATCCCTCCACACCTCTTTCTTTCATTACCTCAATAATATCGTTGATAATATACTCCTTGCTCTGTGTATGCAACATTTCATATTCAGGCACAATATAATCATGCAAAATAGTGCTCTTTTCTGTCAAATCAATATATATCTGATCCGCATTTTTTTTAAGGTTTTCTGCAATATTTTCTATACAAAAAATTACAAACTCAAGTTCCTCCACGCTTTTGATCTCTTTTTCTGGTAACATGCCTGTATACCCCCTGTACCAAAATGGCCAGCCCTTCCATCCAATCGACCGTCGTTTTCAACAAATTCATGATAACATGCACACTGTTAAAATACAATATAACGCGCCCTAATCTCCTGCTTCATCCGACTCTTCCCACAATAAATCCGCTCGAATATAGCATGTTTTCACGGAATCATCCAGCTTCTCCCCAAAAGACTCTCTATCGAGACGATACCAAAGCTGTCCGTTGCTCCCCTCTTCGCTTCCCAGTACAGTAAGTTTTTCTCCTTCCGCTGCCAAACCGACAACACTATATTCTACGCCCGCGCCTTCCCTGATCTTGCACACACGGTTTTTTACTACCATTGTCCGGGGAAACTCCTTCCTAACTTCCTCATCCGTTTTTTCTTTGTCCAAATCCTCTCCATACATGTCTCCCAACAGCTCGGTCACCTCCGCCTCGGTCATATATGCCGCGCCGACGATCTTTCCGTCCTCTCCACGGAGTATTTTCACATTAACTGTTCCTGCCGGATTCATATTCAACGTATAGAACGATTCGTCCGGCTTATGAATATCCAGAAAAATATAGATAAGCTGTTCTTTATAATAATAGTTTTTTCCCTTTTTTGTGATGCCTACCGCCCGATATTCTTCCAGTTGCTCCTCTTCCAAAGCCTTTTCCAGATCGTCCTGCTCTTCTTTCCAGCCCAGCTCGTCATAGATTACCGACTGAAAATTCCACTTCTCATCCGCCAATGCCTGATCCAGCCATCCCTCCAACAGTTCCTCTTTCATTGCACCCGCCAGAATGCAAAAAACGGAAATATTGTCATCCTCATAGGCTTTCTCTGCAAAGGACTGCATTAGCGGACTGTCAGCGTTAAACCGCTCCACGCTGATAGAAAAGAAAGCTATTTCCCCGTCTCTATAAATTCTGTCAAGCCATTCCTCCTGCACCTTTTCATCCAATTTATCAAACGCCATCTCAAACAAAGGCAGGTTCCCCGCTTCATAAAAACGTTCCGCATCCATTTGTTCTTTCTTTTCGGAAACGCCTGCCACAGAAGATCCCGAGGCCTCGGCCCTGTCCGCCGGATAAATCCCGACAAAAAATACTCCCAAAGCCATGCACGCCGTCAAACCGGCCATCAAAATTCTCATCTTCCCAGATTTTTCCTTATCGTTCATAATCGCACCCAGCCTTTCTTTTAATATCCGTTTATTAGCGCTCAATGAGACCCCTGCAAAAGGTTCTTTGTATTTCCCAACCGCCGCCATAGCGTCAAGCAGAGTTTTTCCGTAATCTGCCGCATGTTCATATCCCAGTTTTTCCAAAACCGCTTCATCGCAGGAAAGCTCGCAGGCTTTACTAATTTCGCGGCTCATCACATACACCAGTGGATTAAGCCAATGCAAGCAGACTGTAAACTGCACCAACCATTTATAGAGAATATCCTTCCGTTTTTCATGCATAAGCTCATGGGTCACAACATATCGAAAATCCTTTTCGGACATGTCTGTACCCGGCAGCACAATACAAGGCCTCCAAAATCCAATCAGCATCGGCGAAGAAACCATCGGATTTACAAAAAGCTCCGTCTTTTTTCTAATCCCCGCCCGCCACTGTGCCTCAAAAAGCCTGTTTAACAGGACTTGATCGGAAACCGGCTCCGCCCCTGTCTTTACATGACGTATGAAGCTCTGGTATTTTACAATCTTGCGTGCCAGCATTCCTAATGCAATTGTAAACCAGATCAGCCCAAAACAGTAATTGTTCGTCTTCTGCACCGAATCGGCCGCCCCTGCTTCTCCGATTTCACTGAAATCCGCATATGAATTTTGCCAGACCCTCTGCTCTGAAACAGCCCCGTCCGCCGCAGCGGCCCGATTCACCGCTTCGGAAACGCGTCCCATCAGGCTTATTTCCGGCCCAAAAGGAAGCAGCAGCCTTGCAATCACAAGCAGCCAGATATAATACTGCCAACGGCGGCTACACTTTGTCCGCAATAGCCAACTAATAAAAAGCAATCCCAAAATAAGCAGCGCGCCGGAAACCGACATAGACAAAACGGTTAAAAACATCCTATTCATTATCAACCCCGGCCTCCTTCCAACAGCTTCTTAAGCTCTTCGTATTCCTCATCGCTGAGCAAATCTCCAGCAATCAAATTCGTAACCAGCCCTTTCACGCTTCCTTCATAAACCTTATCAATAAAATTCTGGGTCTGCGTCATCTGATATTCCGCTTCCGATATAAGCGCCGTATATTCATTCCGCCGCCCGATTTTCGTTGCGCTTAAATATCCTTTCCCCACAAGCCGGGACAAAAGGACAATCAACGTATTTTTGGGGCAGGGCTTTCCTTGCCTCGCCAGCTCATCCATGATATAAGAAAATAAAGTCGTTTGCTCCCGTTTTTCCCAAATGATCTTCATAATTTCATACTCTGCGTCGGACAGTTTCACCGTCATGTTTCCTCCGTTCCAAAGAAATGCTGCGATTCTCTTCTGTGATTTCCATATGTATAACATTCTGTCATTCAAGTAATATAACATACTGTTATACATATGTCAAGACCTTCCATCAGTCTCCAAAAGATAATAAAAAAAGAGAAATCCGATATCCGTTCGTGATTTCCCTTCTGAGTACAAAACACGGTTTTCATTGTTCCGTATTCAAATCGTTTCCAAAATAAAATCTCTATTTATTTAATCCTTTTGTCTATGTATATCCAATATATTCTTACTGTTTCATCGGATTCGGACATGTAATAATCCATGTAAAGCCAAATCTGTCTTTTATAGAAGATCCACAGCCGCCATCATCCGGTTTCGGATGTGGCTTTAATGGTGAAAGTATATTTCCCCCTTCCGTTAATACCGATATGGCATGTAACGCCTCCGCTTCGGAATCCATATGAATCATTAGGCTTATATCCGTATTTACTCCGGCACCATCCAAGCTATCTCCTCCCGCCATGCGTGTACTACCGATCGCAAACTCCACGTGCATTACTTTTCCGATCTGCTCTGGTGTCATGTCATAATTTTTTTCATCCCATCGGGACATCCAATAAATTTCCCCGCCAAACGCATTGATATAAGCATTAACCGCTTCTTCACAATTACCTTTAAATACCAGATAGGGTATCACTTCTATCTTTTTATTCATTTTTGTCCCTTTCCTCATTAATAAGCTCCATATCGGTTAATCTAATTTCCTCTCACACATTCATTATTTTTCAATATGAGAACGCTCCTACCAAACCCGGTAATTCCCTGACAAAGCCAGATACGCGAACAGATAAAGGCAATTATCATAATACCTACGCTCCCCCCTGCGCATCGATTCTTTAAAAAACCGCTCTACCCATTCTTTTGCTAACTTCGCAGTCTCAGATAATCCTGTCCCGTCTAACCGCTCCGAAATCGCCAACGCTCCCTGCGCTGTGGCTGCTAACATTCCCACAGGATGAAGAGCTGGCTGATCGATCACTTCCCCGTCGATCTTATAAGTCATATAGGGGTTTTCCCGTCTGGTTACGCCCAGAAAATGCTGTAATCTTTCGGCCGCCGCTCTCTGGCCTGCATCAATCCCGTTCCAACTGTAATCCAATCCGATATTGGCCGCCGTTCGGTAAGCGTCCGAATAAAAATATCCGTGCTGTCCCCACTCAAATTCCGTATACACCGGAGAACCATCAAAATTCGCATATTCCGCAGACATCCCTGTTTTGGCATGACAGGCTTTGGCTAGATATTCCCTGCTTGTTTTTGCCGCCTCTTCCCAGAAACCGCGATCCTCCTCATTTGCCCACTTCGCAAACAACTCGTAAAAATGGGGCAGATGATAGGACGGATCGGTAAATGGAGAGCCCGGCACAAAGAGAATCTGATGATTTTCCCTATTCCACATAGGCTCTCCCGCCCGTCCCTTTTCCCCTTTGTGGAGGCAGGCTGACAAAATCTCCCTCGCTTCCCTCTCATACTGAAAAATGCCTTCGCCGTCTCCCCATCTGTGGGAGGCAAAGAATAACGCCATGGCAAAAAATTCTTCCCCGTCAGGAGCCGGCCCGTAGGCATTTTTCGTGCCGTCCGGCGCACAGGACCATGCAAAATATCCCTCGTTCTCTCCGGAATCCATCCACATATAGGTTTTGGCCCATTTCCAGAGGCAGTCAAATTCTTCCTTCATGTCGAGCTGCACGCACATCATCATCCCATAGGACATACCCTCCGTGCGAGCATCCACATTTCCTGTATCCTCGATATAGGCCATATCATCCCCCACTGGATGATACACTTTTTCTTCTTCATCATAGAAGAAGGTGTGTACGACTTCCTTCAATCTGGCCGTGATCTCTTCTTCCGATATTCCGATTTCCTTAAATACATTCCGATATTCCATATAATATTCTACCTCTCTATACAAAGAGAATGCCCTTACTTTGGGCATTCTCTTGTGTGAAACTTAGAACTTCTCCGCAAAACAGCCATTGCTGTGAGCAGCTAGAAGTTCTTTTCACACTATTCTTTGACGCCTCCGATGGTCAGACCCGTCACGAAATACCGCTGTAAGAACGGATACAGACATACAATGGGAAGCATGGTTGCAATAGTCGCCGCCGCCCTAATAGATGCGGGCGTAATCGAATTTGCGGAATTTCTCGCGCTGTCCGCACTGCCGCTCTGCTGCATAACGGAAGACAACAGCTTCATCAACTCGTACTGTAAGGTAGTATACTTGTCGGACATACGATTGTAAAGCATGGCGTCAAACCATGAGTTCCATTGCCCTACTGCCACAAACAGAGCCACCGTCGCATACACAGGCTTACAGAGAGGAGAAATGATTTTCACAAATATTGTCATATACCCTGCCCCGTCAAGCTGCGCCGACTCTTCCAATGAATCCGGCAAACCCACCATGTAAGTCCTGAGCACCAGCATGTTAAAGGCGCTGACTGTTCCGGGGATTACATATACCCAGAAGGTGCCTGTCAAATGCAGGTTCTTATACAGCAGGAATGTCGGGATCAATCCGCCGTTCACATACATCGTGATAACCCAGAACAAGGATAACTGGGATTTAAACAGAAACCGCTTCCGGCTCACGATAAATGCCAACAACGCGTTGGCCGCCAGAGCAAGGAAGGTTCCCACCACCGTCCTGAGCACGGTGATATAGGCGCCCGTAACCATATTCTGCTTATGTAATACAGTATAGTAATTCTGCAAAGTAAATTTTCTCGGAATCAAGTGGATACCGCCTCGTACCGTATCAATACCGTCGTTAAAAGAAATCGCCAGCGTATTTAATACGGGATATAAGGTTATCACTACAAAGGCTACCATAAAGATGGTATTGCATATTACAAAAATTTGATCTGCTAAACTTTTCTTCTTCATCTTTACGCTCCCTCCCTAGAACAGACTTTCTTCGCCGGACCGCTTCGCTATGCGATTCGCAATCAAAATCAAAACAATGCTGACCGCACTCTTAAAGATACCTGCCGCCGTACCAAGCGAATAATCGTTTTGACTGATACCCCAATTCAGCACATAGATATCAATGGTCTGAGATACCTTCTGCACCAGTCCGTTTCCTAAGATGTACTGCACCTCGAAACCAGCGTTCAGAACATTTCCCACATTCATTAGAAGCAATATCATAATGGTGGGCTTAATGCCCGGAAGCGTAATATATCTGATCTTAGCCCATCTGCCCGCGCCGTCGATGGAAGCCGCCTCATAAAGGCTGGGATCAATTGCCGTGATCGCTGCTAAATAGATAATCGCATTCCATCCCGTCTCTTTCCACAGATTGGAAAAGGCAACAATGGGCCAGAAATAACTTTCGTGTGCAAAGAAACTAATTTGCGAGCTGATAAAACCCAGTTTTTGAAGCAGCTCATTTACAATACCCGTAGATGACAACGCATCGTGTAAAATACCAGTAACGATAATCCATGACAGAAAATGGGGCAGATAAGAAATGGTCTGCACCAACTTCTTTCCTACAACATTTTTTACTTCATTCAATAGAATGGCAAACAAAATCGCCATAAGGAAGGAAGTAACCAGATTGATTGTGCCCATTGCCAGCGTATTTCTGATGACTCTGATAAAAGCCGCATCACTGAACAAAAACTTAAACTTATCAAGCCCGATCCACTTGGAATGAAACAAACCGTCCTTCGGCTTGTAATTCTGAAATGCCATAATCCAGCCGCCCAGAGGCAGATAATAGAAAATAAACCCGTATATCACAAAAAGCGCCGACCAGATCAGCAAAACCTTCTGGCGCTTCACTTCTTTCCATGTAATTTGCTGTTTCGCCTGTTTTTTCCCCCGACTCATATTCCATCTCCTTCTATACCCAAAACTATTTTGAGAAAAAAGAGGACAACTACATAGCTCTTACAGCAATATAGCTGTCCTCTCTTACTAATCTCAGGTTACTTCACGCATACATTTACTGTGCCAAGGATGCTCTTCTGTCTAACTCTGTCTGCATTTCGGAAAGGAAATCTTCCGGTTTGCAGCCCTCGTATGCCGACATATATTCGCTCCATGTGGAGTCGAAGGAATTCGACATTACTACTTTAGGAAGCCACTCATGCTTGATCTCTCCCATCTTAGTCCAAGCCACGCCGCCCGGCGTCTCTGTTGTCATGTTGTTAGAGTGGGAGTACATCGGGAACCAAGGGCCTGTCTCTTTGTTTACGGAACCGATCATTTCCACATAGGTGCTCACACCGTAAGCCTCAAAGCAGTCCACCAACGGCTGTGCCAATGCACTGAAGAATTCAGAGGTCTGCTGGTCAGGCTGCATCGCATTCTTGCCATCCGTACTGGTTCCGAGATACTGCGGCATATAGGAATAAACACATCTGTGAGAAGCCTGATACTCTTTGTTTGCCCACTGCATTCTCTGCTCTTCGGTTCTGTAGTAAAGGCCGTCTTCATCAACCTGATAGTCCACATCCTTTATACCCCAGAATCTGAGATCATGGATCTCCTGATCCAGACAATCCTCCAAGAACTGGAACGCTGCGTCCGGATCTTTACAGCTTGTAGTAACCGCTACACCGTTTGCCAGATTCTGTGTATCGCCATAGGTATGCCACATGTTTTCCATGCCCTCGTCGATGGTAAGACCAAGAGGCACATAATTACAACCCTTCAAGTCAAGTCCCTGCTGCTTAAATACATCGTTTACCGTAGCGTAGAAATCCCACCACTGATCGCACATACCAAGCACACGGCCGGTAGAAAGCTTCGCGATATATTCATCATAAGTCTGGGTCGCAAACTCTTTGTCCACAATGCCTTTGTTGTACTCTTCATTTAACTTCTTAAAATATCTGTAGGTCGTCTCGCTGGTGTTGTAATCCTCAATCTTCATGGTATCGGTATTGACGATAACCGAACCGTCGTTGGGATAACCGGCAAGGAACTGGCCCGCATTCTCGATACAGAAATATCTCCAGTCCTCGCAAAGAGCGGTATAAGGTATTACTTCTGTGCCATCCTCCATGGTCGGATTCGCTTCCGCGTAACGCTCTAACAGGTCAAAATACTGATCCAGCGTTTTGATCTCCGGATAATTGTCCCATGCGAGCACCTTATTCTGAATCCAGAACGCCTCGTCGTTGTGTGTCGTCGACTTATCCTCGCCGTATGTATTCTGGAAGATGTTTGCCCAGTAAATCTTGCCGTCCGCCTGACGGAATCTGTCCCACTCCTCATCGGAATACATTTCCTTCAGTTTAGGATGCTTCTCAAGATAATCATCCCAAGGAACCAGCGCACCCGCATCATACAGTGCCATCTGGCCGTCGCCGCCGTCGATAAAATCAGGATACTCGCCTCCTGCAATAATCGTTCCCACTGCCTCGGCCGCTGTCTGACCGGTAAGCCAAGTCTCTTTTACTCTCACGCCAGTCTTTTCCGCAATAATCTCCTGAATCTCATTTCCGTCGTTGATTTCCGCACCCGGCATCGCAATAAACATATTGAAGTCAATGATCTCCTTATTGCCATCTTCACCGGAAGAGGCCGTTTCATTTGACCCCCCCCCCTCACTTTCCGGGGCATTTGAGGTCTCTGCGCCGCCGCCTGCATTGTCGCCGCCGCAGCCCGTAAGCATGGACGCCGTCATTGCCACTGTCAACAAAAGCGCTGTCAGTTTCTTACTTTTCATTCGTTTATCCTCCCTCAATAATTTTTTGATAATACAATTTTATAACATAGATGAAAACCTTCAACCCGATAAATTCTATAAATAAGCCCGGTAAATTCTAGCTGTTAAAATTTACCGGGTTTATCTCCTGTTTCTCTATTCTTCTCTTGCGCTCTTGCGGTACCGGGAGGGCGTACATCCCTCCTGCTCAATAAAACGGCTGATAAAATAGTCCAAGTCCCGATACCCCACGTCTTCGGCAATCTGGCCAATCTTCTTATCGGTTCGGATCAACTGGGAAGCCGCCTCTTTGATCCTGTAATTATTCAGGTAGTTTTTAAAGGACTGTCCATACCGCTTGCGGAAAATCTGTCCCAGATAGGAGCTGTTGATATAATATTTCTGTCCCAGCTCCCGCAGCGTCAGGTTTTCCATATAGCGCTCCTTCACCTCATTCTCAATCTCCGCCAAAATTCCCCCGGAAACATTCTTGCGAAGCTGCACCAGATATTCGGCGCACTCGCAGGCAAATTTTCGCATATGTACCCTGCTGCCCCGGATGATTTCCTCCTTGGACACACTCTCGCTGATATAGGAAAGCACCTCGTCCTGATTCACGGATTCATCCTGCTTTGTGGCCAGATTTAACAGCCGGAAAATTAACCAGTTCAGGTTCATTGTCACAGTTTCTCGGGTTCTGTCCAGCCTGTCCATTTCCACAAAAAGCGCGTCCACACTCTTATTAATCAAAAGGGTGTCGTTCTGCTCCACAGCCTTCACCAAATCCTCCAAAGCCTGCATACACAAAACGGTTCGGGAAGGATTCACCTGTACTTCCTTCTCATAATAATAAATGTTTTTCGTATCCTGAAACCCTTTAAAAGAACGAAGGACGCAGGCGGAACTGTAGGAGCGGGAAACCTTCGCAATATCCTCCACCCGCTTTCCCGCTAACAGGATCACCGGCAGCTTTTCACTCCCGCTCTGGGCCTTCTTTTGCAGCGCCCTCATAAACTCTTCCTCCGAAAGATTTCTCTCTCTGGCCATATAGTCGAAGTAAATAAAACCAATCTCATAGTCCTCCTCATAGACAAAGAAGTCCTTAAACAGATGGTCTTCATCCTCCCGCAGATAACCCGACACCTGCCCATAAATCTTATCTTTCAGCTCCGACACTTCCTCATCCGACATCTCATCCAAAGCCGAGAGGTCATTCAGACAGATATGAAGGTATCTGACGCCTCCGCTGCACCGAAAATGTTCTCTCACATAGGATAAATTCTGTTCTTTTCCCTTCCCCTGCAGTAACGCTGTCATATTTTGCAGCAGATATCCCCGCTGCATCCTCTGGCTGTCCAGCTCCTCCTGAATCATATTTTCCCGCTTTTTCGCCACCCGCCTTACATTCTCCAAAAGCTGTTCCTTTTGAACCGGTTTCAGAATATACTCCATGGCGGAGTAGCGGATCGCCGCCTGCGCGTATTTAAAATCGTTATAGCCGCTTAAAATAACAATATAAGCCTCGGAAAGTTTCTCAGCCCTCACAGTTTCCAGCAGCTCGATCCCGTTCACCTTCGGCATACGGATATCCGTGATAATCAAATCCACCTCATGCTCCCTGAGATAGTCCAGCGCCTCCTGCCCGTCAGAGGCTTTCTTCACAATCTCATACCCTTCCTTTTCCCAGTCGATAACTACCGACAATCCCTGCAAAATAAAGGGCTCGTCATCTACCAGCATTACCTTCATTGACATAGCTTCATCCTTTCTGTGCTTTCGCCTGTAAATACGCTGATTCCACCCTGATCGTCATAAATGTACCGACACCCGGTTCGCTCTCCAAAAAGAAACTCACGTTGCCCTCAGAAATCATTTTCAAACGGAGACACGCATTGATAATTCCAATATGCTGATTCTCTTTCACATCATCAATCGCGCAATTCTGCATACTCTCGTTCATCTTTTGTACGGCTTCCTCCTCCATACCGCTGCCCGTATCCTCTATTTCAATGCAAAGCAGAGAACCTTTCAAATATACCCGCACATAAATCCAACAGGTAGACGTCTTTTTTTCCATCCCATGTACACAGGCATTCTCCACAAAGGTCGTCAGTGTCAACTTAGGAATATAGTAGTCCGCACAGGCTTCAGGCAAGTCCATCTCGTACCGCAGCCTGTCTCCGAAACGGTACTGCTGCAGCTCCAGATATGCCTCCACAAAACTCATCTCCTCCGCCAGTCTTACATGATCGGAGGCCCAGTTAATATTCTGCCGCTCCAAAATCGCCAGCTTCTCTATCATACCGGCAATCACTTCTTCTCCCTGAATCAACGACCGCATCCGAATACTCTCCAATACATTGAAGAGAAAGTGAGGATTGATCTGGCTATGCAGGGCAAGAAGCTCCGCATTCTGCCTTGCCAGTTCTATTTCCTGCCTTTCCAGACGATCCTTATACACCCGCTGGATCAGATCGTTCATGCCCTTTGCCATACGGTTGTAATTCTGCATCAAAACCCCGATCTCATCTTTTCCCCTTACGTTTTCTATTCTCTGCAGGGTTCCTCCTTGTACCTGGTCAAAAGCCGCTCCCAACTCCCAAAGCCGCTTGATAAAAGACTTATTTACCATAGAAACCATAATCACCGGCAAAAGAAGATTTGCCACCACCAAAAAAATAATCAGGGGAATGTGTTTTTCCAGATTCTGAAAAACAGAGCTCTGAGGTTTCAAAATCAGTATGTCAATTTTCTGCCCATACATCTCAAAGGAGCTCCGATAGGCAATCGGCTCCTCTCCTGTAAGCCTGTAGAAATCCTCCAGACTGCCGGAATGTGCGCCATTGGAAAACAAAATCTGATCTCCCTGACACACATAGATCTGATTCCCGTAACTAATCTGCGCCAGCTCCCTGACCATCTTATTATAATCCAAATCCACTCTAAGAATCTTCTCACAACTTTCCTTTTTATAATAGTCAAGACGCCGAATCAGAGAGATTCGCCGCATGGAGAGCGCGGACATATCGGACTTGCCGATATAATAAGAGACAAAGGTCATCTTTTTTCCTGATTCCAGATAACTCCGATACCACTCCATATTCTCCGCCTCGGACAGCCGGTAGAAATGTCCGCCGTTTATTATGGTGTCATTATCTGCATAAATGACCACATTAGAAATATCATATCCGCCCGGTATATCCAAAGACGCTTTTCTGGAAAGCTCAAGGCTGGCCGCATAAAATTCATATCCGTTCTTATACGTTTCATTCAAGAAACTGTTGATCTCACCGTCCACATAGATATCATTCATTTCTTTGACGATTTCCTCAAACGTATACTCCAGATTATATCTAACCGCATTTGTCAGATTTTCAAACTCGTAGCGTTGTTCTTTTTTTTCCGCATCGTACAGAATATATAAGATAATACTGTCTGTCAAAACCAACGGGATGATTACGCAGAAAACATAAATAATAATTAACTTTTTCTTAATGTTAAAATCATTCATTATGTTTTCAATTTTTTTCCTGCATTTACCCATTTTCTCCCCCAACTTGATATCGGAACTTCATAAAATCAGCGCATCCCCCGGGCTGTTGTGTCGCATATGCAAAAAGACCAAATCTGCATCCCGTAAAATGATCCAGTTTAAAATACAGCTTGTGGCTGATTCCGAGCATCTTCCAACTTCCGTTATCCTCATAAAAGAAGTCCGCCGTATCCTTTTTATCTCTAAAGTTCAAAGATACCTTTAAGGTGACGCTTGAAGCCTGAAACGGAATCCTTTCATATTCTACTGGAGAGGCCAAAAAATTCCGATCTGCCTGCACTGTTTCATCCGCCGCCGGTCTTGCATACATCACCAAATAATACTCCCCGTTATCTTTCGTCAGCGCAATCGCTCCGTAACATCCGATCCATGCGCAGATACCGGCATAATCTCCATCCCTCATCCCGCTTCCATCCACTGTCACCCATGCGGTACACTCCGGCCCATAACTCCTCTGCGTCAACATGTTATGTGCCAACGGAAGACTGCCGCACAGCTCTTTCGTGTAAATTCGAAATGCGCCCTGCCGATCGGTCACAGACCACAGGCTATCTATCGGATTGTGGTTAAATTGCCAAAACAGTTTCAGCTGTACTTTTCCGTCTTCTTCCAATCGATACTGAAAATCATCGCTGCCATACAGAGGCAGATATTTATAATTCGGTTTAGCGCTAGATACAGATACCCAAACCGGAACTTTACCGTCTCCTCCGATAACAGGAAAGCCATCTTCATCAAAACACATGGGCATCACCAGAGGCACCCTGCCCACCGCTCCCCTGTCCTGAAACATAAACAAGTACCAGTCTCCCTCAGGGGTATCTACCATACCGCCCTGCGCAACACCAAGATTGTGAAAATCCATATCGTCATCAATCACGCACTTCCCCCGAAACTCTCCTTCCAGAGAGTCCGCAATAAAGCAGTCCTCCGTCTTCCGCTCCGTACCATAAGCGGGAATGTGACAGGTAAACAGATAATATTTCCCATCTTTCTTATACAGATGAGAACCCTCATAACCAAGATGAAGCTCCCCCTTATCCTGTACAATCAACCTGTGAAGTCCTCCCTCAAGAGGCCCTTTCAAATCTTCCCGAAGCTGTGTCAGGTACAGCTCCGTATTTCCGTATATGATATACACGCTTCCATCCTCGTCAAAAAACAGGGAACTGTCATGGTAAAAACCCTCTATGTTTTCTATTTTCCATGGGCCGGACGGTTCACGCGCCGTCAAAAGATATGTCTTCTGTGTATCGTTTGCGGTAAAGCACAGATAAAAAATACCTTTATGATATCGCAGGGACGGGGCCCACATTCCCTGCCCGTAGACATGGTTTCCGCCTTCCAGACGATGCCCGGAAGTATTTTCCAGTACCTCGTAAGCATGAGCCACAAATTCCCAGTTCACTAAGTCGTAGGATCGCAAAATATCACACCCCGGCATAAAGTGCATGGTTGTACTTGCCATATAATATGTATCCTCAACCCTGATAATATCTGGGTCCGGAAAATCCGAGTATATGATTGGATTCTGCTTTGCTTTCATAGATTTCCCTCTTTTCGATTTTTCTCTTTTTACCCTCTGATACAATTACGATACCACAAATATATTTTCTTTCCAATACAAAACGCATACCTCCATGCGGAGATATGCGCCTGTTTTTATTTCACTTTCCACTCTTATTTCATTTACAGGACTGCCTTGCAGATCAGAGTCTCTTCAAAAGCTCTTCTCTCTGAGCCTCGTAACCCGGCTTACCAAGAAGGGCAAACATGTTTTTCTTATAGCTCTCCACGCCCGGCTGGTTGAAGGGATTCACGCCCAGCAGATAGCCGCTGACGCCGCAGGCAAACTCAAAGAAGTAGAACAGCTCGCCAAGATAAAACTCATTTACCTCCGGCACATTAATCATAAAGTTAGGCACCTGTCCGTCGGTGTGAGCCAGAATTGTACCGTTCATCGCGCTCTTATTGACAAAATCCACGTTCTTGCCCGCCAAATAGTTGAGTCCGTCAAGATCGACCGGCTCCTCGCCGATTACGATCTCTTCCCTGCTTGTCTCAATGTTGAGCACCGTCTCGAACATGGTGCGGGAGCCGTCCTGAATAAACTGGCCCATAGAGTGTAAATCGGTGGTGAGATCCACGCTTGCCGGGAAAATACCCTTCTGATCTTTGCCCTCGGACTCGCCGTAAAGCTGCTTCCACCACTCGGAAACATAGTGTGCGCTCGGCTCGTAGTTGGCCAAAATCTCAATTACTTTGCCCTTTCTCAGAAGAATATTGCGCAGCGCCGCATACTTCACGGCGTCGTTTTCTTCAAAAGGAGCGTTAAGCGCCATCTTTCTGCCTTCCGCCGCGCCTTCCATCAGCTTGTCGATATCCGCGCCGGATACTGCGATCGGAAGCAGACCCACTGCCGTCAATACGGAGAATCGGCCGCCTACGTCATCAGGTACGACAAAACTCTCATAGCCTTCCTCATTGGCAAGGTTCTTAAGAGACCCCCTCGCCTTATCGGTAGTGGCGTAAATTCTCTTCGCCGCGCCCTCTTTTCCGTATTTCTTCTCCGCCATTTCCTTAAATACACGGAACGCGATTGCAGGCTCCGTAGTAGTACCGGACTTGGAAATCATGTTGATCGAAAAATCCCTGTCGCCAACCACATCGATCAGATGCTTGATATAAGTGGAGCTGATGGAATTGCCCACAAAATAAATCTCCGGCGTTTTTCTCACAGACTTGTCCACCACATTGTAAAAGCTGTGACGCAGAAACTCAATCGCCGCTCTCGCGCCCAAATAAGAACCGCCGATACCAATTACGATAAGCACCTCGGAATCGCTCTTGATCTTTTCCGCCGCTTTCTTGATTCTCGCAAACTCTTCCTTGTCATAATCTACCGGCAGATCGATCCAGCCAAGGAAATCATTGCCCGCCCCTGATTTGCTCACAAGAACTTCTTTTGCGTCCAGCGCCAGTTTTTTCATGGACTCCACTTCATTTTCCCCGATAAATGACGCTGCCTTTGAATAGTCAAATGTAACTTTGCTCATGTTGCCCTCCATTCTGAAGCGTTTGCACTGTGATACAGAATCTTACGTTTCTTTAACAGCATCTGCCTATTTCGACTCTGAATCATGGAAATAATTACCGCTTCTACATAAAATAAGTGTAGCATTGCATATATTGTTTTTCAAGATTTTTTACTTTTTAATTCATCTGTATACAATCAATTCTTTCGAAAAAGTATATCCGGTCAATACAGGCACACTGACCATCAACGGATATGTATACCGCATCAAGGCCACTGGCCCCAGCATAATCGTGATAAATAAAAAGATAGCGGGCGCAAAATATATCATCTTTCGGTATTCTTTTCTTATTACAATTACGCCGATTAAAAACGATACTATCCAAAAAACAATGCCTGTACAAAAGAAAAGATACAAAAACGGCACATTCAAATAACTGCTTTCCCTGCTTAATTTCTGCAAAAAGGTATAATACCCCGGCAGTTTACTTCCATACTCCTCCGGACTAAGCCCGGGAAACTCAAAATAAAATCGGTAACATGTGTCGTCCGGTAATATTTCATGAGGATACCAGTTCCCGTAAGTATTCGCCAGCAATGCATCTGCATATTCTTTTGGAAACTGTATTCCCAGCTTACCATACAACCGCAGATACAACCATAAATGATCCAAAAAAACTTCGGTATGGAACTGACTTTTAGGTGCATCGGAAATATGTGCTTCATACCAAGGATCTACTCCGCCAAAAAGCTGGCGTATCGCTTCTCTGTCTTCTTCCTGTAACGCTTCATACTGCCAATGATAAGTTCTTGCCATCGGCTGGATAATCACAGTAAGCGCCTCTTTTTTATCCCCCTGCGGTATCCCTAATACATTCATCAATGGCCCGCTATATACAAAATACCCGACAATAACAATGAGGGAGAGCGTCGCTATCTTTTTCCAATATCTTTTCACACATACTGCCATCACCGGCAGCATTCCAATCAATACATAAACGCCATTATTTCTAAAAGCACATACCAAAAAACAAATTACACAATATTGTATGCTATGATATTTTTTTCTGTCTCCGTTAAAATAATCTTCCGGGCTATACATCATTTTACCAAGCTCACAAATCAATAATAGGAACAAAGCGGCGAAAAGGGTATCTTTTGTAGAAGTAATAGACATTAACGCATTCATAGGAAACAGACATATCCATGCTATCATAATAGAAATGTAAATCCCAGAAAACGCCCATCTTTTCAGACATAAAACTACATAGGCAAAGCAACAGATCAAAACGCACATCTGTATCAAAGAATATGGCACAAGCCAGCTTTCCCAATGCAGCCATCCGGCGGATTTTTCACAAAACCGAATCAATAATGTGTGTAAGAGGGGATGATGTGTCGTTAACTGGCCTAGCTGACACGGCCCGTCATAGATTCCCAGACCGGGATAACATGCAAGATAAGTGGGCATATAGGATACCAATATCAGACCCACTGTCACCCAATAGAACTTTCTGTCAGAAATAGTAAAGCAGCATGCGGATACCCGTGATTTCACCCCCCCCCCTCCAAATTCTGATAACGGCAATACGCGCAATATTTAGCGCAAAGAAGAGAATGACAATCCACGAAACTACCCGCATCCATACCGACAAACTCGTATACTGGACTCCGTCTTCATAATTGAGCATGATATCATGCCCAAATACAAGACATATTGCATATATCACAGACAAAATTCCCAGTACCACTTGTCTTCTTATTTCTTGTTTCTGCATATTTTTATACTCTGTCTTTTCCTGTATTTTTTCCAATTTACTTCTTCTGTTCCTGCGCCATTTCCTCAATCAGTCCAATAATCGTACCAATCGCATCGCGCTGGCTGCTCTTTTTCATGGCGTCGATATAAGTAAATCTGTTAAAATACAACTCCTGTATTTTCTCAAGCAAAAGCTTATTCGTCAAATCGTCCTCATCGATCACAATGCTGAATCCCTGCGACTCATAGGATTTCGCATTCAAAAGCTGATCGCCCCTGCTGCTGGTTGAGGGCAGCGGAATCAAAATATTGGGCTTTTTCAGCGCCAGAATTTCACTGATCGCGTTGGCGCCTGCCCGGGAAATCACAATGTCCGCCATGGCGAAAATATCCTTCATTTCGGATTTTACATATTCAAACTGCTTGTAACCCTGTTTGGTAAGCAAAAGATTATCTACCTTCTCCTTACCGCAAAGATGCACCACCTGAAAATCTTTCAGAAGCTCCGGCAGCACATCCCTGACCGCCTGATTAATGGCCGCAGAGCCGAGGCTCCCGCCCACTACCATGATAACCGGCTTTGAGTTATCAAAACCGCACAATCGGTAAGCCGCCTCCTTATTTCCCGTTGCAAGCTCTTTACGGATTGGCGAACCGGTGAGCACCGCTTTTGCGGCAGGCAGCTGGCTGAATGTCTCTGGGAAATTACAGCATACTTTTTTCGCCACCGGAATACAGAGCTTATTGGCCAATCCGGGCGTCATGTCCGACTCGTGAATAATACACGGTATTCCTAATGAAGCCGCCGCCCTTACCACGGGCACACTGACAAAGCCTCCCTTAGAAAAAAGTACATCCGGCTTGATTTCCTTAAGATATTTTCTTGCCTCCCGCATTCCCTTAATCACACGAAAAGGATCGGAAAAATTTTTCGGGTCAAAATATCTCCTGAATTTGCCCGTCGCAATGCCATAATAAGGAATATCAAAGTCCTCGATCAGACGCTTTTCAATTCCATCATAAGATCCCATATATACAATATCGTATTCCAGCTCTTTGAGTTTTGGAATCAACGCCATATTCGGCGTTACATGTCCGGCAGTGCCGCCGCCTGTTAGTACGATCTTTTTGCCCATAGTAACATCCAAGCCTTTCCTGCGTTTTGTTCTTATTTTTCCGTCTATTTCCCTATTGGTCGAGCATTTTCTCTAAGGCACAGGCTAACTGATCCGGGCAAGAAGTACTCTTAAACCCGCATTTAATCCCCTTTAACCTGCTGATCGCATCCTCCGCTTTCATTCCCACTACCAATCGGGAAATACCCTGTGTGTTGCCGTTACATCCGCCTGTAAACTGAACAGATTTGATGATGCCGTCCTCCACCTCTATGTCTATTGCATTGGAACAGACACCCTTTGGCTGATAAACCATATCCGCTTCCTCCTTATCTACACTGGTCATTCACACCCCATTACTAGTAGTATATCCTAACAATGATCAGAGTGCAAGAAAGCAAATCAACCTTTCCATGCAAAATCTGTCGATGCCTTAAGGCTTTTTCTCCGTAAAAAACCTAATATAATATAAGTATGCACTCTACAAAGCGGAGGTAACCATGCTCGCACTTTTTTTCTACCATAAAAACTTTATGTTTGCCATCTTGACACTGCTCCTTTGCAGTATTATATGTCAGCTTCTTTTGGGCGTGACGTTCCACCGTCTGATCCATGAAACAGAAAATATGTCCGCCACCAAAAATAAATCCCTGCAGCAGCTAAAACTGAAATTTACGAGCTGTACGCAGCTTCGGGAAACCATTCCCAACGTTTCCGTTTTTGTGGACAAGTACGTCAATCAGATCCGCATCGGAAAAATTCCCGTATCTTTTTTGAAACACCTGTCGGGACAACTCACGCTTTTGGCCGTACTTGTGGCAGGTATCGGCGCCTGTCTCGGTATTATCAAAGATGAAAGCTTCTTTGTGATCGCGCCCTTTTATGTGATCAGCTTTATCGGACTCTATCTTTATTTTGCGGCGTCTTCCCTTGTCGATCTGTCCGGAAAAATAAATATTCTGCACACCAACTTGGTAGATTATCTGGAAAATCATCTAGCCAATCGTCTGGATCAGACACGACTCGACAAGCGTATGGTTGGAATGGCGGAAGAAAAGGCAGCCAGTCATAAAGAAGAGCGCAGCCATGCGGAAAAAGAACCGACTGCCCCGCAAAACGCAGAACGCCAAAAAAATTCCCCAGCCTTTACACCTTCTGAGGCCGAGGAATTGGAGCTGCTGTTGCGAGAATTTCTTGCGTAATCCCGAAAACTGGAATGGTCATTTATAAACGATAATCGTCGGCCCTACATAATATGCTGTGGGGCTTTTTGTGAACAGATCAAAATACCCAATCCGGTATTTCCACTCGCCGTCATAGGAAATCCCCTGCCAACGCCCTACCATCGCATAGTTTCCAATCTTCTGTTCATAAGCCGCCTTTTTCTCCGGATACATATCGCCTTTCTGAAACAGTAAATAATCCTTTTGCTGCGAAAAATATCCCGTTGCATATTCCACATCCATATAATACTCGTTCTCCGAAAGCTTTTCCGGCAAAAGGGAAATATCCTCCCCGATTTCCACAATTTCATACTTCTGCGCATCTATCACGGGCCTGTAATCCGTACAGTAAATCTTTGCCCCCGCAGGAATATTTTTCTCAATATAGGCCGCCGCTTGATTGTACGTCAAATCGTAGCGGTAATTGCCAAGCACAGTAATGACATTGCATAGCACAAGAATCGCCACAACTACCACAGATGACCCATTCAGAGCATCCGCCGTTCTTCCCGCGAACTGCCGCCTCCACATTTTCTCACAAAATCCCTGCGCCTCCATCAGCCCATAAGCCATAAACAAAAAAGCAAACGGCAAAACAAGGGACATATTTCTTCCAAGCACAATACTATACTTCGACAAGAGAAGCAAAATGACAAGCGGCATCAGGGAAAAGATCACCAGCTCTCCCCACGCCTTGTTCCGGGCCAGATGCACAAGGCCGATAAGAAGAAGCAAGGCCCCAAAAATCCCGTAGGAAGAAAACGCATAGGCCTCCAAATACCCCAGAAGCGGCAGATTGTGCTCAATTCCGGGATGCCCCCACGCATAATGATTTAGATTATATAAATTATCCCAGACAAACGTCTTAAAATGAAAAAAGAGGGAATAGTTACAGACCACAAACACTAACGCGAGCACAATGCAGTCTAAAAAGAAAAGATAATTGTTTCTGTGCCGCTTCCAGTATTTTTTCCCGATATGCAGCGCCAGCCAAAAAACGCCAAAAACAATCCCGTGATATTTGGCCGCCATGGCAAGGCCGATGCAGACTGCCAACAACGGATACCAAAGATACACCGCCCGTTCCTCGTCTCTTTCCTTCCAGATCAGGCAGCCAAGCAGCAAGACCATATTGGCCACGGCATACGTGAGCGTGTCCGGCCCCGTATAGAAGAGATAGGAATACCCATAGAGGGAAAACATAGAAAGCAGAAAACCCAGATAACTATACTTGCGGCTTCCCGTCATAATTTTAACGCTGAAATAAACGCAGACATTCGACAAAAGCGCCGTACCGCAGACCACATAACGCAGGAGCACCACTGTCTCCACTCCCGCCAGAAGCTTACCAAGGATACGCACACCAACCACTGCATAATAAAAGGTAAGATGGGGATAGCGGAAAAAGTCGAGCACATAAACATCACCCGCGTACAAATGCTGGTTTAACAGCTCAAAAATACAGGTAAGAGACAACTGCTCGTCCACATTTGGATAAAGCGGCAGCTCAAACTGCCAATGT
This sequence comes from uncultured Lachnospiraceae bacterium, assembly GCA_947243855.1. Classification (GTDB taxonomy): domain Bacteria; phylum Bacillota; class Clostridia; order Lachnospirales; family Lachnospiraceae; genus UBA3282. The sequence goes on along the minus strand of CAMXIK010000009.1, from coordinate 29,933 downwards.
CTGTAAAATAAAAGCACCCCCGCAGCCAGCGTAACAAGAACAACCACCGCCATTCCGGCTCTTTTCTGCCATTCCTTCTGCAATCTAAGCATCCCGACCTCCAAAACGTAATCTAACTATCTCCGGTCTACATCCAGTCTTTAATATGATAGCTCTTCGTGCAGACAGCGTCAAACACAATCCCCTGTTCCTCGATATACGCCTTATATGCCGCAATCTTTTCTTCCTGCCCTTCCAGCTCGGGAGACACAAAACAAAGCTTGTAGCCTAACGCCTTTAATTCCGTAAAACTCTCTTTGTCGATGGGCACTTTCGTGAAACAGTCCACCCAGACCCATTCTGCCCGGCCGGCCATATTGCGGATGGTATCTAACCCCTCCAATTCGCTGAAACGAAGCGCCACCTGCTTTACGCCCATATCCGTGAGCAGTTTAATCATCGGAAAAGAAGAGTCCAAAAAGAAATACTTCTTGATCTGATATTTCTCCATCAGCGCAAGCGCCTCATGTTCGATGCGCTCGCTCTTAATGTTTAAAATCATGGTGCCGTGATGATAAACTTTACAGTATTCCTCAAAATCCTCCCCCGCCTCAAAGGGATTGTGGCAGATATAAATCCGGCCGTTCAAATCGTCCCTGAGATCAAGCTCAACCCCATACTCCTCGGGAAGAGCCAAAAGCTCCTCCTTCGTATTAATTCTGTGCGCAATATATTCCATAACTGCCCTCCTGTCATCCCCGCAAGCTTCCACTTTTCTTTAGCTTTACGCTAAACGCAATGGTCCTCTTGATAAACTTCCACTTAGCGGCAAGTCCTGTATTCCATTTAGACTCCCCATGGATTCTCTCTGGAAACATCACCGGAAAACGAATCACTTTCAGTCCTTTCTTGCGCGCCATATACAGCGCATATAAATCCAGTGAAAAATCATAGGGCGGTTCTTTCCACTCCTGATAAAATACCTTTGGAAAGATATTCGGCTGGGCGTTGATATCATAGAGCTTTTCATGCAGATAACAGGTCTCGAAAAGACTCATTCCCACCGTAAAAAACACATCGAAAAGCGGCCTGCCTTTTCGGTTTCCCTTCACGAAGACGAGTCCCTTTTCCTTCTCTGTAATCTCTAGCGCTTTTACAATATCCGCCGGATCTGTCTGCATATCCGCATGGGTCCAGCCGATATATTCCCCCCGGCACTCCTTTAACCCCTGCAAAATCCCGTAACCGTAACCCTGATTCACCTCTACGGTCACTGTTCTAGCAAAGGCATAACGGGGAATCAGCTCCTCAAGTACGCGCGCGCTGTTGTCCGTGGAACCGTTGTCCACCAGAATGACTTCCATATCTTTCCCCTGAACTACCTCGGCAAACCGCTCTAACAGCAGGGGTATATTTTCTTCTTCGTTATAACATGGCACTACGATTGAAAGCTTCACTTGTATTCCTCCTTATCAAAGACCGCCTTCCACCCTCTCTGCTATCAATTCGTACAATTCCTCATAATTTTTTGCCTTTAAACAATCGGCTTCCCCTTCCGGCGGCTCCTGCATCCCCTCCGGACAAAACCAAACCGCACACATACCTGCCGCCGTTGCGCCTTTGATATCCCTCTTATAACTATCTCCCACAAAGCAGACTTCTTCCGGCTCAAGATGAAGTTTCTTTAAACACATCGCAAAAATCTTCGGCGACGGCTTCTCCACTCCCGCCTCCTCGCTGGTCACCAGAGAATCCACATCATCCATCAAACCGAGAGCGATCATTTTTCTATGTTGAATATGCGCCAGCAGATCCGTACAGATTCCCACACGGATATATTTATCATGGAGCGCATCCAAAAGCTTCCTCGCTCCGGGATAAAGCGTCATCTTCTCCAAAAAAACCCCCCAGTATACTTCATACATTTCTAAGGCCAGATAAAGCGGCCTGATATCCAGATACTCCAAAGTCTTCTGAAAATACAACATTCTGCTGTGGGAAGGCGCCGTCTCGCCAAGCTTTTTTTTCGTAGACTTCCTTGCCCGCATAAAAGCTTCCTCATACTGCTCCTCACTAACGCCAAGGCGTTCCCGCACAAGCTCTCCTACCCGCCCAAAAGCTTCTTTGTCCAGCGTATCGTAATCATACAATGTGCCGTCCAAATCAAATATAACTGCTCTTATCATTGGTATCCCCTTTCCCCTTTTCCTAATTCGTTTTCATGATCTCACTGATCACCAGAAGAAGCATAAGCTGTACCAGACCGCTGACGCCATCTTCCCAGACAATATGCTCTCCCGTTAAATCTTCTATCTGCGGAATCACCGATACCGCCGTCTCCTCCCAAAGTTTTTTGTCCGCGGTAAGCGTCTCTCCCCGGAACGAAATTTTCTGATGAACCGGATCGTCACTGGATAATACACCCAAAACGCCATGATCGCCAAGCTGGGCAAGCATTGGCTCCGCATTGATTCCCATATCCATCACAAACTCCACGCCAAGACCTGTTCCCGTTTCCAATCCGCCTTGTTCCTGTTCGTCGCACAGAGATTCATCAAAATAGCGAATCACCAAATCGGCATACTGTCTCTGGGGATAAATATACTTTTCCGCATCCGCCCGTCTGGCTTCCATCTGCTTCATCACTTCGTCCCTGTTATGACCCCGGTCTCCCTGATCGCGGCACAGCTTCCAGTGGCATCTGAGAGCTTCGTCGGTGTCCAGATACACCTTCATGTCAAGCACCTGTCTCACCTGCGGAAGATAGAGGGAATGCAGACCGCACAAAACCACATAAGGTTTTGGCGACACCCTTTTTTTGCTGGTAAAAGTCCCCGTTTCATGATCATAATCCACCCTGTTGACCGCGTTATTTCCACGGAGCGCTTTCAGATCCTCCGCCTGCTTGTAAAGATAATTGGCGCGGGGATTTAGATGCGTCATTTCCTTCCAGTTTTGATCCCCCCGCTCCCATCTGTGGTCGCCGTCCCCCTCAAGGGCAAGCACACGGTTTTTAGACAAAAGCTCTTCCAACGATTTTAAAAGTCTGGTTTTTCCCGCGCCGCTGTCCCCGGCAATACCAATCGTAAAGGGACGGTTTCTCCTGCGGTAATAAGAATTGCTTCCCACACCATAAAAATACATGCTGACCACCAGAATCAAAAAGACCCCCACCATCAACGTAAACACAATATTTTTCAATCCGCCGTCCGCCAGCTTTAAGAAATTCAGACTTTTTCCCAGAAAATATAAATCAACAAACTGCGTGCTGTGGAAACACACATAATAAAGGAGGTATAAAAAATTAAACCCGCCGTAAACCAACACCATCTTGCCGCGGTTCTCACTCTGTCCCGCCAGATACAGCATAAAAAACGGCACAACCCAGATAAACCAAGCGGGCATCGCCGGCACGAAAGCCAAGAACACAGAAAAGAGCAGGCCCGTCATACTAACCAGAAGATTCCAGTTGATCTGATTAAGCTGGAATGCCTGAAAATAAAGAAAAAGCAAAATCAGCACAGATAAAAGCAGATGCGCGTTCCCATAGTTGAGATATACGGTGTCAATCACTTGCTGCTCTTTGTTAAACAAAACCATATTCGCAAAGCCGCTCCCCCAAAAAGGAAGAACCACTGCGATTGTCAAGAGAATCGGCAGCCCCGTCATAAACACCGCCTTTTTCCAGCCTTTTCTCTTAAAAATATACAAAAAGAAAAGAGGAATTGACGCCGCGATATGAAACTTGGACGCAAGGGCAAGCGACAGGAACAAGATAAATTTCCACTCAAAAACATGTTCCTTCTGCGCTATGGCGTTCATCTCGCTCAGGTAGTACATTGCACCCACCAAAAATACGGTAGGAATGATATCCAACTGGCCGTGCATATAAGAAGCGTATAAAATAATCGGCGATAAGAAATATAACACCAAAATATATTTTCTTTTATTTTTGGAAATACGAAGTAGGAAATACAAACCGCAAAGATCCATCAAAAGAATCGGCAGCTTAAAAATCAGATTTCTCAAAAAAATAGGCATAGCGCTAAAAAAAGCAACAAAAATCCCCCCGATACACTCCATAAACAGCATAACGGGCGGATACGGAAACGAGGGAAGCAGTGCATTGTCATAATAATACTGATAGGGATTCTTCCCGCCGAGAAAACATTTTACAAAAGGAATGAACATCATATCCTGATAATCGGATGAAAAAAAGCCCATCAAAAGTAACTTGAACAAAACCCCCACAACAATGGCAGTCCTCAGGTACTTCTGATAATTTTTGTCCATATCGAGCGTATGCAACATTTCACAGCCCATATCTTTCTTTTCTGTAGGACTGCCGGCTGATCAAAAATTCCGCAATCCCCGTATATCCGCCGCTTAGATCAGGCCCTCTTTTGCAAGAAAATCCCTGAAATAAACATAGGTATTCTGATACCCTTCATAATCCGCAGGCGTTCCCCAGCCCACGTACCTGTCAATATCAAAAATTTTCGCCTTGTATCCTAAGTCTAACACATGTTTCACCGTTTGGTCTACATAGAATTCCCCGTTAATCCTGTCATTCTCCCGAATCATTTTTTCCGTGGCCTCTAAAAAGACCTTCGCTTCCTTAAACCAGAAGGTCGCCACCACCGCCGGATCTTCCATCGGCGTTTCAGAAATTGCCTTTTTAATGGACGTGCCCGTAATATTGCCGTCATTGTCAGTAATCATCCAACCGTAGGCATTGGGGTTTTGCAGCACAGCCTCATTATGACGGTAGGTGAAAACCACGCAGTCGCATTCCAGCTTCACTTTCTCAAAGGCTTCGAAATCAATATCCATACCGTTGTCGCAGCCCGCAATCAGAAGCGGTTCTTCGGGATTCAGATGAGACTCCGCCAACATACAGGTACAGGCTTGTCCCTCCGTCAAATGGTCGATGGTGATAAATTGCGCCTTTGGATAATATGCTTTTATCACATCCTCCACCCCGTCCTCCTTGTGGAAGCTGCGATCCACATAGATCACATTTCCGCCGTCCTCGGCCACACCGGGCAGATCCTTTGTGGCGCAGACCACCATCGGTTTCTGCGTACCGTCCTGTCGGTCTATGGTCTGGATCGCCGGTTTGTGCACCTTGTACCCTGCATCCGTAAAACGCTGTCCAGCCCCCGCCATGGGAATCAATATCTTGCCCGCCGCGTCTGCATTTTTATCCTGCCTGCGCTCCTCTTCTCGACTGTCACCCTTTTTCGAAGCCGCCTCCGCCTTTCTAATCAAATCCGTCCAGTAAACGAACTCCTTCATGTCCTCCGGCGTTCCCCACTGGCAAAAATGACTGACATTGGCCGGAATCCATACCTTAAGCCCGTCTTTCACCATGAAATTGTAGGGCAGGCTTGCGTAATACTCTCCGTTGATGGCACATTCCTCATGATCGGTCAGCATTTGACAGTATTTTTCCATGACCGCGCCGTTTTTAAAATAATAAACGCCCGGCGAGTGCTTTGCCTTTGTCTTATCTTTCTCAAAGGAATATTTTTCCCGAATCTCCACTAAATTATCATCTTCATCCGTCAGACAGGACGCATAAAAATTCTTCTGCGGCAGAAGGTTCGGATGAAATCCCGTGTAACAAGGAACCGCGCCGTCGCAGTCCCGCGTTTTCGCCTCCGTTGCAAAAGCGGCAAAATCCCAGCGCATATAAAAATCGCAGTAATTGATGATAATACCGTCCTCTTTATTAAAATCCTTTGTCAATTCGCTTCTTTCAACCCGCACGCCATTTGAACCGTCCGCCGCCCTTTTATCTGCCGTTTCCGCCATGCAAAGCGCACGATAGGCCCGCAACACATCATAGACAGGCCCCTTTTTTATCCACTCTTCTATCACCACAATATCCGCGTTCGGCGCAAGCGCAAGCAGCCGTTCCCGCATGGAAGGGTCTTTTTGCAAATGCTCTCCCCGGCAGACAAAAACAAAATGCACATCCTTCGGGTACATTCCCTTCACAATCCACTCTATGATCGGTTTTCCCATCACCGGAATAAACGGCTTCAACTCCGGATAGCCCGCCGCCACAAAACGGGAACCGTAACCTGTCATCGGTATGATAATGTTCATCTTTTTTCTCCCATAGTTTCCTATTTTCCGACTGTAAAAATGGGGCGGAAACTCCGCCCCACTGTTAAATTCGCACTTTGAGTGGCGAAACACTCACTTATAACTGTCTCGCTTAGGGCTGAGATATGCCCGCTTATAACTGTCTCTGTTAAAGGTCGAGGTATATCTGCTGTTAAACTTACGGCATTAACCTATAAATAGTATACTCAAATCTCCTTCAAATAGCAACTGTTTCTAAAAATATATGAGGTTTTCAAGAACTATGCCAAAATTCAGATGATAAATCGAACATTGCATAAATTTACTTATTCTTCATATGATATATTTGAAAGATATTAAATGATATTTCTTGCAATTTGCTTCTTTCAGAAGTACAATAGATGCAGAAAGGATGTGATTACATGACTACCATCAGTCTTCGTTTTGATGATGAAATGAAAAAACAACTGGATGAAATGTGCGATGAAATGGGAATGAACCTTACTACCTTTTTTATGATTTATGCAAAAAAGGCCTTACGGGATCGCCGTATTCCTTTCGAAATCGCTGCCCCTTTTGATCCCTTTTATTCCGATTCCAATATGGAACAACTTCGGAAAGCAAACCAACAAGTCCAAGATGGACAGATAATCGTAAAAACCATGGAAGAGTTGGAGGCTATGGAGCATGGGTAAAATTTCTTTTGCCGAAGATGCGTGGACAGAATATCTTTACTGGCAAACACAGGATAAAAAGACATTGAAAAAAATAAATAACCTATTAAAGTCCATCCAACGGGAACCGTTTACCGGCGAAGGAAAACCAGAACCGTTAAAAGACAGCCCGAATGGAGAATGGAGCAGAAGAATTAACGAAAAAGACCGGCTCGTTTATATGATCAATGATGATAATATTGTTATAACGCAGTGCAAAGGGCACTATAATGACAAATAAGCAAATTAGGATTTCTCCCAAAATGAACCTAAATCTTTATCCATAGAATTCCTTTCTCTTACAGCTTCCTGCGGTATTTCTCCGCATCCCAGTTTAGAAGTTCATCCTGCTGCCCTTCGTCCAGATAATTCATCTCATGAGACAGATTCGCCGCCTGCACCTGCGCGGCAAAGCTCATCACATTTTCAATTTCCTGCGCTTTTTTCACGCTCTCCGCCAGAATATAGAAATATCCCTTGAAACAAACCATCGCCGGAACGCCGTTTTTTTCTATAAACGCGGTAATATCCGCCTCAGAAAAATCATCCGCCAAAAACATCGGCCTTTTCGATCCGTAAACCACACAGTCGGGACAAAACGCTTGATTCCACGTTTCCTCCTTTAAAACGGCTTCCGCCGCTCCACCGCAGCATAAAAAACGGTTTTCGGAAAGATATACAATTTTATCCTCTAATCTCGGAATCTTTGCAAATCTATTCCACAGCTTCGTCGCATTGGGATACGCCTCATAAGAAATCCCTAAATATGAGGCGATTTTTTGCAATATCTCCTCGGTGCAGTCAATCACCTGTTCCGCCGAATCACCGCTCACTACCAGCCCGTGACTGGCCAAAAAAACAACCGAACCATCCTTTCCCTCCGTCTGCCGCTCACGGTATCGTGTATAATAGGCTTCTGCCAATGCCGCGCCCGGTTTCCGGTAAGGCACAAAAACCGCTTCGGGAAAAAGCTGCCGCAGAATTTCTTCCCCGTCCTTTCGGGCCGTCAAGATATTGACAAGCGTCGGGTGGGAGTGAAGCGTATATTTTCCTGTCACCGCATGGAGAAAAGTCTCAATGGAGGCGCGACCGCCTCCGAGCTGGGCCTCCTGTAACAGCTTCTTTCCAACCTCTTCCGTAAAAGCATCCGCCGCGCCAAGTTTCTGTGCTGACGCAGATTCCCCATCCGCTTTGACGTTCTTCTCAAAATAATCTACAATCTGACGGTAATCTACCTTGGAATAGCCCGACTCTTCATTCACATCCGCAAGCTGGAATCCCGAGCTTTTGACAAGCATTACCTGCTCGTCCAGCTTAACAGAGGTATTACCTCCTCCGGCCTGCGCCAAGTCGTTTCGCATTCCCGCGTATTTTGAAATCCGAATAAATCCCTGCATATAAGTCTCCGTTCCCAAGCATCCGCACGCAACAGGACGCCCCCTTTTATCTGTCTATTGAATATCTTTACATGAAACTAGTTAGATTATAACAAAAAATGGCAATTTTTACAGTAAAAAAATGCTGAGAAGAATAATTTATCCTCTCAGGCACTTTAAAATTGGTTCCGTATACTTCCGATCCGAAATATCATAGGAAGAGGACATCACCCTTGCCATTTCTTCCTCCACAGCGGTCTTATTCTTTTTCGCTTTGATTGCTTTGACAAACATCCGCATCATAAACCTCGACGATGCGGTCATTTTCTCGTAATTAAGTCCGCCCGGACAGTAAAACACGTTAGCCTGTTTCAATTTCGGCTCGTTAAAATTCTGCGCAAGTGATTTTTCAACATCCGGGGTAACCGGGCTTGCGCCGACACAAAATACGATCAGCTTTTTTTCTTTCCACCGTTCCATATTTTCCGTAAACCAGCCGATATTTTTGATACTGCCCGCACATGCCCAGCTTCCGAAAACAATGGCGTCATATTTCGTCAAAATCTTCTTTTTTGCCTCTGATAATGGCAAGCATTCAGCTCCCGCCGTTTCTGCAATCCACTCGGCGTACCGTTTTGTAAACCCCGTTTTTGAATTGTAAATAACGATTGTTTTCATCTGTTTCCGTCTCCCTCTTTTATTTTTCTAGTGCTTAATTGCCATAATCGGTCGTTTTCTTCTCTAAATTTTCAATTCCAGCGTATAGCTTTGCCATAAGGTTAAATAAAGCTTCAATTTCCTGATCCGTATAAACTTCAAAAAGATATTCCAACTCCTTCTGATATGCTGAAAAATCATTCTCAAAGTAATCCTTCACCTTTTCCGTAAGACAAATGCACAAGGCTCTCGTATCGTAAGGGCTTTGCTGAATAGTGATAAAACCCTTTTTTTCTAAAATCTCCGCCAGCTTTTTAATATTCTGTCTGGAACAGCCTAATATATTTCCCAACTGTGTAAACGTCATCTGTCCTTTAGACTGGCGCACGATAGAAAGGAGCATAAACTGCTTCAATGAGATCTGCGGAATGTGATTGTCAAAAAGCGTCTGCAATTTGTTCGTGGCAATAAATAAACTGCTGAAAATCGCTTTTTTCTGGTTTTCTGTAGTGTCGGAAAATCGTGCTGTCAGTTCTGCTAACATAAAAAACTCCTTTTCTATTAGTAACTTGTTGCGCTTCTATTATAGTAACAAGTTACTAATATGTCAAATAAAAAATACCTGCACGGCGGAAAGCTACTTATATTTATTCACTTTCACTACTCAAAAAATCTTCCACCGCCTTATTAAATTCCTCCGGTCTTTTATTGGCAATAAAATGATCTCCTGGAATCACGGAAAACTTTGCATTTGGTATGTTCTTGGCAATGACTTCCGTATGGCTCTGCTTAATCATATCCCTTGTCCCTACAATGACGAGCGTCGGCGGCTGAATCGCATGCAGTTCCTCGGGCTTTATGTTCGGCTCATTCACCATCAGACCTAAAATTTCCATATGGGATTTCGCTTCTTCCGATTTTCCCGCAAACAGCTTTGCTAACCGATACCCGATCTCTATCGGAATCTGGATGCTTCTTTTGACTCCCTTTGTATTCAGATTTCCGCCGTTTAGGATAAGCGCCTTTACCCGCTCGGGATATTTTAACGCAAACTTCATGGCAATATTCGCACCGTCGGAAAACCCCAATATAATTGCTTTTTGAATCTCCAATTTGTCCATCAAATGATGCAAGTCTACCGCAAACTGCTCCATTGTAAAAGGAGCCGTCCCCCGCGGGGATTTTCCATGCCCTCTCGTATCGACCGCAACCACCCGGTATCTGTCAGAGAAAAAAGAAAGTTGATTGGAAAAATATGTGCCATCCTCGCCATTCCCGTGCAAAAGAAACAGCGGCTCTCCTTCGCCCTGTTCCTGATAATATAACGAAATGTCCATTCGGTTTTCCCGCCTTCAAAATTTATACTGCATAAAATTCCCGTTCTTCACAAACCCGAAGTCCGTATATAATAGCACTCCCATATCCGAGGCCGTAATCTGCACACAGCCGCAGCCATATTCTCTCGCTTCCTCCACTACATGCGTCAGCAGCGTTTTTGCAATGCCCTGTCTGCGGTACTCATCAGAAGTATACATACTGGAAAGCAAGCCGATTTTCCCGTTGGGACAGCTAAAATACGGAGGCTTTTCCACAAACGACATGCCGCTTGTGCCCACAATTTTCTCTCCGTCAACAGCCAGCCATGAAACAAAGGTGCCGTCCGCCATATGCCGTTTATAATAATCAACCAAGGCTGGCTTTAAATCGATCTCCTCAGTCGCACCTTCTTCCCGAAGCTGATGGATTCTCATTTCTATGAAAATGTCTAAATCCTTTTCCGTCAATTTTCTATACTGTACCGCCATAAATTTTGTCACCTCGCAATCTTATACCCACAAAGATCAAGAATCCACTCGCAAAACAGCGCGTTTTCCCATGAAAACCATTCTCTCGTATACTTTTTCGGCTCATCCACATGCACACTTTCGTGCATCAATCCAGTTCCAGCGTCTGTCTCCGTCAGCATCCGCAAAATATCCTCTTTTTCCCGCTGATCCGTCGAAGTCATTCCCTGCATAATAAGCGACAAATGCCAAACGTGATTTGCCGGCGTGTGGGGACTGCCGATCCCGCAGGCAAATTTTCCTTGATAAAAATAAGGATTTGCCTCGCTCAAGATAAAACGCCTCGTATTTTGCCAAACCGCCGCATCGCCCGGATAACCCAGATAAGGCAGAGAAAGCAGGCTTGGAATATTGGCATCATCCATCAGATTGTACTGCCCGAAACCGTCCACTTCATAGGCATAAATTTTTCCGTAAGTCTCCGTTTCAACAATTCCATACCGTGCAATGCCTTCTTCAATCTGCTGTCTAAGGCAGGACGCTTCCTTCCGCATTTGTTCATTATGATACACCATTTCCGCAATCTCTTCCAGATATCTCAGCGCAACCGCAGCAAACATGTTAGAAGGAATCAAATAACCGTATGTGCAGGCATCGTCGCTGGGCCGGAAACCGGACCAAGTCAAGCCGATACCGCCCTTCACTAACGCGCCTTTTCCATCCCGTAGTAACGTGTCTGTCACCACGGTATTTTTTCGGATGAATCGATAGGAAGAATTTTCCTCATGGTTCTGCTCACGACAAAAGATCTGTAAAATTTTGTCGGCTCCCCGTTGAAAATCCTCGTTAAACTGACTGGTACAGCCCGTATTTTTCCAAAGCAAATACGCAAGCTGAATCGGATAACAAAGAGAATCCACCTCATACTTGCGCTCCCACAGCCAGTCGTTTTGCTGTAAGTCATTTTTATCCCAGCAGGCGCCGCTTGGACTCTCATTAAAAGCATTTGCGTAAGGGTCTATATCGATGTAAAAGAACTGCCTTCTTACCAGACCGGCAATCAACTCGGCCAAAGCCTCGTCCTCTCTTGCCGGAATCAGATAGGGCCGCATCTGCGCCGCAGAGTCTCTCAGCCACATAGCGGGAATGTCCCCCGTGATCACATAGGTTGTCCCGTCCGAAAGTTCACGGACTGTCGTATGTAGTGTATTGGCATAGCATGTCTCAAACAGACAAGACAGTCTGTCCTGTCCCTGTAATTTTGTCTTCACGTCCCCAATTAAATAATCTACTGATTTCCATTGTCTGTGTTGTGTCATGTTTATGCCCCAATTATTTCCAAAAAATTTTTCATTCCTCATTTCACAAGTTAAATCCCCACCGTTTTTATGTATAAACCCCCGTCAATCTCCTGCAAATTAATCAGCGCAATAATCTGTTCCTGCATCTTTTCCACCGTCTCCACCCTAACCCTGCCAATTTTATTTCTCGTCTTTTCAAAATCAATATCCGGAAACAGTTTTTCACAAAGTTGATTCGCATCGGGCGATGCCCCCATTAAAGCTGTGACCAGTGAATCCCTGTCAAACTGCCCTAAAATTTCTTTCAATTCATTTTCGGAAATGGTAGAAATCTGTTCAAAGTCCGTAATTCTCTGCGGTTGAATTTTGGGTTCCAATATATCGTTTATAGTAATATGATAGAGCTTAGATATTTTAAGCAAAACTTCCAAATCTGGAACTGTTACACCGGTTTCCCATTTTGAAACCGCCTGTCTTGAAATATCCAATTTCTGCGCTAATTCCTCCTGTGTGTAATTGTGGCTTTTACGAAGAAACTGTAAATACTTTGCTGTCAAATTCGTGTTCATGGAAGACTCCTTTCGTAAATACATTATAATGCATTCGGAAGGAATAAAAAAGAACCCGACAGGCGCAAAAACGCAAACAGGAGGCTTCCCGCTCTATCGGGTCTTCCCCTATTTACTGCAAAATCGCCTGTTCCAGCACATACAGCGCCTTCTCGTTTTCCTCCAAACAATGCTCCATCACCGCCTCGCTGCCCCGGTCCGCCAAGGGAGTCGTATCAGCCCCTAATAAAACAAAGCAAATATAATCGTCAATCGTCTCGATACGGGAAGCGCGCGCCTTGCTTAGATTTTGCGGGTAATTTTTATTCTGCTCGATCAAAGCGCTCCGATACGTCTCAATAGCCTCCTCGATAGTCCCCACATAATCCTCTTTCGCATGAATAATAATCAAGGTATCTATGTGCACGTCGAGAGCCTGTCTCTCTGCCAGAAAATCTACGTACATATCCTCGGTGATCCCTGTCAATTTTTCTAATTCCGCCTTCGACAGATTGACTTCCGGCCAATAATTATCCCCAAGAAGATCCTTCACTTCCTTCTCAAGCTCCAACAATGTATAAAACCGCCGTTCTCCCCACTCCGCATTTTCCCAGAAAAGCGGAAAATTCCCGGCTTCTACATCCTCTATACTCTGCACTCCGGCGCTCCGCCTGTCCACCAGATCTTCCTCCGGCATACTTTTATCCCCGCAGCCAGATAAAAGAAAAAGACTGCAGATCATCATGATACTCATCATTTTACATATACTATTTTTCATCTACCCCTCCGTTCTCCTTTTCCGCAGCATAAGCCGCACCCTGACTTGTAAGCCTTCGTCGGATTTGCTATACTATAGCAGAAACAGGAACCATTTTGCTTTCACCATTATTTTTACCTGCACTTACAAAATTATGTATTTTCAGAGAGGAATTTCGTCGCTATATGTTATTTAATTCCTATATCTTTATTTTCATTTTTCTGCCCGTCGCATTGATTGGGTGGTATGGACTCAATAAGCTGGGACGTTATCAACTGGCAAGCCTTTTCTTGTCCGCTATGTCCCTGTGGTTTTACGCCTATTTCAATGTCCGTTATCTGGCCATTATTTTATGCAGTATCGGGTTGAACTATCTGTTGAGTTTTCTGCTCTCAAAAATCCCCGCTGTCCCGCAGTCCGCCGCAGACACAAACGGACAAAAAAAGCCCCTGCCGCCGATCAACCGTGCGGGGCTGTTAGCCGGAATCTTTCTGAATCTGGGTATTTTGTTTTATTTCAAGTATTACGATTTCTTCATTGAAAATATCAATTTGGCCTTTCACGCCGACTTTAACCTAAAACACATCCTGCTGCCGCTTGGAATCAGCTTTTTTACCTTTCAGCAGTTGTCTTTTATCATCGATCGGGCGCTCGGCAGGTGCGAACACTATGACTTCGTTAATTACCTGACTTTTGTGACCTTTTTCCCCCAGTTGATCGCCGGGCCTATCGTGTTATACAAAGAAATTATTCCCCAGTTTGAAGACCCTGCAAGACGGCGTTTTGACAGCGCCTCTTTTGCCAGAGGGATTTATCTCTTTGTCTTGGGTCTCGCCAAAAAGGTACTGTTGGCGGACACCTTCGGCCTGATGGCAAACTACGGCTTTGCGCAGACCTTTTCTTTGGACGCTGTCTCAACCATATTTGTCATTCTCGCTTATAGCTTTGAGCTGTATTTTGATTTCAGCGGCTATTCTGATATGGCGATCGGCCTCGGCAGAATGTTCCATGTGGAACTGCCGTTAAATTTTGACTCGCCCTATCGCTCCTGTAGTATCAAGGAATTTTGGCAGCGCTGGCACATCACCCTGTCCCGGTTTTTTATTACCTACGTGTATATTCCTCTGGGCGGCAGCCGAAAGGGAAAAGCCCGTATGCTTTTGAATACGTTTATCGTCTTTCTCTTAAGCGGTCTCTGGCACGGCGCGGCTTGGACTTATGTGGCATGGGGGGCAATGCAGGGGTTTCTGGTGGTTTTTGACAATCTGGGGCTTGTGGGTATCCGTGGCAGAGAAGAAAAACGTCCTTCCCGTTTTCATATCCCCGCGCCTCTTGGCTGGTTTTTTACCTTTACCCTGTTTAATCTTTCCCTCTTCTTTTTCAGAAGCGGAAGCATGCTGGCGGCAGGACAGCTCTTTAAAAACCTCCTGTCCATAAATTTTAGCGGCAAACTTTTCGAGATCGCCGCGCAGTTAGATCTTTCGGAAATATACGTGTTCAAGCAGGCTTTAGAGCTGGCGGCGCCGGGTGCGGTTACTTATTTATATCTGCTTGTTATGCTGGCGCTCTTTGTTTTAGCCTTCTACCTGATCTTTCACAAAAATGCTTATGAGCGTGCAACCCACAACGAATTGACGTCGGGAAGATGCTGGGGCATTTGTATTTTATTTGTATGGTGTGTGATTTCCTTGTCGCAGGTGAGCACGTTTCTTTACTTTAACTTTTAGGAGAAAAACATGATGACTGAAAAAAATTTTATCAAATCTTTTTTCATACGGACACTCCTACTCCTCGCGGCGGTCATCGGCGCGGTGGTTCTTTTCGACCCTTTTTACCAGTACCACAAACCCCTGCCCGGTCTAAAAGCGGTACTGACAGACAAGGAATACCAATGCGTAGGGACGCTTCGAAACTTCGATTACGACGCGCTGATTGTCGGTTCTTCGGTCTGCGAAAATTATAACAATCATTGGTTCGATCAGGGATTCGACTGTCAAACCATTAAGGCCATCCGTTCCTACGGCGCAACTGCGGATCTGAAAGTGCTGTTGGATATCGCCTGCGAGGAACACGAGCTGTCCTATGTTTTTTATAACATAGACCCTTCCTCCCTCACCGCCAGCGACGAGCCTACCTATGTTTCCACGGGCTGTCCCATGTATCTTTACGATAAAAATCATTTCAACGATTATCAATATACGCTGAACAAAGACGTGCTGATGGAAAAACTGCCCTATATGCTGGCTTTTTCCTTTATCGGCGATTACGACGAAGGCGATTCCTACAACTGGGCGCAGTGGAAATATTTCGGCGCCGATCTCGCTATTGGCATGTATGCGAGAAAACCCACGATCTCAGACATGCAGCCGGAAACCGCAAACGAGGAAGCTCTTGCAAAAAATATCGCCCTTCTCACTTCCATGGTTGAAGAGCATCCGGAAACCACCTTCAAATTCTTTTTCTCCCCCTATTCCATGCTCTGGTGGGATAACGCCTACCGGACCGGGGAACGGGACGCTGTAATCTACAATGAAAAACAAGCAGTGAAAGCGCTGCTTGCCTACGATAACGCAGAAATATATTTTTATCAGGATGCGGAAGAAATCATTACCAATTTAGACCTTTACATGGACATGATTCACTTCTCAAAAGATATCAATTACTGGATCTACGATAAACTGGCCAAAGGAGAAGAGCGCCTTACCGAAGACAACTATGAAGAGCGCCTTGAAGGTATGCGCGCCCTATCGCGGAAAATTGTAGAAACGGAAATTCAGCGTAGCTTAAGCCCCACGGGACAGTGATCTGATCCCATCACCTCATGATAAATCATAGCGTCCTCCAACCGCTCTTTCAACGCTTCGGAGACGACAAAATAATCGATACGCCATCCCGCGTTTTTTTCCCGCGCCTTAAAACGGTAAGACCACCAAGAATAAACGTCTTTTACATCAGGGTAAAAATAGCGGAAGGTATCGATAAACCCTGCCTGCATCAAGGCCGTAAATTTTCCTCTCTCCTCGTCTGTGAACCCAGCGTTTTTATGATTAGACTTTGGATTTTTCAGGTCAATTTCCTGATGGGCTACATTCAAATCCCCACAGAAAATTACCGGCTTTTTCTCTTCCAGCTTTTTCAGATAAGCCAGAAAGTCATCCTCCCATTTCATACGGTAAGGCAGTCTTGCAAGCTCATTTTGGGAATTGGGCGTGTATACGGTAATAAAATAGAAATCTGGATATTCCAGTGTAATCACACGCCCCTCGTGGTCGTGTTCCTCTATACCAATGCCATAGGTAACCTGTAACGGCTCTTCCTTCGCAAAAACCGCCGTCCCCGAATATCCCTTTTTTTCCGCATAATTCCAATATTGATAATAGCCAGAAAGCTCCAAATCAATCTGTCCTTCCTGCAGCTTCGTCTCCTGCAGGCAAAAAATATCTGCGTCCGCCTCTTTGAAAAAATCCAAGAAGCCCTTGCTGGCGCAAGCTCTCAAACCGTTTACATTCCAAGATATCAATTTCATACACAAATCCTCTTTTCTTCCAGTTGTCAATTTTTTTAACCAAGAAAATCCACAGATACCACCTTGTCCGACTTTGTAATAATCTCATAAATCTCCATATGTTCCATGGCTTTTTTCGTATGCAGTACAAGATGAGCCGTAGCATTATCTCCCGCAGTGCGGGGAGAATTGATCTCCATAGAGTCAATTTCAATATCCGCCGTCCGAAGATCCTGAATAACCGTTTGGAGGTGACGGCTCTCTTCCATATCAATGATCACATTGCAATAATGAGACTTTCTGGTGACAAAACTTTCCACAAAAGGAAGTACATGAAGAAAAACCAACATGACCAGCGTAATCAGCACGCCGCCGTCGATAAAGCCAATCCCCACCGCCAATCCAATACTGGCGCTTGCCCAAAGGGTAGCGGCTGTTGTCAGACCCTTTACCCGGTGATTCGATATGATAATCGTACCCACGCCGAGGAAGCCGACGCCGCTGATCACCTGCGCCGCCAGCCGGTTCATATTGGCAAGCCCCGGAAAATTGACCTGAATATACTGCTCTGTCAGCATCACCAAAGTGGAGGCCAGACAGACCACCGTAATCGTTTTGGTGCCTGCTCCGCGGTGTTTCATTCCCCGGTCCAGTCCGATAATACCTCCAAGCACCACAGCCACAATCACGCGTATCATCAAATTCTGTGCTGTCCATTCCGAAAAATCCCCGAATATCATCCGTACCTCCTACAGTTCAAATAAGTTCCTGATCGGATTAATCCCTTTGGCCTGCTGCAAAATCATTTCTTCTTCGCCCGTAAGATAAGCTTCTAACTTCCCAATCTCCTCCTCATTGAAACCCTCCGACTTCTCAATCCGGCCGCCCGGTACAATCCCTTCCGCCCAGTCGCTGCCGCGCAGAAAAGAAACCCTCGTAAAGGACTCCTCCCCCTTGTGAATCATACTGGTTACCAGCATCTTGATATCTTCTGAAAGAGCCGGGGCGGCAGATTCCTCCTGCGGCGTTATTTTTGGTTCTTCCGTATCTGCAATAATAATTTTTTTTAAGATTACTTTTCCGTCTTCCATGTTTTCAGTGTAACATATCTTTTCCAAAATACCAACGTGGATTTTCTAGTTCTTTTACAACAAAAAAAGGGGCTTTTACAACAATGTCATATGATAAAACATTCCCGTTCATTGCGAAATAGGATACTGTATGCTAAATTTAACATAATAAAAAATACCCCAAAAGGGGAAAAGAATTGCAAAAGGCCATAAAAATGAAAACCATAAAAATCGCGATATGTGACGATGAAAAATCCATACAACAAATGTTAGGCCGTAAGATCAAAAGCTTCTGTACAGATCAGGGCATTTCGTGCCAGATTTTCTATTATAGTTCAGGGGAAGAACTGCTTGAATCTGAGACAACAAACATACCGGAGCTTCTTTTTCTGGATATTCAGATGTCCGGAAAAAATGGGATGGAAACTGCACGAAAGCTGCGCAGATTAGGCTGGAAAACGACGCTTATTTTTGTAACGGCAATGCCCGAATATGTCTACGAAGCCTTCGATGTGGAAGCCTTTCACTATCTGGTAAAGCCGTTCGAAGATAAAAAACTGCGGGAAATTTTGGAGCGGGCTCTGCAGCAGCTGCAAGACAGGGCAAAAACAGAAAAGCCTCGCTCAAATGAAGATAAAAAACCGCACCACGAAGAGCCCATGCTTCTTGTAAAGCGGGGCGGCTTGTCTACAAGAGTGTTTCTCCAAGACATAATTTACGCGGAGGTTTTTAACCGCAAAGTCATGCTCCACACAGTAAACGGCGATATCGAATATTACGGCAAACTGACGGATCTCTCCGAACAGGCCGGGGCGGATTTTTACCGCACCCACCGCGCCTATCTTGTAAATCTGAACTATATAGAAAAATATAACGCCACCACCATCTGGCTGGAGCAGGGAACAGCGCTCTTGTCAAAGAAACAATTTCCCGAATTTGTGCGGCAATATATGCAGTTTATCAACCATCAAAAAAATACCGATCACAGGAAACCACTCTGACAGGGAGAAAAAAATGGATCATTTAGAATTGTATTATTGGATATTAAATAACATCGATTGTACCTGTGGTATTTTGATCTCCGCTTACTGCTGTGTCCTCTTGACAAGACCTTTTCTGGATCACAGAAAAAAAGCATGGGTGACAGGCGGCGCATATGCGGCGGCTATGCTTGTGCTTAATTTTATTCCTTGGTACGTTAATAACATGCTGGCCTATCTCATAGGCGCTCTCATGGTATTCGTTGCAATGAGCCTGATTGACAGAACATTTTTTTTACAAAAGCTTTTTGTCACCGTCACTTTCTTTTGTCTGCGTTGGCAGGCTTTCCGTATGATTGTTTATCTTAATAACGAAATAGACGCCTTCGCTTATCGGTTTTTTGCACCGAAAGATACTGTATACTGGTTTTTCTATTATATTGTTGTCACAATCTTATTCTACAATATTTTCGCCTTTTTTCTTCTGTTCAACGCTGTCAAATGTATTTTATGGTCCTACGGGCGCAAACGCGAGCATATGGACAGCAGAGAATTTCTGTTGCTTTCCGTACCTTCCCTTTTGGGTATGGTTTCCTACGGTGTAATCCGCTATTATGACTATATTTATCAGCGGGACGTTGGAAAAAGCGTTTATGAACTCTACGAAAGCCATGATTATATTCTATCGCTTTTTACTTTACTTTCTTTTGCGGTAATTTTGGTAACTACCTACGTATTCCACCAATGGAAAACAAAGCAGGAAGAAGACAAACAACGGGAGATTTTTTATGCCCAAATGACAGATCTGCAAAGCCATATCAATGAAATGGAACAGCTTTACCGGGATATGCGCAGTCTGCGTCATGACATGGGAAACCACCTCATAACCTTAAAACAGCTTTACGACAGAGGCGAATATAACGAGGCGGAAAAATATGCGGATCAGCTCAAGGATGAAATTACAAAAAGCTCCTTCGATGTAAACAGCGGAAATCCAGTGACGGACGTCATTCTTTCCAGCAGAAAAAAAGAGATGGAAGAAAAGGGCATTGTCTTTTTCAGTGATTTCCATTATCCGCTCACTGAATTTGTGAATTCCTTTGACATCAGCATTATTTTAAATAACGCTCTCTCCAATGCCATCGAAGCGATTGAACGGGAACGTCCCCTTTCTGACAAAGCGGCGCATATCTCCCTTCTTTCCAGCCGCAGAAAAAATATGTATATCATAGAAGTGTCCAACAGCTTCACCGGAAATCTGGAAATTGATCCGGCAAGCGGCCTTCCCCGCACCTCTAAAATAAACGAGGGCCACGGCTTTGGCCTGTCCGCCATCCGCCATGCAGCCCGCAAATATCTGGGGGATCTGGAAATCGGCAAAGAAATTCAAGAAGGGGAAGAACGCTGCGTACTGCGGGTGATGCTGCAAATTCCCGAAGCCTAAACTCCGCTCACAACCAAGAAAGGTTCTTCCACAACATTTCGCTTCACCGGAAAGAAAAAGCCGCCGAAAGATATAGCAGAGATTGTAAAAAAGGAATCGTCTCTCAAAACAACAAGTCTGAAAAAAGGAGGAAACATACATGAACGTAAACAATGTAAACGCCGCTGGAATACAGCCCGGTTCAGCGGGTACAGGCGTAGGCGGCGGACAGATGGATGCGGAAAGCAAAAATTTACAGCAGCAGATCGAAAGATTACAGCAGCAGTTAAAAGAAGTGTCCGCCAATCAGGATATGCCGACGGATGCCAAGATGAAAAAGCGGCAGGAAATCCAAAAACAGATCAGCCAATTAGAAATTCAACTCCGCCAGCACCAGATCGAGGCAAGGAAAGAGGAGCGGGAGAAGAAAAGGGAGGAGTCTTCCTTCGATGATCTCATGGGCACAAAACCACAGGAAAAACAAAATGCCAGCCAAAAAGCAGGCATGTCCGCTGGCAGTATGGAGGCCATGATTTCCGCAGACGTCTCCGTCAAACAGGCTAACGCCAACGGCAGCACGGCAAAGAAAATGAAAGGCAGAGCAGGCGTACTGGAAGCTGAGATAAAACTGGACAGCGGTCGAGGCGGCAGCAGTAATATGGAGCTTAAAGAGGCGGAGCTTGCCAAAACAAAAGAAGCCGCCGATCAGGCGACAGCCTCCCAGATGGAAGCGCTGAATCGAGCAGGTGAAACCTTAGAAAACGCCGCAAAGAATGAAAAGACAACCGAAAAGAAAGCAGACAATAAGGAAGAAGAATCCAAAACGACATCCGAACTGGATAAAACCACAACCCAGACGAACGCCGCTTCCGATGCTCCTGTAGAAGAGATTACAGGGGAAGAAAACGGATTTGTTTATCATTCTGTAGATGTGAGGCTGTAAAGTTCATCGCTTATATCATAAAAAGAAGTACCGCACCTTGAATCACAAACCTGGAGCGGTACTTCTTTTATTTTTATCCTCTCAGTTTCGCATTAAAATCCGCCATCGCTTCGGATATCTTGATTTGCTGCGGGCAGACTTTTTCACAACTGCGGCAGCCGATACAAGCGGCAGGCTGTTTTTCCTGCGGTACAGCCGAAAGCGCCATCGGTGCAATGAAACCGCCGCCCGTAAAACTATGTTCGTTATACAGACTCAAAAGCATGGGAATATCAAGCCCTTTCGGACAATGGCTGGTGCAGTAATGGCAAGCCGTACAAGGCAGCGTGCCGTTCAACATACCGTCCGCAATCGCAAGAAGAGAACCCATTTCCTCTTTGGAAAGAGGCTGATCCGTCTCAAATGTTTTTATATTTTCTTTTAGCTGCTCCAGATTGGACATACCGGAGAGAATCACCTTCACTTCCGGAAGCGTCTGCAAGAAACGGAACGCCCAAGCCGGAATACCCTCATCCGGACGCAGATTTTGTAACACCTTTGCCGCTTCCTCCGGCAGCTTTGCCAGACGACCGCCGCGCAGGGGTTCCATCACCCAAACCGGGATATGATACGAATTTAACAATTCCACCTTTTCCTTCGCATCCTGAAAGGTCCAGTCAATATAATTCAACTGAATCTGACAAAACTCCATATCCTTGCCGTAAGCATCCAGAAAGCGCTTCATAATTTCACAGCTTCCATGAGCGGAAAAACCAAGATGCTTAATGTGCCCGTTCTTTTTCTGTTCCATTAGATACTCATAAATGCCAAATTTCTCATCCAGATAAGCGTCGATGTTCATCTCGCATACATTGTGGAAAAGATAGAAATCAAAATATTCCACACCGCATTTCTCAATCTGTCTCTCAAAAATTTCTTTCACCTTTGGCATGTTGGCAAGATCATACCCTGGAAACTTTGTAGCAAGATAAAAGCTTCCCCGATCGTACTTTTTAAGCGCGCTGCCGATCACCGTCTCTGAATTTCCGTCATGATAACCCCATGCCGTATCGTAATAATTGACGCCGTGTTCCATGGCATAAGCAACCATTTCCTCCACAGCCGCACCGTCAATATCCGCATCTTTTCCATTCACCACCGGCAGACGCATCGCGCCCAATCCCAGCGCAGATAATTGTAATCCCTGAAAATCACGATAAACCATAGCCTTCTCCTTTCCTATAGCCTAAAACAACCCATACCTTCACTGATACTGTTTATTATAAAATACAAAAATTAGAATGGCAAATTCAAAAATGGAATGTCTTTTTATGCCTTCTGGGTATATCACAACATAAATTTTTATCGAGAAACGATAAATTTTTATTGACATTCATTTTTTACTGTGCTATTTTTAAATCACAAAGGTGATAAAAGCAACATGCAGGAGGATTTTTATGAAAGATAAATGGACGCTGTTTACCAAATTATTATTAGACTTTATGTTCTATGCGGGAATTGTCGTCATTGTCACACTTCCCCTAAGTATTAAGTTTTACGGCAGATATAATAACTATTTTGCGGAAAATTATGCTTCTCTGTGCCTGCTTCTTTTCCTTTCGGGCATTTTCGCAGTATTGATTTTACAGCAGCTTCGGAACATGTTCCGCTCGGTATTAAACGACGACTGCTTTATCAGGGAAAACGTAGAAAGCCTTAATAAAATGAGCATTTACAGTTTCTTCATCGCAGTCATTACAGCCTGCCGCCTTTTTCTTTACCTGACCCCAGCCGTTTTTATTGTGATTCTGGTTTTTGTGATCGCGGGATTATTCAGCAGGGTACTGGCAAAAGTCTTTGACAAAGCTGTCTCCTACAAACTGGAAAACGACTTGACGATCTAACAGGCTCAAGGGAAAACTTTCAAGTCTATCAAATAAAGAAAGCGAGATTACCATGGCAATTATTATAAATTTAGACGTCATGATGGCGATGCGCAAAAAGGGACTGACCGAGCTTGCCGGCGAGATCGACATTACCCTTGCGAATTTGTCCATCTTAAAAAACAATAAGGCGAAGGCGATCCGCCTTTCCACCCTAAATGAAATCTGCAAAGCCTTGAATTGTCAACCGGGGGATCTTTTGCAGTATGTGGAGGATGAAGATTCTTCCGCCGAAAAAAACGATACGGCGAAAGAAAAAAATTGATACCCGATCACACATGGATTTCGCGCGTTTGCGCAGGAAAGGAGTTACTTATGGAACCTACAGTTTATTTACAACCCGCAGAAAAAGTCGAAGAAAAGACCGATACCGAATACACCCGCAGTATGAGACGGCAGTTTCCCCTCTTTGGCATAGGATGTTTTCTCTACTCCGCATTTTACGCTTTTTGTCTCTACCAAAATACTTCCGGGATTACTTACCCTTTTTTCGTAGTCGGAACCCTTTGCTGTTTCTTCTTCTCTATGAAAAAGTTAGGGGTTCCCTTCAAAAAAAACAGTGTATGTTATATAGCAGGGATCACTCTTTTAGGAATTTCTAATTGCATGACATTCTCTCCTCAGATTCTTACTATGAATAAATGCGGCATTTTTATTCTTTTCTTTGTGCTGATGCTCCATACCGT
Source organism: uncultured Lachnospiraceae bacterium (assembly GCA_947243855.1). Lineage (GTDB taxonomy): Bacteria > Bacillota > Clostridia > Lachnospirales > Lachnospiraceae > UBA3282. Next base: position 6,196 of record CAMXIK010000009.1, on the reverse strand, counting down.
GTACGATGACAGGGAGTGGAATTTCAGTAAACACCTTTATGCTGTTTTTTACACAACCTGTTCTTTTTTTCTATGCTTATTTTCTCCTTTTGCGGATATGATTTCTTATTTTGATGCAAAAAAACAAGAAAATAACGCAAAAAAAAGTCTTTTTTTGCCAGCTTTGGCCGGATTTTTCATTGCCCTTCCGGTACTTTTCTTCATGACCCTGCTGCTTACCAGCGCGGACGTCGTTTTTGAAAATATGCTTTCCGGACTTATGGAAGCCCTGAACATCTTTACAGCCACGAAAATACTTTTTCTTATGGTTGTGGTCTTTTTCTCCTCCTATGCCGTTTTATCGGTTCTCTGCAAAAAAGAGGTAAAAGAAAAAACAGAGGAAAAAACCCGTTTCGACGCTGTGATCGCGATTGTCATTACTTCCATGCTCTGCCTTTTATACATGGCGTTCAGTATCGTACAGATCTTGTATTTGTTTATCGGCAATATGAAACTGCCGGAAAATTATACTTACGCGCGCTATGCTAGAGAAGGATTTTTCCAGCTTCTGTTAGTGAGTATCATCAATTTCCTAATTGTCCTGCTCTGCCTGCATCTGTTTCAGGAAAATAAAATTCTCCGGACAATACTGACAATGATCTGCGGCTGTACCTTTATCATGATTTTTTCCAGCGCTTTACGCATGATTCTCTATATTGAAAGTTATTCCCTGACCTTCCTGCGGTTATTTGTATTGTGGGCTTTGATGGTGATCTTTCTGTTAATGGCAGGCGTTACCGCTTTTATTTTCTATAGGCAGTTTCCTCTGTTTTTGTACGGACTGTCCGTTGTGAGCATATGTTATATTGCGCTTTCCTTTGCCCATCCGGACTATCTGGTTGCCAGATATAATTTGACGACAGAATCCTTTAGCGATCAATATGAACTTCCTGCTTGCTATTCTTGTATACCGGGAGGGTCAATTATCATGCACTGTGATATAGATTATCTGAGCACACTGTCCGCCGACGCTGCGCCCGCTATCCTGAATCCCTCCATCAATCCTTATCTCACGGATATAGAGGATATGCTGAAAAAAACAGAAATCGGTAAATATGAAAATCCCGAAGAATACCATTATTACGATCAATACTGGATCAAAGACTTTTACCTCAGAATGGAAGCGCAAACAGAGGATATGGGAATCCGCGATTTCAATTTTTCGCGGTATGCGGCTGGAAAATATATAAAATAGAATTATGCCCTCCTATTATTGGGAGGGCATAATCTATCTCCTTTTTTGACAAAACAGTTGCATCATATCACTGTAGGAAACCATCTCCACATTTCCCATCTCCTCCGCTTTTTCCTCGCACCCTCTGGTAAACCCATTTTTCGCAAAAAGATAGAGATAGACATTGCGGTAATGGAACAGCCTGCTTTTTTCCGCCAGTTTTTCTAAAATACCTACATCCACTTTTTCGTTTGTCCATTTACACTCGGCAAACAGCACAGTATCCTGATCCTCCTCTCCCATAATGTCAATCTCTGCCTGACTTCGGGTAGACGAATCCGTGCCCCACCAACGGCCAAGCTCTTTAAATTCTACAGGAGATTTTCCTATAAGCAAAAGCTTCCATAGATACTGCTTACATATTTCTTCAAACACTTTTCCCATATAATCGGAAAAGTGAGGTTCTATCCTCTTGTAAACCGTATCAACCGCCCCGCGGACAATCGTAGAACTGTTTTCTGGCACAAAACGATACCAGAATCGAAACATATTGTCATCAATAAAATATATAGACTTTCGAGAAGTCTTTTCCCCATAGGGCGTTTCTTTCCGAACTAATCCAAGCGCCATTAAATTTTTCAGATAAGTAACGCAGACGCTCGTATCTTCCCCTACCTTCGTAGAAATTTCCGCCATCCGTGACGCGCCTGCCGCGATAGCGGTAATCATGGCATTATACAGAGCAGGCTCCCTCACCTCCTGCTTCAGTAGATTTTCCGGCTCTTCAAATAAAAAAGAAATAGGATTCAAAAAAGTATTCTTTATATTTTCTTCCAAACTCTTTCTGTCGTCCATCTGCAACAGATATTGCGGCGTTCCTCCTACGATTCCGTAGACAAACGCCTTGTCCTCGTTAGAAAAATTTTTATAATATCTGCATACATCTTCAAAATCAAAAGGCAATATCTTCATCTGCGCCGTCCGTCTGCCATAGAGCGGCGCTTTGTACGCCAATACATGATCTTCCATATAAGACATAGAAGAACCGCAGAGAATCAACATCAGCTTAGAACTATCCTTATACTGATCGATCAAAAGCTGCAATGTGGAAGCAAGGCTTTTAGAAGAGCGGGCCACATAAGGGTATTCATCGATCGCTAAAATCAACCTTTCCTTTTTTGCAAGCTTAAAGACATATTCCAATGCCGCCTGAAAAGAGACAAATGCCGTTTCTGCGGGAATGCCAGTCTCAACCTCCATAATGCTTTTGCTGAAATTTTCCAAATTCTGTGCAGCATTGCTCTCTACGCCCATAAAATAAATATTTTTTTTATCTCGAACAAACTGATTGATCAACGCCGATTTCCCTATGCGGCGGCGGCCATAAACAACCGCAAACTCAAATTTATCAGACTGGTATAATTGATTCAGGGACGCCAGTTCCCGTTCTCTGCCAATAAACATAGCTTTTATCCCTCCTGTTATTCAATAATATACCATACTGCTATATTTTAGTCAATTACGATTTACTAAAGTATAAACTACTAAATCACATTTTACTAATTTAAACTTCACCAATATTTTCATCCAGCCCTTCCCGCCGCATTTCCCGGATCACGCTCACACCAAGAGGAATCGACACCGTAAGCGCACAGAAATCCGATACCGCCTGACAGATTTCTACCCCTGCCAACCCGAAAAAGTAAGGAAGAATTGCAATAAGAGGCAGGAAAAAAATCCCCTGTCTGGCGGAAGCCACAATGGAAGCTTTCAAGCCTTTCCCGATGGACTGCAGCATCATATTGCACATAATAATCCAAGAACTTAAGGGAAGAGCAATCACGGAATAACGCAATGCCGCCGTCCCCACTTCAATAACGGCGGGATCTCCTTTCCTGAAAACCGTCACCAAACCGGGAGCAAAAAGATACACCACAACCGCAACGCCCACAAGACAGCAAAAGGCCACTTTCACGCAAAAGAAAAAGGCTTTTAACACCCGCTCATATCTTTTTGCACCGTAATTGAATCCGCAAACCGGCTGAAATCCCTGTCCAAATCCAATCAACGCAGAGTTTACAAACATCATAATGCGGGACACAATGGACATACCGGCAATAGCCGCATCACCGTATACGCCCGCCGCATGATTCAGACAAATCGTAGCTACACTGGCAAGTCCCTGACGAAATAGGGACGGAATACCGCCGCGAATGACCTCTTTCAAAAAATGCAGGCTTGGTTTATAATTCCGAAACCGAATCTGTATGTTTCCGCCCCGCCTTATCATAATAAGAAGAAAAAAGAAACTTAAATATTGACTGATCGTAGTGGCAAGCGCCGCTCCCGCAACGCCCATGCCGCATTTGAAAATCAAAATCGGGTCCAATACGATATTAATCACGGCGCCCGATACAATGCCGATCATGGCATAAAACGCGCTTCCCTGAAAACGCATTTGGTTATTCAAAACGAGAGAAGCCGTCATAGCTGGCGCACCGATCAAAATAATTCTCAGATAAGCGACCGTATAAGGCTGGATCGTCTCCGTAGAACCGAGGAAATAAGACAACGGCTCTATAAAAAGCATACAGCCTCCCATAATCAAAAGACCGGCAAAAAAGGAGGTAAAAAAACCTACCGCCGACATTTTTTCGGCTTCTTCGATTTCACCTGCGCCTAATTTTCTGGAAATATAATTTCCGGACCCGTGGCCAAACAGAAAGCCTACCGCCTGAATAATAGACATCAGGGAAAATACCACTCCCACGGCCGCCGTAGACTGGGTGTCAAGTTTCCCCACAAAAAAGGTATCCGCCATATTATAAAAGGAGGTTACCAGCATGCTTAAAATCGTGGGAACCGCCAATCTGCAAACTAGTTTTTCCACTGATTCCTCTAACATATAATTTCTTTTTGCTTCCGCACTTTCAAATTTCATAACTTCACTGCTTTCTTTTTTATTTTTTGACATTCCTATTTTACCAAAAAAACCTCTTCTTCGCACATCTATTTTATCAACTCTTTTTCTTGCTTTACCTTTTTTAAAACACTATAATGGAATAAATAGTACAAAATTTCCATATACTATTCCTATTATAATTTATCGTATCAGGAGGATTCTTATGAACACAAAAGCGCTCAATCAAATTTCTTATGGACTCTTTGTTGCCGCATCCAAATATGACAAGAAAATGAACGGCTGTATTGTGAATACCGTGATGCAAGTGACAAGTAATCCGCTGCAAATTGCTGTAGCTATCAATAAAAACAACTTAACCTGCGAAATCACACAGAACTCAAAAAAACTTTCCCTCTCCATTCTCTCGGAAACCGCCCCTTTTTCTCTTTTTCAGAATTTTGGCTTTCAGAGCGGACGCTCAGCGGATAAATTTGTAGGATATCCCTTTCAAATGACGGAACAGGAGATTCCTTATCTGACAGAGCATACGGCCGCCTTTCTTGACTGTACCGTAAAAGATATGATGGACTTGGGAAGCCACATGCTCTTTATCTGCACAGTAAACGACTGCGATCTTGTTTCCGATGAGAAACCGATCACTTATTCCTACTATCATGAGTTTGTAAAACCGAAGCCAGACGCTTCCAAAACAAAAGGATGGCGCTGCACAGTCTGCGGTTATGTCTATGAAGGGGAAGAACTTCCACCGGATTTCATCTGTCCTCTCTGTAAACATGGCGTGGAAGATTTTGAAAAAATTATTTAACAGTAAACTCATGAAAACCTCCTATTTACGGGAATGCAACTGTATCTTTACATGAAAATCATGAAAAGCAACATGCTATTGCTAGAGTTTACATCTATGTTTTTATACAATGGGTATGTACCAAAGCCGAACCCTCCTTTACCAAAGCGGTAAACAGACAGGCGTGCGGCTATGGTACAAGCGACCGGCGCATTACTATAAAAATACAGACATGGAGGTTATTATGAGTTTAGGAGAAAATCTACAATTTTTAAGAAAACGGGAAAATATGACGCAGGAACAGCTCGCAGAGGCTCTTGAAGTTTCCAGACAATCCGTCTCCAAATGGGAATCCGACAACACCTATCCTGAAACGGATAAACTTATGCAGTTGACTGAACTCTTCCATTGTACGTTGGATGATCTGATGCGAAAAGATATCAGCAGCCAATACATAGAAGATAAGAGTCATTATGATCAGCATAAAAATCAGCTTAGTAAACGAATTACGCTGGGCGTGTGTTTGATTTTATCGGGACTTACCCTAACTTGTTTTTTACAGGCTGTTCTTCCTTATAGTAATGGGTTTGACAGAGATAGTCTCAGCGGCATGTTATTTTTGCTCTTTGTCGTAGTGGCGGTAGCAATTTTTATTTTTACGGGATTACAGGACAACTATTTTATTAAGAAACATCCTTATATTGAAGATTTTTATTCGGAAGAAGAAAAAGAAAATTTTCACAAAAAATTTACCGTTATGATCACAACTGGCGTTGTCTTGATTATAGCTGGTCTTATTATCATGATGGGACTTGAGCCGATCATAGACTTTAAAATGACAAACCTTTCTGATCTTGATTCAGGCGCTCTGGCCGGCTCTATCTTTTTACTATTTGTAACGATTGCCGTTACTTTATTTGTATATGCTGGCACACAGGAAAGCAAGTACAATATCAGACACTATAACCTGATGCAGGATCACAATTCCCAGACCTATAAAAACGATAAAAAAGTCGGGTTGATCTGCGGCTGTATTATGATGGTGGCTACGATGATTTTTCTTGCCTGCGGTTTTATCTGGAATTTATGGAGATACGCTTGGATTGTCTATCCGATTTTCGGCATTTCCTGCGGAATCGTATCTACCGTTATCAACCGAAACAATGAAGAAGAACAATAACATAAAATAAAATTACATGACAAAAGCCTCCGTTTTCAAACTGAGGTGACCCCATAAAGTTAGACTTTATTAGCGAGACAGTTTCGGCTGCCTCGC
>CAMXIK010000008.1 GCA_947243855.1 uncultured Lachnospiraceae bacterium | reverse complement strand
AGAGCAGAGGACTGAAAATCCTCGTGTCACTGGTTCGATTCCGGTTCTGGGCATTATTTTTTTTAATGGGAAACGCTGTATTTATCAACGTTTCCCGTATTTTTTGTAACTTTAATTTTGGGTGCGGCTTGGTGCAAAAGAAAAAATAGTGGAAGATCGTCTATTTATACGATATAATAGCCGCAAAGGCGATGAATGGTGATCATAGAATGGCAGAGCAAAAGATGGAAAAAAATAGAAGGATACCAACCTGTTCCAATTGCGGCGCGGCAATTTCCGAACCGGGGATGGCATTTTGCCCATACTGCGGCAGGGAGCTAATTGATTTAAGCAGGGAGAAAACGGATCAAAAAATTGCGCAGGTACAAAAGGCACAGGCAGAGACAAGGGCTGTTCCTAAGAAATTAGGCTTGATTGCCGCAGTTACGCTTTTTGTTTTGTTTGTGCTGTTCGGACTCTTTTTCCTTTTTGATGTGCCGGGAAAAATTAGGGATTCTATGGCGCAGGGGGAAATGGACGATCTGTCCCGAGATCTGCAAAAGGCATATCAGAAAGAGGATTGGGATCAGCTTGAGCAATATTTGATTGATGAGTGTGAAGATTATATTGGTGCGCCAGATTATTTTCTATATCGTACGGCGTGGTTTCTGCATACGTTTCCGCCGTTGTTCGACGAGGCCTTTGAGGCTGACGATACAGAGGAGATGTTATGGATTTATCAAACGCTTGCGGAAGATTACAATATGCGGAGCGATGATATCTTTTTTCAGATCTATGAGACTGACGAGGCCATAGAGGCGGCGTTAAAAGAGGAAGTGGAGCGGGAGACGGAAATATTGATGAAAGAAGGACTGGAAGATGAAATGTACAAACTGCGGCGCTGAATTTGCCAGCGACCAGCTAAGATGCCCCTATTGCGGCACGGTTAATGAGACGGCTTTGAAATTGGCTAAAGAACTTCAAACCTATGATGCCGCTTATGAGAAAAAGCGGGATGAGCTTTTGGAGACTGGGACCAATCAAGTGCTTAAGCACTTGACGATTAAACTGGGGATTGTGTTTTTTGCGATCATCCTCGTTTCTTTTGGATTGATTACTTTTTACCAATACCGCTTTGGCTTTCGGTCGTCTTATCAGGTAACAGGGTCACGCCTTGTGAAAAACAAAGAACTGCTGTCGCGCTATATGAATGAGAAGCAGTATATACGAGCATATCTTCTCGCTTCCAGTACAGATCCGACAGGCGAGCTGTTTCAGAATTATCCGGAGTATTCGGAGGATTTGGATGATATTTATTCATACAGCCTTGTTTTGACGGGCGTATTGCAGTCGATGGAGTCCATGGATGAGGGAAATAACTATCCCTCTCTCAGGGATACAGATCTGACCACGATCCAGATTTTTTACGGTTATGGGGCGGATGTTGATGAAAGTGAAGTGAAACAGGATTTGGTCCATGAAGTTGAAGGTTATTTGAAAAATTACTACCGGCTGACGGAGGAAGAGATTGAGACGTTGAAGGGATTGGAATACGGAGAACAATTTGTGCTGGACGGAAGCATTGATGTGGAAGCTGTCACCAAAGAGAGGATGGAAGAATATTTTGGAAAGTAAAGCGGGAAGCAAAGATAAAACCAAATATTATATGTTGATTGTTTTATTCACGATTGTATTTTTTATTTGTATGGCGTTTTGTTTTGTCCGGTTTGTGGGGCTGTCGCGCACATACAAGGTGCACTCTCTGGCGTATCGGATGGACAGTATCGAAAATTCAGAGAAGCTGTTTGGGGTTGACGGCGAATTTTTAGACCTTTTTTTTGATTATGATTACGAAGAGGAATTTGACGACCGCTGGGCTTTTTCCTATGCTTATCTGGCTTATACCAAAGGAAAAATTTCTGAGGATAAAGCGCCTTATATCGAAGAATTGAAAGAGTATCTGGATACGGAGCCGGGAGGGCAGTGGGAGAAGACTGCCAGACAATATCTGGAAGAACTGGAAGGAGAGTAGTTTGCTTGAAAGGGAGACGGCGGCCTATCTTTGTGAGTACAGAAAATTTGCCATATGACCGATATAATCCATAGAGCATGTCGTATTGAAACGTATGGAAAAAGGATTAGCGGCGTATGGTTTAGAAAATGAGGGACAGCGAGTGGATTTCAAAAAATCTCTATCGGCGGTATTTGATCATATCAGCGAATGTATGGCGCCCATTATTCCAATTGTTCTGGCGGGCGGTATCTTTAAGATGGCAGTGCTCTTGCTTACAGCGGCCCATATTTTGACGGGTACGACGGAAGTTGTTTTGTCGGCGATTGCCACGACGCCTTTTTATTTTCTGCCGGTTATGGTTGCCTATTCCGCGGCGAAGCATTTTGACACGGACCCGATGCTTGCGATTGTCAGTGTGTGCGTGCTTCTCCTTCCGGATTTTGCGGCGCTTATGGAAAGCGGGGAGAAGGTTACGTTTGTGGGGATTCCGGTGGTGCCGGCCACCTATGCCTACAGTGTGATACCGATTATTTTACTGATTTTCTGCATGTCCCATATCGTGCGTTTTTTAAAAAGAGTGATAAAAGAAAGTTTACAGCCCTATCTTTTGGCGGCGTGCGCAATTTTTGCCACGGCGCTTTTGGGAATTTTAGTGATCGAGCCGGTGGTGAGCCTGATCAGCAATGGACTGGCGGAAGTGTTAAACTTGCTGCAGGACAGAGTGCCCATTGTGGCATGGGGCGTTTTTGCGGGTCTCACGATCTTTTTGGTATCTACGGGCATGCATTGGATTTTTATGACGTTGGCAATTACGCAGATCGGGCTGACGGGAGTGGATTATGGTATCATGGTGGCGCTGTTTATTTCCAATATGGGATTGGCGGGCTGTGATCTGGGCGTGTTTTTAAAATCAAAAGAGAAAGCAAAGAAATCCATGGCGTTAAGCGCTATGGTTACGGCGCTGATTCCGGGTATTGCGGAACCTTCCATCTTTGGCATCTGCCTGAAAGAAAAAACGCCGGCGGTGGCTAATATTTTGGGCTGTATGATAGCGGGTGTGGTACAGGGAGCAATTACGGTTCATGCTTATATCTACACATTTCCCAGCATTCCTTCGATATTGATGTTTTATAGCGCGGAAGAGCCGGGTAATCTGATTAAGGCGATTGTGGTGGCGGCGTTCAGCTTTATATGCTGCGCGGTCTTAACGATGGCGTTTTACAGGGATAAGGCGGAAATCGTGAAAAAGGAAGTGGCGTAGGCTTTACGTGACGATAGATACGGGGAGATAGAAATTGACATGAAAAAGCTGTTGTTTTTTACGGGGGATATCGAGACGCAGGGATATTTTTCCTTACAGATTGCGGAAGCGATGAAAGAGCTGGGGCATGAAACTTTTATCTATGACCTGAGCAGACCTTGGGAGAGCACGGAAAAGTTTTTTCGGTTTTTTGAGAGGGACAATACGGCGCTGATCAATTTTAATTTTCATGGGATGAGCGGTGAGGAATATTTTCTGGATGAAAATGATACGCTGATGTGGGAGGCGCTTCGCATTCCGAGTTTTGACATCGTGGTGGATCATCCGATGTATTACCATCATTTTTTGGAAAAGGTGCCAAGAAATTATTGCCATATCAGTATTGACAGGAACCATGAGGCTTATATGAAACGGTTTTTCCCAGAGATACAGACCGGGCCTTTTCTGCCGCTTGCGGGTACGCAGCTATATCCTAATAAAACAAATGTGCCGATCGCATGCCGCAGATATGATGTGACGATGGTGGGGAATTATTGCAAACCTTCTACTTTTGACAAATATATTACAAGAATCGACGATGAATACACGAAATTTTACCGTGATTTGATAGAGGATCTTCTCTCCAATCCACACAAAACGGTGGAAGAGGCAGCGGAGGCGCATTTAAAGGCGGAGCTTGGCGAGGTGCCGGAGGAAGAGTTGAAAAAGGCCATGGCGGCGCTTACTTTTATCGATTTGTATGTGCGGTATACGTTCCGAGGACGGGCGGTGCAGGAACTGGCGGACGCGGGGATCAAGGTGTATGTGTTCGGAGACGGATGGGAACTTTTGGAGTGCAGGCATCCGGAAAATTTGATTATTATGAACAGCTTAAATTCAGAGGGTTGTCTGAAAAAATTATGCCAGACGAAACTTTCCCTCAATGTGATGCCATGGTTTAAGGATGGCGCCCACGATAGGATTTTTAATACCATGTTGAACGGGGCGCTCTGTCTGACGGACAGCAGCGTGTATTTGGATGAGATTTTACACGACGACACGGACTGCTGTGTGTATTCCCTGTCGGAAATGAAAAAGCTGCCGGATATTGCAAAGGAATTGCTAGGAGACCCGGATCGTATGCAGAGGATCGCAGACAGCGGCTATGAGCTGGCGAAAGCGGGGCATACGTGGGCGCATCGGGCAAGGGTATTGCATGAACTGGTAGAGCAGAGGTAATATGGATATAACGGGCGTCGGAGCAAAAAGCCGGGGTTCTATCATAAATAATATGGTAATGGGAGAGAGGCAGTATGAATTTGTTGCAGGGTTTCAGACAGAGGCGCAGGGAACGGCTGCGCAGGCTCTATGAGAGGCAGAAGAGAATACACAGACTGCTGAAAGAGCATGGCGAGGATATTTTGCAATCGGAGAATTTCAGGAGTACCAGAGCGCATATTCAGCACGGTACCATGACGGTGCACAATCATTGTATGGATGTGGCGCGTTATAGCCTGCTTTTGAATAAAAAGCTTGGGATTGGCTGTAACAAGCATGATCTGATTAGGGGCGCGCTTCTGCACGATTATTTTTTATACGATTGGCACGATAAGGAATATCTGGCCAACAGGCAGCGTCTGCACGGCTTTCATCATCCGGCGACAGCCCTTCGAAATGCGGAGAAGGAGTATCAATTAAATGATATTCAGCGTGAGATTATTAAGAAACATATGTGGCCCTTGTCGGTGGTGCCGCCTACCTGCAGGGAGGCATGGGTTGTGACGGCGGCGGATAAATACTGCTCGCTGATGGAGACAGTCGGCGTTCATAAAGGTCATGGGGCGCAGGCTTCATGAGCGTAGAGGAAAGCTTATATCGGGCGCTGTCCGCGTACAGTGAGAGCGATTTTTACCCCTGCCATATGCCGGGGCATAAACGCAGCCCCTTGAGCGGCGGGATGGCGCATTATTATAAAATTGATATTACGGAGATTCAGGGATTTGATAATCTCCATCAGGCTGAGGGCATCCTTTTGGAGGCGCAGAGGAGGGCTAACCGACTCTATGGGGCGGATGAGACTTTTTTTCTTGTGAACGGAAGCACTTGCGGGGTACTTGCGGCGGTTATGACGGCGGCAGGGCCGGGGGATGAAATTCTGATAGCCCGGAACTGCCATAAATCTGTCTATCATGCGGCAATTCTGCAGGGGCTGAGGGTACGTTATTATCAGCCCGAAATGATCCGGGAATACGATATCTGCGGCGGGGTTTGTCCAGAGGAGATCGGGCGGCTTCTGGATCAGTTTCCGGAGTGCAAGGCGGTGGTTGTCACGTCGCCCACCTATGAGGGTATTATTTCCGATGTGGAAGGGATTGCCGCCGAGGCGCATCAGCGTGGAAAAATTTTGATTGTGGATGAGGCTCATGGGGCGCATCTGGGGATTTGCAGCGCTGGAACAGAAGATGGTATGGGCGTTGCCAGCAAAAGAGGCGCTGTCTCGCAGGGGGCGGATCTGGTAATTCACAGTCTGCATAAAACGCTTCCGTCCATGACGCAGACGGCGCTTCTGCATGTGAACGGCGGCAGGGTGGACCGTGCAAAGCTGCGAAAATATTTGTCTATGTTTCAGAGCAGCAGTCCTTCTTACGTACTTATGGCAAGTATGGATTCCTGCATACGTTTTCTGGAAGACCATGGGCGGGAATGGTTTGCGTCCATGCGTCGCCATTATGAAATTTTTTGTAAAAAAATGGAAAATCTTCAACAGATCCGCATTGGAAAAATGACAGAATTGTCAGAAAACTATGCACTAAAGGACTGGGATATTGGGAAAATAGTAATTTCTGTCAAGGGAACCAATATGATGGGAAAAGAACTCAGCGATATTTTGCGGGAAAACTATCATTTGGAATTGGAAATGGCGGCCGAGACTTATGTGCTGGCCATCATGACGCTGATGGATGAGGAAAAAGGATGGCAGAGATTGGCTGATGCGCTTATTGAGATAGATGGTAGGATAGAGAAGAAGCAAACGCAGTCTGCTATAAAAAACGCGGTTTTTTGTAAGGCGAAGCAGACTATGGCGGAAGCTTTTCACAGTCCATGGGAAGAGGTTTTCCTAAAGGATGCGTCCAGTAGAATTTCAGCGGACTTTATCACGCCTTACCCGCCGGGAATCCCGTTTGTGGCGCCGGGGGAGCAGATCAAGGAAGAAGCGTTAAGAAGAATCGAAGAGTATCGGGAGACAGGGCTTTTTGTGCAGGGGGTTTCGCCAGAGGGCAGAATCCGTGTTGTGGTTGAAATTCCTTAGAAAATGTGGCATGATAAAAGAGTGAAAAGAATTTTTAAGGGTAGTAATAAAATGGGGAAAATTGTGTGCCTGATGGGCAAGAGTTCATCGGGAAAAGATACCATTTATAAAAGATTGTTGACGCAAAAAAGCGTTCCGCTTAAAACGATAGTGCCGTACACGACCCGGCCGATCCGGGTGGGAGAACAGGAAGGGGTGGAATACCACTTTACGGATGAAGAGGGGTTTCAGAAGCTTCTTACACAGGGAGTTGTAGTGGAACACAGAGCTTATGACACTTGTTATGGCGTCTGGCGATATTTTACGGTAGCGGATGAGAAAATTGATCTTTCTTCCTATTCGTATGTGATGATTGGTACGCCGGAGGCATATTTGCAGCTTCGCAGGTTTTATGGTGCGGATAAAGTGCTTCCAATTATGATTGAACTGGACGACGGGGTGCGTCTGCAACGGGCGCTGGATCGGGAGAAAGCGCAGGATCATCCGAAATATGAGGAACTGTGCCGACGGTATTTGGCGGATGCGCAGGACTTTTCAGAAGAAAAACTGTCCTGTTCAAAGATTGATAAGACTTTTTATAATGATCAGCTAGATGGCTGTATCAATGAAATTACGGATTATTTGCAGGAACATCTACAGTAAGACAGGAGGTGACAGGGGTGGATATTAAAGTAAATCAGATACAGCAGACGCCGCAGATCGAACAGCCGGCGCAGGCGCAGCAGACAGACGGCACATTTAAGTTTACTCTTGTCAGCAGGATCGAAGAACAGGATCTGCAAAACGCTTTGATCGGTATGATGGAGGAGATTACCAGACAGGGCGATAAACTTGCGAAACATCGCGATATCAAAGATATGAAACGTTACCGCACGCTGGTGAAGGATTTTTTGAATGAAGTTGTCAACCGTTCCCATGCTTTTTCCAGAGAAAATTTTCTGGACAGGAGGGGACGCCACAGGGTGTACGGGATCATTCGGCTGATTGACCAAAATCTGGATCAACTGGCGCAGGAGTTGGTAAAGGACGAGCAGGATAATCTTTCGATTCTGGAAAAGATTGGCGAAATCAGGGGATTGCTGTTGGATATTTTTACGTAGAAAAAAGGGCCGGATGCAGGGTGGAAATAAAACGTCTGCATGACGCGGAAACAAACAATACGGGGGAAAAAGGATGCCAAAGTTTTCAGATGTTGTCGGACAGGAAGAATTAAAAAAGCATATACAGCAAGCGATCGTGACGGACACGGTTTCCCATGCGTATATCATCAATGGAGAGCGCAATGCGGGGAAGGAATATATTGCGCGCCTTTTTGCTATGACTTTACAGTGTGTGAGAAGCGGCATGGAGCCTTGCGGGGAGTGTCGTTCCTGTAAGCAGGCGGTCAACCGCAACCAGCCCGATATTATTTTTGTTAGTCATGAAAAACCAAATACCATCGGCGTGGAGGATATTAGGGAGCAGATCAATAATGATATCGGCATTAAGCCATACAGCAGCCGGCGCAAGATCTATATTATGAACGAAGGGGAAAAGATGACGCCTCAGGCGCAGAACGCGCTCTTAAAGACACTGGAAGAGCCGCCTGAATATGCGGTGATCATGATTCTCACATCCAATGTGGAGGCGCTTCTTCCGACAATTATCAGCCGGTGTGTGGTTTTGAATATGAAACCCGTGCAGGATGCACTGGTAAAGAAATATTTGATGGAAGAATTGGCGGTGCCTGATTATAAAGCGAATATCTGTGTTGCGTTCGCAAGAGGAAACGTGGGTAAGGCGAAACACCTGGCGGGCAGCGAAGAGTTTGAAAAGGTGAAGGATGAAGCCATATCGTTGGTGAAATACATCACCGATATGGAGATTAACGAGATTGTAAAGGCCATCAAAAAGATAACGGAATACAATCTGGATATTAATGATTATTTAGATATATTAACGGTGTGGTACAGGGACGTTCTTTTGTTCAAAGCGACAAAGGATATGAACAGTCTCGTTTTTCGCAATGAGATTCAACAGATCAGGAAAGTTGCGGACAGGAGCACCTATGAGGGGATTGAGACAATTGTGAATGCGCTTCAGCAGGCAAAGAGAAGGCTGGAGGCTAACGTTAATTTTGATCTGACGATGGAGCTTTTGCTGCTCACGATTAAGGAAAACTGATAAGAGATAGGCATTTTATAGAAATTTTGCGGTTGATAGATTAGGAGGTTTTATAGAGTATGGTTAAGGTAATAGGCGTGCGGTTTCGCACTGCAGGCAAGATATATTTTTTTAATCCGGGCAGTTTTGAGATCAAGCAGGGCGATCATGTAATTGTGGAGACAGCCCGAGGGATCGAGTATGGCACGGTGATTGGCGAGCCGAGAGAAGTGGAGGAGGAAAAAGTGGTACAGCCCCTCAAGTCGGTTCTTCGGATTGCAAACAAGAAAGATGACGAGCAGGAGGAAGCGAATAAGCAGAAAGAGAAAGAGGCGTTTAAGATTTGTCTGGAGAAGATCAGGAAACATGGTTTGCAGATGAAGCTGATTGACGCGGAATATACCTTCGACAACAATAAAGTGCTTTTTTATTTCACGGCGGACGGCCGTATTGATTTTAGGGAGCTGGTAAAAGATTTGGCTTCCGTTTTTAAGACAAGAATAGAGCTTCGCCAGATCGGGGTGAGGGATGAGACGAAAATTCTGGGCGGGATTGGGATCTGCGGCAGGCCTTTGTGCTGTCATACACATTTGTCCGAGTTTGCGCCGGTATCCATTAAGATGGCGAAGGAACAGAACTTGTCCTTGAATCCGACCAAGATTTCCGGCGTCTGCGGCAGGCTGATGTGCTGCCTGAAAAACGAGGAGGAGACCTACGAGGAATTGAACAGGAAGCTTCCGAATGTGGGCGATTTTGTGACCACGGACGACGGTTTAAAGGGCGAGGTGCAGAGTGTGAACGTCCTGCGCCAGTTGGTGAAGGTCATTGTGGACGTAGGCGATGAGAAGGAGATTCAGGAATACCGGGCAGACCAGCTCCGGTTTAAGAAACGGCACGGTAAGAACCGAAAAGCGGAGGCCAACGATGCTGAACTGAAAGAACTTGAAAAGTTGGAAAAGAAGGACGAGGCTGGAAAATAAATCGGAGAGCAGGCAGTGTCGAAGCAGGATATACTTCTGAGGGAAAATGAAAGAATAGACGATCTGCAAAGGAACGGGTACTGTATCATACAGGACCCGGATCGTTTTTGTTTCGGGATGGATGCGGTGCTGTTGTCTGGTTTTGCTATGGTAAAAGACGGGGCAAGAGTGCTTGATCTGGGCACAGGAACGGGGATTATCCCTATTTTGCTGGAAGCTAAGACTAAGGCGGCCCATTTGACCGGATTGGAAATTCAGGCAGACAGTGCGGATATGGCTGGACGCAGTGTGGCGCTAAACGGATTGGAAGAAAAAATAGATATTGTTACAGGGGATATTAAGGAAGCAGATACGCTGTTTGACGCTGCTTCCTTTGACGTTATCACCTGTAATCCGCCTTATATGATTGGACAGCACGGATTGAAAAATCCGGAGGATGCCAAGGCCATTGCGCGTCATGAAATCCTTTGTACGTTAGAGGATGTGGTAAAGCAGACGGCGAGGCTTCTTGTGCCGGGCGGGAAATTTTTTCTGGTGCACCGGCCTTTCCGGCTGGCGGAGATTATTGTGACGCTGAAACAATATAAATTGGAACCCAAACGAATGCGGCTCGTTTATCCCTTTGCAGATAAGGAGCCAAATATGGTTCTGCTGGAAGCAGCCAGAGGAGGCAGACCGCGTATGACCGTGGAGAAGCCATTAATCGTATACAGCAGTCCGGGTGTGTATACGCCGGAAATTTATGAGGTGTACGGTTATTAGAGTGATAGATGTTCTAAATTTCACGCAGGAGAATGTCTGTATTTCCGGCATTTTCCGTGCGAATTTGGGAGGAAGGAAAATGGCGGGAATCTTATATCTATGTGCGACGCCCATCGGAAATCTGGGCGATATGACGCCGCGGGTAACAGAGACCCTCGGCAGTGTGGATTTGATTGCCGCCGAGGATACGCGAAATAGCATTAAGCTCCTGAATCATTTCGGCATCAGGACTTCTATGACAAGCTATCATGAATATAATAAAGTAGAAAAAGCGGACTACCTTGTAAAGCAATTATTGGAGGGCAAAAAGATAGCTTTGATTTCGGATGCGGGAACGCCAGCCATTTCTGATCCGGGAGAGGTGCTTGTGCAGAAATGCCAAGAGGCGGGCATTACCGTGACTTCCCTGCCGGGGCCTGCGGCCTGCATTACAGCGCTCACGCTGTCGGGACTTTCCACCAGAAGATTTTGCTTTGAGGGGTTTCTGCCCTCGGATAAGAAGGAGAAGGCGCAGATACTCTCAGAACTTAAGGAAGAATCACGGACAATTTTGATCTATGAAGCGCCGCATCATCTGACGAGGACGCTGCGGGAGCTGTATGAGGCTTTGGGGGACCGCAGGATCACGCTCTGCCGGGAGCTTACAAAAAAATTTGAATCCGTATTGCCCACAACCATAGGGGAGGCCCTTTCCCGCTATGAGACAGAGGAGCCAAGAGGGGAATATGTTATCGTGGTGGAAGGAAAGAGCCTGCGGCAGAAAAAGGAAGAGGAGCAGGCATCATGGCAGAGCATGACCATAGAGGAACATATGACGTTTTATACGAAGGGGGGAATGGATGATAAAACCGCCATGAAACAGGTTGCAAAGGATCGCGGCGTAGCAAAAAGAGAAATTTATCAATATTTATTGTCAAAGTGATTGACAAAACTGACAGAATCCGTAAAATTATGATTGACAAACAATAGGACAGAACATATACTTTGAATATCAAACTATTTAAAATGGTGAAAAGGAGAGCAAAAAAATGTTAGAAAGAGTTATCGAGATCATTCAGGAGCAGTTAAACTTGGACGGCGTGGAGATCACGGAGGATTCTTCCTTTAAGGAGGATCTGGGTGCAGATTCTTTGGATTTATTTGAGTTAGTGATGGCGTTTGAAGAGGAGTACGGCGTGGAGATTCCCTCCGAAGATCTGGAGCAGATCACAACCGTTGGCGCAGTTGTGGAATATATGAAGAGCAAAGGTGTAGAGGCGTAAGAGTATAAACATGAAAACAAAGATAACAGAGCTTTTGGGGATCGAGTATCCGATCCTGCAGGGCGGCATGGCTTGGGTTGCGGAGTACCATCTGGCGGCAGCGGCGTCTGAGGCGGGCGCGCTTGGCATTATTGGTGCAGGAGGCGCTCCGGCAGCTTTTGTGCGGGAACAGGTGCAGAAAACCAAAGAACTGACAGATAAGCCCTTCGGTGTAAATGTGATGCTTATGAATCCCGAGGCGGACGATATTGCTAAAATGATTGTGGAAGAAGGCGTCAAAGTGGTGACCACCGGCGCGGGCAATCCGGGCAAGTACATGGCGATTTGGAAGGAAGCGGGGATCAAGGTGATTCCGGTGGTAGCGAGCGTTGCTCTTGCAAAGATGATGGAGCGCGCGGGCGCGGACGCTGTGATTGCAGAAGGAATGGAGTCCGGCGGGCATATCGGCGAGGCCACCACCATGACGCTTGTACCACAGGTGGTAGACGCTGTGAACATTCCCGTGATAGCGGCAGGCGGTATCGCGGATGGCAGAGGCTTTGCTGCGGCAAGGATGCTGGGGGCGGAAGCCGTGCAGATTGGCACGAGATTTCTTGTGGCAAAGGAATGTACGGTACATGAGAATTATAAAAAGAAAGTGATTGCGGCGAAGGACATAGATTCGGAAGTGACAGGCCGGTCAAACGGACATCCGGTTCGCCAGATCCGTAACAAGCTGACCAGAGAATATCTACAGATGGAAAAGGACGGCGCGTCCTTTGAGGAGATGGAAAAACTCACGCTGGGTTCTCTGCGTAAGGCTGTCGTGGAGGGCGATATGGTGGCTGGCACCATCATGGCGGGTCAGATTGCCGGAATGGTAAAGAAGGAGCAGACCTGTGCAGAGATCGTTCAGGAAATTATGACGGAGGCCAAGACACTTTTAAACAGCTAATATAGGGCAAGCTGTGCGGCTTGCCTTTTTCTTCCGACAATTACTTTGAAATTCAAAATATTTTGTTTTGGAAGAGAAAACGGTTAGGAAAGGAAGGGATTCTATTATGGGAAAGACAGCGTTTATGTTCCCGGGACAGGGAGCGCAGTATGTGGGAATGGGTAAGGATTTTTACGAACAGATTCCGGTCTGCAAGGAGATGTTTGAGCTGGCAGGCAGGGCCAGCGGACTTGATGTTACGGCGCTCTGCTTCGAGGAGAATGAGCAGATCAATATTACGGAATACACCCAGATCGCTATGCTGGCGGCCGAGGTTGCCATGTTAAAAGCGGTGGAGGAAAAGGGCATAAAACCTGATGTAACAGGAGGCTTAAGCCTTGGAGAGTACGGAGCGCTTGTGGCAAGCGGCGTGATGAGTCCAGAAGATGTGTTTCAGGTAGTGCGTAAGCGCGGTATTTACATGCAGGAAGCAGTGCCTCAGGGCGGCGCCATGGTAGCTGTGCTTGGGTTGGATACGGCGGTAATTGAGAAGATCTGCGAGGAGACGCCTGGAATGGTTACGATAGCAAACTATAACTGCCCAGGACAGATTGTCATTACAGGAGAGGAAGGCGCGGCGCAGGCGGCAGTAGAGAAACTGACGGAAGCAGGGGCGAAGAGGTGCGTTAAATTGAATGTGAGCGGCCCTTTCCATTCCCCGCTTCTTGTAGGCGCGGGAGAGAAGCTTGCCAAGGAGCTTGAGAATGTGGAGATTCATGATATCGCGATTCCTTACATTGCGAATGTGACGGCGGATTATGTGACTGATAAGGAACAGGTGAAGCCCCTTTTGGAGAAACAGGTATCTTCTTCCGTGAGGTGGCAGCAGACCGTGGAACGGATGATTGCGGACGGCGTGGATACCTTTATTGAGATCGGGCCGGGCAAGACCCTGTCCGGATTTATGCGGAAAATCAATCGCGATATGAAAGTCATTAATATAGAGAAAATCGAAGATCTGGAGAAGCTTTCCTAACGAAGAATAAAAGGCTTTGACAGTGGAAAAAGGAGGACGGACATGTTAAGTGGTAAGGTAGCTCTCGTGACAGGCGCAGGACGGGGGATCGGAAGAGAGATTGCGTTGACCCTTGCGGAATACGGGGCGGATGTGATTGTGAATTATAACGGTTCCAAGGAAAAGGCCGAGGAAGTGGTGGAAAAAATCAAGGCGATGGGAAGAAAAGCGGTCGCCGTGCAATGCAGCGTAGCGGATTTCGAAGCCTGCGGTGAGATGATCACGGACATGCTTGCCGAGTTCGGACGCATTGATATTTTGGTGAATAACGCGGGTATCACGAAGGATAATCTGATGATTAAGATGACGGAGGAAGATTTCGACGCTGTCATAGATACCAATTTGAAGGGCACGTTTAATACCATGAAACACATGTACCGTCCTTTCCTAAAGCAGAAAGCGGGCAGGATTATCAACCTTTCTTCTGTTACAGGCATTTTGGGCAATGCGGGGCAGGCAAATTACGCGGCGTCCAAGGCGGGTGTGATCGGCCTGACAAAATCCATGGCGAGAGAGCTTGCCAGCAGGAATATCACGGTAAATGCAGTGGCGCCCGGTTTTATTGATACGGATATGACGCAGGCCATGACCGATACGGCTAAGGAGGCGACGGTTGCACAGATTCCCCTGAAACGTGTGGGGACAACGAAGGACATTGCGGAAGCAGTTGCGTTTCTGGCCAGCGATAAGGCGGCTTATATTACGGGACAGGTTCTCTCGGTAGACGGGGGAATGGCGATGTAACAGCCGCGACAGAAAAACAAGCGACGCGAAGCGGCATTTGTTTTTCGGCGGCGTTAACGAGCAAACGTCCGATGGAATCGGACAGAGAGCGCGGCAACGCGGGTTTGCGAGTTTAGCAGGAAAGGAGTTAAATATGAGCAGAAGAGTAGTAGTAACAGGGATGGGAGCGATTACCCCCATCGGACTGAGCGTCGATGAGTTCTGGGATGGTGTGAAGCAGGGAAAGATCGGATTTGCGCCAATCACCAGATTTGACGCGGCGGATTTTAAGTGTAAATTAGCGGCGGAGGTCAAGGGTTTTGAAGGAAAGAACTATATGGACTTCAAGGCGGCTAAAAGAATGGAGCTTTTTTCCCAGTATGCGGTAGCGGCGACGAAGGAAGCCATGGAAGACGCGGGACTGGATATGGAAAAGGAAGACCCTTACCGGGTCGGCGTGGCGGTAGGTTCCGGTACAGGCTCCTTGCAGGCGATGGAGCGCGCCCATAGTCGGCTGTTGGAAAAAGGCCCCGGCAGGATTGAGCCGCTTTTTGTGCCCTTGACGATATCTAATATGGCGGCGGGCAATGTGTCAATCCAGTTCGGCCTGAAGGGCAAGAGCATCAATGTGGTGACGGCTTGCGCTACGGGTACAAATTCGATTGGCGAGGCGTTCCGTTCGATTCAGTACGGCGATGCGGACGTGATGGTAGCGGGCGGTACGGAGGGAAGCGTTTGTCCGATCGGCATTGGCGGCTTTTCCGCACTGACGGCGCTGTCCTTTTCAGAAGATCCTGAAAGATGTTCGATTCCTTTTGATAAGGAAAGAAACGGTTTTGTCATGGGCGAGGGCGCGGGCATCGTAGTGCTTGAGGAATTGGAGCACGCGAAAGCGAGAGGCGCAAAGATTTACGCGGAAGTGGCGGGCTACGGCTGCTCTTCCGACGCGTTCCACATCACTTCCCCTGCGGAAGACGGCGCAGGCGCGGCAAAGGCTATGGAGTATGCGATCAAAGATGCGGGATTGACCACGGACGATATTACTTATATTAACGCTCATGGAACAAGCACCCATCACAACGATCTCTTTGAGACGAGAGCGATTAAGCTGCTCTTCGGCGACCATGCGAAGGATCTTAAGATTAATTCCACAAAGTCCATGGTGGGACACCTTTTGGGCGCGGCGGGAGCGATTGAGTTTGTCACCTGTGTGAAAGAGCTTGAGGAAGGCTATATCCACAGGACGGTGGGTTATCAGATACCTGACGAAGAGTGCGATTTGAATTATTGTAAAGAACCCTATGAGGAAGCGTTTGAGTATGCCCTTTCCAATTCTCTTGGATTCGGCGGACATAACGCCAGCTTGTTGGTGAAGAAGTTCCGTGGATAATTCTATGGAATGATTCACAGGTAAAGGAGGAAAACAGACATGTCTTTGATGACGGCGAAGGAGATCATGGAGATCATTCCCCACAGACAGCCCTTTATGCTGATCGATACGATTGAGGAGATGGAAGCGGGAAAAAAGGTGGTGGCGAAGAAATGCGTTACCTACAACGAGCCTTTCTTTGCGGGGCATTTTCCGGGAGAGCCGGTGATGCCGGGCGTGCTGATCATAGAGGCGCTTGCCCAGACTGGCGCGGTGGCTATCTTAAGCCAGCCTGAATTTAAGGGAAAAACCGCGTACTTTGCGGCGATCAATAACGCGAAATTTAAGGGTAAGGTGACGCCGGGCGATGTGCTTATGCTGGAAACGGAAATTATCAAAGTAAAGGGACCCATTGGCGTAGGCGCAGGGAAAGCTTATGTGGACGGCAAGTTGGTGGCACAGGCGGAGCTTACTTTTGCTATTGGAGAGGCATAAGAAGCATGTCATTGGAGGATCGGAAAGGCTGGGCAGAGAAAAATGGGTAATATAAAACCTTTGCGGGTAGGAGAACTTGTGGCACGTATACCCGTCATACAGGGCGGTATGGGAGTCGGTATAAGCCTTTCTTCCCTCGCAGGCGCAGTGGCGGCGGAGGGCGGTATCGGTGTGATCTCCACAGCGCAGATCGGCTACCGTGAGCCGGATTTTGATACAGACCCCATCGGCGCGAATCTGCGGGCCATAGGGAGCGAGATCAAAAAGGCGCGTCAGATCGCGGGAGGCGGTATTTTGGGCGTGAATATCATGGTAGCTACTAGAAAATATGAGGAATATGTGAAAGCGGCGGTGGCGGCGGGAATCGATCTGATTATTTCCGGGGCGGGACTGCCCATGGATTTGCCAAAGCTGGTGGGTGCGGCGAAGACGAAACTGGCGCCCATCGTGTCCAGCGTGAAGTCCGCGCAGGTGATTATGCGGTATTGGTGGAAAAAATACAGCAGGCTGCCAGATCTGATCGTGATAGAGGGGCCTTTGGCGGGCGGCCATTTGGGTTTCCACAGGGAGCAGCTTGACGATATTGAGGGGCTTCATTATGACGAGGAAGTAAAGTCGATTATAGAGAAGGTCAACGAGACGGCGGCCGAACACGGAACAAGTATTCCGGTCGTCATGGCAGGCGGCGTCTACACGCGAGACGATATGGAACATTATCTGGAAATGGGCGCTTCCGGCGTGCAGATGGCGACCCGGTTTGTGACGACTTACGAATGTGATGCGGACTCAGCTTATAAACAGAGTTATATCGACGCGAAGAAGGAAGATATCGTGATCGTGCAGAGTCCAGTAGGAATGCCCGGACGAGCGATTTTAAATCCGTTTATGAAGCGGGCGAAGGAGGGGCAGATTCCCCATGAAAAATGCCATCTCTGCATCAGTACCTGTAAGGGAGCGGATACGCCTTACTGCATTACGGACGCCCTTGTCAATGCGGTGAAGGGAAAGGTGGACGACGCGCTCCTTTTCTGCGGGGCGAACGCTTACCGCGCGACTCATTTGGAGCATGTGAAGGACATTATGGAGGAGTTTTCGTAAGGAAACCGAAGGTTTTTCGAGCGTGCACTGTGGTGAAAAGCAATTATAAGTGGGAGAGATAGTGTGAAAACAAGAATTATAGGAACAGGAAGCTGTCTGCCAAAGGCAGTGGTGACAAATGACGATCTGTCAAAATATATGGACACTTCGGACGAATGGATCAGCAGCAGGACTGGCATTAAGAAACGGCATCTGGCGGTGGAGGAAACGACGGCAAGCATGTCCATCGAGGCGGCAAAACAAGCCATGGAAAATGCGGGTGTGACGGCGGCGGAAATCGACTTGATTATTTTGGGAACGGTGTCGGGGGACTTTGTGACGCCAGCCTGCGCCTGTGAGGTTCAGGCGGCCATCGGCGCGGACAGGGCGGTTGCCTTTGACATCAATGCGGCCTGCTCCGGTTTTATGTTTGCGCTTAACATTGCGAATGCCTATATACAGGCTGGGCTTTACCGGACGGCTTTGATTTTGGGCGCGGAGACGCTTTCTAAGATTGTGGATTGGGAGGACAGGAGTACCTGTGTGCTTTTTGGCGACGGCGCGGGCGCGGCGGTAGTGCGTGCGGATGAAAACTATGGTCTGCTTTCGTTTGACCAAGGCTCTGATGGGACAAAGGGCGATGTGCTTGCCTGTCCGGGGCGGGCAAATAACAACCCCTTGATTAAGAATTACCAGAAGCTTTCTTATGTTCATATGGACGGGCAGGAGGTTTATAAGTTTGCGGTGACTACAGTGCCAGCGTCCCTGCAAAAGACCATTGAGGCGGCGGGACTTACGGCGGCGGAAATCGACTACTTTGCCCTGCATCAAGCGAACATCCGTATTATCCAGTCGGTGTCCAAACGGCTGCATGTGAACGAGGATAAGTTCCCGATCAGTTTGGATCACTGCGGAAATATTTCTGCGGCCAGCGTGCCGATCCTGCTCGATGAAATGAACCGAAACGGTTTGTTAAAGCCGGGCATGAAGGTTGCACTCAGCGGTTTTGGCGGCGGGTTGACATGGGCCAGCGCGGTGGTGGAGTGGTAAGAGAGAACACGGATTCATAAACGATAAGCCGTCAGGGTGAAGTAACGCTCTGACGGCTCTTGTCTTTTATTCCTGATTCCGAATGCGTTCAATTAGACTTTCTTTTTCCATTTTTTTACGGATCAGCAGAGTGATCAGAAGCTGTCCCACAACCAGAACCAACGTAAGGCCGATGGTTTCCCGGAGGGGATAGTGATAGAGGCTGATACTCATAATGTGTTCCTTTTTGGCCCAGAGGAACAGTGCATACCCGGCGGCATTGCCAAGTGTCAGGCTGATGACAAGCGTGCCGGCGGTAAAAACCAGCCCTTCTCCCGCAAGCATACGGACAAGCTGTCTGTCGGAAAGTCCGATGGCCTGTAAGATACCAAGCTCCTTCTTTCTGGTGACAATGCTGGTAATCATAGTGTTAATCAGGCTGATAAAACCGATTACGGCGATCAGCACAAGAAGCAAATAAAGAGGGTCTCTCATCAGTCCCACGCCGGAGCGGCTGATTCTCATCTCTACATCCATGGAGTAGAGGGTAAAATGTTCATTTTCCGCCACAATATCCATAAGCGCCGCTTTTACGCTGTCGTAATGTGTTTCGTCCGTATACAGATAAATATCTGTGGTGGGATCGCAGGTCAGTCCCAGACTGTTCCAAGTATCTTCCGTCATAATCAGAGGAGGAATATCGAGAGGGAAGCCGTTGTCCGGCGTTGTCACAGCGGTAAGTGTGGCTGTAAAGGGAATTTCCCGGCTGCCGTCATAGAGGGTCAGCGGATATGTTTCGCCAAGGGAAAGGCCAAACTGCTTAAACCAGTAATCACTGGTGTAGGCGATCTCATTATTTGCCGTCATGCGGTCGTAGTCAATGCTGCCCTGATTCAAAACGGCGTTTAATGCCGCCGCCTCGTCTCTGGTAAAATAAGAGAGCGGCAGACGGTTTTCGTAATCTTCATACAAAATGGATTCCTTGTCTGTGGAAGAAAGGATTCTACCGTGTTCGCGTTCTACCGATTCTATGCCTTCGATGGAAAGTAGTTGTGTAAGAAAGGCGTCATTAAAGTATTCTTGCTGTACCAAACTGTCCAGATTGTTTTCGGGATATTCTTTATCGTGGAGGGAATATTCCAGTGCAATATGAAAATCGCCTCTGGGAATATTCCGCCTTGCCATATCCTCCACGCTTATACTGCTCAACACGGCTGAGACGCAGATGAAGAGCACACAGCTCAAGCCCATCGTGAGGATGGTGACGGCGGTGCGTTTTTTATTTCGTGTCAGGTTGGCAAGGGTCAGGTTGGAGACCTTTACTTCTTTATGTCCCCTACGGCTCTTGCGTCCGGAACTGCTTTCCTGATAGCGGATGGCTTCCACAGGGGACACTTTTTTTGCCAGACGAATAGGTTTCCGCAGGGACACAGCCACAGTGATCAGTGTCGCAAAAGCTGTTGTAAGCAGAACGGGCAGAGAGAACATGTGAATCTGTCCGATGACCGCTTCTACCGCGTCGCGGGAGTAGGAGCTGATGGCGGAGCCGCTTTGGTATGCGTACAGAACCAGCGGGAACAGGAAATAAGGCAATAGGAACCCGATCAATAGTCCAATCGGAATTGCAATGACGGACACGATAGCGCCCTGCCAGAGAAACATTTTAGCAATCTGGCGGCGGGATGCGCCCAAGGCTTTCAGCTTGCCGATTTCCTGTATGTCTGTGATTACGCCCACATAATAGATGCTATAGATCACCAGAGCGGAAAAAAAGATTACGATCAGGCTGATCACAGCCACAATGGCCATCAGTTCCGTACCCGGATTGGTTGCGGTGGCAAGATACTCTTTGTTAAGATTTACATGGGCTTCGTCCACGCCGATATCTGCGGCTACAGAATTGATCCGATCCGCCATTTCGTCATAGGTCAGCTCCTCTTCCCCATAGACGCGTAGAGTGGCGTTTAACGAAGGCTCATAAAGCCCGGTTTGCTTATATTCCGATAAAAGGGTTTTGGAGACATAGGCGGCCCACATAAGACGGCTGTCGTCTATCTCTTCGGAAATTTCCACGTCGGGTTCGAGGCCGCTGATGGTAAATTCTTTGGTCTGGATTTCGCCTTTGCCGTTTACCCGGAAGGAGAGGGTCACTTTGCCGCCGATCACGGGCTCTGCGCCGACGCGGCGGAAAAAGATAGGGGAGGAGCAGATTTCATCCTCTGTTTCAGGATAATGTCCCGATTCCAAAGTCTGTGAATTTGAAGCGGAGCCTTCGTCCGTAAGCCGCTCGTCTTTTATGGTTTCCCGAAAGACAAGAGCGCCGTTCATTTTCCCGTTGACAATATCCGCAAAGGTTTCCGTGGTGCTCAGGGCTTCCACGTTGATATGCTTTGACAGGACAGTTACCTGATCGGGGGTCAAATCTTTAAAGACTGCATGGTAATCCATTTCAGAGAACATCTGTCGGTTCATGTCGAACAGGGCGACGCTAACGGTGCCGATGGCCATAAGCAGCATAGCGGTAAGCATGATGGCAATACTGGTAAGCAGGGTGCGGCTTTTGTTGTAGCGCAGCCTGCTTGCGGCGAGGGTAAATACCGTGTTAGTTTTCTTCATTGGAAACCACCTCGCTTTCCCCGGAAGAAACGATGCGCCCATCCGCTAACATGATGGTGCGGCCCGCCATCTGTGCGATTTCTTCATTGTGGGTGATAACCACAAGGGTTTGGCCGTACTTTTTAGCGGAGGCTTTCAGGAGAGCCATGACTTCACCGCCCGTTTTGGTGTCCAGATTTCCGGTGGGTTCGTCGGCCAGAATAATCGAAGGCTTTGCCGCGATAGCTCTTGCAATGGCGCACCGCTGCTGTTGGCCTCCGGATAAAGTGTTGGGAAGATTTCGTACCTTTTCTGAAAGTTCCAGCGTCCTAATGATATCGTTTATAAAAGATTCATCCAAAGGTTTACCGTCCAGACCGAGAGGAAGGACGATATTTTCCCAAACATTCAGGGAGGGAATTAGGTTGTAAGCCTGAAAGATGAACCCGATTTTCCTGCGGCGGATTTTGGAAAGTGCGTCTTCCTTGAAAGAAGAGATATCTTCCCCGTCGAGAAACACCTTGCCGGAGGTGGGACGGTCGAGTGCGCCCAGCATATGGAGCAGGGTGGATTTGCCACTGCCGGATTTTCCTACAATGGAGACAAATTCCTGCTGTCTGATTTGTAAATCAATGTGGTCTACGGCTCTGACAAGATTGTCGGAGGAACCGTAATATTTGCATAAATCCTTTGTTTCTAAAATGATGTCTGTTTGGTTTTTCATGAAGATCCTCCATTCCGTCATACGATGATACCCTTTGGAAATGCGTTATGTATGCGCTGTGGTATGGGCTGGTTTGACTGTTTCGTATAACCATAGTATAGTCGGCTAATCTTACAGGAAACTTACAAATAAAAAATTTTATATGGAGGATTTGCACAATACTATATGTTGTGTTTTAGTTATTCCGAGAATCTGATAACTCCTATATTTTGTTACGCTGGATGTAAAAACGAAATTTCGTCTATATTTTTTCTACAAGAAAAATACAAAAAAGAATTGTGTGAGCAGCCTGTCTGTGGTATATCTGTTTTAACGGTAGCGAAAAAGTATTTTCGTATACTGCATTACATTTCATTCGGAACTCTTCTGTTGAGTTCTGTCATTTTGTCAAATCGAAAGGAAGGCATATCTTATGAAAAAGAATTTGAATCAAGAATTTCTACACGCTAATGGGCCAGTTCCGTACCGCATGATCAACGACTATCTGTTTAGGGCCGTTTTACAGTCAAATAACAGGGCGCTTCGGGGTCTGATCTGTGCTTTGCTGCACCTTGCCGAGGAAGAAGTATTCTCTGTGGAAATCACGAATCCCATTGTGCTTGGAGAGGCCGTGAAAGATAAGGAGTTTCGGTTAGATATTAACATAGTGTTAAACAACCAAACTTTGATTAATCTTGAGATGCAGATTGCAAATAAATTGAATTGGCGGGAGCGCTCTGTTATGTATTTATGCAGGTCATTCGATCAGCTAAATCACGGACAGGATTATATGGAAGCGAAACCGGTTATACATATTGGCTTTTTGGATTATTCACTCATGGAGGAATGTCCTGAGTTCTGCGCTTCCTATAAATTGATCAATGTAAAAAGTCATAAAAAATACAGTGACAGTCTTACGCTGTATGTGGTAGATTTGTCGCATATAGAATTGGCAACCGAGGAGGATAAACGGTATCACATTCATGAATGGGCTATGCTGTTTAAGGCGGCCACATGGGAGGAGGTCAGAATGATAGCATCGAAAGACGAATACTTGGAGGAAGCGGCCCAGTCAATGTTTCGGATGAGCGCCGATGATTTGGTACGCAAAAGATGCCGCGATCGGGAGGAATATTATCAGGATTTACGTAATTATGAGAGGGCAGTAGAGGAGAAAGAGCGAATCATAGAAGAGAGCGAACGGAAGAGAGAGCAGGACCGGCTAGAACATAAGCAGGACATGCGCAAAGTGGTTGAGGAAAATGAGAAGCTTCGCGCAGAGATCGCCCGGTTAAGGGGGGAATCAAGTTAGAGAACTTCTAATACTATATGGGAAGACGCACATCGAAAACAGCTCCCAGACCGGCGTCAGATTTGACAGTGATGGCGCCGCCCTGTTCCTCAATGATTCGTCTGGAAAGATAGAGTCCTACGCCGGACCCTTCGGATTGCCGCACAAGCGGATTGCCGCCGCGGTAGAAACGTTTGAAAATTTGATTATATTCTGTCTTGGGAATGCCGATTCCCTGATCCGCAATTTCTAATTGCACATAGCTGTAAAATTTGTGAGTGTACAGGCTTACTGTACTTCCAGCGGGGGAATATTTGACAGCGTTATCCAAAATGTTTGCGATTGCCTCTGTGGTCCAGCGCTTGTCCAAAAGCAGGGTGGCGGAGGGGGATTCCGTATTGTCAAAATCACAAAGATTGATCGTAATATTTTTCCGCACCGCTTTTTCATATACTGTATTGACGGCATCGGCGAGTAAATCGGACAAGACGACGGTTTCCGCCTGCAGGGAAATCAAAGAGGTTTCCAAGCGTGAAATATTGACTAAAACCGTGATTAGACTTTCCAATTTGTTCATTTGTAGGACGCATCTTTGTAAGAAATCCGAGCGCTCCTCTTCTGTGTCGGCTTCCATACACATGGACAGGCAGCTCCCGAGAGCGCTGACCGGCGTTTTTAGCTGGTGAGAGATGTCGGTTACAAGGGTTTTGGTCTGATCCCGTTCTTCTGCTAGGGCGCGTGTTTTTGCCATCAGCTTATCGCCTAATTTTTGGAGCGTATCGGTGAATGCCTCATTGAAAATGAGCCCGAAAGATTTCCTGATCTCCGGGACGGATTCCTTTTCTGAAAGATAACTGTCGAGCAGTGCGTGAAGCCGCATTTCCTGTTTTTTCTGGTACCAGTGAAAACGAAAAAAGCAAAGAGTAATGAGGATAAAATTACACAGGAGTATGAGTATTAGAAGAACAGTGAAATTTGTAAAAATGGAACGGTAGTAGGCGCTGCTAAGCAGAGAGTTATTTCTATATCCATATTTTTTCAAAACCGTATATCCCAGATCGGAGTGGCTGTACTGCGTATCCTGTAAAGCGGATATCAGGAGATTTTCTGCTTCCGGATACTCGGAGAGGATGGCGCCGGCAATATTATCTGTTAGTTTCATTTCCCGCGTATACTGTGAATTTAAAAGAAAAATACCTATCATTCCACAGAAAAGAATTGAGAGTAGAGAGGCAAGCAGAATCACGATGTAATGGTTTTGAATGTATAATGGTAACTTTATTTTTTCTTTCATTGCTTTTCGCATTTCCTTTCCCAGATATAGCCCAGTCCTCTGATATTTTTTAATATAATGGGAGAGGAAGGATTATCCTCGATCTTTTCCCGAAGTCGTCTGATGTTGACGGAAAGAGTGTTTTCGTCGACAAAATTACCTTCAATATCCCAAATGGATTCCAAAAGCTGATTCTTTGATAAAATGCGCATAGGATTTTCCATAAAAAACGAGAGCAGGAAATACTCTTTTGCGGTCAGGCTTATAGGGATGCCGTTTTTTACAACGCGTTTTTCATCAGGGTAGAGGGTAATGTTCCCAGAAACAATGGATTGCGGATTATCGGTGGGAAAGCGTTTTAAAAGAACATTCACTTTACTGATGAGCACGGGAAGAGAAAAGGGCTTTGTAATATAGTCGTCTGCCCCCTGTCTGTAGCCAGCCATGATGTCTTCCTCTCTGTCGAGAGCGGTCAGAAACAAAAAGAGAACATCGCTTTCCCTTCGTACTTGGGAACAGAAATCCAGCCCGCTTCCGTCCGGTAAAGTGATATCGCAGATAATAAGAGACAGGTTCTCATTTTGATAAAAGCGAAGGGCTTCTTCCACGGTAAAAGCGCTGTAAACGGTGTAGCCCTCTTTTTTTAATTTCAGACTGACAGAATGGTTGAGGCTGTCGTCGTCTTCTAATAATAAAATTTCGTGAGACATTTTTATTCCTTTTCTTGTGTCCGCCTTAGTCCATTTATGGCCGCCAAAAGGCCGTTAATGCTTATCACGCTAATCATAACAGACCGCTTAAAAATTTTCAATCTTCTGTAAGGCGTAGGAGCAATGATTGAAAATCCTAATTTGAAGGAATATAATGGATCATATGAAGCAGATAATAGGACGGGCGAAAGCCCCTAAACACAGCAAAGAGAATATTCGTATTACTTTCAATATGGCGTGGCCCTCCATTGTGGAGTCCTTTTTTGTAGCCTTTGCCGGGTTGGTGGATTCTTTGATGGTAAGCTCTTTGGGTTCTTATGCGGTTGCGGCGGTAGGTCTTACCACACAGCCAAAATTTATGGGTCTGTCTATGTTTGTGGCGGCTAATGTGGCGATTTCCGCGCTGGTAGCAAGGCGGCGGGGCGAGGAGAAACCGGAGGAGGCGAACCGCATTTTAAGCACGGCGGTTGTCTTTATCTTTGCGGCCGCGATTATGCTGAGCGTAATCTTTGTGGTTTTAGCAAGCCCCATTATCAGACTCTGCGGATCAACGCCTGAGACGCATGACAGCGCGGTGATTTATTTTCAGATTGTAATGGGCGGCATGCTTTTTAACTGTATTCAGATGGGCATTAATTCCGCACAGCGGGGCGTGGGCAATACGAAGATCACCATGCGTACCAACGTGACCTCCAATACGGTCAATATTATTTTTAATTATCTGCTGATTAACGGGCATCTGGGCTTTCCAGCGTTGGGGATTCGGGGCGCGGCTCTTGCTACCGTGTTGGGGACGGTCGTTGCGTCCATTATGAGTGTGATTTCGATTCTGAATCCGGAAGGTTTTATCAGCCTGCCCTACATTCTGAAAAATAAAATCCGGCCTGCGTTAAAAACCCTTGTTAATTTAATTCATGTGGGCTACAGCGTTTTTTTTGAACAGGTTCTTATGAGAATCGGCTTCATGCTGACAGCGATTATGGCGGCGAAGCAGGGGACTGACGCGATGGCGGCCCATCAAGTGGGTATGAACATTATGGGTCTTACCTTTTCTTTCGGGGACGGGCTGCAGGCTGCAGCGGTTGCCCTGATCGGGCGCAGCCTCGGTGCGGGCGATGAAAAACTGGCCAAAGAGTATGGCGGCATCTGTAGGATGTTTGGCGGCGCGATTGCCGTCTGCCTTGCGGCGATTTATTTCTTTGGGGCTGGCACGCTTATGCGGATGTTTTTTGCGGAAGAGCATATTGTGGCAATCGGTGTGAGCATTATGCGGGTTATCATTTTCGTGGTGATTTTTCAAATCAGCCAAGTGGTCTATATGGGGTGCCTGCGCGGCGCGGGCGATACCTTTTACACGGCGATGGCTTCCACAATCAGCGTAACTTTTATCCGCACCATCGGCTCCTATCTGGGCGGGTATGTGTTTGGGCTTGGTATCGTCGGAATATGGCTGGGTGTGCTGGCAGACCAGATATCCCGGTTTATTTTTGCTTCGACGCGGTTTAAAAAGGGCGAGTGGACGAAGATAAAAATCTAATAGCCGCAAAGGAAAAACAAGCTGGTCAATATTCCCTGCGCCTAAAAATACGAACTGTGAGCGGATAAGACAAGATATAGGCCATGGCGGAGGCTGCTAACAGGATTACATTGCCAAGCAGGCGGTTATTGAATCCGGGCTCGATCAAATAATTAATCAGGCTGACAATGGTATAGCAAAAGATAAAAGCGCAGACGAGGGAAAGACTGATAAAAACATGGCCCCGCTCTTCTCCGTTTAAATAAAACAGAGGAAAAAATACCGCGCCCATGAAAAAACTCATGCTGATTCCAAGGACAAATGTGGTGACGATGTCAAAAGGGGAATCATAGGGACAGCCGTGCAGAAGCCAAGATAAAGCGGTTACCGTTATGGCAAAAAGCGTACCGACGCTCATCCAGATTAGTTGATTGATAAACTGGCTTTTTATAATTTGCGCGCGTCTGACAGGCAGGGTCAATTTATATTTTCCCCATTTAGAGGAAAATTCTTCTTTGACAATACTGACTGCGATTTCGGCAAAACCGATAATGCCCAGCACAATATAGGAAATCAAAAGAGTCTGACTGATTACGGCGGTAATGAAAGCGCCAGTCAAAACCATAATGATGGCAAGCGCTTTTGCGCTGGGCAGCGTTGCATAGAAATTGTTTTTCATTAATCCCTTCATAATTGTTCTCCCTTTACCAGTAATAACATAATTTCATCAATGGAAACATGGTCTGAGACAATGTCTCTGTATTTTTTCGCGGCTTCTTTTCCGTCTGGAACCAAAACGTCGATCTGAAAATCCCGTTTCCGAAAGGCAAGGATATCTTTGCGGTCAATCGACTGGAACTGGCTTTCTTTACAGCGCAAAACGGCGTAATGATAGATCAGATCGTCTTTTGGCGCGGTCAGGATTAGTTTGCCGTTATGGATAAAGGCAATGTAGTCCGCAACTTTTTCTAAGTCGCTTGTGATGTGGGAGGAAAGGAGAATAGAGTGGTTTTCCTCCTGCACAAAGTCGAGAAAAACGTCTAGCATTTCATCCCGCATAATTGGGTCCAGCCCGCTTGTCGCTTCATCAAGGATTAACAGCTTCGGGTGGTGTGAAAGAGCGGCAGCGATTGCTAGTTTCATAGACATTCCTCTGGAAAAATGCTTTATTTTTTGGTTTTCGGGCAATTCGAAATCCGCCAAGTATTTTTGGAACAGAGTGTTGTCCCAGCGATCGTAAAATCCGTTCATGACTTGCGATAACTGTTTTGCCGTCCAGAATCCCGGAAAGTTGTCGCCGTCGTATACTACGCCGATTTTTTCACGAATATCGGTATCATTATCTTGCATTTCCT
Source organism: uncultured Lachnospiraceae bacterium (assembly GCA_947243855.1). Lineage (GTDB taxonomy): Bacteria > Bacillota > Clostridia > Lachnospirales > Lachnospiraceae > UBA3282. The sequence continues at coordinate 96,396 of CAMXIK010000008.1, read as the reverse complement.
TTCCGAACAATTTGACTGTGCCGCTGTCTTTTGCAATGGTATTTAAAATACAGCCGATGGTCGTCGTTTTCCCCGCGCCGTTTTCGCCAACGAAGCCAAGGATCGTTCCGTAGGGCAGTGAAAAGGATAGGTTGCTTAAAGTAAAATTAGATTTGGGATAAGTTTTAGAAATATGTTCTAGTTCCAGTATATGTTCCATAGTGACTCCTTTTTTGTCTGCATATCTAGTATTCGGGCTATTCTTCATCCCGGTAAAATAAAGCCAATAGTTCCGTCAATTTTTCGAGGGAAATGTTGCTTGTTTTCCCGATTTCCGCAGCGGCTTGCAAATGTTCTTCCACAATCCGTTGTTGTTCTTCCTGATACAGTTCTTTGTTTTGCGCCGCCACAAAGCTTCCCCTGCCTACGGTAGTTTCAATAAAGCCGTCCCGCTGTAGATCCTCGTAGGCTTTCTGCACGGTGATCACGCTCACGTGGATGGACTTCGCCAAAGCCCGCATGGAGGGAATCGAATCGCCCGCCTGCAATTCGCCGCTCATGATCATCGCCTTGATCTGGGATGTAATTTGTTCGTAAATCGGTTTGTTAGCATTGTTGCTGATAATGATTTCCATATTTTTACTCGCCTGCCTGATTGTACTTATTGTACAAGTACATTATAACAGCCTAAAAAGAAATGTCAAGCCTTAAAATATTTATGAAAGAAAGTTGAGAAATAAGGCTTTTTAGGATATACTTATGGGGAAACAAATAGTGGGATTTAAGGAATATATGTGAATGAAATTACCTATAAGATAAAGATGAGCGGTTGGTGTGGAAAGGCGGGAATAGTATGAAACAGGTTCAATTTGCGTATCAGGACAGGAAGTCTTTTTTGGAAAAACTGCGGGCGTTTCAAAAGGATCATGAAACAGTCAGTGGGGCGAGACTATTCCAGATTTATTCGGAAGTGTTGGAGCCTTCCGTTATTCAGGACGTGACAGGCGCGATTGAAGAGTGTTTTCCAGACACCCCCTACATAGGATGCTCCACAAGCGGAAATATCATTGACTGTGAGCTGTCCGAAAACATTACCGTAGTATGTACAGATTTTGAACTGCCGACCACTAAATTTGAAATTTTTCAATACGATATGGCAAAACTGTCCGTCGATGAAATTACGGCGCAGATTGTGGAGGAGACCCGGAAAAATCCATGGGTGAAAGCGGTGGAAATGTATTTTACGATTCCAGAGGGCTCCACGACGCGTTTCTGCGACGGCCTGAAAGATCTCAGGGAAGATATTCAGATTTTCGGCGGCGTAAGCTGCAGCGATGATATTACCAGCGACGATTCCTGTGTGTTTACAAAAGCCTATGGATTTTCCGATAGCTCTATTGTTATTGTGTTCTATGGCGGAGAGGATTTTCATGTCGATTCTATCAAAGTAACCGGATGGAAGCCCCTTGGCAGGCAGTTTCATGTGACGAAATCCCAAGGTTCCCTGCTGCAGGAACTGGATGGCATTCCAGCGTATGATGTATACCATAAATATTTAAACATAAAGAATGACGAGAATTTCTTTTATAATACCTTGGAATTCCCGCTGTTTTATGAGCACAACGACACCACGATTCTGCGGACGCCAGTCTCTAGTAACGCGGATGGTTCCATCAATATGACGTCGGATATGGATATCGGTTCCGTGGTGCGGATTTCCTATGGAGATCCTAGTACCATTGTGGAAAGTATCAGGCATGACAGCCGAAGGATTGCGGAGTTTGGACCGGATATCTTACATATTTTTTCCTGTGCGGCGAGACGCACGTTCTGGACCAACAAGGAACCTACCTATGAGATTCAGCCGTTCCGCGATATATCCGCCTCCTGCGGATTCTTTTCGCACGGTGAATTTTTGCGCACGAAGGGAAATTTGAATCAGCATAATGTAACGTTAGTGATAGCGGCTATGAGAGAAGGCGGGAAGAAAGCGGCGGTGGTAATGCCGGAGGCGCAGGATATGAATACCTTATCTAAGGTGCCGTTGGTTTCCCGGTTGGCGAATTTTATCAGCGTGACCTCTCTGGAACTTGAGAATACGAATGAGCAGCTGGCGCTTGTCAATGAAAAGTTAAAAATGGCGGCTATTATCGACGGATTGACGGGGCTGTACAATCGTAAGGAGATTCAAAGCCAGATCGAGGATGCTCTATCAAGAGTCGAAAAAGAACAGTTTTCGCTGGTTATGCTGGATATTGATAACTTTAAGCAGGTGAACGATACCTACGGCCATCAGGAGGGCGACAGCGTCATTGTGGCGTTGGCTGATATTTTGCGCAACAGAAGAATCGGGCAGAAACAGAATGTATCTTCCGGCAGATGGGGCGGGGAGGAGTTTATGGTACTCCTTCGCGGAACGGATTGTAATTCGGCGGCATATATTGCTGATCTTATGCGGGAAAATTTTGCCAATACGGCCTTTAAGGACATCCGTCCCCAGACGGTAAGCTTGGGAGTGACACAGGCGAAAGCGGACGATACGGTGGATTCCCTCTGTACGCGTGTGGACATGGCTCTTTATCGGGCAAAAAAGAACGGTAAAAACAGGGTGGAGGTTGAATAGAAAAGGATTTTTGTCATAGAATCTAATAAAGCTGTTAGTTATTATGGGGGTTCTATGCTAAATTATATTTGGGCATTTATGATTCTGGTGGGTGTTATATACGGCGCATTTACCGGAAAAATGGCGGAGGTGACAAACGCGGCGCTGGATTCCGCAGGGGATGCGGTATCTCTTTGCATCACGATGATTGGCGTGATGGCGTTGTGGGTGGGTCTTATGGAGATCGCACAGAAGTCCGGCCTGATTGCAAAGCTGACGAAAGGAATACAACCCTTCATCAGCTTTCTTTTTCCACGGATTCCCAAAGGCCATCCTGCGAGGGAATATATCGCTACAAATTTGATTGCCAATGTGCTTGGACTTGGATGGGCGTGCACGCCTGCGGGGTTGAAGGCGATGGAAGAGCTGGCAAGGTTGGAGGCGGAGAGGGGGAACCCGGCGTATCTGGGTGACAACGGAAATGTTGGGAATGGTAAGGGACGCGTTGCAAGTAACGAGATGTGTACCTTTCTGATACTTAATATTTCATCATTACAATTAATACCGGTCAATATGATTGCCTACAGGAGCCAGTACGGGAGCGTAAATCCGGCGGGGATTATCGCGCCGGCGATTGTGGCGACGGCAGTGAGTACGGGGGTGGCGATTGTGTATTGTAAGGGGAAGGACAGGAAAAGCGGGAAGTAGCTGTTGATACTTCCTGCTTTTCCTATGCCTGTAAAGGCGCCGCGGTACTTTCGCGTATGATCAGTTCCGGCTCGAACTGAATCGTCTGTTTCATAATCCCCGGGTCTTCGATTTCCTCAAAGGCCCGCCTACAAGCCTCGTATCCTATGTTATATCCGGACTGCCGGATTGTCGTAAGAGGAACATCCAGCAAAGAAGAGTAAACCACATCGTCAAAGCCTACAATAGAGATATCATGAGGCACCTTAATGTTAAGCTGGCGAAGGCGCTTTAAGATGCCGTAGGCCATCATATCATTGGTGGAAAAAACAGCGGTAAATTTCTTGTCAAGGATCACATCGGCGGCCTCAAATCCGCTGTCGCTCATATAATCTCCCTCAAAAACCCCGTCGGAGGGCGGAAGCATTCCCATATCCTTATATGCCTGAAAATAACCTTTCAGCCGCAAAGAAGTATTGGTCAAATTTTTGGGGCCTGTCAGGCAGGCGATTCGTCTGTGTCCCAGCTCCAACAGATGCCGGGTGGCAAGATAGCCGCCTTTTTTTTGGTTAAATATGACCGCGCTGTAATGCAAAGCAGGGTTTTGGCGGTCTACTTGTATGATGGGGAAAGGCAGATTCTCTAAAAGAGAGGCGTTGCAGTTGGAGGAAGCAACAAACAGCATAGCGGCAATATTCCGGGAGGCAAACAGACGCAGACTGTCGGCGTCATTTTCGGCAAGACCGTCTGTGGTGGAAAGCAATAATTGACAACTGTTTTCCTGGGCGCAGTGTCCTACTCCTTGTGCCAGATCCGCAAAAAAAGAATTAGAAATTTCGGGAACGATCAGGCCCAGTGTCTTGCTGTATTTTTTGGCCATGGCCGGGGAGACTAGCTGCGGGGCATAATGAAGTTCTTCCGCGGCGGCCAGTATCTTCTGCCGGCTTTCTGGCGAGAGTTTATTTGGTTTATTATTCAAAACTAAAGAAACGCTGGCAACAGAAAGGCCTACATGATCGGCAATGGTTTTTAGGGTTGTTCGCATAAGCTGTCACTCCCGAAAGTATCATGATTTTCTGAATAAAAAAGTAAAACAATAGAAGTAAAATGTTTACCTAAAGTATACCGTAATGCGCCAATTAAGTCAATGCTTTGCGGAATTTAGAAGATTTAACGTCAGCTTAATGAGGTGTGATGGAGACGTATTTTCCAAGGTTTTACAGAAAAATTGTTTTGAAACCTTATTGACATACGATAGGAGGGATGTTATACTTTCTGTAAGGTAAACAGTTTTACTAAAATCAATTATAAACATACATAAAATTAAAAAAGATAAATATGGTTATCTTTTCCAAATAATAAAAATGGCAGAAAACGCTATTAAATTTACGATTTCGGTAAAAATAATGGAAAAAAGAGGAAGTAAAAGGATAAAGGATTTTACCTACTTCTGCAAACAAAAGAATGGGGAAGGGAGAAGAACAGGATGTATAAGAATGGTATTTTAAATAGCGGCATTAATCAGGTAGTGGGGAATCTGGGACATACGGATTGTATTTGCATAGGGGATTGCGGGCTGCCCGTACCGGATGGGGTTGTCAAAATCGATCTGGCAGTCCGGCTGGGAAGCCCAACCGTGGAAGAAATCCTTTTGGAATTGAAAGAACATATATGTGTAGAAAAAATTGTCCTTGCAAGGGAGCTGGAAGAACAAAATCCGGAGACAGTGGAGAAATTACAGGCTTTCTTTCCCAAGGCGGAATCGGAAATGGTGTCCCATGCAGATTTCAAGAAGCGGGTAGGGAAATGCCGCGCCATGATCCGGACCGGAGATGTACATGCTTATACGAATATTATTCTGCAATCGGGATGTATATTCTGAAAGGTATCTGTTCATTAGAGTATCAGGGTTTGTATAAACGAAGAGAGGAGAGGCAATAACCATGGTAACATCTCAGAAATATTGGAATACATGGCACGCAGATTCCTATACAAGAATGGAGTTTCTTCCTGCCGGGTTTTCCATTGTTCCTTCCGCATATTCGGAAGCCGAACAACAATACAGCGACTTTCCCATGAATGAGGATACAAGGCTTTGGGAACATGAGAAGGATGGACGTTATTGCCGTATGCAGGTGGGACATGCGCAGGCTCTTTTTATGGTGGAATATTTAAAGCCTGATCCATGGACGGTTCTGGTACGTGTTACGAATACTAGAAAGCCCAGAGAATGGGGATTTCGATACCAGCTTCTTCTTTCTATGGGATTTGAAAAGGCAGAGGAAGAAGGGGTCATGTTTCAGGATGACAATGGCTGTCTGATGGGACAACGGGGAGAATATCATGTGGCAGTGTCTTTCGCGGACGAACCATATATGATTCATCAGACCCGGGAGTATGATACGCTGGGACGCCGGATGGAACAGGGAGCCATGAGGGAATTCCGCAGGGAAGAACAGAAATCGCCATGGGCTACGGCCGCTTTTACACTGGCGGCAGGCAATTGTGTTTATGCGGCGGTATCGGTTGCCAATGATAGGAAAAGCGCCTGCGATGGGGCACGGGATGCCACAGAATATTTTGAAAAATGGGAAGAAGAAAAGAGGAAAATTCTGTCCAAACGTCCACATCAGACGGATGCGCTGCATGAAGGGATGCTGGATGCGGTCTGTGATATTATGGCGTGGAACGATATGGCCAGCGTAGATAAAGGGATGGAATATACCGCGATTACCAAGAGCTGGAACAAAGGATTTGGAGGGTGGTTTTTGTTTTTCTCGGATACCTGTTATCAGATTCTGCTTACGTCCGTGGCGGGAGACCGGGAGATGGCGTCCAAAAATCTTGAGTATTGCCTCACGGCAGCTGTTCCGGGAGGAAACTTTGCGGGAATGTTGTCACAATGGCAGAACTGGGTAGACAGAACACAGCCGCCTTGTCTGGGTTACTGTCTGTTGCAGCACTATCTGCTCACGGGAGATAAGACGCCTTTATATAAAGCGCTGCCTTCCATGGTACGGGCGGGGGAATGGTATCTGCGAAGCAGGGACCCGGAGTCAAGGAACCTTATCCGGCTCGGAACTTCCCAGACGGGACGGGGTTCCCACAGGAGAACCAAATTTGCGGCGCTCAATGAAGCGGCCATGGACAATAGTCCTATGTATGATGAGGCTGTTTACAACAAGGAAGCAGGACTATTGGAACAGTATGATATAGGAGTTTCCAGTATGCTGGCCCTGGATATGGAGTGTCAGTCCCGGATTGCGGATATTTTGGGAGACGCTGATTTAAGCAGGAGGCTGAAAGAACGTGCGGATAAGATAAAGGATTGTATCAATGAAGTTTTGTGGAATGAGGAAGAAGGAATCTATGCGAACCGGAATCTGGATGGCAGCTTTGGACTCACGAGTCCTACCAGTTTTTATCCGCTGGCAGCAGGCGTGGCGGATGCGGCAAAAGTAGAAGCCTGTATCAGCCATATCTTTAACGAGCAGGAATTTTTTACTCCCTGTCCCTTGTCCGCCATTGATGCCAGGGCAGATGCGGCACAGGATAACCAGTATTGGCGTGGGCGTACCTGGGCACCGGGGCCGTATTGGACTTATGTGGGCCTGCGGCGGGCCGGGCGCGATGAAGAGGCTTACCGGCTGGCGGCAGCGGCTGTCTGGCATTTTGACAGACACTGGAAGGAAATGAGGAGAAGCTATGAGAATTATAATTCCTTTACGGGCGAGGGCAGTGACTCCGTAGATTCCGATCCTTTTTACAGTTGGAGCGCGTTGTTTGCACTGATCTGGTCGATGGAGCAGCTTTCCATGGACCCATGGAACGGATTGTGTTTCGGTATGTTGGACGGGTCTGCTTTTGAGGTCGATCATTATCCGGTAAAGGAAGGATATGCATCTGTCATATGTGATGGAAAATTTACTAGATTCTTACTAAATGGAAAGGAGGTATTTGTTTCTGATTTGAAGACCCGGTTCAGAGGTTTTTGCTATGAACCTCACTTTTGTAAGGTACGCGTAAATGCACCTTATGACGGTTTTGTCAGATTTGAAGGAATTGTTCCAGCTCGGATTCTGTTGAACCATGAAGAAACCGGGGCATCTAATGAGATCAGACTAAAAGCAGGAGAAAATCTGGTAGAGATTATACATTAAAAGGAGGATACTATGAAAAAAACTTTTTTAGCTACGTTACTTGCATCAGTTTTAGTTATTTCCTTGACGGCCTGTGGTACATCTTCGCAGTCAACGCCTCAGGCGGACAACCAGCAGGAAGCAGCACAGACGCCCGCATCTGGGGAGGCGGATTCTGCACAGGAAGCAGAGCAGACAGGGGACGGCGGGTTTTCCGCAGTACATGTGGTAATCGGACAGTTGGGAGATAAGAGCTTTAATGACTCGGCGTATAACGGATTATTGGGACTTGGAGAAGCAGGCTGGGGAACTAAGGTAATAGAGTTAGGCCGTGATCAGACCAAGTGGGAACCTACCTTTTTGGACTTGTCGGAAGGAGGGGAGTACGACCTGATCATCACCAATGGGCCAAGCGCCATTGAGACAGTACAGGAAGTTGCCAAAGAGTATCCAGACCAGAAGTTTGTGCTGTTTGACACAGAGATGGAAGGAGACCACCCTAATATCTATGCAATCAGCTATAAACAGAATGAGGGCGCTTATCTGGCAGGTGTTCTGGCGGCATTGGTGACTACTTCCGGTATGGAAGGCACAAATCCGGAACCAATCATTGGATTGATCGGCGGTATGGAACATCCTATCATTACAGACTGGATTGTGGGTTATGTGGAAGGCGCACGTTCTGTAGAACCTGATATCAAGGTGATCGTCTCTTATGTGGGAAGCTGGGATGATTCCGCAAAAGGTAAGGAGCTTGCTCTGGCACAGTACAATCAGGGTGCGGACATTATCATTACGCCTGCGGAGACAGCGGCGCTTGGGTGTGTGGAAGCGGCTAAGGAAACTGGCAAATATATCATCGGTATTGATGTGGATCAGAGTATGGCATTTAAGGGAATCGATGAAGATGCAGCCAACTGTATTCTTACCTCTATCCTGAAAAATGTGGATTTAAGTATTATCAGAGCAGGAAAGCTGTATGAAGAAGGAACGCTGTCTTTTGGAACCTTTGAAAGTCTGGGAATCTTGGAAGATGGTGTAGGTGTTGCCTACAACGAATATTATGAAAAGAATGTTTCCCAGGAGATCAGGGATCAGGTTGAGGCGGCCAAAGAAGATATTGTAAACGGAAAGATAAAAGTTTCATCGGCATTTAATACAGATCCAGATGAAGTGAATAAGATTATCGAGCCTGCTCTTTTGAAATAACAGGATAAGATCGTGGCAGTCTTATTCGACAGAAACGAATAAGGCTGCCACAACTTATAGGATTGGATGATGGAAACGGAGGAGGTACGGACATGGCACAGGACATATTGAAGATGGAGGGGATTACCAAGATATATCCCAATGGTGTTATGGCCAATAAGGATGTGGATTTTTCAGTCCGAGAAGGAGAAATCCATGCGCTGATGGGAGAAAACGGCGCCGGCAAAAGTACATTAATGAAGATTCTGTTTGGGCTGGAGGAATATGACGGGGGATCTATTTTTTATCAGGGCAAGAAGCTGGACAAGGCCGGTTCCGCAGAAATGATAGAACTGGGCATAGGCATGGTTCATCAGCATTTTATGCTGGTAGATTCTTTAAGGGTATATGAGAACGTGATTTTGGGAATGGAACCCGTAAAAGGTATGGTGATTGATTCGGCTGCCGCTGTTTCCCAAGTATCCGAGATTGGCAGGAAATATAATTTACAAGTCGATCCTATGGCAAAAGTGGGGAATCTGTCTGTTGGTCTGAAACAGAAAGTAGAGCTTTTGAAGGTTCTGATCAGAGGGGCAAAACTGCTTATTCTGGATGAACCTACGGCTGTACTGACACCGCAGGAGACGGACGAACTGTTTGAGCAGCTTCTGCTGTTGAAGAAGAGCAATCATACGATCATTTTTATTTCCCATAAGATCAGGGAGGTCATGCGGATCTGTGACAGAGTCACGATCCTGCGTGGCGGACGAAGCGTTGAAACCATCGAGGTAAAAGATGCCACGGAAGAAGAAATCTCCAGACGCATGGTGGGGCGTGATGTGGTACTTCAGCTAGATAAAAAACCGGCTGAATTTAAGCAGACGGTGCTTTCGGTAAAAAACCTGAACTATAGTAACCAGTTTGGTAAACCCATGCTCCGCAATGTCAATTTTGAATTGCGTTCCGGGCAGATTCTGGGTGTGGCGGGTGTAGAAGGAAACGGTCAGAATGAATTGGCGGAGACCATTTTCGGATTGACACAGGGGGCTACCGGAGAAGTGCTGGTGAATGGGACAAACATGCTGGGCAAATGCATCCGCAGTATCAGGGATCAGGGACTTTCATATATTCCAGAGGATCGGATGACTTTGGGGGTAGCCAAGGACGGCGCCATATGGGAGAATCTGATTCCGGATCGGGTGGATAGTCCTAATTTGAAAAATAGAGGCTTCTTAAGCCATAAGAAAATTACTGCGCTCAGCGATGAGCTGATCGAAGAGTTCAATATTCGCTGCCGCAATAAGAATCAGACGCTGGCCATGTTGTCCGGCGGTAATATGCAGAAAGTCGTGGTGGCAAGAGAATTTTCGGCAGCTCCCGATATCCTGATTGCGAACCAGCCTACCAGAGGGATTGATGTAGGAGCCAATGAGTTCATATGGAAAAAGATTCTGGAGAAACGGGATGAGGGCAATGCGGTTATGCTGGTCTCGGCGGACTTAAATGAGGTTATGGTCTTGTCTGACAGTATTCTGGTAATGTGCGAGGGAGAGGTCGTGGCATATTTTGAGGATAGCAGCAAGGTGACGGAAGAAGAGCTGGGACTTTATATGCTGGGGTTGAAGAAACAGGGGGTGAGGGAAGTTGGATAGTAAGAGCAGGATTAAGTTTGAAATTCTCAAATCGGCGTTGGCAATCGGCATTGCACTGCTTATTGTATTGATAACCATCCTTTTGATCAGTGAGGAGCCATGGCAGGCGCTTTATGCAATGTTCATAGGGCCTTTTACATCACTGCGCAGATTCGGAAATATTATTGAGTCCATGACGCCGTTGATATTTACGGGCCTTTCCGTTACAATGCTTTATAGAGTAGGACTCTTTAATCTCTCCATGGAAGGCGGCTTCTTTATTGCCAGTGTGGCGGCAACTGCCAGTGCGGTGCTTTTGGATCTGCCGCCGGGATTAAATCTTTTGGCAGCGCTGTTTTTCGGCGCCCTTGCAGGCGGCATCTCCTCGCTGATTCCGGGCATGTTGAAGGTAAAATGTAATGCCAGCGAGCTGGTTACCAGCCTGATGCTAAATTATGTATTATTGTATCTTGGATTGTATCTTGTAGTAAATTACCTGCGGGATGCATCCATGAACGCCAATTATTCCAATGCCTTTCCGGAGAACATGCTGCTTCCCCGCTTGGTTTCGGGGACACGTATCAATGCGGGTACGCTGATTGCACTACTGGCCGTGGCCGTGGTTTATATACTGTTTCACTATACGGCACTCGGATATAAGATAACCTTGATTGGCAAGAACGCGCGCCTGGCTAGGATGGCCGGTATCAATGTGGGAAGCGTCATCATTATCTCCCAGTTGATAGGCGGAGCGCTGGCGGGTATCGGGGGAAGCGTTGAATTATTTGGTATGTATAAACGATTCCAGTATACAGGATTGCCGGGGTTTGGCTGGGACGGCGTGTTAGTGGCAACGGTTGCCCAGTTTAAGCCGGAGTTGATTCCGCTTTCGGCATTTCTTCTGGCTTATCTGCGTGTGGGCGCCAATATTATGTCCATGGAGACGGATGTGCCTTCGGAAATCTTTTCCATTATTCAGGCGGTTGTGATTATCCTGATTTCTGCGCAGGCGATTTTGAAGAAATACCAGCATCGTCAGGTTGTCAAAACGGCAAGACAGGAGGTGTTGAATAATGGGTAATTTTGATCTGTTAGCGTTCGCTTTTTCCATTATCCGTGTGATGACGCCGCTTCTGTTTGCTTCCATGGCGTGTATGATATTCAGCAAAGGCGGAGTGGACAGTATTGCCACAGAAGGGATCATGCTCTTTTGCTCCCTGGCGGCGCCGCTTGGTTCATGGATGTTTGGAAACTGCTGGGCTGGACTGCTGTTTGGCATTGCGGTAGGTATTTTACTGACCTGCGTTTTTGGGTATGTGACATTATTCCTAAAGACAGAGCCGGTATTGGCCGGCATCGCGTTGAATGTCCTAGCCAGCGGAGCCACGATCTTTATTGTATATTGTCTGACGGGAGAAAAGGCTTCTACCCAGAGCATTGCGAGTTCCACGCTTCCGATTGTAGACATTCCTGTTCTGGAGAAGATACCGGTGCTGGGAGATATCTTGTCGGGACATAATATTCTGACCTATCTTTCCCTGCTGTCTGTGCTGGTGTTATCGTTCTTCCTGTTTAAGACCAAGTCGGGACTTCGTATGCGCACAGTGGGAGAGAATCCTGATGCGGCGGAATCGGTGGGCCTGTCTATTATCAAATATAAATATATGACACTGATCATTGCCGGGACGCTGATTGGCATGGGCGGCGCATTCATGTCCATGGGATATGTAAGTTTCTTTTCCAAGAACATGGTGGCGGGCCGAGGATTTATCGGCATAGCGGCGGAAAGTATGGGACATGGTATGCCGGGCGGTATTTTGCTGTCAACTTTGCTGTTTAGTGTGGCAGATGCGCTGGCAATCCAGCTGCAGGTTATGGGACTGCCGCCGGAACTGATGCAGTTGATGCCCTATCTGGTGACCATTGTCGCCATTGCGGTCTATTCATACCAGAGGGAAAAGAAACGTTTACAACATGCATAGCATGAAAGCGGCTTATTAGCATGATTCTATAAAAGGAAAAGATTATGAGGAAAATACTTGTCATTGGAAGTCTGAATATGGATCAGGTGTTGCAGATAGAGCATATTCCGGTTGCCGGGGAGACCATTCTTTGTCAGGATATGAAACTGGTCTGTGGAGGCAAGGGCGCCAACCAGGCTTTTACCTGCGGACGTTTAGGCTGCCATGTGGAAATGCTGGGCAGTGTGGGACAGGATGAAAACGGAAGCGCTTTGCTTGCAAATTTGAAAGGAGAAGGGGTAGACACTCTACATATCCAACGTCTGCCCGATTATCCTACCGGGATGGCGGTTATTGCGGTGGAAAAGACTGGAAATAACAGTATACTGGTGATACAGGGCGCTAATGTTATGACCGATGAAGCCTACATCAGCGCCAATATTGACCGGATACAGGCGGCGGACGCGATCGTTTTGCAACTGGAAATTCCTTTGCCGACGGTAACTTTTGCGGCCAGAGAAGGAAAAAAGGCAGGGAAACTGGTGATATTGGACCCGGCGCCTGCCGCAGAGCTTCCGGACGAATTGTACCATTGCGTGGATGTGATCAAGCCCAATGAAACGGAATTGGGATTATTGACAGGAATGCCGGTGGGTACTGCCGAGGAGATTGAGAGGGCGGCCCGCCGTCTGCTGGAACGTGGCGTGGGGAGCGTGGTGGTGACGCTTGGCGGGGCAGGCGCAATGCTGGTTCATAACGGCGGCAGTGTTCTTTTCCCTGGTAAGAAGGTTGAAGTGGTGGATACGACAGCGGCTGGGGACAGTTTTACGGCGGCTATGGCAATGTTCCTGACGGAAGGGTATTCTTTGGAACAGGCAATCACTTTTGCGATAGAAGTGGCCGCGGTGGTAGTGACGCGTCCGGGGGCACAAAGTTCCATTCCCAATGTGGATGAAATCGGGGAAATACATGAATTATTTATTTAGAAAGAAATCCCAGACGGATGATGCATAGAATAAAGCAAAAGCCTACGGGAATATTCTATGGAAATTTATGTGGTAAAATCAGGAGATACGGTAGATTCCATTGCGGAAAGCTATGGGATTTCCGCGGCTTCCATTATTTATAACAATCAACTTGCCTATCCGTATCCGTTGGCGGTGGGGCAGGCGCTTCTTTTATCTTCGGGGGAGATTTCCATGCCCTCATATCCTGCATGGGTGAACGGTTACGCTTACCCCTTTATTCGACAAGAAACCTTACAGGAAACGCTTCCTTATCTGTCTTCCCTGTCTGTTTTTTCGTATGGATTTACAACGGACGGGGATATTGTGCCGCCGATGCTGGATGACTCTTTTATGATAAGCGCTGCGCTTATGGAAGGAGTGCGTCCGGTGCTTACCTTGACGCCGTTCGGGCCGGATGGAAATTTCAATAATTTGTTGATTACTGCCGTGGTGAACGATCAGGCTGCCAAAGAAAATCTTCTTAACAATCTTTTGGAAACGGTTCAAAGAAAAAATTTTCAGGGCGTGGATATTGATTTTGAATATATCCGTCCGGAAGATCGGGTTCCCTTTGCCGATTTTGTGGCGGATGTCAGAAACTTTCTCTCGCCTTACGGCTATCATGTTTCTGTGGCACTGGCGCCTAAGACTTCCGATACGCAGGCAGGGCTTCTCTATGAAGGAAAGGATTACGGTTTGCTGGGGGAGGCTGCCGACAGCGTCTTGCTTATGACTTACGAGTGGGGCTATACGTATGGGCCGCCCATGGCTGTAGCTCCGGTCAATAAAGTCCGTCAAGTGGTGGAATATGCCGTCACACGCATTGCGCCATCCAAAATTGATTTGGGGATTCCCAACTATGGTTATGATTGGACGCTTCCCTTTGTTCAAGGGGCCTCTCGGGCAACTACCGTTAGCAATCAGGAGGCCGTACGGATTGCCATAGAAGCCGGCGTTCCCATTCAGTTTGATGAAGCTGCCAAGTCGCCTTTTTTTCAATATGAGAAGGACGGAAGGCTTCATGAGGTGTGGTTTGAGGATGTAAGAAGTTATCGGGAAAAATTTGCCCTTCTGCCGGAGTATGGCCTGCGGGGGATGGGTTACTGGCAGATTATGAGATTTTTCCGTCCCAATTGGCTGCTGCTTGCGGATACCTTTCAGATTCAGAGACCGTGATAAGGATTAAAACTTATGGACTTTATAGGGCGATTGTACTACAATTGACCACGGAGGAAACGATTATGGATGGTATAGTAATACCATATGCATAGTTGAGGTAAAAACAAACGAGGTTTGATTCATGAAAGATTTAGAAATCATAGATGAAGAATTGGTTAAGGCGTTTTCTAATTTGCCGGAAGGATTCTGGGATTTTAAAAATGACGATACAAAAGAGTTGACTCACAGTATCCACAATTATCCGGCTGTAATGGTATATCCAATCAGCCGTAATATTTTAAGCATTATGAATCAATATCGTCCTGCGACCTTGCTTCTTGACCCTTTTATGGGCTCTGGAACTGTACTATTGGAGGGATTATTGGCTGGATTCACGGAGGTATACGGCAACGATTTGAATCCGCTTGCGCAAAAAATATCCAAAGCAAAAACAACCGTCATAGAAAGTGATCTTGATCATGCTTTTCATGACTTTTCCGAAAAGCTTCAACAGAAGTATGAATCATATACCAATATTTTAGAGGACATTGATCTATATATTTCAGAGCATCATTACGATATTACAGCAAAAATCAACGACAAGGATAATTGGGGCGCTAATGCTTGCAAGATACTGAATGATTATTTATCCAAGTATGACTCTGATCTTGTAATCCCTGATATAGAAAACATGGGATATTGGTTTGTGCCTCGCTGTGTGATAGAACTACAGATTATCAGAACTCTCATTTTTGAAATTTCAGATATAGATTTACGGGATTATTTTATGATTGCCTTTTCCGAAACAACTAGGCTCGTTTCCAATAGACGTAACGGTGAATTTAAAATGTATCGGATGGAACCGGAGAAAGTGGCAGTGTATAAACCGGATGTAAGAATGACCTACCTCGATACTCTTTCATCAAATATAAGTAAAATGAAAGAGCTGCGCAAGAGAGTTGCTCATCGAGCCTTGGGATCGGTTCATCTTAGCCACGAGGATTCACGAATTCTGCAGAGCGTTCCGGATCGATCCATTGATCTTGTAATAACCTCTCCCCCATACGGCGATAGCAGAACAACGGTCGCATATGGACAATTTAGCAGGGTATCGCTTCAATGGTGTGATTATGATAAGCTTTCATATAAAGAGATCATAGATATCGACAAAAATCTTATGGGCGGAACTTCATTCAAAAAAGGATTTAAAAATAATTTACCAAGCATATCTCTACAAAAGGCTTTATCGGAAATATTAAAGAATCCGGATAATTTAGAAAGAGCGGGGGACGTATTTAGTTTTTATAAAGATTTGAACGATGTGCTGGGAGCTGTAACGAAAAAGTGCCGTACAAACGCGTATCAGTTCTGGGTTGTAGGGAATAGAACCGTCAAAGAGGTTTCTCTTCACACGGATCAGATACTGGTTGAATTAGGAGAACAATTTGGATTAAAACATATTATGACTATGGACCGGACGATAAGCAACAAGGTTATGCCAAGTCTTAATTCTCCGACTAATGTTTCCGGAAAGAAGGTTAAGACAATGTGCGAAGAATTGATTGTGGTATTGAGAAAAGAGTGAGGACTTTTTTGAAGTAAAAGAAGGGAGCGCTCAACATGGCTGCACCACAGCGTTTTACCTCCTTAGCGGGCGCGCTATGCGCTCTTGCTGGCGAAGGGACAAAAATCGAAAAAACCAGCCGCATATTTGGCGGCGATATCAATGAAGCCTATGGTTTGACGCTTACGGGCGGCAGACAGATTTTCATGAAATCAAATACGAAGGAAAACCTTTCCTTTTTTGCGGCGGAAGCTGAGGGACTGAACGCCATTACCGGGACCAAAACCATCGGCACACCAAAAATTCTTGGCATTGGAACGGATGAAGACCGGGGCAGCTTTTCCTTTTTGCTGATGGAGTTTATCCATGGCAAAAGCCGTCGCGCAGATTATTGGGAAGAGCTTGCGGGTCAGCTTGCAAACATGCACCGCGCGTCGACGGCCGGGCTGGTGACAAACGGAAAATACGGGTTTTTCTGTGATAATTTTATTGGCAGGCGCAGGCAGATCAACACAGGATATGACAGTTGGACAAGTTTTTTTCGGGAGTGCCGGCTTGAGCCGCAGTTTCAGGACGCTTCCCGTTACTTTGACGGGCAGGATAGGAAAAAGATCATTCGGTTTCTGGATCATTTGGATGAAATTCTGGTGGAACCGGAACAACCGTCCCTGCTGCATGGCGACTTGTGGGGAGGAAATGTGATCGCTGGAAACGACGGCAGAGCATGGCTGATTGACCCGGCAGTTTATGTGGGTCATGCGGAGGCGGATCTGGCGATGACAGAACTCTTTGGGGGATTTTCTCCGACTTTTTATGATGCCTATAAAGGGGCGTTACCCTTACAGCCGGGATATGAACGCCGCCGCGACGTATATAATCTTTACCATCTCCTAAATCATCTGAATATGTTCGGCCGGACGTATCTTCCAGAAGTGAAACATATTGTAGGGAGAATGCGGGAATAAATGACCGTTGGTTTTGGGCCGGCTGCGCGCGGTGTCATTTACTCACATTTTGCACAAAAGGCAAAGTAACCGTGGCCGGTATTAAGGAGCAGACTGTAATCAAAGATTTCCAGATATGATGTTTTTCTGAACTGCTCCGGCGTCATAAAATGACAGCTTTCCAAATGGTATTGTGAAGTTGGATGGCAATATATGCCAAGATGTTCTACGATTCGCAAGGAGAGTTCCTTACCGGCATTCATGACAAGTTTATCCATTTTTGTCAGCGGCATATCCAGCATGGCACTGACAACGCTCAATATCAGACTTTCTTCTAAAATTATGAAAATTTGAACTTTCGTTTGGACTGTAGAGGCGTAGGTCAGCCGGATAATGATGCTGTTGCCAAAGTCTTCCCCGCTGTAATGTTCACTCACGATTTCTGTCGGTAATCTCAATATTTCCTGTAAGGTGGCGATCAGGGCAGCTTCAAGAGCGTCCATATCTGCGCCGGCATGGTCTGTTTTCCATCTGTTTGAAATTTTGCCAGTGATAGCGCGGTCTTCAATTAGAATATGAGTGGTAAGCCAACCGAGGCAGATGCCGAGGAAATGATGGATAGATTCCTGCGAATAGTTTGATTTGGTAAGATCTTTTTCCAACGCCGGCAGCGTTTTATAGCGCATGTCGTCGTGCAGGCGTTTGTGTATTTCATATCCGTTATAGTGAATTGACTGCATGTAAATTTCTTCGTCAGTAAAATGTTCTATGGCATAATTCTTAAAATATTTGATACCCTCGGCACAAGCCCATGGTCCGTTGTTTTCATCTTTGCTCAGGTGGATTAGTTTTTGTACGATGGAAAAAAGCTTACGATGCGCAGTGTCGATGGAATCAACTCCAATGTTAAACCGTTTATTCCATTCAGCTTCTTTAGACATGACGTTCCTTTATCAAAGGGGATAAAATTCGTTTGATATTATGATATGTCGAAAAATGGCATAAGGTGTCGGGTTTGGAAGCTCAAAATTTTGTAAACATGATAATTCGGAACCGATTGTTTTCACAGTAACAAGTAATGGTTCCGTTCAGTTTATCACAAAATGCCTGTATGCTTTGCATGCCAAGACCGTGACCTTTTCCTTTTCTGCTTTTGGGAAGTCCGGTTGTGGAATCAAAAGAAACTTCCTGCATGCATTGATTTTCCAAATCAATTAACAGATGGTCTGCAGAACAGTGTAATTTTACATGGATAGAGCGTTTTTGAATTTCCAGATTTTCTACGCTGTGTATGGCGTTTTCCAGAAGGTTCGCGAGAACCATGGCAAATTCATATTCGTTGACTGGAATTTGGCGGGGTATTACGATATCTGAATGTATGGCGATCTGGAGGGATTGCGCCCGCTCTGCCATTGTCACGAGAACCGTATTCAGGACCAGATTTTCGCAATAGCGGGTAATCTTGTTTTCATCGACCACCTCATGAATATGTCCAGTTATGTTTCGGATTTCCTCATACTCTTTTTGGTTGAGCAGTGAATCGATCATCATGGAATAATGCCGCATATCATGCCGCAATATTTTTAAATTTTGTTCGGACTGTTCTACCAGATAGCTTTGACTTTCCAACCCTTTGATATAGGATTCAAACATTACATTTTTCCAATACTCTTCTACCTGTTTGGCCTCGCTGTCCATATAGCGAAGAACCACCACATAGGATACTAACATGGTAATCATTAAAAAGACGCTGACAAGGATATTTTCAGGATGCTCGTAGAGCGTGTAGGGAAAGAAGGCAATACTGGAAAAGCTGCAATAAAAAAATATGGGAATCAGGCATAATTCCCATTTGTTTTTACCTAAATCCCGTTGGCAAAAGCGGGAAAGGATACCTCCAATCCGAGAATAGAGCACGGTCAGGATAAGAAGGTGCGCCAGAAGGTTTCCGGTAAGCGCAAGACTGATATTGCCCGTGAATATATACAGGATGGAGGCAATGATCGTGCCCACCAGTACATAATTGGAGGCGCTTAAGCCGATGAAGAGCGTTTTCAGAGTTCTTTTTTCGGTGATAAAAAGTCCCGTAAGCTGCGTTATCGTGATCTGTGTGATTGTTGTAAAAAAGTAAAATACTGCGCTGCCCGAAAACAGATGCAATTTGAAATAGTCCATTAAGGTCATCAGCAGGCAGGAGAACAAGCAAACGCTGAAAGTTTTTCCTTTAGAATAACGGTGCGGTGTAAACACATAAACAAATACCAAGAAGAAGATGTGGCTCAGTATATAGGATATATTTTTCACATAGACCATTTCGTTCACCTGCTAACATTTTCCGAAACAAAGAGAAGGTATTCCCGTTTGACTTTAGGCGCTTTTGCCCGGCTTATGGGAAGCGGCCTGCCGGAACTCATAATGGCGCTGTCTGCGGTAAGCTGTTTCACATAATCAAGGTTTACGAGGAAAGATTTGTGGATCTGTAAAAAATTTCCGCGTTCCGTAAGTTCCCGCACCTCTTCTTCAAAGGATGTTCTGATAAAAAGGCTTTTTAGAAGCGCGCCGTCAGATAAATGTACTTCCAGTTTCCTTCCGGCATTTTCAATATATTCTATTTTAGAGTAGGCGGTTGGCAATAATCCATTTTTGGTTTTAAGCATATATGTAGGTTCCGTCTTAGCCTTGGTAAAGGAAAGCGCATAATCCAGCGCCTCAAAAAGACTGCCTTCATCAACTGGCTTGAGAAGGTATCTTGCAGCATGGACGTCATAGGCTTCCAAGGCATAGTCTTGGGAAGAGGTTATATAGATAATTACATTTTCCTTACCATTCTTTCTGATCTGGCGGCCGAGGTCGATACCTGTCCGGCGGGGCATGAGCATATCCAGAATATAAATATCCGTCAGATTTCCTTCCGCGATCTTATGAAATAGCCGGGAAGGGTCCGAATATTTTTCCAGTTCAAAGATTCTGTCCGGATATTGAGCTTGATATTTTAATAAAAGTTTCTCTATATCGAGTAAATCTTTAATGCTGTCGTCGCAAACGGTTATTTTCATAATACGTTATGTGTCCCTTCGTTCTGCCAAGCCTTCCTGATAAGCGGGCTGCAGCCATGTAAAACTATCATTAAAATTATACCGAGTCGGGGGTGGTTGCACAACCGCATATTTGCTGGAAGTTTGACCGGCAGCGTGAAGAATCGGTAGTAAAATGCGAAGAAGAGAAATTGACGGCAAAATATGGGCGGGATAAGCTTGATTCAAGAATAAACCGACGGGAGGAATTAGAATGAAAAAGTGGAAATTATTATTGGCGGCAGGCGTGATGGCTTTTGCGTGTATGGGATGCGGCGCGAAGGAAACGCCAAACGCCGTTTTTGCTGAGCAGATTAAAACAGCGATGGCGGATCGGGATATGGAGGCGCTTGCGGATTTGTGCGCATATCCGCTTGCAGTAAACGGCGAAGTGGTTGAAGGTAAGGAGGATTTTTTAGAGCTGAACAGCAACGACATTTTCACAGAAGAAAGATGCGCGGTGATCGAGGCGGTGGACATTTCGTCATTGGAGGAGACGATGGCGGGGGTTATCATGGGAGATGCGACGCCCAATATCATATTTAAGTCCGTAGACGGAAAGCTGGGGATAACGGGTATTAATTAGAATCTGTTACGGATGCCCAGTGGAAATAAAAAGCTGCGGCCCGTATGGCCGCGGCTTTTTAATTTCCTGATCAAACTTCATACAGAGAAATAAAATTGTTGTAATCGAATGTATGATGACCTATAATCAGGTCAGATTATTCGGTTTTTTCAATCTAACTTGTGCAAATTTTGCACAGGTTCAGATAATCGCAAAATCTATCAATACAAATTTTTTGATCGCCTTGTTGCAAATACAGAGGGCGATGGATTTCAAAAGTAGGAAAGAAGTGTAGAACATTGTGGAACTTACGGAAATAGGCGCGTTGCAAATTGCAAAGAGAGTGGATGCCATTCTACACGTTCCCGGAAATTACCGGGGCGGAAATCTGGAAATGACGATTGTGATTGACACATCTTTGAAGCCGGAAGACTGCTCGGCAGCAGTGGCCGCCGTAGTGAGGGCGTTGAAGCGGGGGAAGGAGATTTTTAGAAATGTCCGTTTGAATCTTGTTTTCTGGGGACGGGAAACAGAGGCGAAGGTGACGCCGATGGCAATGCTGGTCACGGGCGGCGTTTTCGATGGGTATCGATGTGATCCCTGTCAAAAACGCTACGAGGATCTTTTTGCCTATCTGAAAAAATTTCATGCCAGAAGTAAAGTGATTTTGGTATTTGCGGATGAACAGAACGAGGTGCTTGATAAGCAGGCGGCAAAGGAAGCGTTATCCCCGTTTTTGAAAAGTAAGCTTTTAATGATTTCGGAACAGGTTGTGGGCGGCACGGAATTTTTATTGCGGTGCATGTGAAAGCGGTTTTGGGCGGAAACGCTTGCCACATAGAAGGGCAAAATGCTAAAATAAAATGAAAAGGACAGACAAAAATGAAGACGAGAGCACCGAAAACGCTTAGGCGGATTATTAGCCAATATATGCGGCTGCTTACCATTATTTTGGCAGTGCTGATACTGAATGTGATTGTATATATCCAAGTGGTGAACGAACAAAGACAGGCGTATGAAAATGCGGTGAGGACCTTTCAGCAGATTGAACAGATGTTAGCGGGTAATCAGGAGGAGATTGAGGAGGTTGTGGCAGAATACAGCGCGACCTGTCTGCGGAATGCGGAGGCGATTGCCTATATCATCGAAAATGATCCTTCCGTGCTTGAGAGCATAGAGGAGTTAAAGGATATTGCAAGGCTCGTTGGGGTGGACGAGATTCACATTTTTGATGAAACGGGCCGCATTTATGCGGGAACCCACCCGGAATATTTTGATTTTACCTTTGATTCGGGCGAGCAGATGGCTTTTTTTAAGCCGATGCTTAGCGATCGTTCCTTGAAGCTGGTTCAGAAAATTACGCCAAATACGGCGGAAGAAAAATTGATGCAGTATTCGGCGCTTTGGAGTGAGAACGGCGCGTTCATTGTACAGGTGGGAATGGAGCCTGTCAATGTGATGAAGGTTACGGAGAAAAATGAATTATCGTATCTGTTTTCTCAATTCCGGGTGAATCTGGAAGCAGACTATTATGCAATTAACATAGCGAGCGGAGAAATTGTCGGTTCTACAAACTTAGAATGCGTGGGAAAACATATGACGGAAATTGGACTCGATGAAAACGCCTTTCCGGAATATGAAAAAGGCGCTCATGCGTATGTGGACGGCAGAAACGCTTACTGCGTTTTTCAGCAGGCAGGGGATAATTATATCGGGCGCGTGATTGCAAGCCGCGATCTGTATCAGAGGATTCCGGAAACTACGGTTGCGCTTGTAATCTGTCTGGCGGCGGTTGCCATTGCTTTAAACTGCGCGGTGACCCGATATATGAACCGGTATGTGGTGGATGGTATTGAGGTGATCAATGAAAAACTGGGCAGGATAGCCGAGGGAAATCTGGATGAGGTGATTTCTGTTCAAAGCAGCGCAGAGTTTTCGGAGTTGAGCAGCTATATCAATACCATGAAGCAGAGCTTATTGGACAGCAGCCGCAAGATGTCTTATGTGTTACGCAAGACCAATATGTATATCGGTGTGTATGAATACAATGAACACATGAAACGCGTACGGTTTACCGAATATATCCCGAGGATACTTGCATTGGATGAGCAGGAGGCGGAACAGTTAAGCTCCGATGCAGTAAGTTTTCGGCAGTTTATTGACGAAATCCGCAAAAATTGTGTTGAGGGGGAGGAGGATATCTTCGGAGTTAAGGACAGATATGTTAGGCTGGAAGAAATTCGGGATCATAACGGGATATTCGGCGTTGTGATCGACGTGACGGAGAGCGTCAGAAAGCGCAAGGAAATCGAAGCGGAACGGGATATTGATTTACTCACGGGGTTGTATAACCGCCGTGGGATGGAACAGAGGCTTTCCGCATTATTTGATATGCCGGAGGAGCTTGGATATAGTGCGGTGGTCATGGTTGATGCGGATGATTTGAAGACCATTAATGATACCTATGGTCATGATATGGGAGACGTATATTTGAAGTCGATTGCGGAGCTTATTACCAGTCTGGAGGTAAAGGACTGCGTCGCCGCCAGAATGGGCGGAGATGAGTTTGTGCTGTTTTTGTATCATTATGGTGACGAGACTGAACTGCAAGCCGCAATCAAAGATCTGATAGATATTCAGGATCAAAAGACAGTGGCCCTAAACGACAGGATTACCGTTACGCTTAAGTTTTCTCTTGGCTGCGGGTTGGTGAAAGGCGGACGCAGCTATCAGGAGGCGCTAAGAGAGGCGGATGAAAGAATGTATGATAATAAACGGGAACGCAAAGGACGGGATAGATGAAACGAAGAGCCATATACAGGATCAGCGCTTATATTTATATGATTTGGCTGCTTTTTTCGGCGGCTTTTCCTTGCTGCGCGGCAGAAATCGGCGCGGGCGCAGTTCCGGTGGAAGAGGAGCGGCCTGCGGTTACATCCGTCAGTATCTCGCCCGGAACGGTTGTAGTTTCTAAAAATACAACGTGCGCGTTTACCGCTTCCGTGGCAGGAGCGGGTAATTACAGCAGGGATGTTGCGTGGAGCGTTTCCGGACAGTCCAGCGGAAATACGTTTATTGACGGAAACGGCGTTTTGAATGTGGCTTCCGACGAGACGGCCTCTTCGCTGGTGATTAGAGCGGTATCGAGGCAGGACAGCAATTACAGCGCTACGGCGCTTGCGTATGTGCAGGCGTCTACATACAACATACAGGTACAGGCTTCCCCTGAAAATGGCGGGGACGTCTATGGAAGCGGCTCTGTTCAGGAAGACGGTTATGTGGTGCTTTCGGCGTCGCCGAAGGAAGGATTTACATTTGAGGGCTGGCTGTTAAATAATAATCGGGTTTCTCAGGACGCCCGGTATGTTGTAGATCATATACACGGCGACGCTGTCTATGTGGCGGAGTTTAAGCCTGTCGAATGCCGGATTACGGTTAATGTAAATGATAATAATGCTGGGACGGCTACAGAAAGCAGAACCGTGAAGTATGGCGAGGGCGTGACGCTGGAAGCGTTTCCCAAGGAAGGGTATCAATTTGACAATTGGACGGAAAACGGAAATACTGTGAGCCGGAACAGCCGCATGCAGATTGATAAGGTTACGGGCGACAGAACCTATACGGCGGTTTTTAAAAAGAAAGAGGCGCAATCCTATACCATTACTGCTTCTGTGTCCTCGTCTAACGGGACGATTACACCGGAGGGAAAAACAACCGTCAAAGAAGGCGCGGCAGTGATCTATACGATTACGCCTAAAACCGGTTATGATATCCGCATGGTGTATGTGGATGGCGCCGAGGTTGGAAAAACGGCCTCCTTCAATTTTTCTGATGTGAGGGGAGACCATACGATCTCTGCGGATTTTGTGGAAGCGCCAAAACGGGATAACCCGGAAGCTGCAAAGACGGATCAGACCAAGCAGGATAACAAGAAAAATGAGACGGATCAGCAAAGCGGGAAAGATAAGACAGACGACAGCGACGATCCGCAAAAGAAGCAGCAGGAAGATGAGAGAAAGAAGGAAGAGAAGGAGAAAAAGGATGAAGAACTGCCGGAGGAAACGACGCAAACAGGGGAATTGCAGATAACAATTCACAATGATTTTGCGGACGGCAGACAGGAAAACTTTGGCATTTCCGGTTTGGAATCGGCGGCGAGGCAGCTCTTGAGCGGGGAGGAGGAGCGATTGATGCTGCAAGGCGATCTGCCGGTGCTTATCGATCTCTCGATCAAGGATATGGAGGGAAAGGTATCGCAGGAGACTAAAGATGCCTTTGAGGAGAAAAAGCTTCCCAGCATGACCATTGGGCGATATTTTGAGATTACGCTGCGGGAGAAGAAGGGGAATGAAAAACAGAATGTTTCGGAGCTTTCGGAACAAATAAAAATGGTGATTCATGTTCCGGAACCTTTGCAGGCGCAGGACAGGACGTTTTATATTTTAAGCCTTTACACAAAGGCGGACGGCAGTCCGGAGTTTGTACATCTTGTGGATGAAGATGAGAATCCGGATACGATTACTTTTTCCACCGATCATTTTTCTTCCTGTGCGATCGCTTATATCGATTTTCAGAAGGAAAATAAGGAGAAACCGGAGGAAGCTCCAGGAAAGAATGACAGAACGAAAACTGTGGCGGCTGCGGTTGTTGTTGTGATGGCTTTGATTGTGACGGCGACGGGGATCTGGTATATCGTCGGCAGGAAGAAACGGTGAATGTCGTTGCCCCGTGCAGCCGTTTATGGTACGATGAAAACGGAGGATGTGTTCTATGAAATATGATGTCATTATCATCGGCGCAGGGCCGGGCGGCATTTATTCGGCCTATGAACTGACGCGTAAAAGATCGGATTTGAAAATAGCGGTATTTGAGGCCGGACATGCGTTAGACAAGCGCCATTGTCCCATAGACGGCGAGAAGATAAAATCCTGTGTGAAATGTCCCAGTTGTTCGATTATGAGCGGCTTTGGCGGTGCGGGCGCGTTCTCTGACGGAAAATATAATATTACCAATGACTTTGGCGGCACGCTTTACGAATATGTGGGAAAAAAGCAGGCCATCGAGCTGATGCGCTATGTGGATGAAATCAATATGAAATACGGCGGTGAGGGAACGAAGCTGTACTCCACGGCTGGCACCCATTTTAAGAAGCTTTGTCTGCAAAATAACCTGAATCTGCTGGATGCTTCCGTGCGCCATCTGGGGACGGATATTAACTATGTGGTGCTGGAAAATCTCTATGCGGAGCTGAAGGACAAAGTAACGTTTTATTTTGACACCCCGATTCAGTCGGTGGAGCGGACGCAGGACGGTTTTCTGATACATGCGGATAAGGAATCTTATGAGTGTGGCAAATGCGTGATATCGGTAGGCAGAAGCGGCAGCAAATGGATGGAGAAAGTTTGTGAAGAGCTTGCGATCCCTACCAAGTCGAACCGTGTGGATATCGGCGTGCGCGTGGAGATCCCGGCGGTGATCTTCTCTCATTTGACGGATGAGCTTTATGAGAGTAAGATTGTCTACCGCACGGAGAAGTTCGAGGATAATGTGAGAACATTCTGCATGAATCCTCACGGGATTGTGGTCAACGAGAATACCAACGGCATTGTGACGGTGAACGGGCATAGCTATGAGGGAGCGGAGAAACAGACGGAAAACACAAACTTCGCGCTTCTTGTGGCGAAGCATTTTTCGGAGCCTTTTAAGGACAGCAACGGCTATGGGGAAAGCATTGCCAGACTTTCCAATATGCTGGGCGGCGGCGTGATTGTCCAGCGGTTCGGTGATCTGGTGCGCGGCAGAAGAAGCAACGCGAAACGGATTGCGGAGGGGCTGATTGAACCGACCCTTGCGGCTACGCCGGGAGATTTGAGTCTGGTGCTGCCGAAGCGGATTCTGGACGGTATCATTGAGATGATTTATGCCCTCGATAAGATTGCGCCGGGTACGGCAAATGACGATACGCTGTTATACGGTGTGGAAGTGAAGTTTTACAACATGGAAGTGGAGATCGACGAACATCTGGAAACGAAACACAAGGGACTTTATATCATCGGGGACGGCAGCGGCGTGACGCATTCCTTGTCTCATGCCTCCGCAAGCGGTGTGTTCGTTGCAAGGGAGATTGCGGGGTAATCGGATAGGCAGGGCTGAACATCAAAAAAAGAAAGGGGTAAATGGAATATGAAATTAGGGGCATTGGAAGCGGGCGGCACAAAGATGGTGTGCGCCATCGGCAACGAAAACGGAGAAATTATGGAACAGGTTTCCATTCCCACGGAGACGCCGGAGATTACAGTACCCAAACTGCTTTCCTTTTTTAAGGGAAAGGAGATAGAGGCGTTGGGGATCGGGTGTTTTGGCCCGATCGACGTGAATCGGGATTCCGAGACCTATGGATATATTACAACCACGCCGAAGCTGGCATGGCAGAATTTTGATATGGTGGGAACTTTCAGAAAGGAACTGGGCGTTCCGGTTGGATTTGATACGGACGTCAATG
The DNA here is from genome assembly GCA_947243855.1 of uncultured Lachnospiraceae bacterium. Taxonomy (GTDB): domain Bacteria; phylum Bacillota; class Clostridia; order Lachnospirales; family Lachnospiraceae; genus UBA3282. Next base: position 69,395 of record CAMXIK010000008.1, on the reverse strand, counting down.
GCTCCGCGCTGGGAGAATATACATGGGGCATTGCGAAGGGACTGCATAGCTGTATTTATATTACGATTGGCACCGGCGTGGGCGTGGGTGTGATCGTGGATGGAAAGCTGCTGCACGGGATGCTGCACCCGGAGGGCGGGCATATCCTTTTGAGCAAACTTCCAAACGATACCTACGAGGGTTTTTGTCCTTTCCATAAAAACTGCATGGAAGGGCTTGCGGCAGGGCCGGCGATCGAGGGCAGATGGGGAAAGAAAGCCATCGACCTTGCCGACAGACCGGAGGTCTGGGAGATGGAGGCTGAATATATTGCGCAGGCGCTTGTGGACTATACTGTGCTTGTGTCTCCCCAGCGGATTATTCTGGGCGGCGGCGTGATGCACCAGACACAGCTTTTGAAGTTGGTGCGGGAGAAATTTAAAACGCTGTTAAACGGCTACATTAAGACGAAGGAGTTAGAAGACCTAGACAGTTACATCGTGGTGCAGAGCCTTGACGACAAGCAGGGTATTATGGGAGCGTTGAAGCTGGGGCTTTTGGAGTTAGAGCGTCAGAGCTAATAATAGAAAAGTAATCCTTCAAATACTCCGTCAGTACCCGCGCCGCTCTTTGGTGCGAGAGCACACCGGGGTGTTCGTTGGAGCCAACCGTCTCCGCCGTCGTGTTTGGAAGCTGCAAAAAGATCAGATTGTGGTCGCCGCTCTTAGCAGTATAACAGTTGATGGCGTCCGTGATGGCAAAAGTCAGGTCATAGCCCAGCATACCGTAACACCAGACGATATGCGCCTGCGGATTGTGCCTGCGCAGCATCTCTAAGAAGGAGACGACGGCGTCCTGAAAGCGGTTCAGGTCGTCTTCCTGAAAGGTGCCGTCCGGGTTCAGACGCTGCTTGAAGGTCTCGCCCGTGTCGGGATCGTGCCATTCGGGCTGCTGAAAAGCGGAGGCGTCGTTCGTGCCCAGATTGACGATTACAGCGTCCGTTTTCCGCGTGGAGAAATCATAAGGCGCAAAGGCGCCAAGGTTTTCATTCTTTTTGCCGCAGCAAAGGCCGCAGAGCTGCTCGTAGCGGGAAGGGATGTTGGAGTGCGGATTGTTATCCCAGCCGGAAAGAACGCCCCATCCGCCCTTGGAGATCAGATAGGCGTCTGCGCCGAGGGCTTCGGCTGTCATTTTCGCATAATCATGGCTGTAGCTCATATACATGGGAATCCAGTCCGCTTCGCCTACCGCGCCGTAGGTTCCCTCGCCGGAGGTGATGCTGTCGCCCACAAACTCCAACGTATATTTTCCCTTTGGAACGGGGTGAAAATCTCCGTTTGTCTGAAAGCCGTGGACAATCAGGCAGCAGTCCTCGTCCTCCGTCATGGCCTGTAGTTCTCTTGTAAGACGCACGTTCTTAATAGTTTCCGGATTCATGCCGCGAAACAGGCACAGAGAGCAGGTTCCCGGCATGAGCATTTGGCGGCTCATCAGTTCTCCGTTGATTTCAACCGTAACCCACATTTCCAGATTTTCCCAACTGGTTTCCAGATCGGCCCATAACTCCGCGCCGGACACATTCAGTTCTATAGCGCTTCCGCTGAAAAACAAGGGCAGGGGATTTGCGCCGGGAACGGTGCGGCCGTGCACCTTATAGTGGGGGATGTCTTTTAATGCATATTTTTTTAGGTTGTTCATCATGGTATACCCTTTCCGTTATTTGTTTTTGGCTGCTTCCAGTGCCTCGTCGATATGCGCGCAGAAATTTTCTACGCCGATCCGTTCGGAAAAGCCAGCTTTGTCCATTACTTTTCTGGGCTGCTCATTTACATGGGAGAGGATAATACGAATCCCCTTCTTTTCACATTTTTCTAAAAGTTCCGTCAGGGAGTGCATGGCCGTAGCGTCGATGGCGTTTACGCTGCGCATACGCAGGATCAGGCAGGCGGTGTCCTCCTTTAAGGAAATGGACAAAATTTTGTCTGCTGCGGCAAAAAACATCGGCCCTGAAATTTCGTAGACAAGGGTGTGATCGGGCACGACACGCAGCGCAAGACTGTCGGGATCGTCCTCCTCGTCCACATATTTCCAGCCCTCCACTTCGGTCACTTCGCTCATGCGTTTCATAAATAAAATAGCGGCAAGGAGAATGCCCACTTCAATGGCAAGCACCAGATCAAAAACGACGGTCAGCACGAAGCTGAGTACCAAGACAATAATATCGCTCTTGGGAGAGGACTTGCACAGATTAACGAAAGTGCGCCAGCCGCACATGTTGTAAGCTACCATAAACAGAATGGCGGCAATGCAGGGCATGGGGATTAGCGCCGCATAGGGCATGAGAACCACAAGGATCAGCACCAGCGTAATGGAGTGAACCATACCGGCGATCGGGGTGCGTCCGCCGTTTTTGATATTGGCGGCCGTTCTTGCGATCGCGCCAGTAGCGGGAATGCCGCCGAACAGCGCGGACCCCACGTTGCCTACGCCTTGGGCAATCAGCTCCATATTGGAGCGGTGCTTGGAATTAATCATGCTGTCCGAAACCACGCAGGAAAGCAGAGACTCAATGGCTGCCAGAATAGCGATGGTGAAGGCGTCCGGTAAAACGTCTCCCACATCTTTTAAGGTAAAGGATGGCAGACGAAACTGCGGAAGTTTGTTACTGATCTCGTAGAGATCGCCGATGGTGTTTACATTCATATGGAGAAGTTGTACCATCAGAATGCCAACTATCACAGCAATCAGGGAACCGGGGATGGTTTTATTGATATAGGGCCATACAATCAGAATGGCAAGGCAGACCAGCCCGACGATCAGGGCTTGTACATTAATCGTGCCAATATTTTGAAGAACGGCTGACAGCTTTTCCATCGTCTCGATGGTCACGGTTCCAGCGGGATAAGTCAATCCCAGAAAGTCCTTGAGTTGGCCGATGGCAATGGTTACCGCGATGCCGGCCGTAAAGCCGGTGGTGATGGTGTAGGGTATGTATTTGATCAGGTTGCCGAGCCGCAAAAAGCCCATGGCCACCAGAATAATGCCCGCAAGAATGGTGGATAAGATCAGACCGTCCATGCCCTTTGTGGCCACGATGCCAGCCACGATGGTGGCAAAGGCCGCCGTAGGGCCAGCAATCTGGACGCGGCTGCCGCCCAGAAATGAAATCAGGAAACCCGCGACAATAGCGGTGTAAATACCCTGCTCAGGGCCAACGCCGGACGCCAGAGCCAGAGCGATGGACAAAGGCAGGGCAATGATGGCGACAATGACGCCTGCGATTACATCCTTGAAGAATTGCTCTTTTGTGTAGGTTTTCATGACAGAAAACAACTTCGGTTTTAGTTTTTCCATAAGTAATTGACTCCCTTTTTTCTTTGGCCGGCTTCGCCGACGTTTTCATCATAGTACGATGCGGCTTTTTTTTCAAGCGGTTTTATCTTATGTATAAGCCACAATTCTTCCGCATAGATTTTTATAAAAGTATTCCGTGAGAATAACGATGGCGTCTGTATTATCTAATATTTCCAATATTATTATTCCGGTTATTCTTTTTTATATTGTGGCTTACGGCATTGCTAACCGCTGTAATGTGTATGAGGACTTTATCAGAGGAGCAAAAGACGGGTTTCACACGGTCATACAAATTATGCCAACCCTGATTGGCCTTATGGTGGCCGTAGGGGTTTTGCGCGCGTCTGGCTTTCTGGAATTTGTCGGGGGATTGTTTGGCGGTTTGGCGCAAAAGTTCGGATTTTCCCCGGAGCTTGTGCCGTTAATGTTTGTAAAGATGTTTTCCTCCTCGGCGGCGACTGGTCTTGTGCTTGATATATTCAAAAATCACGGGCCGGATTCCCTGATTGGTCTTACAACTTCCATTATGATGAGCTGTACGGAAACGATCTTTTATACCATGAGCGTTTATTTCCTTGCGGCGAAGGTCAATAAAACGCGCTATACGTTAAAGGGAGCGCTGCTTGCTACTTTTGCAGGAATTGTGGCGAGTATTGTACTGGCGGGGAAGCTGTGCAGATAATTGGCACTCATACAGAAACGGCGCCTTATGGCGCCGTTTCTTGTGTGTGAGAAGGATAGAAATGTTGGTCCAAATATATGTCAACAGGCGTTTCGTAAAACGCGCTGTTATGGTTAGTCGAAGCCGGTCGGCGCCAAATCAGCACCGGCGACTCCATTGTAAGTGTAGTATAACCACCGCCATAGAATCTTAGTATGTAATTCCTGCGGGCCGAAAACTTTGATCCGGCTCTGTCTTAACTACAATTATTACTATACAGGCTATTTGTGAATGGGATGTGTCAAAATTCGAAAGAAAAACGAAAGAAATTATAAACTGTTATTTTATAATTGGTACTTTAGGGAGAGACAAAAAGTTTGACTTTCAAACTATTTTTTGCTACACTGATTTTCATAGTACGCTGTTCGGACATGGAGGCTGAAATGAACATTAATAATACCTTGAACGAAGTGTTAGTCCGGCTGTTCCGGGATATTAATACGCTGGAAGAGCGCGCTGTCCGGACGGAGGAATATCGGGACGTGACGTCAAACGATATGCACGTCATGGAAGCGATCGGCCCGGAAGGCGCGAAAAATATGACCAGCGTGGCAAGAGAGCTTGAAGTTACCACAGGGACGCTGACTATTTCAGTCAACAGCCTGGTGAAAAAAGGATATGTGAACAGAACCCGCAGCGAAGAAGACAGGCGGGTTGTGTTGGTTTCTCTTTCGGAGAAAGGACATCAGGCATATCTTCATCACCGCAAATTCCACGAGGAGATGATCGACGCGGTTCTGAAAGACCTCTCGGAGGAGGAACAGGAAGCGTTAGAGAACGCACTGTTAAAGTTAACGCGCTTTTTCAGGGAGGTATCCTGATCCTCCCAGACGGCAAGGCGTTTTGCTAACGTCCGGTAGTCCGCCGGGCCGTTTTGCAAAAGAAAAGTATGAAAGCGGAATAAAAAATCAGTGTCATCATAGGCAGCTGTCACCGTGTCGGTATCGGACCAGAGAACGGCTGCCTGTCTTTTTAATTCCAGAATTTCCAGATATCCCAAATAATATTTCAGATAATTGCAAGGCTCTTCCGCGATATACTGGTAGAGAGCCACAAGCCCGGCGCTGTCGTTTATGCCGAGACTGGCGCAGAGTTTCCGAACATCCTCGAAGGAGGCGTTATCGTAGTGGATGGCAATATCTAAAAGAGAGTAGAGACCGAGCCTGAACTGCCGGTCCAGACGGCATAGCTGATAGTAGGCCGCCGCTTCGGGGTGGTCAGCCGCCGCCAGCTCGATGGCCTTATCGTAGGAGGCAAGCTCCACATACATGGCCCAGCCCTCCACAAAACCGCCATAATAGAGAACGCTCCCCATAGGAAGCAGGTTTTCCTGCTCCTGATAGCGCTTGCTGTATACGGTTTGATAAAGGTGGCCGGGATAACCTTCGTGGGCCAATGTCGTGTAGAGGGAGAGATCATCCTGCGTGTCTTTCGCGTTTAGATAGATCAGGTTTTCACAAATGTTATCAATGGGCGGCATCATATAAAAGGCGGGTGCGCTGTAAGCCTCCAGACTTTCGTCCACATATTTGATCGTGGAGTGGATGGGCGCGCTATTGCTGTCCACAGGGATGGGAGGATATTCCTCGCCGATCTCTTCCTGTAAGTTGGAGAGAATTTCTTCCGGCGTCATTTCCGGCAAAAGGGAGGGGCTTTCGGCAATCATGTTTTTTAAGCCGGGATTTGTGGAAAGGAGCGCAAAAAGGGATTCGTAGTTGAGCCGCAGGTCTTTGGCTAAAAGCTGTTTGATTTCCGAAATATTGCGATAGGAGCCGGTTCGCAGACGAACTAAGGCCCGGTAATATTCCCGGCCGTTTTCCAGTCCTGCCAATCCGCAGGTTTCTTTACCGCTTCCTTTTAGCAGGGTCAATCCATCGGCAAGATGATCATAAGCGGGAGCAACCAGCGTGGTGAGGAGCCGGTCGTGTTCGGAGGCGTAAGAGTCTGCTTCTTCGGCGCTCAGAATGTTTTGATCGACCAATTTTTGCAGCCGGTCCTCAAATGTAAGAGTTAAAAAATGGGTGCCGTTTTCCAAATCAGCAGGGTTTAGCAGATTGGCGCATTGCGCAATGACCCGGTCTGCGGTTTGGTCGGACATGAAGAGCCCGGCCTGCGCCTTTTCCTGTTCATAGAGAAGAAGACCGTCGAAATAGGCGGGGATCTGAGTCAGGATTGACAGATAGTTTTCGATGTCAGCCTTATCGTCCAGCCGGTATTCGGAAAATAAAATAGGCAGCTCCGAGGCAATACCGGAGGAGGGCGAGAGAGGCTCCGCAAGATAAGGATAGGAGGCGGTGCCGGCAGCGGCCGCAAGATAACTATCTAAAAGGTCATAGAGTTTTTGGTTGTCTGCACTTAGATGTTCCGGATCGATGCCGCTAAGGCATTCTCTGGCCTGAGCCAGCGCTGCCGCGTCATTTGCGGCGCTTCCGGGCTGATAGACGGGCAGGGTAAGCGAAGACTCGTCGACGCCATAGGCGGACGGGTTATCTATGGTATAGTGGAAGTGGATGGGATTTGCCTGTACCTCATCCAGAAAGAAATCACTTGCAAACGCAATCAATTTTGCGTCCTGATGAGTGCGGTCGTACCAGTGCAGCGTCAGAAAGCTTAAGAGGATCAAAAGTGTGATAACAAGGCTCCATTGCCTAAGAGAGAGAGGTCGTTTCAAGAATACACCTACAAAGAGAGATTTGTATTACTATATGAGGGAAGGGTATAAATAATGACCGGATCAAAAAATGACCCGGTCTCGTCCGCTTTCCTTACCGATATATAGTTTTTCGTCGGCTTCTTTTAAGACGGTGGTAATGTCGCTGTGGAAGTCGTATTCTACCAATCCAAAGGTCAGGGAGATGGTGAACTTCTCCGAGCCGCCGTCAAAGACAATCTCCCGAAGTTTTTGCCGGAATATTTCCAGCGCAGTTCCCGCCTCGTCCCCGTTCAGGCGTGGGAAAATCAGGAGAAACTCTTCGCCGCCCCAACGGGAGACAAAGGTATCGGGAGGCAGCCTTTTCCGAAAGGCTTCGGCAATAGTAGTCAGAACGGTGTCGCCCACGTCATGGCCATATGTGTCGTTGACGCGCTTGAAATGGTCAATGTCACACAGACAGATGCTGATCTGTGACTCTGCGTTTTTGAGAAGCGAGTCGAGATATTCCATGGTGCGCCGACGGTTGTAAAGACCGGTCAGCGTATCGGTATTGGCCTGCTTCATCAGTTTTCGGTTGTATTCGATCAGTTTCCCTTCCATTTCCTGTGTGGTGGTGCTGAACAGATAAGCAACCAGCCCCAGAGACAGAAAAACAAAGAAGGAATTTATGACTTGCAGAGCATTGCTGAAATCGGCGTCAAGAACGGTGAGCGGTTTGTGGGAGCGGCAGTAATAATACAAAATCAGGCGTAAAATAAATAAAAATGATGCGTAGAGAATTTTTGCGCGTTCATGCTTGTATTTGGAAAAAAAGACAAAGACCAACAGAACGACCAAAAAGTGTTGAATGCCGATATTCCAGCCGAAATAGTAGACATTCATTACACTCCAAAATAAAATGCAGACATTCAAAATACAATAGGAAACAAACGTACCGCAGTGGTATGACGATACAAAGATAGCTAAAAAAATAACGAGAGATATTAGGGAAAAAGCAAGCGCTCCTGTGTGCGCCGTGAGAGCGACAAGAATACAGAAGACAAAAGAATGGATCAGCATAGCGAGAGTTAACAGACGAACTACGACAATTAGCTTGGCGGATTCGTTCTGCTTTCCGGTATCCCGGCAGATATTCTCATAAATAGTAGATAAAACGGAGTCTTTTTTCATCAATCATATTCTTTCGCTTCTATTTTTAAAAATATACATATTTAATATACACCTTAATAGAAAAGATTGCAAACGCTTTATCTTTGATCGAAAAATTGGTAAAATGGGAGACAAAGGAGAAGCGAAATGAATCCTGCGAAAGTGAAGTATTCCATAAAATATAAACTGATGCTGCTGTCCATGGCGGTAGGGATTCCGTTTTTGGTGATGTCCCTCTATCTGGTGTATGCCCTGCACAATTACAGCGGAGCCTATGAGGACATCGTGGATAACCTGACTGTGGCCAACAACTATAACCTGAACTTTAAAGAAGAGATGGACGAAAGCCTCTATAAACTTGTGGTGGGCGCAGTGACCTTCGACACCGTGGGAAGCGACGGGAGTCTGGTAGACCCGTATGTGCTTCTTCATGAACTGCGGGATGAGTTTGGCAACCTTATGAGCATCACTCTGGACGGGGAAAGCCGCGCCAGATTACAGATTCTTCTGCGCAACATCGATACGCTGGAAAACCGTGTGGACGATATCCGGACAAATTTGGAGATGGATGTGGGGTATGATACCAACATCGTGATGCTTGAGGATAATATTTATATTTTAACCGAATTGATTCAGGATAATATTCAGTATTATATTTATTACCAGACCAAGAGCATGGAGCACCTGACAAGCCAGTTGAACGTGAAGGTGCACAACTTTACTCTTTTCTGCGGAGGGATGCTTGTTTTTCTGATTTTTATGGTAATCCTTTTGATTGTCATGATTGTGACGGATATTACAAGGCCGATTAAAGAGCTTTCCAAGGTGACGGAGCAGGTTGCGAAGGGGGATTTCTCGGCGAGAGCCGTGGCGGAGTCGCAGGACGAGGTGGCTGTTTTGGCGGATAGTGTAAACAGCATGACAGAGAGCCTCGAGGGGCTGGTGTCCAAGATTAAAGAGGATGAGAGAAAGATGCGCAAAGCGGATTTGCGGCTTTTGCAGGAGCAGATTAACCCGCACTTTCTTTACAACACACTGGATACGATCGTATGGCTGATTGAGGGAAACGATTCCGATCAGGCGGTAAATATGGTGATGTCGCTGTCGGAGTTTTTCCGTCTGGTGCTCAGCAAAGGGAAAGAATATATTACCATTCAGGAGGAAGAACTTCATATTAAAAGCTATCTGGAAATTCAGCAGATGCGATACCGGGATATTTTAGAGTATGAGATCAGATTTGCTCCAGAACTTTACGGGTATCAGATTTTGAAGCTGACGCTCCAGCCTTTGGTGGAGAATTCTCTCTATCACGGCATTAAATACAAGCGGGCGAAGGGAAATATTCTTGTCACAGGCAGCCTCTGCGGGGATGAGATACGGTTTACCGTAGAGGACAACGGCGTCGGCATGGAGGAAGAGGAGCTTCATAAGCTGCAAGAGGAGATTAAGAAACCCTGTAAAGAGACGGAGAAGGGGTTCGGACTTGCCAATGTCAACGAGAGAATCCGTATGAATTTTGGTACAGAGTACGGAATGCAGATTACCTCCGTCAGAGGGCAAGGAACCCGTGTGGAGATTGTAATTCCGGCAGTTCCGTATACGGAGGAAAGGGAGGACGGACATGTTTCGTAAAAGATCGTATGGCGTCGTGATGGCCGGAATACTTTTTGTGTTGATTTTGATGTTTATGGTGTTTGGCAGCAGGCTTTTTACGGATATAGAGGAAATGACGCAGGTGGAGAAGGACGACAGGATCGTTGTGGGCGTATCGCAGCTTGGGAGTGAATCCGGGTTCCGGACGGCCAATACGGAATCGGTGCAGAACGCGTTCACGCAGGAGAACGGTTATTTTCTGATTTATAACAACGCCAGACAGAGGCAGGAAAACCAGCTTAAGGCGATCAGAAGTTTTATCTCCCAGAGGGTGGATTACATTATTTTTTCTCCGGTAGTGGAGACCGGCTGGGACACTGTGCTGCAGGAAGCGAAGGAGGCGAAGATACCCGTTATCCTTATGGACAGAAGCGTGGATGTGGAGGACGAGAGCCTGTATGTGACCTGCGTGGGAAGTAATTTTGTGGAGGAGGGGGAAAAGGCCGGGCATTGGCTGGAACAGGAGCTTAGAAAAAAAGGAAATGCGCAGGAACCTGTTAGTATCGTGGTGCTTGCGGGAACGGAGGGTTCTTCTTCCCAGCTTGGACGGACGGTGGGATTTGCTTCCGTAGCCCGTGAGCATGAAAACTGGAATATTCTCGAACAGAAGTGCGCGGAGTTTACCTCAACCAAGGGCAAAGAAGTGATGCGCGGATTTTTACGCAAATACCCGGACATTGACGTGGTGGTGTCACAGAATGACGATATGACTTTTGGAGCCATTGAAGCGATTCGGGAATCCGGACGGACGGTAGGCGTGGACGGTGAGATTATGATGATTTCCTTTGACGCGGTGGAGAGCGCGTTAGAGATGGTGGCGGAAGGGACGATTAACGTTGATATCGAATGTAATCCTAATCAGGGAGAATATCTGCTGCGGGTGATCGATATGCTGGAGGCCGGAGAGCCGGTTGAAAAACAATATTATGTGGAAGAGGATGTGTTTACGATGGAGAATGTGACACAGGAAGTTTTGGACGAGAGAAGTTATTAGAAGGGAGAGACAAATGCTGAAAGTGTTTCTGGTGGAGGATGAGAGTATTGTCAGAGAAGGGCTGAGGGATAATATCCCATGGCAGCAGTACGGCTATGAGTTTGTGGGAGAGGCCAGCGACGGGGAGATGGCTCTTCCCCTTATACAGAAACTGAAACCGGACGTTCTGCTTACGGATATTAAAATGCCATTTATGGACGGGCTGTCTTTAAGCCGTCTGGTGCATCAGGAATTTCCCGATATGAAAATTATTATCATCAGCGGGTATGATGATTTTGAGTATGCCAGAGGCGCGATTCAGGTTGGGGTGGAGCAGTATCTTTTGAAGCCGATTACGAGGGCGGCTATGCAAAAGGTCTTGGCGGAGCTTAAGACTAAGATCGAGAATGAGCGGGAACAGAAGACGTTTCAGGAAAAGTTCCAGAGCGAAGCAAGAGAGTACGAGCAGTTTTCCAGAACAGATTTTTTTGTCAAGGTGTTTGAGGGGCGTATGCCGGTTCAGGATATTTATGAGGAGGCGGCTAAGCTTTCCCTCAAAATCAATGCGGCCTGTTACAACATATTGCTGTTTAATTTGCAGGAAAGAAAGATCGGGGAAAATATGGGTATGGAGTCCGAGGGCTTTGCCAGAAAGCGGGAGGAGCTGCTGCATTATTTTGTGCGTTATCCAGAGAACCTTGTTTTTCGGTGGAATGTCAATACATACGGCGTGCTGATCAAAGGGAGCGTGGAGCAGATGCCGGAGCTTGTGGCCAGAAGTTTGGAAAATGTGGAGCGGATCTGCCATCCGGCGCAAGAAACGCTGGATTGGTATGTGGCAGTGGGAGAACCGGTGGAAAGATTGAGCCTTTTGGCGCAGTGTTACAGCAATGCAAACCATCTTTTTGCGTATCGCTTTTTGATGCCGGGGCAGCATGTATTTACCGGGGAGACGGTGCGTTTGAATATACCCGGCAAGGAAGAAGGCGGCAGAATCGGGAATATTGATTCCTCCAAAATGGATTCGGAGATTATGCGGGATTTCCTGCTTCATGGCGTGAAGGACGAGGTGGAGGACTATGTGGAAAACTATATGCTTTCCTTAGGCGAGGCGCTGCAATCGGCTATGTTCCGCAATTATTTGACGATTCATGCCTATTTCGTGACGGTTGCCTTTGTGGAGTCCCTTGGCTGTGAGAAAGAAGAACTGATACAGCTTATGAGCGACAGGGGACTGACGCCGGAAAGACAGTATGGTGCGGAAGAATTACAGGAGTATTTCTGCGGCTTAATCGAGAAGGCCTTGGAACTGAGGGACCGGGAGTCGGATAACCAGAGCGAACGGATCTTAAAAAAGGCGCTCTCTTATATAGAAGAAAACTATTCGCAGGAAAGCCTTTCCCTGAATCTGGTAGCGGGAGAAGTGAACGTCAGCGCCAACTATTTCAGCGCGATTTTTTCCAGAGCCATGCAGGTGACCTTTGTGGAGTATGTGACGGGAAAACGCATGGAGAAGGCGAAAAAGCTTCTGCGCCAGACGCAGATGCACACCGGGGAAATCGCGCAGGAGGTTGGATATAAAGACCCCCACTATTTTAGTTTTGTCTTTAAGAAAACGCAGGGATGCACGCCAAGAGAGTACCGGGCGGGAGCAAAGGCTTAGGGGCGGGCTGGGCCGTCGCTGTCCTTGCGCACCAGTTCCCAAGGGATTTCTTGGGACACCGTAGAAATCCCCTGTAGCAAACGTACCATGGTGTCGGCCACACAGAATCCCATCTCGTGCGGCTTATGGGTCATGGTAGTGATTCGGATTTTGCTCAGTTCGCTTAGATAACTGTTGTCAAAGCAGACCACGGAGACGTCCCGGGGAACCTGAAGGTGGGCGTAGGAAAGTTCCTTTATCAGCCAGTAGGCGATCTCATCGTTATAACAGATCACGGCGGAACAGCCGGAGAGCTGCTCTCTGATAAAGGCGGCGAGAAACCGGGTGTCCTGTTTCTTTTCCAATGCGTTGATATCCGATGACTGAAACCAGCCCACATGGGAATCCGTAAGTTCCAATCCCAGATCGCGCAGGCAGGAGGCGGCGCCAAGGTAGCGCTCGGGCCCCTGCCTGTCGTCTATTTTAAAGAGCCCCGCGATGGCGGTGTGTCCAAGCTCGGCGAGATGATTGGCTAACAGGTAACCGCCGTAATAATTATCGTCCTTGATGCAGACTTCTTCTGCCAGCGCCTCATATTTATTATGAAGAAAGAGCAGCCGGACGCCTTTTGCCTTTAACTTTTCGTAGAGGTCCGCATTCGGTGTGGGAAGGGCGCTTTTAGAACCTTCTACGATCAGGCCGCGGGGAGGCGCCTCCAAGAGGGAAAGTAAAATCCGCCGTTCCTTGGAGGTGTCGTTGTCTGTGGGGCAGACTTGAAGCTGATAGCCTTTTTCCGCCAGCGAGGAACGAATGTCTGTGAGCAGATGGGGGTAGATGTATTCCTGACTGCTGGCAATCAGGATAGGGATGAGATTCTGCGAGACGTCGGGCAAAAGACCGGTGGCGTAGGAGCCGCTTCCCTGACGGCTTTCGATCAGACCTTTTTCACGAAGCAGGGAGAGCGCGGCCCGCACGGTCTGCCGGCTGACCCGGTACTGATCGGCGATTTGCGCTTCCGTAGGCAGCGCGGTGATACCCTGCTGTAAATTCTGGATGATTTGTTCCGTAAGTTGTTCCGAAAGTGTTTCGTATTTGCTCATAGTAAAAAAATCTCCTTTTTCTGTTCACGGTTTGTTTACAAAATCTCCTATATTTATTCATAAAAACACCCAAAAAGGAAGAAAACACCTTCCAAAAGAGCGCATTCATAAAAATGACTATAAAAGGACAGTGCAAAAACGGGAAAATTCTTCGTTAAAATTAATAAAAGTAGAACAAAATCGTAAAAAAATACCCTAAAATTTTAAATTTGTACTATTAAAATTTATTATAGCACAAATTTGTATTGTTGAACCCACCCAAATTGCACAAAAGGATGATTTTGGGTGTTGAATCACGTCGTGCATTTTGCTAAAGTGTTCTCAGGGACGGGGACAATGAATCCCGATTCCAAAAACATAGTTCTCTCATCGCAGACGGCGATGGGAGCGAACCATGAAAGGGAGGAAACTAGAATGAAGAAAAAATTAGCAGTATTACTGACAGGCGCTATGGTAATGGCTACTCTGGCTGGCTGTGGCGGCGGTTCTGAGGAAGCGGCAGCTCCTGCGGCAGAGGCGCCCGCAGCAGAGGAAGCACCGGCAGCAGAGGAAGCACCTGCAGCAGAGGAAGCACCTGCAGCAGAAGAGGCTCCGGCAGCAGAGGAGGCACCTGCAGCAGAGGCAGAGGCGCCCGCAGCAGACGGTGAGCTGATCACTGTTGGTATCATCAATAACGACCCTAGTGAGTCCGGTTATCGTACCGCGAACGACGCAGACCTGAAGGCAGCATTTACCGAGGAGAACGGTTATTCCGCATCTTTTGCATATGGTAACCCCGCAGTAGGTAATGCAAATGAAGATCAGGTGAAGGCAGCGCAGCAGTTCATTCAGGACGGTGTTGATTATCTGCTTCTCTCCGCAGCAGATACCGCTGGCTGGGATACCGTTTTACAGGATGCGCAGGATCAGGGCGTTCAGGTTATCCTGTTTGACCGTACCATCGACGCTGACGATAGCCTTTACGCAGCATCTATCGTATCCGATATGGATAAGGAAGGCCAGACCGCAGTAGATTGGCTTGCAAACCAGAATCTTGAGACCTACAACATCATCCACCTTCAGGGCCAGATGGGTTCCGCGGCACAGCAGGGCCGTACCAAAGCTCTGGATGATAAGGTAGCGGCAGAGGATAACTGGAACATGGTTGAGCAGCAGACCGCTTCTTGGAACGCAGAGAATGCACAGCAGATCGTGCAGTCTGTAATCAGCTCTGGTAAAGAGTTCAACGTAATCTACGCTGAGAACGACGATATGGCTAAGGGCGCTGTTGCAGCTCTGGATGCAGCTAACATCTCTCACGGCGTAGGCAAGGACGTTATCGTAATGGGTTTTGACTGCAACAAGTGGGCTCTTGAGGAGCTGCTTGCAGGTAACTGGAATTACGATGGCCAGTGTAATCCTTTCCAGTCTTCCTACATCGATGATGTTATCAAGACCCTTGAGAGCGGCGGTACGCCGGCTGAGAAGGTGATCATCATGGACGAGAAGGGCTTTGATGCAAGCACTATTACTCAGGAGGACGTAGATAACTACGGAATTTAATCTAATACTTTGTAACAAAACAAAAAATATGTTATAATGTATAAGACGAGCGCGGCGCAGCGAAAAAAAGCCTGCCCGCGCTCTTTTTCACGAAAAATCTATAAAAATATTGGGAGGTGGACCTGAGAGTGGAAGGAAATGTTGTATTAAAAATGAGAAACATTCACAAAATCTTCCCCGGAGTACACGCGCTTCAAGGCGTGGATTTTACATTGCGCAAAGGTGAGATTCATGCGCTGATGGGGGAGAACGGCGCCGGGAAATCGACGTTGATCAAGGTTCTTACCGGGGTTTACGGCAAGGAGGAAGGAGACATCTTCTTAGATGGCACGGATGGCCCGGTAGCGATTCATTCGCCCCAGGATGCGCAGAATATGGGCATCAGCACTGTGTATCAGGAGATTACGCTCTGCCCGAACCTTACCGTGGCTGAGAATATGTTTATCGCTCGTACCAAGGGCGCGGTGCAGAACTGGAAAAAAATGAATACGGATACGGACAGGATTCTGGAATCGCTGCAGATACCCGCGAGGGCGTCGCAGCAGCTTGGCACCTGTTCTTTGGCGGTGCAGCAGATGATCGCCATTGCCCGTGCGGTTGACATGGAATGTAAGGTCCTGATTTTGGATGAGCCGACTTCCTCGCTGGATGAGCAGGAGGTTGAGAAACTTTTCAAGCTGATGCGGGATCTCCGTGCTAAGGGCGTAGGCATTATCTTTGTCACTCATTTCTTAGAGCAGGTATACGAGGTCTGCGACAGAATCACAGTTATGAGAGACGGCAAGCTTGTGGGCGAGTATGAGATTGAAAAGCTGCCCCGCGTACAGCTCGTATCCAAGATGCTTGGTAAGGAAGTGGATGACCTTTCCGATATCAAGAGCGAGACGAAGGCATTTCAGGCGGAAAAAGGCGCGGCTCCCGTGCTGGAGGCGGAAGGCCTTGTCAGCAACGCGGGCATCAAGCCTTTTGACTTCCATATTAATAAGGGTGAGGTCAACGGTTTTACCGGACTTCTTGGCTCCGGACGAAGCGAGTGCGTGCGCGCGATCTTCGGTGCGGACAGGGTAACTGGCGGAAAAGTCAAGATGAACGGCAAGGACGTAAAGATTGCGAAGCCGCTTGACGCTATGAAGAACGGCATTGCCTATCTGCCGGAGGATCGTAAGGTGGACGGCATTGTGGGCGATCTTTCCGTGCGTGACAATATTATTTTGGCACAGCAGGTTTTAAAGGGATTCTTTAAACCGTTCTCCAAGGCGGAGGCCAATAAGGTTGCGGACGAATACATAAAACTTTTGAATATTAAGACGGCTTCTAAGGATACGCCGATCAAGTCTCTTTCCGGCGGTAACCAGCAGAAGGTGATTCTGGCAAGATGGCTCTTCACCCATCCCGAATACCTGATTTTGGATGAGCCTACCAGAGGTATCGACGTAGGTACGAAGGTGGATATCCAGAAACTGGTGCTGCAGTTGGCGTCCGAGGGCATGAGCGTAACCTTTATTTCTTCGGAGCTTGACGAGATGCTCAGAACCTGTTCCCGTCTGATCGTTATGCGCGACCGCAAGGCGGTGGGCGAGCTGACGGGTGAAGATCTGAATCAGGGTACGGTTATGAATACGATTGCGGGAGGTGACAAATAAATGGCAAACAGTGAAAAAACATCGAATGCAGGTTTTCTGAAAAACCTTGTTAGAAATCAGTGTTTTATTCCGATTGCGGCGCTTTTGCTGCTGGCGGTCTTTAACCTGATTGCCGATCCTGCGTTCTTTAAAATAACGCTTGGCTATAACAGTACAGGCAATCCGGTATTGTCCGGCTTTATCATTGATATTATCAATAACGGTTCCGAGCTTGCAATCCTTGCCATTGGCATGACGCTTGTGACGGCGGCCTCCGGCGGACAGGATATCAGCGTGGGCGCGGCGATCGCGATTGCGGGCAGCGTGATCCTGCGGGTGCTGTGCGGCGGAAACGCTCGTCCCGAAACTCTGCAGGCGCCTATCATTGTGGCGTTTCTGGTGGCATGTGTGGTGGCAATGCTTTTCGGCGCGTTCAACGGCATACTGGTAGCATATTTCAAAATCCAGCCCATGATCGCTACGTTGATTTTGTATACGGCGGGACGTTCCATCGCGGCATGGATCAATAACAACGAGCTTCCGGTGATCAGTGATCCCAAGTTCGCGTACTTTGGCGGGTTTATTCCCGGTATACCGATCCCCACGCCCTGTTTCATTGCGGTGGCTTGTATGATTGTTATTGCGATTGTGCTAAAGGTGACGAATCTGCGGCTGTATACGCAGGCGGTAGGTATCAACCAAAGCTCCTCCAAGTTAAACGGCTTGAATCCGGAAATGATCAAGGTGATGGCGTTCGTGATTCTGGGCTTGTGCGTGGCGGTTGCGGGGCTGATTAAGGTAAGCCGCGTTTCCTCCATCAACTACTCTGTTATCGCGAAGGATATCGAGATGGACGCCATCCTTGCAGTCGCGCTTGGCGGCAACGCGCTTTCCGGCGGTAAATTCAATATGGCGGCTTCCATCATCGGTGCGTTTGTAATCCAGTGCCTGACGACGACGCTTTACAAATTCGGCGTTTCCTCGACGGCGCTTCCCGCTTACAAGGCGGTTGTGGTTATCCTGTTAGTAATAGTCAGCGCGCCTACCGTGAGAGAGTATTTCGACACGATCATGAAAAAAATGAAAATAAGCAAGGAGGTGGCGTAAGATGGCAAAGACGGATAAAAATACCGCGTCTGCAGGCAAGGGCCTTAGTGCAAAGCTGATGGGCATGACCGATACCAATCTGCTTTTGACGATCACGGTCATTGTATTTTTCCTGATGTATATAGGAGCTGTCGTATTTTTACGCGCTGGCTTTTTAAAGCCGCAGACCTTTTTTCTGCTATTAAACTCCAATGCTGCGCTCATTATCCTTGCCTGTGGCATGAGCCTTGTCATGATTACCGGCGGAATCGATATTTCCGTGGGCGGCGTGACAGCTCTGGTGAGCATGTGTTGTGCGGTTTATCTGGATTATAAGGGCGGCAACGTCTTTGGCGCGGTTATGATTGCGCTGGCGATTGGTATTGCCTTCGGCGCATTTCAGGGATTTCTGGTGGCATACTTGGATATCCAGCCCTTTATCGTTACCTTGGCGGGTATGTTCTTTGCAAAAGGTATGACCACTGTGGTGAACAGTTCTCCGTTTAATGTGGCGAACGAAGCGTTTGTTGCGCTTAAGACGACGCGTATCAATGTGCCGGGTCTCGGCTCTGTGAATAAAAAAGGAATCTATGTGCCCGCGTATGTGGAGATTGGCGTGTTAGTTGCCATTCTGGTGGTGATCATAATGTTTGCATTGCTGCGCTGGACCAAGGTGGGACGTAATTTTTACGCGGTCGGCGGTAACAAGCAGAGTGCGCTGATGCTCGGTATCAACGTAAAGAGGACGAAATTCCTTTCCCACTTAATTTGCGGCCTTCTGGCTGGAATCGGCGGCTTTGTTTATTTCCTGCATGTGGGTTCCGGTTCTCCCTCCAATGCGGCAGGCGCTGAAATGGATGCGATCGCTTCCTCTATTATCGGCGGCACGATGCTGACAGGCGGTGTGGGTAACGTGGTTGGCACCTTCTTTGGCGTACTTTCTTTGAGTACGATTCAAAATATCGTATCCTCCATCGGATTTGATGAAGCGTGGTGGACCGGTATTACAAAGGCGGCTATGCTCTGTCTGTTCCTTGTGGTCCAGAGCGTGGTGATGTCTGTGAGAAAGAAGAGGAATGCGGCAAACTAATCGGCCGAAGACAGAGTTCACAGAAACAGAAAAAGAATCGTATTGTAATATAGGAAAAAAGTAACAGACTGCCGGATTGACATTTCGTTGATCCGGCAGTTGTTGTGAAAATGTGATAAGGAATCTGGGGAAAAGACTGTTCCTCTGTAACAAAATGTGGTACACTAGACATATGTAAGCGTTTAGATGCTCAAATGATTAGACATGACGGAGGATTCCCCTATGAAAAAGATTGGCTTTAAATTTGCGTCGGCGATTATTGTGCTTGCCCTGATTTCGATTATATCGTTAGGCCTTCTGGCCAACAGCATGACGTCGATTTCGCAGAGCAGCCAGGACGTTATGAACAATGAGGTGGAGAAGATTAATCTGATTCACAGCATATATGAGGATTATCTGGATATCTACATGAATGTGTATGCGCATGTGAACGCAAAGCTGACAAGAACGATGGATAAGCGCGCTGAGGATATCCAAGAGAGACGCGCGAAAATGTTGGAGTCCATGGAGGCTTATAAAGCGATGGTTACCACGGATGAGGTAGCGGGGGTCTATAATGCGTTAGAGTCGCGGCTTACGAACTTTAACTCTATTGTAGATACTGTCGTTGAGGTGAGCAGGGAAGGGGATAAGGACCGTGCCAATAACCTGATCGCCAATAATCTCGGTATGCTGAACAACGTCATTGATAATAGTATGAACGATCTGCTGGAGTTTTCGTCACAGGAACTGGACAGTAGTAAGAGTTATTTACAGAACAAGGCGAACAGCGCCTATACTTTGATTGCGGTTGTCATTGCCCTGCTTCTCATAACGGCGGTGTTGGTGCTGGTAATTGCGAACCATATTATTGTGGTTCCGATCCAGAAGATTGCCCAAGTTATTAACGGCATGATCGAGGCCATACATAATAATAGAGGAAACTTGAACGAGAGAGTGCCCGTACAGACAAAGGATGAGATTGCGACTCTGGCAGGGGGCGTGAATGAGCTTCTGAATATTTTGCAGGGCGTAATCGGCGGCGTGATATCCTGCAGCGAAGAAATCAACAGACAGCAGCTTAACGTCAATAAAGTGGTGGAGGAGACGAACCAGAACGCCAACGATACCTCGGCTACCATGGAGGAACTTGCGGCCAGCATGGAGGAAGTGTCCGCTACCGTAGGCTATGTCAGTGAGAATACCAGAGAAGCGGAAGTTTCCGTGGGAGAGATGGTAGACAAGGCGGTGAATGGAACGAAATTTGCGGAGGAGATCAGAACCCGCGCAGAGGAACTCAGAAAATTGGCGCAGGGCAGCCGCGCTACTGCGGACAGCATGATAAAAGGCTTTGACGTGACGCTGAACGCATCCATAGAGGACAGCCGTCAGATCGAAAAGATCGGTAATTTGACTGCGGATATACTGGGAATTGCGTCTAAGACGAATCTGCTTGCCCTGAATGCATCTATAGAGGCGGCGAGAGCCGGCGAGGCAGGTAAAGGTTTTGCAGTGGTGGCGGATGAGATCCGGCAGTTGGCGGACAGCTCGAAGGAGACGGCTGGAAATATCCAGCACATTTCGGAGAGCGTTGTGGCGGCGGTTATGACGCTGGCGGAAAATGCCGGTAATTTAGTGAAGTTTATCAATGACCGCGTGATGCCGGATTACGAGATTTTGGAGCGCACTGGCGAGCAGTATTTAAACGATTCCATTACGGTGGATCAGATGATGAGCGAGATGCGGGATTCTATGGATAACATCGGTTCCATGATGCGTTCGGTGGCGGAATCCAATGAGAACATTACAAGCAATGTGAGAGAGAGCGCACAGGGTGTTGGCGGTGTAGTGGATAACACGGCGGCGCTGGCGGAAAATATGAAAAATATTATAAAGGCATTGGATCAGGTTTCGGATGTGGTAAGTCATTTGTCTGAACAGACGGCGTGCTTTGAAGGATAGAGTCTTAATAAGCAAGGGCTGCCCGAAAGGGCGGCCCTTTGCAGTTGCGGCAGAGGTGTATGATGGAGAAAGAAACCCCAAAATACTTGGAATTGGTCAAGTGGATGAAGGAACAGATAGAGACAAAAAAGCTTGTCCCGGGTCAAAAGATGTATTCCGAGAATACGCTCAAGGAAATGTTTGGCGTAAGCCGTCAGACAGTCAGGCACGCGGTCGGCGTTTTGGAGAATGAAGGCGTGATCCGGAGGATTCAGGGGAGCGGCACTTATATTAACGATAACCGCCTTGCAAATTTGACAAAACGGATGCGGGTTTCTGTGGTGACGACCTATGTGGATGGTTATATCTTTCCAAGAACCATTCGGGGGATAGAGAACGTGCTGCTGGAAGCGGGATATTCGGTACAGATTGCCTTTACGAACAACCAGCATGGGCGGGAGAAAACGATTCTGGAGGACATCATAAGCAGGGATGAGGTGTCGGGCCTGATCGTGGAGCCTACAAAGAGCGGTATTCCGAATCCGAATCTGCGTCTTTATCAGGAGATACGCAAGAAACGGATACCGGTTATTTTTATTAACAGCTACTATCCGCAGTTGAAGATCCCGTATGTGTCTATCAATGATCATATGGCGGGATGGAAGATGACAAGATATTTGATCTCCATGGGGCATGAGAAAATCGGAGGCATTTTCAAGCTGGATGACGGACAAGGAAGGGCCCGCTTTTCAGGTTATATGGATGCCATGATGGATGCTGGCTTGGAAGTGGAGGATGGGCAGATCGTCTGGGTGGACACGGAGGAGAAGCAGCATTTGGAAAAAGTGTCCGATAAGGTGTTGGAACGGTTTCAAGACTGCACGGCGGTGTTTTGCTACAATGATGAGGTGGCATTCGGCCTTTTGGATATTTTTAAGAAACACGGCATCCGGGTACCGCGGGATATCTCGGTAGCTAGTGTAGATGATTCGGAATTGGCAATTTTGGGAGACGTCCCCATTGCATCGACGCCTCATCCGATGGAAAGGCTTGGCGGAAAAGCGGCGGAAAATCTGCTTCATATGATTAAAGATCCGTCTTTTGACGCGAACTATGAATTTGAGGTGGATGTGGTGCCGAGGGACTCGGTTAGAAGACTAAAAAAATGATGAGTACAACTTGCGCATTTGTATGTACAAGTAGTAGACTGGATAGTAAGAAATAGCAAACAAGCAACGTGGTGAGAGACGGAATACTGTATACAAAATTGTATATATGTACAACTTAATACCTAGTCGCGGGTCTGCGAGTCTTAGCCTAGTTGCAGAAAAAAAGAAAGAGAGGGTATTGTATGAGTGCAGCAAAGAATTACAAATTTTGGTTTTGCACTGGATCTCAGGACTTGTATGGGGATGAGTGCCTGAGAAAGGTGGCGGACCATTCCGCGAAGATTGTTGAGGGGTTGAACGCTTCCGGCAATCTTCCTTTTGAGGTGGTATTAAAGCCAACGCTGTTAGGGCAGGCTTCCATCCGCAAGACTTTTAATGATGCGAACAACGACCCGGAGTGCGCGGGCGTGATCACTTGGATGCACACTTTTTCTCCAGCAAAGATGTGGATTCTCGGCTTGAAGGAATTCCGCAAACCGCTTTGCCATCTGCATACGCAGTTTAACGAGGAGCTTCCCTACGATACCATTGATATGGATTTCATGAATGAGAATCAGTCTGCCCACGGTGACAGAGAGTACGGGCATATCGTGAGTCGTATGGGGATCGACCGCAAGATTATTGTAGGGCATTGGGCTTCCGAGAGAGTACAGAAGCAGTTAGGAAGCTGGATGCGTACGGCAATCGGCGTGATCGAGTCTTCTCATGTGCGTGTATGCCGTTTCGGCGATAATATGAACAATGTTGCCGTAACCGAAGGCGATAAGGTAGAGGCACAGATCAAGTTTGGCTGGGAGATCGACCATTACTGCGTCAATGATGTGGTGGAGTATGTGGATGCGGTGCCCCAAGGCGACGTGAACGCGCTGGTAGAGGAGTATTACAGCAAATACAAGATCATAGATGAAGGCAGGGATGCGGACGAGTTCCGCAGACATGTGGCGGTACAGGCGCAGCAGGAGATCGGTATTGAGAAATTCTTGGTAGAGAACGACTACCACGCGGTTGTGACCCATTTCGGCATGTTGGGCGGTCTCAAACAGCTTCCGGGTCTGGCGATTCAGAGATTGATGCAGAAGGGCTATGGTTTTGGTGCAGAAGGCGACTGGAAGGTGGCGGCTATGGTTCGCCTGATGAAGCTGATGACAGCCGATATTGAAGGCGCGAAGGGTTCCTCTCTGATGGAGGATTACACTTACAATCTAGTGCCGGGCAAGGAAGGTATTTTACAGGCGCATATGTTGGAGGTATGTCCTTCTGTGGCGGACGGCGATATCGCGATCAGGGTGTGCCCGTTGTCCATGGGAAACAGGGAAGATCCAGCCCGTCTGGTATTCACGGCAAAGGAAGGTCCGGCTGTGGCCTGCTCTTTGGTGGATCTGGGAACGAGATTCCGCCTGCTGATCAATGCGGTAGACTGCAAGAAGGTGGAAAAGCCTATGCCGAAGCTGCCAGTAGGTACGGCATACTGGACGCCGCAGCCTAATCTGGAAGTTGGCGCGACAGCATGGATCTTGGCGGGAGGCGCACACCACACCGCATTCTCTTATGACCTGACGGTAGAGCAGATGGTTGACTGGGCGGACGCTATGGGCATCGAGAGCGTTGTGATCGACAAGAACACCAATATTCGCGATTTCAAGAATGAGCTGCGGTGGAATGCGGCGGCTTATAAATAGGAGGTAGAGTATGGGAGCAAAAGAATGTATTGCAAGCGGGAAAGCGGTACTGGGCATTGAGTTTGGTTCTACCAGAATCAAGGCGGTTTTGGTAGACGAGAACAATAAGCCCATTGCGTCGGGGGCGCACGATTGGGAAAACAGGCTGGAAAACGGCATTTGGACTTACAGTCTGGACGACATTTGGACGGGATTACAGGACTGCTACAAAAAGCTGACAGAGGACGTGCAGGCGCAGTACGGGGAAAAACTCGTGAAGCTTGGCGCAATCGGTTTTTCGGCAATGATGCACGGTTATATGGCGTTCAATGACAAGGACGAGTTGATGGTGCCGTTCCGCATATGGAGAAACACCATTACGGAGGAAGCGTCCACAAAGCTGACGGAACTCTTCAACTATCATATTCCGCAGAGATGGACGATCGCGCATCTGTATCAGGCGGTTTTGAACGGCGAGGAACATGTGCCGAATCTCAAATTTGTGATTACGCTGGCGGGCTATATCCAGTGGAAACTGACCGGAGAAAAGATTGTCGGCGTGGGCGAGGCTTCCGGCATGTTCCCGATCGACATTGCGACGGGACAATTTAACGAGAAGATGATTGCGCAGTTTGACGCGGCCGTTGCGGACAAGGGATTTGCGTGGAAATTAAAGGATGTGCTTCCCGCGGTTTACACGGCTGGACAGCAGGCGGGGGCATTGACAGAGGAAGGCGCGAAGCTGTTAGACCCGACCGGGACATTACAGGCAGGTATCCCCTTCTGTCCTCCAGAAGGCGATGCGGGAACGGGTATGGCGGCGACGAATAGCGTTGCGCAGCGTACCGGTAACGTGTCTGCTGGAACCAGCGTATTCGGCATGATTGTTTTGGAGAAGGATCTCTCCAAAGTATATGATGCTATCGATCTGGTGACCACGCCGGACGGCAGTCTGGTGGCTATGGTGCACTGCAACAACTGCACCTCCGACCTCAATGCATGGGTGAACCTGTTTAAAGAATACTCAGAAGTGATGGGCATGAAGGTGGATATGAACGAGCTGTATGGAAATCTTTACCGCAAGGCGCTTGAGGGCGACGACGACTGCGGTGGTCTGCTTGCTTACAACTACTTCTCCGGAGAGCATGTGACGGGCTTTAACGAGGGACGTCCGCTGTTCGTCCGCACGCCCGATGCGAAATTTAATCTGGCGAACTTTATGAGAGTGCATCTGTTTACTTCTCTTGGCGCATTGAAGACTGGCTTCGATATCCTGTTTACGGAGGAGAAGGTGCAGGTGGACGAGATTTTGGGACACGGCGGCCTTTTCAAGACCAAGGGTGTAGGCCAGAGCATTCTTGCGGCGGCAATGAACGCGCCCGTGAGCGTAATGGAGACGGCTGGCGAAGGCGGCGCATGGGGTATCGCGCTTCTCGCATCCTATATGATCAACAAGGGCGCGGATGAAAGCCTTGCGGCGTTCCTTGACAGCAAGGTGTTTGCAGGCCAGAAGGGTGAGAAGATGGAGCCGAAGGCATCTGATGTGGAAGGCTTCAACAAGTTTATGAAAGTATATGGCGCAGGGCTTGCGATCGAGAGAGCGGCTGTTGAAGCTATGTAATGTGCAATTCAAAATCCTTGCAGGATGAAATATATACAGGAGGTATAACATGTTAGAGGAACTGAAAAAGCGTGTCTATGAAGCAAATATGCTGCTTCCGAAATACGGGCTGGTTACGTTTACATGGGGCAATGTGAGCGAGATCGACAGGGAGAGCGGTATCTTTGCCATCAAACCGAGCGGCGTCGATTATGAGAAGCTTTCGCCCGATGATATGGTGCTTGTAGATTTGGACGGCAAGAAGGTAGAAGGAAAATACAATCCTTCTTCCGATACCGCCAGCCACGTGGAAATTTATAAGGCGTTTAAGGAGGTTGGGGGCGTTGTACATACCCACTCTTCCTATGCGACGAGCTGGGCGCAGGCTGGAAGAAGCATTCCCTGCTACGGAACGACCCATGCCGACTATTTCTATGGCGAGATTCCTTGTCTGCGCTGTCTGACCAAGGAAGAGATCGCAGAGGCATATGAGAGAAACACTGGCATTCTCATTGTGAATGAGTTTAAGCGGATGGACAAAGATCCCGTGGCAGTGCCCGGAACGCTCTGCAAGAATCATGGTCCTTTCGCGTGGGGCAAGGACGGCCATGAGGCGGTACATAATGCGGTAGTTCTGGAGGAAGTGGCGAAGATGGCTTACCGCGCGGAGACGATCAACGCGAGGATTCAGCCTGCTCCGCAGGAACTGCAGGATAAGCACTACTTCCGGAAGCATGGAGAGAATGCATATTATGGCCAGCGATGAGCAGTGCGTGGACGGAGGATAAATGAGGAGGAAAGCTCGTTTTCCGAAGCATTTATCCGAACGGACACATAGGGCGAATGCCCTCCAACGAGAAAAATTGAAAATTTTTCGAGTGGGGCACTGCGAATATATAAGAATTGTGCTCGAGCACGGTGACAAAATGACAACTTTGTGTTACACTGTGTTT
Source organism: uncultured Lachnospiraceae bacterium (assembly GCA_947243855.1). Taxonomy (GTDB): domain Bacteria; phylum Bacillota; class Clostridia; order Lachnospirales; family Lachnospiraceae; genus UBA3282. Next base: position 43,531 of record CAMXIK010000008.1, on the reverse strand, counting down.
AACAGGAAATAAAGTATAGTTATGATGGATGGAGGACAGCGATGAACAAATTAGAGTTACAAAAAACAGCTAATGAAGTTCGTAAAGGTATCGTGACGGCGGTACACGGCGCTAAGGCAGGGCATCCGGGCGGCTCCCTGTCAGCGGCAGATATTTTTACCTATCTGTATTTTGAAGAGATGAATATCGATCCCAAGGACCCGAAGAAGGCGGACAGAGACCGCTTTGTACTTTCTAAAGGCCACACAGCTCCCGGTCTTTATTCTGTATTAGCGAACAGGGGATATTTTCCGGTGGAGGATCTTCCGACCCTGCGTCATTTGGGCTCATATCTTCAGGGACACCCTTGTATGCAGGAGACGCCCGGCGTAGATATGTCTTCCGGTTCTCTGGGACAGGGTATTTCCGCGGCGGTTGGTATGGCTCTTGCGGCGAAGATGGACGGCAAAAATTACAGAACATATACGCTTCTTGGCGACGGTGAAATTCAGGAAGGCCAGGTTTGGGAAGCTTCTATGTTTGCAGGCCACAGAAAGCTCGACAATCTGGTGGTGATCGTGGACAATAACGGTTTGCAGATCGACGGTAAGATCGACGACGTATGTTCGCCTTATCCGATTGACAAGAAATTCGAGGCGTTTAACTTCCATGTAATTAATATCGACGGCAATGATTTTGACCAGATCGACGCTGCCTTTAAGGAAGCGAAAGCAACCAAGGGACAGCCTACGGCTATCATTGCAAAGACGGTGAAAGGCAAGGGCGTTTCCTTTATGGAGAACAACGCGGGCTGGCATGGCAAGGCTCCCAACGATGAGGAGTATGCGACGGCGATGGCGGATCTTGAGAAGATCGGTAAAGAGTTAGGAGGTGCGAACTAATGGCAGATGTAAAGAAAGTTGCAACAAGAGAAAGCTATGGTAATGCACTTGCTGAGTGTGGTGCAGAATTTCCGGATCTGGTAGTTCTGGACGCGGATCTTGCGGGCGCAACCAAGACCGGCGTGTTTAAGAAAGCTTTTCCGGACCGCCATATCGACTGCGGTATTGCAGAATGTAATATGACAGGTATTGCAGCGGGTCTTGCAACCTGCGGCAAAATACCTTTTATCAGTTCCTTTGCCATGTTTGCGGCGGGACGTAACTTCGAGCAGGTTCGCAACTCGATCGGTTACCCCCATCTGAATGTAAAGATCGGCGCGACCCATGCGGGCATTACCGTGGGCGAGGACGGCGCAACCCACCAGTGTAATGAGGATGTGGCCCTGATGCGCACCATTCCCGGTATGACCGTGATCGTTCCCTCTGACGATGTGGAGGCGAAGGCGGCTGTGCGTGCGGCGATTGAAATGAACGGGCCGGTATATCTGCGGTTTGGCCGTGCGGCGGTTCCGGTGATCAACGACAGACCGGATTATAAGTTTGAGGTCGGTAAGGGCGTTCTGCTCAGAGAGGGTAAAGATGTGACGATTATCGCCAGCGGCATTACGGTTGCTTCCGCTCTTGAGGCGGCTGATATGCTTGCAAAGGACGGCGTTGAAGCCGAGGTAATCAACATTCATACCATTAAACCTCTGGACGAAGAGCTGGTACTTGCCTCCGCAAAGAAGACCGGAAAAGTTGTGGCGGCTGAGGAGCATACGGTAATCGGCGGCCTTGGCAGCGCTGTTTGCGACTGCCTGTCCGAGAAGCATCCGACGCCCGTTTTACGGATCGGTATGCAGGATAAATTTGGCGAGTCCGGAACAGCAAATGCGCTGGTGGAGAAGTACGGACTGGACGGCAAAGGCATTTACGAGAAGGTGAAAGGCTTTGTAAAATGAGTAAAAATATTTTGTCTCCTTCCATTCTGGCGGCTGATTTCGCCAGATTGGGGGAGCAGATCAAAGAGGCGGACGAAGCGGGCGCACAGTATCTGCATATTGATGTGATGGACGGTGTTTTTGTGCCTTCCATTTCTTTCGGGATGCCAGTAATTAAAACGATCCGCAAGGTGACGAATCGGATTTTCGATGTGCATCTGATGATTGTCGAGCCGGAACGCTATGTGAAGGAATTTAAGGAATGCGGCGCGGACAGTATCACGTTTCATTTGGAAGCGACGGAAGACGCAGAGGAAACGATTGCCCTGATTCGAAGCCTCGGCTGCCGGGTAGGTATGTCGATCAAACCGAAAACGCCGGTGGAGGCCGTCAGAAAGTATCTGGATAAATTGGATATGCTTTTGGTCATGACGGTGGAACCGGGATTTGGCGGTCAAAAGTACATACCGGAATCTACGGAACGCATCCGACAGGTGCGGAAGATGGCTGATGAGATGGGCCTTGCTCTTGATATTCAGGTGGACGGCGGTATCACCATAGACAATGCAAAGGTTGTGCTGGATGCCGGGGCTAACGTGATTGTGGCAGGGTCGGCGGTTTTCGGCGGGAATATTACAGAAAATGTAAAGAAGTATTTGGCGCAGTTTTAAACTGCGCCATTTCTTTTTAAGCCACAATATTTTGCAGCCATATCCCCTTTTTCACTAGCACAAACCCGATTACACACTTAATCCAATCTCCCATCTGGACAAACACGTAAACGGCTATAACAGGCAGAGCGGTATAGCGGCTCAACAGGAACGCAATCACCACGCTGACACACCAGATGAAAACGCTGTCAAAGAGGAAGGTAATAATCGTCCTGCCGCCGGAGCGCAGGGTAAAGTAAGAGGCGTGCAAAAAGGCGTTCTGCGGCATAAAAATGGCGGTGATGATGATAAAGTAAGTGGCAAGTGTTCTCGCCTCGTCGTTTGTGTTGTATAACAGCGGAAAAAACCGCGCTGGCAGGAGCATGACAAGAGCTACGACAATACAACTGAAAACGGAAAACGCGATCAGCTTGTTATCCGTGTCCCGCGCTTCTTCCATTTTACCCGCGCCTAAAAGCTGTCCAACAATAATCGCAACAGACTCGCCAAGCGCGATGAACACAATGTTGAAAATATTGTTGATGGTGTTGGAAATATTGAGCGCGGCAATCACATTCAGCCCCCGGATTGAGTAGCACTGGGTTAAGGTTGCCATACCGGCTGCCCACAAAGTTTCGTTTAAAAGAAGGGGCATGCCTTTTGTTACGATTTTGGCCGTCAGAGAGGCGGGTACTTTGAGCGTGGAATAAAGTCCGACGACAAAAGGATTCTGTTCTCTGTAGCGGTGTGTATGGATCAGCACAATGGCGGCTTCCACACAGCGCGAAAGAACGGTGGCAATGGCTGCACCGCGCACGCCGAGGGCTGGTGCCCCGAATTTACCATAAATTAATATGTAATTGAATAGTAGATTGACAAAGACGGCAATCACGCCCGCTTTCATGGGCAGGACAGTCTGGCCGCATTCCCGCAGGGTGCTGGCGTAAATCTGCACCAGCATAAAGGGCAGCAGTCCGGGCAGCATAATTTGGAGATATTCCTTTCCGTAACGCAGGGTGTCCATAGCGCTCTGCGGCGTGCCGTCGCCTTGCAAATAGAGGGCAATTAAGGAGTCGCCTGCAAACAGAAACAGGATCACGGTGATCAGGGTAATCAGGGAGACCAGCCACATTTTAAAACGGACCGTCTGGCGGATGCCCTCCTGATTCTTCTGCCCGAAATACTGCGCGGTAAAAATACCTGCGCCGGATACGCCTCCGAACAGGCAGAGATTGTAGACAAAAAGCAGTTGATTTACAATGGCTACGCCCGACATTTGTTCCGTACCGATCTGCCCGATCATGATGTTGTCCAAAAGGCTTACGAAGTTTGTAATGCCGTTTTGAATCATAATAGGGACGGCAATGGCAAGCACCATTTTGTAAAAAGCTTTGTCACCGATGAATTTGTGCCGTGTTTTTTCCAAAAGTCTCATTCCCATATTTTACAGGATTTATGATGCATCTGCAACTTGAAATTGTTTTTTGAAATTTAATAAACGTTAAATTCATTGAAATTATCGCTTGCTATTCTACGAATAATAAAATATAATAGCCGCAGGGGAAAAGGAAGCTGTGAAAAACCGCAAGGGAACAGGAGGGCGTTTTGATGGCGAGAAAGAAAGAAAAAAATATGCAGATGCAAGAATTGACAGCGTGTGAACAATTGGTCATGAAAACGTTGTGGGATGCAGGAGTAGAAGAAGAGCTTGGCCTGATGGAGATTTCCCAGAGAGTCAACGCAGCGTATCATAAAGAGTGGAAGCCGCAGACAGTCTCTACCTTTTTGGCAAGGCTTGTAAAAAAGGATTATTTGAGGAGTTATAGGCAGGGCAGAGTATTTATTTATCAGGTTTTGATATCTGAGGAGGATTATGTAAGAGAGACGGCGGAACAGTTTATTGCGTTCTGGCATCAGGGGAGCGTTGATGCGTTTTTGGCGTCGTTGGGGAAAAGGCGGGTGAAAGGATAGTATTCTGATCATCAAAATTATTATGTCTATTATCAATTCGAATCAGAAAATACAGTTTTTAATTTCGTGGTAATTCTATCATTGTCTTCTTTTCCAAAATACTTATAAAAAGGTGTAAAAATAAACCTTATTGATAAAATTTTGAATACAATCTTACATAAATAATGAACTGTTAAACTTTCAACTATAAATTTAAATAATTACTTGATTATGGAAATAATTGTGTTACAATGGAAACAAACACATGTTCTTTTTGGCTATATGATAAAAAGCTATTTGATGACCTGTTGAGCTGATAAAGGAGAGGGGATTATGGCAGAGGAAATTACAAAAGGCTTGGTAAAAAAGAAGTTAGATGAATTAGGGTATCCTAAATATCAAGATATATATGAAAATCAGATAATATTGTATAAGGAAGATAGTTATAAAAGAGGCAAAAACAGGAATCAATATTTAGAAAACTGCTTTTCAAAAGCGAGTAAACGGTTAAATAATCAAGAAGGTAGGCCGGATTATATTGTAGTAGATGAAAAAAGAAAAATTATTATTGTGATTGAATGCAAGGAAGATGTTAATAAACATCAAACACACGATAATATGGAAATGTATAAAAATGATTTGGGCAGTGCAAAAGAAGTAGAGTCATATTGTATAAATGGTTCATTACATTATGCAACATATGTAAATGGACAATATGATGTGCTTTCAATAGCAGCGTCTGGAATAACAGAAGAAAACTTTAGATTTACATGTTTTTATTTAAAAAAAGAAGGAACATTAAAAGATATCGTATTTCTCCAAGACGGAGAGTACAATAATACTTTAATGTCAATAGACAGTTATAAGTGGGAGATTGAAAAAAAGCTAGGGAAATACAGAAAAGAGCAAGAGGTAGTTGAAAGAGAATTAAAGAAATATGCCGCAAATTGTAATCAGTTTCTTCGTGCAAATCAAATTTCGGCAAAGGATAGAGCGGGTTTTATTTCAGCTATTGTATTGGCTTTGACTAATGAAAAATCGACGCTATATACATTGGTTGAATGTTCTATGCCGAATACCGAATTAAAAAGAGCCTTTGACGATAAGTTGAATAGCAAAGTTATTAATTATTTAATGGAGTCTTTAGAAGATATTTGGGAAAATCAAGATAAGATTCCTAAAATAAAAAAAGATGTACTGGAAGAATATTACGAACGGATCATGACAAAAACATTATTGAATCCTCCTGAAGGTTACACAAAGCAGTTTGTGTATGGGGAGAATATTCTTTCGGCTTGCATATTTTCGATATATGAGAATATTGTCATGAAGATGAAATTGCATCCTAAAGTTGATATAATGGGTACATTTTATACAGTTTTTTTGAAGTATGCAAGCGGGGATGCAAAAGATAAGGGGATTGTATTAACGCCCAAACATATTACAGAATTGTTTTGTGATATAGCAGAGCATTATTTGGGAAAGAAATTAAGTGAAAAGACAAAAGTACTTGATATATGTACCGGAACAGGAGCTTTTTTGATTAGCGCATTGGCAAGGATGGATGCCAATATTGATGCATTGACTATATCAGAAGACGAGAAGAAAAGAAGAAAAGAGGATGTGAGATCGAACTGCTTAATAGGAGTTGAACGTGAACCTGAAATGTTTTCTTTGGCATATGCGAATATGAGATTTCATGGAGATGGAAAGTCTAATCTTTATGCGTGCTCATCTCTTTTAAAGCATAAAGGGGTAGTAAACGAAAATATAAAAACGAAAGAGAAAATCACTTTAAAAGAGGAACTGGAATCATTAGAAGAAAAACCTATAGTTGGAATGGTAAATCCTCCTTATGCATTATTAAATTCGGAAAAAAAAGATAAATCAGGAGAAAAGCAAACAGGGCAGAGCGAATTGGATTTTGTTTATTCTTTGTTGGAGTATTTAGAAGAAGGCGGAGTTGGAATTGTAATTATCCCAATGAGTTGTGCGTTTAGTAAAACTGATTCAAAGATGCGAAAAGAGATTTTAGAAAAACATACACTTCTTGCAACAATGACAATGCCAGCAAGATTATTTCAAGATAGTGATGTTGGTATTAATACTTGCATTATGGTATTTAGGGCGCATATACCACATAAAGAATCTAGCCAGAGTGTTTTTTTAGCTCGTTGGATTGACGATGGATTTGTCACAATTCCCCATTCAGGCAGATTTGATAAAAATGGTGAATGGTCAACTACAAGGTTGGAATGGAAAAGACAATTGCAAAATTTAGCAAAGCAAAATGATTCGATTTTTATGTATCATGAAATAAAAGCCGACGATGAATGGTTAGCAGAGGCTTACGTGAAAACGGATTATACAACGTTAAGTAAAAGTGATTTTGAAAAACAATTAAAAATGTATTCCATTTTTTGTTATAAGCTAGCTCAAGATGATGAAATTGAGCAAAAAGACGAATTATATTGGTTTTTGGATAACTATGATGACTTTGAAAAAAATTATAAAAAAGCAGTAAAAGAAGGCGATCAAATTTCTATTGATACTAGCCAATGGAAAGCCTTTTTGATTGAAGACCTTTTTGACATTAACACTGGAAAAGACTTGGTATATTCTTCGCTTGCTGGAAAGGATTATAATGTTGTTGGTCAAGGCGTTCAAAATAATGGAGTGGTGTGCACGACGGATGAGCTGACGGATTATGATTTATACGATGCAAATACGACGTTAAGTATGGCACATATTGGCAATTTTTTCGCTACCATCCAAGAATCTGATTTTTATGCCGGTACTCGAGTTAAATCTTTGATTTCAAGATTTTCGGAGTTTGGTGAAGAGTTTGTCTCATATGAGAATAAATTTGTATTAGCCTTTATGGCGACGGTTATTAACCGAGAAGAATTTCGTTTTTCCTATGGAAGAGTAGGAAGTGATAAAATCCCGACATTAGAAATAAAATTACCATGTTTGTCAAATGAGAAGGGAGAATTAATCAAGAAGCAGGTAACCTATATTCCATATAATGAAAAGAAGTCTAAGGCGGGAAAGACCATAACAAAAGAGATTTATTTGCCTGATTTTCAATATATGGAGGACTACATAAAGAGATTACCATATAGTCAATGTATAGAACCTGATGATTCTAATCAAAATGCGCAAATACAAAGTGCGAATTGTGGAGATGGTGCATTTCCCGCCCCAATGTGATATGATAGGTAAGGTTAAGGAAACGGAGATGACACGATCATGAAAAAACTGGGAAGGAACGACGCCTGCTGGTGCGGCAGCGGAAGAAAATATAAAGCGTGCCACATGGCGATGGATGAGAAAATTGAGACGTATGCTCTGCAAGGGCATATGGTCCCGAACCATGATATTCTGAAAACGCCTGAACAGCTTCAGGGAATCAGAGAGAGCAGTAAGCTGAATATTGCGATTTTGGATGAAGTTGAAAAGCAGATTCATATCGGCATGAGTACGGAGGAGATCGACCGGCTTGTCAGCGATATGACCAAGGAGATGGGCGGCATAGCGGCGCCCCTTCATTATGAGGGCTTCCCGAAGAGCGTCTGTACTTCCATCAACGAGGTGGTATGCCACGGCATTCCGGACGAGAACAGGCTTCTCAAAGACGGCGATATTGTCAATGTGGATGTGTCTACGATTTATAAGGGTTATTTTTCGGATTCCTCGCGCATGTTTATGCTGGGGAATGTGCCGGAGGAGACGCGCAGATTGGTACAGGTGGCGCGGGAATGTATTGACGTGGGATTGGAACAGGTGAAGCCGTGGAATTTCTTGGGGGATATGGCGCAGGCGATTAACGACCACGCGAAGAAGAACGGCTATTCCATTGTGCGGGAGATCGGCGGGCACGGTATTGGTTTGGAATTTCACGAGGAGCCTTTTGTTAGTTATGTGACGCCAAAGGGGACGGAAATGCTGATGGTGCCGGGGATGGTGTTTACCATTGAACCCATGGTGAATATGGGGAAGGCGGATATCTATATCGACGATGAAGACGGGTGGACAGTTTATACCGAAGATGGCAAGCCTTCCGCCCAGTGGGAGGTCACGTTAGCGGTCACAGAGGATGGGTACGAGATCCTGACATATTGAATAATTTGAGTGAAATAGGACATAACGAAATTCCGTTTGTCACAAGAATAACCAGAGCGTATCAGGGAAAAGGGCGCTCTGGTTCCTTTTTATTTATAAAAGCTTGTGCACTATTCCGATATTGCAAAAGGGAAGCGGATTTGGTATCGTGAGGATACAATCTTTGGAGACATATTAAAGTATACTTTATTCCGCGCATTTTCCGCGCGGGTCTACGGCAGATCGCCGCTGATTCCAAATGTTGAAAGAAAAAGAAAAGTGAAATAAGGAGGTTTTTATGCGTGAATTAATGACAAAGCTGTCAGATTTTATGAACGAGTGGAGAGAGGACCCGGAGAGGAAGGAGAACCAGCTTTCCGTGGCGGTGATCGGCGCTGTAGCCGTGGTGGTTATTGTGATATTGCTTCTACTTTTGTGGTGGGGACACGGCGTACAGGAAAAAAAGAAGGAAGAAGCGGCGAGGAAAGCGGCCGAATTGCAAGCGAACCAAGACTTACAGGCGTCGCAGGAAGCGCAGGAGACGCAGGCGGCGGGACTTGTGGCGGCTACTTATGAAGAGAAGATGGCGGAGTATATGTCCGCAGATTCCGGGGAGGAGCTGCGGCAGGAATACCTTACGAACACAAATGCGCTGGCGGAGAAGATCAAAGAGCTGCAGTCTACGATGAAACAGGCGCAGACGGACATTGCCACGATCATCAAAGAATATCAGGGCGGTGAAACAAAGGTGATGGAAAAGCTGGCCGTGTTGGAGAAAGAGACGGAGACCGTAGTAAAAAATATCAGCGCGTTGGAAGAGAAGATGACAAACCTGTCGAATGTAATACAAACATTAGACGGAGAGAAGATTCCCATGATACAGGAGCAGATCGTAACGCTTCGCAACGAAATAGAACAGACGCGCACAGATATGGCGGGCGTCCGGGAGAAGATCAAAGCGTTGGAAAAAGAGGATAAGGAACTTTGGAAGCGGTTGTCTGAGGTGGAAAAGGATCTGGAAAAAGCGCTGGGAGAAAATATGAAAGAGATTGATAAGCGAGTCGATCATCTGGACAATACGATCAATGATTTGGAAAAGGAGTTTCAGGCCGCGTTGGATAAGATAAACGAGAAACTAAATGAGAAGATGGAAACGATTTCTTCGGAGGCGCTTGCCTACCGCTACGAGGAGGAGACGAACACGCTTTATCTGATGCCGAATCAAGGAAAATGAGCGGAATAAGGAGGAAAACAGTGAAAAAACAAATTGGGATAGGAACGGCCGTTTGCTGCGCCAGTTTATGCATAGCGGCGCTGTCCTTGACAGGGCGGCCGGTTGTACAGGCGAAAGAACAGAGTGCGGAGGAAAAGGGGATATTGCAGGAGCAGACGCTTGTTTCCCGGGGGAATCTGATCTATCGGGACAGCGCGGAGGAGGCGGGAATTTATGCGGCGGATTTTTCCCTTCTGTATGGAAAACTGTCTGCGGTTTCGGGAGAGGTTTTTGACCCGGCGGAGTACACGCACATCCATCGGTGGGAATACAAAGATGTAAATGACGGCGCTCATACGAGACACTGCATCCTTTGCGGGATGGAGCTGACAGACAAGCATAGAGCGGAAAACGAAGAAGACTGCATGATCGTAAGCGGGGATAAGGAGTTTCATGGCAGACGTTATCAATGTATCTGCGGGTATCAATGGGAGAGAGAAGCGGCTCATACCTTGACGTTCGACATAGTGGATGAAACCTGCCATCGAAGCAGATGCCTTTTGGACGGTACGGCGTATTGTCCGGGATACGAGCCCATTGAGGAGGAGCATTACGCTTTTTCCCATACGCTTAATCCGTCTGGGACACATTACACGAAGACTTGTATCGACTGCGGATACCAGACGGAAGAAGAGGTAGAGACGGAGAACGCATCCGTGTCTGAAAACTCGGTGGAGGACGCGCTATTACCAGAGCTGTCCGAGGCTATAGAGGAAGAGGCGCCGCCGGAGCAAAGCGGACTGCCGGAAGGATCTGTTTCTGGAAACGACTGTGTTGTGGAGGAAAGCCAGATAGGGATGGAAGAACAAATAAATCAGAATATGGAGGAGAAAGTAAATTGACGAAGAAAAAACTTTTATCAATCGTGTTGGTTTTGACAATGGCATTTGGGATGTGCGGCACAGCTTGGGCAGTGGAAGGTGAAGACGCCACTGCGCCGCAAAAGTTTCAGTCTCACGGTAAGATTACGTTTCAAAACGGCAAAGACGCGGTGGTGATTGATTCGCAGGATTTTTATAAGCTGGAAGGACGGATGAACCAGTTTAAGCAGGGCGTGGCTGATCAGCTTGGTGTGATGAATACTTATTTTACAACGGGAGACGGGGTTTCCGTGAAATCGGATGCAGATGTTCGCGTCGTGCATAAGCAGCCTTCCGCCGATCAGGCCGTCGATCCGGTAAGCGTCGACTTTCGGACGATTTTGGAGGGCATTGCGGCCAGCCAGTCTGTGCCGTCTGATGTGACGGCCTACAATTATCCGGCGGGAACGCAGTTATATAAGAATGCGGACGGTGCGCTTGCGACTGATGGATCGGCAAAAGGCGCGGAGAAGATCGACGTAACGGCGGCGACGGCGGCTAATTTATCGGCGGGCACAGCGGCGTGGGTTGACGGAAAGCTTGTTTTAGGGACAGGCGGGGATAATCAATCTTATTATGAGAGTACGAAAGGACTCAAAACAGCCAGCGGTTCTTTTACGGTTTACGGGCACGGAAGCACCCAGACCGTAACCCTTGGGCAAAGGCCGAGGGTTGTGGTTTTATATAGCTGTAATACGGGACATGGCGGGTGGAGTCTGGCGCAGTTTCAGATATACGACAGTACAAACAATGTCAGGTATAGGTATATGATGAAAAGCGTAGAGGGGAGTGAATACGGGTACGAAAGCGACATCAGTATTACGGATAACGGATTTACCTACACCCAGAACCTCGGCTCTTCCGGCGATACCATACTCTCTGCAGCCGTATTAAATTACTACGTTATTTTTTAGGGCCGGCGGCAAATTACCGGGAATTGACAATCGCGCACCTTTACGATAGACTTGAAGATTAGAAGGAAAGTGGAAAGGAAGCGTGCCATGAATAAGGGAAAATATTATATTACAACGGCGATTGCCTATACTTCCGGCGTTCCGCATATCGGGAACAGCTATGAAATTGTGCTTGCGGACAGCATTGCCCGCTTTAAGAGAAAAGACGGCTATGACGTATTCTTTCAGACGGGTACGGACGAGCATGGGCAGAAGATTGAGCTGAAAGCACAGGAGACGGGCGTTACGCCGAAGGCCTATGTGGATCGTGTGGCGGGAGAAATCCGCAGAATCTGTGACGCGTTAAATACCTCTTATGATAAATTTATCCGTACGACGGACGATTACCATGAAAAACAGGTTCAGAAAATCTTTAAAAAACTGTACGAGCAGGGAGATATTTATAAGGGATATTATGAGGGAATGTACTGTACGCCCTGTGAATCTTTTTGGACGGAGTCCCAGCTTGTGGACGGTAAGTGTCCGGACTGCGGCAGGGAAGTGAAGGCAGCGAAGGAAGAGGCATATTTTTTCAAGATGAGCAAGTATGCGGACAAGCTGATTGCGCATATCAATGCCCATCCGGAATTTATTCAGCCGGTCTCTCGTAAAAATGAGATGATGAATAATTTCCTTCTGCCCGGTTTACAGGATTTGTGTGTGTCCAGAACTTCCTATAAATGGGGTATCCCTGTGGACTTTGATGACAAGCATGTGATTTATGTGTGGATGGATGCGCTGACAAACTATATTACGGGGATCGGGTATGATGCCGACGGGAAAAGCAGTGAGCAGTATGGGAAGTTCTGGCCCGCAGATTTACACTTGATTGGCAAGGATATTATCCGTTTCCACACGATTTACTGGCCTATTTTCCTGATGGCGATGGGAGAGCCGCTGCCGAAGCGGGTGTTTGGGCATCCTTGGCTTTTGCAAGGCGATGGCAAGATGAGTAAGTCTAAGGGAAATGTGATTTACGCGGATGATTTGATCGATTTCTTCGGGGTGGACGCAGTGCGCTACTTCGTGCTGCATGAGATGCCCTTTGAGAACGACGGCGTGATTACGTGGGATCTCATGGTGGAGCGGATGAACTCCGATTTGGCGAATACGCTTGGAAATTTGGTGAACAGAACAATTTCCATGAGCAATAAATATTTTGGCGGCAAGGTGGAAAATAAAAAAATCGGCGTGGATGCGGGCGCAGAGGACGTAGATGCGGATCTGTTCCGCGTTCTGACGGATACCTATAGCAGAGTGTCTGCCAAAATGGATGAATTGCGGGTTGCGGACGCGATTACGGAGATCTTTACGCTTTTTAAGCGCAGCAATAAATATATCGACGAGACGATGCCGTGGGCGCTTGCCAAAGATGAGTCAAAGCGCGACAGACTGGCAACTGTGCTCTACAACCTTTCCAATGCAATTTTGGCGGGCGCTTCTCTTTTGGAGCCTTATATGCCCGAGACTGCAAAGCGGATTTCTGAGCAGATGAACGCGCCTTTGGTTGAGTTCGCCGTGTTAGAAAAGTGTGCGAAAGAACAGGACTATGCTGCAGCGTCGACGCTGTATCCTTCCGGCGCGCAGGTGACGCAGACGCCAGAGATCCTTTTTGCAAGGCAGGATCTTGCGGAGGTAATGGAAAAGGTGGAGGCGATGTTTGCCCAGAGAAAAGCCGAGGCGGGCGCAGAGGAAGAGTCCGGTATGGATGAAAAGTTTGTGGAGCTTGAGCCGAAAGCGGAGATTACCTACGATGATTTTGATAAATGCCAGTTTCAGGTAGGGCTGGTGCTAGAGTGCGAAGAGGTGCCCAAGTCCAAAAAGCTCTTAAAGTTTAAGATACAGGTGGGCGGCGGCACGAGACAAATTCTTTCGGGCATCAAGCAGTATTATAAGCCGGAAGAACTGATTGGGAAACGCGTCATGGTGCTTGTCAATCTGAAACCCAGAGAGATTGCGGGTCAGATGTCGGAGGGCATGATTTTGAGCGCGGCTGACGAGGACGGCAATCTTGCGGTGATGACACCGGAGCGCTTCATGCCGTCGGGATCGGAAATCTGTTAACAAAAACATCCGTCAGAAGACGCTGTGAAATGGAAGAAAAAATGATAGAAAAACAGGAATTTTATTTCGGCTCGCGGGATGGCGAGCACAGACTGCACGCGATTAAGTGGATTCCGAAAATAGAGAAGCCTATCTGTATTTTGCAGATTGTGCACGGCATGTCGGAATACGTTGACCGATATGACACCTTTGCGCGGTATATGGCTGGAAAGGGCATTCTTGTGGTAGGCGACGATCATCTGGGACATGGCTTGTCCATCAAAGAGGGAGAGCTGCGCGGTTATTTTTGCAAAGAAGATGCGGCGACGGTGCTTGTGCGGGATGAACACAGGCTGAAAAAGATGATGCAGGAGCAGTATCCGGGCGTTCCGTATATCATTTTAGGACACAGCATGGGGTCTTTTATCCTGCGCAATTACTTGATGCGTTATGGCAGCGGCATAGACGGCGCGGTTATCATGGGAACGGGTATGCAGCCCAAGCGGCAGGTTATTTTCGCATGGACGTTTGCGACAGTTCTCAGTGTTCTTGCGGGGCCGAAGCATATATGCAGATGGCTGGATAAAATATTGTTCAGCGCTTATAATAGAAAATTCCATGCCGGCCCGGAGGATTCCGGGAGCTGGGTCAGCGTAAATCCTGAAAATGCAAAAACTTACAAGGAAGATCCCATGTGTAACTTTGTGTTTACGGCAAACGGATTTCAAACGTTGATGAAATTGATTTGGAATTTATATGATGAGGAGAAACTGGGGCAGATGCCGAAGAACCTTCCGGTCTTTTTCGTGTCCGGGAAGGAAGATCCGGTAGGAAATTATGGCAGGGATGTGGAGAAGGTTTTTCGTTCCTTTGAAGAACTTGGTATGGAACAGGTGCAGTTAAAGCTTTATCCCGGTGATAGGCATGAGATATTGAATGAGGCCGACAGGGAAGATGTATACGGGGATATTTACCGCTTTATGCTACAGAAGGTTACTTGATTGAGGAGAAAATATGAAAAAATTTTTTAAGCTTCTGTGTCTGGCGGCGATTTTGTGTGTGGCCTATCTGGCAATCACACAACCGCGCGAGGGGCAGCCTCCCGCGATCGAGAATATCGGATCGGAGGCGGAGGAGATTGCAGATCATGTAAAAGGCATGTACGAGGAGTATGGCTCTGCGGCGATGGCACAGGCGGATGAAGCTTTGGGAGATGTGGTGGAGCAGGCGGATCAGGTGATTGAGGAAGCCATGGACAGCGCGATGGAAGGCGCAAAAGAGGGATTTTTACAAAGTATCAAAGAAAGCGTAAGCAGTTTTTTTGAAGGTTTGTTTGCAGAAAAAGACTAGCGGCAGGAAACAGATATGACGAGAGACTCTGCAAGGCAGAGTCTTTTTTTCAATAAAAAGCGCCGGGAATACTTTATCGGCGGATGCATATACTAGATATCTGAAACGCAAGTTTCGGAAAACAATACGTTTGGAGGGCAGTATCTATGAAAATCGCATTTTTCAGCACAAAACCTTATGACAAAATCTGGTTTGAACCCATGGGTAAAGAGTATGGGTTTGAGATTCACTTTTATGAAGCGCCTTTTCATGAGGAGACAGTTTCCTTGGCGAAGGGGTATGACGCGGTCTGTATTTTTGTAAACGACTATGTCAATGCAAATATGATCCAACAGCTTTATGATATGCACGTGAAAGCGTTGCTTTTGCGGAGCGCCGGTTTTAACCATGTGGACGTGAAGGCGGCGGAAGATAAAATACAGGTTCTTCGTGTGCCAAGCTATTCCCCAGAGGCGGTGGCGGAGTTCGCCATGACGATGCTTATGACTGTGAACCGCTACACGCACAAAGCGTACAATAGAACCAGAGAATTCAACATGAGCCTGTACGGCCTTATGGGCGTAGACTTATATCACAAGACGGCCGGAGTTGTGGGAACGGGAAAGATTGGGCAGGCTATGATCCGCATTTGTAACGGGTTCGGTATGGAAGTTCTGGCTTATGATCCCTATCCCAATAAGGATGTGGAGGCGGAGTATGTGTCGGTGCAGGAGCTGATGGAGCGGTCCGATGTAATTTCCCTGCATTGTCCGTTGACTTCTGAGACGAAACATCTTGTTAATGCCCAGACGATTGCCAATATGAAGGACGGCGTATATCTGGTGAACACATCAAGAGGCGCCCTGATTGATACAGACGCGTTGATTGACGGACTGGTGGCTGGAAAATTCGGCGGCGTTGGTTTGGATGTTTACGAGGAGGAAGAGGGCATTTTTTATGAGGATAAGTCCAATGAGATTATGCGGGATGAAAATCTGGCCAGACTTATGACCTTCCCGAATGTGCTGATCACTTCGCATATGGGCTTTTTCACCAAGGAGGCTATGCAGGCCATCGCCAAAGTGACCTTGGAGAACGCCTATGCGTTGGAGAATGGGCTGCCTCTTGTGAATAAGGTGGGCAGCGAAGCGGCGAAATAATTGCTTCCGGTTGTAATTTCAGTAAAAATACGTTAAAATAAAAAGGAGACTTAAAAAGGAGCTGCAAATTGTTTTGGAGATACCTTATCAGATCAGAAGCGCATACCGGGATGAATGGGAGGATGCCATGGCGTTGGCGTGGCGGACTTTTTTACGGTTCGAGGCGGACGACTACTCTCCTGAGGGCGTGAAGAATTTTGAGAATTTTATCACGGACTCGACGCTGTACCGTATGTTTATCGTAGGGTCTTACCAACTGTTTGTCGCGCTGGATGGGAAAAAAATGGTGGGAATGCTTACCCTGCGCGACGGGACGCATATTTCCCTGCTTTTTGTGGATGAAAGGTATCACAGGAGAGGGATTGGTCGGGCGCTTATGCAGTATTTGTCCAATTACCTCTTGACGGAGGTGCAGGCCTCGCGTGTAACGGTAAATGCTTCTCCCTATGGGGTTGCGTTTTACCACAGGCTGGGATTTCGGGATCTGCGCCCGCAGGAAAAGAAGGACGGTATTATCTATACGCCGATGGAATTTGTACTGTGACTGGCTTAGGGACGGGAGAAGAGTATGGAGTATATTAAAAGTAAAGACATTTATCTGTTGATGAGAGATATTTTGAAGCTGATTAACCCGACCCTGATGGAACACGGATCGAGGGTGGCGTATATCGTCTATAAGATGCTGCAGGAAGAAGAAAAATACGAAGAGTTTGAGCTTGCGGATATTGTGATGATTGCCACGATGCACGATATCGGCGCTTATAAGACGGAACGGAATAGAATTAACGATATGCTGCAATATGAGACCAGAGACAGCATGGCGCATTCGATCTATGGATATTTGTTCTTTAAATATTTGTCTCCGGAGCCAGATTTATCAAAAGTCATCATGTATCATTGCAGGGACTATGAAAAACTACAGACGGTTGACTATGCCTATAAGGATGTGGCGGCCTATATTAATATTGCCGAGAAGATAGATATTTATTCCAATACCATGGGCGCGCAGTTTGATCCGCGCATGTTCCAAAAGCAGGCGGGTACGAAACTTTCCGCTGCGGGATTGGATCGGTTTTATCAGTGCGACGCCAAGTATAATATGCTAGAAAAACTGAAAAATGATGCGTACAAGGCGGAACTGGATGAAATTGCGGAATACATGATTTTTTCCAATGAAAATAAAAAGAAGTTTTTGGACATGCTGATTTATTGTCTTGGTTTTGTCCGGGAAGGAATGGTGCTCGACACCGTTACCACGATCTGTATTTGCGAGGAGATTGCATCCCGCCTATTTCTACCCGATCACGAGCGGGAGATGATTTATTATGCGGCGCTGGTGCATGATCTGGGAATGATTGCGATATCGCAGGATATCGTTATGGCGCCCAGAAAGTTAAAGCCGGAGGAGATTAAGCATGTCCGTACTCATGTGGGAATTGCGCAGGAAAAGCTGGAACACAGAATGGATGCCGATATTGTGAGCATTGCGATGGCGCATCATGAGAGAGGGGATATGAGCGGATATCCGAAACGTCTGGGAGAGCAGAAGATCAGTATTCAGCAGGGAGTCCTACAGGTAGCGGATGTGGTGAGCGCGTTGGTTAATAAGAGGAGCTACAGAGAAGCGGCTTCCAAACAGCAGGTGCTGCGTTTTCTGAATGAGGAGGCGGCCAAAAAGCGTTTCAAGAGACAGATCGTCACGGTGCTTTCGGATTCTTACGACGAAATCATGGAACGGGTGAAGCAGGAAACGGCTAATATCCTGAAAATGTACCAGACGCTTAACATGCAGTACCAGCAGGTGAGTAAAAAATATAAAATCTAAAATAATTTGTTTTTTTTACATATTTTGATGTTTTTATGGTTTTTCATATTTCTATGTGATAAAATAGAACTCGTGATTTCTTGGAGATGTGCTGAATGGGAAAACTTTTTGATATGGAAAGCCCTGTTATGCGGTTTTTAAACCGCGTGGGCGACTTAATGATTTTAAATTTGCTGATGATCATTTGCTGCCTGCCGATTATAACTGTTGGCGCGGCATTTACAGCGCAGCATTATGTACTGCTTAAAATTGTCCGTGGTGAGGAAGGGTATCTTGTCAAAGGCTTTTTTAAGTCTTTTCGGGCGAATTTTAGGCAGGCTACCCTTGTATGGCTTTTGATGCTTTTGGTGGTGGTAATCTATATAGGAGATATTTGGATTTTTAATTATTCTGGCCTGACGTTCCCGAAACCTTTGATCATAGCTGTGGTAGCTGTGGCTATCCTGCTTTTGATGATTGCGGTATATGTGTTTCCGGTATTGGCTAGATTTGAAAATTCCATAAAAAATACACTTAAGAATGCAATGCTGTTGGCATTTGCCAATCTGCCCAGAACAATTCTGATGATAGTATGTTATGTTTTGCCTTTTGTGGTTGCATATTTTTCATCTTATGGGCTGCTCTTTGCTCTTTTGTTCGGCATTTCGGCACCGGCCTATGCGGCGGCGTGGATTTACAGTGGTATTTTTAAAAAATTGGAGCCTGAAACGGAGGCGATGACCTCCGATCTGGACTTCTCCCTGAAAATAGACGAGGAGACAAAAGAAATCGATGGATAATCAAAACAAGTCGAGTGTACTGCAGTGGCTTATTCCGACGGGCATCATGATGGCTGTTGTCGTTGGTATGCTGGTCAGCTTTTCCTTTAAGAGTAATAAGGAAACGCAGGATTCTGTGTTGAAAACTTTGATTTCTTCGGCTGAAACATACGGAGAGCGTTTTTTAAACAGGCTCGACGGCGTGGGAAAGGCGGGGGAACCGGTCAGGATACTGTTGGAAGCAGAGGGAATAAAAGACAGTGACCGCGTAGAAGAGCTGCTTGGCGTGGCGGCGGAAGCGGCTGGGATAGAGACGGTTCTTTACAGTGACGGTACAGGGGCTGCGGTCGATCAGAGGGGAAACTCTCTCACACTTGGAGAAACGGAATGGTTTCAGGAGGTTCTGACAGGAGAAAATCCTTATATCTATGCGGAAGAAGTGGCGTCGATCGCGGTAGTAAAGCCTGTTTCGACGGACGGGGAGCAGGGTTATCTGATTCTGCTCTATCCGATGAGCCAGTTTGCGGACATGCTTATGAATTCCGGATTTGATTCCACCAGTTTTTTGGCTGTTGTGGATATGGAAGGCAATGTGTTGGGAGCGAGCGGTTCCACAACAAACGGCTGTTTAAAGGATGGAAATCTTTTTTCTGCGCTTGAAGCGGAAAACAAGGATAATACCAGAGTGCTTCGCAATCGTATCGGTAACGGCTCCCGCGGAAATCTCGATATGCAGACTGGTAAGCAGTTTCATGTGGTGACTTTCGTACCGTTGGGCGGTCATCGTTGGGATATGGTGCTCGGCGTAAGCGCGTCCTATGTTGAGAGACAGGCCGGTTATCTGCGCAGCACAACGAAAAATATGGTGGTTTCCCTGCTTATTGTGATCGGCGTATTTTTCTGTATCGTTATGGTGATCAATATTGTTGGTAAGATCCGCAGTAATGAGAAGAAGCGGGAGCTGGAGAACAAGGCGGATACGGATCTTTTGACCGGCCTTAGCAATAAGCTTGCCACGGAGCGTAAGATTAAGGATTATATGGCGAAAAATCCCGATAAGCAGTCTATGATGTTCTTATTTGATATTGATAACTTTAAGAAGATCAACGATACGATGGGACATGCTTTCGGCGATGAAGTGCTTCGTTCTCTGGGCGTACAGATTGGAGCAATTTTCCGCGCTTCCGATATCGTGGGGCGCGTGGGCGGCGATGAATTTATGGTTTTTCTGAAGGATATTACGAGCGATGAGGCCATCATGAAGGAAGCGGGGAAGGTAGAGAGCTTCTTTAAGAGCTTTCAGGCGGGCGAATATGTGAAATATAAAGCGACGGCAAGTATCGGCGTGGCGATTTTTCCACAGGAAGGCGAGGATTTTGAGACGCTTTACAAGGCTGCCGATCAGGGACTATATAAAGCGAAAAAACGCGGAAAAAATCAGCTGGCGTTTTATCGGGACAGAGATATTGGGTAAAATACACCGCCTGATTTGACGGAATAGATAATGACGGAATTTTTGAGAAAAAAAGGACGGTTTTATGCCGCCCTTTTTTCATAGGATAAAATGGGTCGTTTCTTTTTGGAGAACAGGGAGGAGCGTTGTTATGATAATAAAGCATAATTTGATAGCGATGAATGCGAATCGTCAATTTAAGATAGGGGCGAAAGAGCGGGCTTCTACGCAGGAGAAACTCTCCAGCGGATATAAGATTAACCGTTCCGCGGACGGCGCGGCAGAGTTGTCGATATCAGAGAAGATGCGTCGTCAGGTTCGAGGGCTTAATAAGACGCTGGAGAATATACAGGATGGAATCAGTCTTTGTCAGGTGGCGGACGGTGCGCTGAATGAGGTGCATGAGTTATTGCAGCGGATGAATGAGCTTTCCGTGCAGGCAGCGAATGGGACGAATGCCGCCGTTGACAGATGGGCAATTCAGGAGGAGATAGATCAGTTAAACACCGAAATCAACAGGATTGCCTACAATACGGAAATATTTGGGATACATCCGCTTCTGGGAGACGCCCATTTCGAAAATGTGGACTATGAAATGCCGGATAACACAATCCATACTTTAAAAAATGTGGAGGTTGTCGATGGCCGCGGCACGCTTCGCTTTATGGCGGAGGGAATGTCTTATCCGCTTGCCGGGGTGTGGGACGCGCAGGATAATAAGCCGCTTATTGCGGTCAGGGATACGAATGGAAATTATACGGGAGAAGTGAATTTGACAAACAATAGATTTGTCACGTACAAAGCCTATCCGGGACAAGACAAATTTGTGAGCGAATATGACGATGGAAAAATTTCCTTTCGGATGGAACTTACATGGAAGAAGGTGGACTGTTCGACGGACGAAAAATCAAAGGAGTATTTTGAATATTCTTATAATTTTATCAACACGTCTGCGGGAGATTTGACGATGGATTTCTGGTACCAGATGGATATGCTGGTGGGGCCGGCGAGTAACGCAATTCCAAAGCTTGACGGGACGGAGACGGAAAACACCTATAAGTGGATAGGTTCTTCAATCCCGACTGAAATGACGATAGATAATTTTGTAAATCTGGCGGGAAATGTCAACACTGCCGTTAATTTGAGCGCGCAGTACATATGGGACGGAATGCGAAATCCTCCGGATGTTGTGATGTCAGGGCACAGCGATCACCTCAATAACTTTAATTTGGCTATGAATCCGACAATTTCGGGTAATCTGGGAAATCGCAATCCAAAGGACTATTTTTATGGAATCGGATGGAGCGGCAGAAAGATCAGTTCCGGCAGCGGCTTCGTAATGCAGAACCGCATAGGTTTGTATGCGGATAAGGTGGAAAATGTGAAATCTTATGATTTCAGGGGAGATAAACCGGTATTGATTCATGCGGGCGTAGAAGCCGGAGTGGATATTGTGATAGACCTTTGTAATGCCACTACCGATAATTTGGGCATCAGCGATGTGGGCGTGGGAACCGTGGAGAAGGCGGGGGACGCAATCGAAAAGGTAAAGGAGGCAATCCGCAGGGTTTCAGAGTTTCGAACCCATTTTGGGGCTCAACAGAATCGTCTGGAGGGCGCCATTCGAATAAACAGTATTATCATGGAAAATACGCAGGCCGCAGAGAGCGCCATCCGGGATATGGATATAGCTGAAATGGCCGTAAAAAACTCTTTGGAGAGTATTAACGCGCAGGTGAACCAGCATGTGTTATCCCAGGCAAACCATCAGCCGGAAATGGCGCTTCAATTATTGATGTAATATTGTATTTTAGGTTTTGGTATGGTATTTCCTATTTGTTTTACTTAAATGTTAAGTAATAAAGAAAAATTTATCAAAAATGTATGAAAAAAATTAAAAAAAAGGTTGTCATTATGGGAAATGTGTGCTAGACTAACATTACGAAAACGTTTAAGTAAATAGAAACGTTTCGTGTTACTATTACAGTTTCAATTTATAAAGGAGGAAATGAAAAAGTGAAAAAGAAAGTAGTAAGTATTTTACTGGCAACAGCTATGGTTGCAACACTTGTTGGCTGTGGCGGCGGAGACGCACCTGCAGCAGAGGCACCGGCAACAGAAGAAGCTCCCGCAGCAGA
Organism: uncultured Lachnospiraceae bacterium; assembly: GCA_947243855.1. Taxonomy (GTDB): domain Bacteria; phylum Bacillota; class Clostridia; order Lachnospirales; family Lachnospiraceae; genus UBA3282. The sequence goes on along the minus strand of CAMXIK010000008.1, from coordinate 21,234 downwards.
GGAAGCTCCGGCAGCAGAGGCGGAGACGCCTGCAGCAGCAGAGGAAGCTCCGGCAGCAGACGCAGAGGCTCCGGCAGCAGACGGCGAGCTGGCTTACAGCGGAGACATCTCCATCATGCACTTCTCCACATCTGAGGAGTCTGAGGGTAACGGCGGTTCCGACGGTTTCAGAACTTGCCTTGCTAACTGGCAGGAAGCTCACGGCAACATCACGCTGTCTGAGGAAGTTCTTGCAAACGACGATTATAAGACACAGATCGCTACACGCGCAGCGGCTGACGATCTTCCGGATGTGTTCCTGCTTCAAGGTATGAACACCATCAGCTGGTCGGATCAGGGTCTGGTATATGATCTGACAGATACCATCAAGAATTCTCCGTATGCGGATCAGTACAATATGGATTATCTTGTACCTTTCACGGCAGGCGGTAAGTATTACGCATATCCTGCTTTGACAGGTGGTACATGTACCGTAGTGATCTACGATGAGGCTATGTGGAAAGAGGCTGGTTTCGATTCCTTCCCGACCACTTGGGCTGATGTAGAGAAGGCGGCTGAGTATTTCGGCGGTCAGGGCATCGACACGATCGCGTTCGGTAACTCTGGTCAGTGGCAGTTGAACTCCTGCTTCGTATCCTGCTTGGGCTATCAGTACACGGGTACACAGTGGTTCTCTGATATCATTGCAGGCACAGGCAACTTCGAAGATCCTAACTTCGTAGCGGCTCTGACAGAGACACAGCGTCTGTTCCATGATACGAGCATCTTTAATAAGGACTTCAACGCAATCTCTAACGAGGATGCGCGTGAGTATTATATTTCCGGCGATGCTGCTGCATTCATCGGCGGTAACTGGGATGCTTCCTACATTCAGGCTACTCTGGAAGGTGATCCGAAGAAAGACACCACCAAGTTCGCAGTTCTTCCTCAGGCAGCAGACGCTACCAAGTATGAGAAGTTCCAGAACATCGGTCTTGGTTACGGTATGGCGATCAGCTCTAAGGCAGCACAGGACCCTGACAAGCTTGCAGCTTGTATCGACCTTTGCCAGTATCTGACAGGTCCTGCATTCTCCGAGTTTGTAGGTGCGAAGTACGCGCTGGCTGGTTTCTGCAGCTCTGATGTGGATCTCTCCGCATTCGACCAGTACACACAGGATTTCTATAACTTCTCCTATGTGGACAACAAGGGCTGTGAGATTTATGACTCCTATGTAGACGGTTCTGTTTGGTCTGTACTCAATACTGAGATGCAGGAGATGGTAAACGGCGACAAAGATCCCGCAACCGTAGCTGCTGATACGCAGGCTGCTTACAAGACCTACTTAGGACAATAGGTTGAGAAGGTTAGTGTAATCATAAAGGTAATGCCGCCTGAGGGATTTTCCCTCGGGCGGAACTTTACCGAAAGAGGTTTGATTCCGGCGAAGCGGCAGAGAAGGTCTTCGTTTCGCTTTTGGGGTACATCTTTGAAGGGGTACTAAAAAGGAAATGGGGGCGATTTTATGCTGAAATCTATTAAACCAAAAGGATGGGTGGTAGCTGCATATCTGGCCGTGCCTGTAGCGCTTTATGTGTTTACAGTATTTGCACCGCTTCTTGCAGCTCTTTTTTATAGCTTTTTCGAGTGGAAGGGCGGTCCGGTTAAGACCTTTAGCGGTCTTGCGAACTACGCGCAGTTATTTAGTGACGAAGTGTTTTGGAGCGCATTCTGGCATAACATTTTTCTGGTGGTTGTATGTATTGTGGGACAGATTGGTCTGGCATTTATCATAGTGCTGCTGATCAACTCTAAGGTGACCAAGCTGCAGGGAATTCACAGGACGTTCGGTTTCTTCCCGAGCACGATCTCGGCAGTCTGCATTGGTTTTATCTGGCAGATGATTTATGACTCCAAGAGAGGTCTGCTGAACTGGTTTTTAGAGCAGATTGGCCGGCCGGATAAGCAGAAGGTATGGCTCAATGAGCCCGGTCTGGTAATGCTCTTGGTATCCATTCCTCTGATCTGGCAGTATATCGGTTATTATATGGTTATTCTCCTGTCTGCAGTTTCCTCTATCAGCACGGAGGTTTTGGAGTCCGCGGAGATCGATGGCGCGACAGGTATTCAGCGCGCGCGTTACATAGTGTTACCTTTGATTAAGAATACTCTGCTTGTATGTATTACCCTCTGCGTTGCGGGTAACATGAAAGCATTCGATAATATTTACGTCATGACATCGGGCGGCCCCGGCTACTCTTCCATGGTTATGGCGATGTATGGATATAAGGTTTCCTTTGAACAGTCCAACCTAGGTTATGGTTCCTGTATTTCCGTCGGTATTTTCGTTTTGGCTTTGGCCGTAATCGGCGGTTCCCAGCTTCTCATGAACTATTGTATGACGGATAGTTATGACCGTGAAGAGGCGAAGCGCTTGAAGCAGATTGAGAAGGAAAGACAACGGGCAATCAAAGCCCGCAAGGCTAAGGCGTAAGGGAGGGAATCATTATGGCAAAAGAAATGACCATGACAAAAGTAGAAGATAATTCGGCGGGCACCAAGGTAAAAAGAGGCGTGCTTGGCGTGATTATCAATCTGATACTCTGGATTTTTTCACTGACATGTATGTTCCCGTTGGTGTGGATGCTTTATTCTTCTTTGAAAGAGAAGAGGGTGTTTAATGCGGATATCGTTGGCCTGCCGAAGGAGCCGACGATGGCAAACTATACAAAGATTTTATCCAATAAGGATTATAAGCTGATGCAGTCGGTGGGGAATTCCGCTCGTACCACAATCCTCTCGGTTTTGCTGATTGTGTTGATTGCGTTTATCGTAGGCTACATCCTTTCGAGAATTGATTTCCCGTTGAATAAGCCTTTGTACGTGATGTTCCTGATGGGAATGCTGATTCCGATCCACTCCCTGATGGTGCCGATCTACATCATTTTTTCCAGATTGGGTTTATCGGATCATTGGTATACGCTGCTGATGCCCTATGTATCGTTCGCCCTGCCCATGTCGATCTTCCTCGTGGAGGGCTATGTGAAGGGCATTCCTACGGAATTGGAAGAGGCGGCGGCCATCGACGGATCTACTTTTTCCAAAACTTTGTTTGGAATTATCCTTCCGGTCTGCAAGCCGATTCTGGTAACGGTTGCGATTATTAACGTATTTAGCTGCTGGAACGAGTTCTCCTTTGCCTTGATCCTGATTAAGCAGAGAGCGCTCTATACCGTACCGCTTGGTTTAAAGCAGTTTACCGGACAGTTTACATCCGACTATCCGAAGATCATGGCGGCTATGTTGATGACCATGGCGCCCATCGTAATTTTCTACTTTGCGTTCAGCAAGCAGATCATCAAGGGTATGGTTGCCGGAGCCGTGAAAGGCTAAAGAAAAACTATTGTATGAAAAGAATGGGGAAACCGGAGATGAGAAATTCGTCTCCGGTTTTTTACGCGCATAAGCCTTCCTGCTCTGCTTATGCGTATAAGCAAATTTACGGTTATATCTTGACAAATACCCGCGCATCATGTATATTAATGAAACGGAGTATTCGACGAAAATGTGCGTTCGCACATTCAGGCATTTCTGCCGCTTACTCACTATAACTAATTAAATTGCGGCGGAGACAAATGCGATGGCATGAAGATAGCATAGTATGATTCTCGGCCGAAAGGACAAAAGGAGGAAATACTATGGAGTATGCACGAATTGGCAATGAGGAGAAATTTATGGTACTGGAAAACAAAAAGAGATACACAACCGCAGATATCGAGGCGCTTCCGGAGGGAGAAAGGGCCGAATTGATCGGCGGAGAGCTGTTTATGATGGCAGCGCCGACCCTTACGCATCAATTGCTGCTTGGAAAACTTTTTCGGCAAATTGACGCATATATTGAGAAGAATAAAGGGAACTGCACGGCAGTTTTTGCGCCGTTTGGCGTATATATTAAAAATAATATCCACGATTTTGTAGAACCGGACATCGTGGTAATCTGCGATAAAGAAAAGCTTGATGATAAAGGCTGTCATGGCGCGCCAGATTGGGTCATTGAGATTGTGTCGCCGAGCAGTAAAAAAATGGATTATGAAAGAAAGCGTGCATTATACCGCGAGGCAGGGGTGAGAGAATATTGGATTGTTGATCCGAAGGAAAGGATAGTTACTGTATACTGTTTTGAGCGAGGGGAAGAGGCGGTAACCTATTCTTGTTCAGAGCAGATTAAGGTGGGAATTTATGAGGATCTTTGGATTGCACTGCCGACTATCAACATGGAATAACAGGCTGGGTGAAGGTGTCTGAAGGAAAAATGTTTCCTTCAGACATTTTTTATCTTGACATATACCGTACAGGGGTATAGTATAAATGTGAAAAATAAATAATATATTAGAATGCAGCAGGGAAAATTCATATTCATGAAATTCATGGGAAAACTATACAGACCGTCATGATTTTCCTGCAAGGAGGGACTCACATATGAAACGGGGACAGACGGGCGAAGGGATACGCCAGACGGAAGAAATAGGGCGGGCAGAGGAACTGCGGCAGGATGCGGCGGAGGATGTGTGCGCTTGCTGCCGTCATAAAAGTACGCCCCGCGAGGCTGCGGAGCAAAAAAAACTGACAAGTCGTATCAATCGTATCATAGGCCAGTTGAACGGCATTCGGAATATGATCGACGACAACCGCTACTGCGGCGATATCCTGATTCAAATCGGTGCGGTGGAGAGCGCGCTGCAGGGGCTTGGCTATCAGGTTTTGCAGGAGCACATGGAAACTTGTGTAGTAGAGCAGGTACGGCAGGGTAATACGGCGATTATGACGGAAGCCGTGGAATTGATGAAGAAATTAAAGTGAAAGTAGAGAGACAGACATGAAAACAGAAAAGTTTAACGTAACAGGCATGACATGCGCGGCCTGCAGCGCGCATGTGGAGAAGGCAGTACGCGGCGTTGCGGGCGTTGATGCGGTCAGCGTAAATTTGTTGATGAACAATATGATGGTTTCCAGCAGAGAAAATGTTGCGGCGGAGACAATCTGTCAAGCCGTGGCGGACGCGGGATATGGCGCGGCTCCCGCAGGGGTAGAGAGTGCGCGCAAGGAGGAGCCTTTTGCAGATCATGAGACGCCGAAACTGCGGCGCAGATTAATTGCCTCCTTATGTCTTTTACTGCCGCTGATGTATGTATCTATGGGCCATCTGATGTGGGGGTGGCCTTTGCCGAAAGCCTTTGCCGAAAATCCTTGGGCAATCGCGTTATACCAGCTTTTGTTGACGGGGCTTGTAATGGTGATTAACCAGAAATTTTTCGTCAGTGGTTTTACGGGATTGCTGCACCGCGCGCCCAATATGGATACCTTAGTGGCGTTAGGGAGTACGGCGGCTTTTGTGTACAGCGCGGCGGTGATGTTTCGTATGGGCGGCGCATACGCCGCGGAAAATAGGGAAGCGGCGGTGCATTGTCTGCATGATATGTATTTTGAGTCGGCGGCCATGATCCTTACGTTGATCACAGTGGGCAAGATGCTGGAAGCTTACAGCAAGGGAAAGACGACGAACGCGGTCAAAAGCCTGATGGATTTGGCGCCGAAAACAGCGCATGTGATTCGTGAGGGCGTTGAAGTGACGGTGAATGCGGAGGAGGTTGCGGTGGGCGATCTCTTTGTTGTGAAACCGGGCGAGAGTATTCCAGTTGACGGTGAAGTGGTCGAAGGGGAGAGCGCGGTGGACGAGGCGGCTTTGACAGGGGAGAGCCTGCCAGTCGATAAAAGTGCTGGAGACAGGGTCAGCGCCGCAACTTTGAATCAGAATGGGGCGATTACCTGCCGGGCAACCCGCGTGGGCGATGACACGACCCTGCGGCAGATTATCAGTATGGTGGAAAATGCGGTGGCGACAAAAGCGCCTATTGCACAGATTGCAGACCGCGTGTCCGGCGTTTTTGTCCCGGTGGTAATTACCCTTGCCCTGCTTACGGGGGCGGTCTGGCTGCTTGCGGGAGCGGGAATAGGGAAAGCTCTTTCCTATGCGGTCAGCGTGTTGGTAATCAGCTGTCCCTGCTCGCTGGGGCTGGCAACGCCCGTAGCGATTATGGTGGGCAACGGCGTCGGAGCGGGGCAGGGTATTTTGTTTAAGAATGCGACGGCGCTGGAACAGACCGGCAGAGTAAACTTTGTGGTTTTGGATAAGACGGGAACCGTGACGGAGGGAAAACCCCGCGTGACGGACATCTGTCCTGTGGAAGCTTCTTCCAAAGAAGAGCTTTTGCGCGTGGCGGCTTCTTTAGAGAAAAAAAGCGAGCACCCTTTGGCCCATGCGATCTGTGAGAGGGCCGGGCTGGATCAGATTGATCTGGGAGAAGCGACCGATTTTAAGGCGCTGCCCGGATGGGGAGTAGAGGGCGTGCTGAAAAGACTGCCGGCGGTGGGCGGAAAGGCGGCGCTTTTTACAGAGCGCGGCTTAATGACGGAAGAGTTTATGAGGCTGGGTGAAAAGATGGCCGACGAGGGAAAAACGCCTCTTTATTTTGCGAGAGGCGGCATTCTGCTTGGCATGATCGCCGTGGCTGATGTGGCGAAGCCGGACAGCGCGCAGGCTGTGAAAGAGATTAAGGATATGGGCATCCATGTGGTTATGCTGACGGGTGACAATAGGCGTACCGCGGAGGCAGTGCGGGCTCAGGTGGGAATCGATGCCGTTGTGGCGGATGTACTTCCGGGCGATAAGGAAGCTGTGATTAAAGAGCTGGCAAAGCATGGAAAAGTTGCCATGGTGGGAGACGGGATTAACGACGCGCCTGCGCTTACAAGCGCGGATGTGGGAATTGCCATAGGAGCGGGAGCGGACGTGGCGTTGGACGCGGCGGATATTGTTCTGGTAAAATCAAAATTGACGGATGTTTCCGCAGCTGTCAGACTTTCCAGACAGGTGCTTAAAAATATTCATGAAAATTTGTTTTGGGCATTTTTCTATAACTGCATCGGTATTCCGGTAGCGGCGGGCGTTTTGGTTCCGCTGGCCGGGCTTTCCTTAAATCCGATGATTGCGGCGGCGGCCATGAGCCTGTCAAGCTTCTGCGTGGTGACTAACGCGCTGCGGTTAAACTTCTTTTCCGCAACGAGCGCCGCCAAAGATAAAAGAGCAAAAGAGGTTCCTATGCCGTCGCTAGATGGCTTTATCAAAAATAAGGAAAAAGAGCAGAGAAAGGAGAACAAAGAAATGGTAAAAGTATTGGATGTGGAGGGTATGATGTGCGCAAAATGTCTGGCGCATGTGCAAAAAGCGCTGGAGGGGATTGCCGGTGTGACAGCGGTGGAGGTCAGTCTGGAAAACAAGACAGCCAGCGTGACGATGGAAAATGAGATCGCCGACGAGGTTCTTGGCAATGCTGTGACGGAAGCGGGTTACGAGGTAAAAGGATGCAGAACGGCATAGTTTGGGCAATGTGCACAGGAAAGCGGTACAATCTTAGGCAATTTGCCGTTGGGATTAAAAATAAAGGCATAAAGTAAGCAATATTTACAATCGAGGACGAAATCTTTGTGGAATAGTGGCATAGCAAAGGAAGGGAAAGTCCGTTATACTAATTTACAGATTAGATGTCTGGGAAAGGCATATTCTCAGGCAAAGAGAAAACAAAAAAATAAAATTAGGAGGCATTCCAATCATGGCAAGTTTATCTTTAAAAAATGTCTGCAAGGTATACCCTAACGGATTCGAGGCAGTAAAAGATTTCAACCTTGAGATCGCAGATCAGGAGTTCATCATCTTCGTAGGACCTTCGGGTTGTGGTAAGTCCACCACCCTTCGTATGATCGCTGGTCTGGAAGATATTTCTTCCGGCGAGCTGAAGATCGGCGACAGAGTCGTGAACGATGTGGAACCTAAGGACAGAGATATCGCAATGGTATTCCAGAACTACGCTCTGTATCCTCATATGTCCGTGTATGATAACATGGCATTCGGCCTTAAGCTGAGAAAGGTTCCGAAGGATGAGATCGACAAGATGGTAAAAGAAGCGGCGAAGATCCTTGATCTGACAGCTCTTCTTGATCGTAAGCCGAAGGCTCTTTCCGGTGGTCAGAGACAGCGTGTGGCTATGGGACGTGCAATCGTTCGTAACCCTAAAGTATTCCTGATGGATGAGCCGCTGTCCAACTTGGATGCAAAGCTTCGTGTACAGATGCGTGTTGAGATTTCCAAGCTGCATCAGAGACTGGGCACCACCATTATCTATGTAACACATGACCAGACAGAGGCTATGACCCTTGGTACGAGAATCGTTGTTATGAAAGACGGTGTGGTACAGCAGGTTGATACGCCTCAGAACTTATACCAGAAGCCTCAGAATCTGTTCGTAGCAGGATTCATGGGATCACCGCAGATGAACTTCCTCGATGCTGTTGTTGAAGTGAGCGGCGACAATGCAAGCCTGAAAGTAGCGGGCCAGACCATTCCGCTTCCTCCGGCTAAGGCTAAGAAGCTGATCGACGGCGGCTACGCAGGAAAGACCGTTACATTCGGTATCCGCCCTGAGGATGTGTATGATTCCGAGATGTTCATTGAGACCGCTAAGTGCGTATTCGAGTCTACCATTAAGGTATACGAATTGCTTGGTGCAGAAGTTTACTTATACTTTGATCTTGCTGAGTTCCCGATTACCGCGAGAGTGGATTCCCGTACAACTGCAAGACCGGGTGACACAGTTAAGTTTGCTTTCGATGTTGAGAAGATTCACGTATTCGACAAAGAGACAGAGCAGACCATCACTAACTAGGAAGAATGATTTTAGGGGAGGGATGCCTACGCATCCCTCCCTCTTTCTAATATGCACGGCTAAGTAATGGAGGTACTATGATTTCAAGTCAGATTATCAAAAACAGTATAGAGGAACTTGGAGCAATCTCTAAAATTGACCTTGCCGTATGGGATTCGGAGGGAAAAGAGATTGCGGCTACTTTTGAGACGGGCGATATTTCCCCCACGCTGATTTCGGGTTTTGTGGAATCTCCCGCTGATAGTCAGGTGATCGGCCAGCACCATCTGCTTAAGGTTTTGGATGAAGAAGCAGTGCTGTTTATATTGGATGCAAAAGGCAGCAGCGAAGATACCTATATGATCGGCAGGATAGCGGTGAGCCAGTTGCAGCATTTAATCATCGCCTATAAGGAGCGGTATGACCGCAATAACTTTTTCCAGAATTTATTGCTGGATAACATGCTTCTTGTGGATATTTATAACCGTGCAAAGAAGCTGCACATCGAAGCGGCTGTTCCTCGTGCGGTTTTCCTGATTGAAACGGACAAGGAAAAAGACAGCACGGCAATGGAACTTTTGAATGGTATGTTCAGCTCGCAGGTTGGGGACTATATTACGGCGGTTGACGAGAGCAATGTGATTCTGATCAAAGCGCTTGCGGTTGACGATCATTATGAGAGGCTTGAACAGATTGCCGATACGATTGTGGACATGATGAACACGGAGGCGATGCTCAACGTGCGCGTGGCCTACGGCACCATTGTGGAAGAACTTAAGGAAGTATCAAAATCCTATAAGGAAGCTAAAATGGCGCTTGATGTGGGAAAGATTTTTTATGCGGAAAAGAAGGTTTCGGCATATAATACATTGGGGATTGGCAGGTTGATTTACCAGCTCCCGATTAATCTGTGCAGACTGTTTATTGATGAGATTTTTGGATCAAACGTGCCGGCGGAATTGGATGAAGAAACTTTGACCACAATCAATAAGTTTTTTGAGAACAACCTGAATGTGTCCGAGACTTCAAGACAGCTTTTTGTACACCGGAATACCTTGGTATACCGGATAGAGAAGTTACAGAAGAGCACCGGATTGGATATCCGTGTTTTTGACGATGCGCTGACCTTTAAGATTGCGTTGATGGTAGTTAATTACATGCGTTATCTGGATTCGTTAAACTTTTAGCGCATAAGCAGAGCCGGAAATAAAAAAGACATATTTCCTCTCCGCCACGCATATAGATAGATAGAAAGGCGTGGTGCGGCTTATGTATCAAAAAGAAATCATCTATATGAATTTGTATAAGGATGGAAACCGTCTGGGAAACGCTGGGTTTCTGAAAGTGGAGAAAAAGGGCAGGGAGGGGAATCTGACTCTCACGGTAAAGAATGCGCCCAAATCCATAAACGGTAGATTCCCGGTGCGCTATTATAGCGGGACGGACTGGAAAGAAGCGGACGGGATTGCTGTGCGGGAAGGCGGCGGCCAGTGGGAAAAGAAGGAGGAGGACTCTCTGGAACGGGTCAGGCTGCAAATTATGCTGCCCGGTGGTTATCTGATTGAAGGAACCAGCAAGACTGTGGAAAATACCGCGGAAAAAGAGAGGGATGCGGAAAGCCCGGAAAGAGAAAACAGGGCGGAAGCAGAGCCGCAGGGAGAAACGCGGATTGCCACGGATCAGAGGACAAAAGAGGAAGAAAAGCCTAGGCGTCAAAACAAACAGGTTACATATATTGCAGTGGAGAGACAGCGCCAACAGGAAACCGTTGCCGCACAGGAGTCGGGGAACGTTCAGAAGCCTCAGAAAGCACAGCCTTCTATGTCCCTGCCTCCGATGGAGGGATTGAAGGAAGATAAATGGGAGCAGATTTTGGACACCTATGACCGCATTCATCCCTACGGGGACGAGAGGGTTTATGTGAAACTGGAACCGAAGGATTTTCTGATCCTGTCTTCTAAATATCAGCATTTGGTAAACAATAGTTTTCTTTTACATGGGTTTTATAATTACAGGCATGTGATTTTGGGAAAAGAGAAAGAGACCTATTATCTGGGAGTGCCCGGTGTCTTTTACGAGAGAGAGAAAATGGTGGCGTTGATGTTTGGCTTTGAGGCTTTCGAGTGTGCAAGCGGGGAACCGAAGGCGGGAGAGTTTGGCTATTATCTGAGACGGGTGGAGCTATAGCTATATTCCCTCGCAGTCGAAGGCGGGAATAAAACTTTCCGAGGCGGTTTCTCCTTCTTGGATAAAACCGTTTTCAATTCCGATGGAGATGGCGTAGTCTATGATTTTTTCATATTCGCGGGCGGAAATTTTGCGGTTGAGCCCGGGAATGTTTTTCACCTGCGAAAGCGGCGTATATTGATTCATGATACTGACATAAATGTTATTTTGATACGTCTCATGGAGATAACGCAGAATGTGCCGGGAGTCCTTTTCGCAGCCCGGTAAAAGCAGATGGCGGACGATAACGCCCTTTTGTATCAGAGAGTCGGGGCCGTCCGTAAAGACTGGCGAGCCCGTCTGGCGGACCATTTCGGCGATGGCAGCAGCAGCTTTTTCAAAATAATCGGGAGCGTGGGAATATTGTCCGCTCAATGCACTGTCGAAGTATTTCATGTCTGGCAGATAAATGTCCACAAGCCCGTCCAGCTTTTTTAAGGTTTCTGTTTTTTCATATGAGGAAGAATTATAGACGACAGGGATGGAAAGTCCCTGTTTTTTTGCTGTTTGTAATGCGGTTATAATTTGGGGAACAAAATGAGTTGGCGTGACCAGATTAATGTTATGCGCGCCCTTTTCCTGTAGCTCCAGAAAAATTTCGCAAAGCCTGGATGCCGTTATGGCGCGCCCCAAATGCCCCTGCGCAATTTCGTGATTTTGACAATAGACGCAGCGCAGATTGCAGCCGCTGAAAAAAACGGCCCCGGAGCCGTTCGTGCCGGACAGGCAGGGTTCTTCCCAGAAGTGCAGGGCGGCCCTTGCGGCCGTGAGAACGGCAGTTTGCCCGCAGTAACCGATTTCTCCGGCATTTCTGTTTACATGGCATTCTCTTGGGCAAAGGGTACAGTTTGACAGTTCCGGCCAGACGCCGTTTTCACAGATTGTCTGATTTGTCATTAGCGAATAACTCCCGAAAATTTAAAACCGTGCGCTTTATGTCGAACCCTAACCCATGTCCGTTACCTTTACAGTTAACTCCGCCAGGCACCCTCACGGCACATGAAAGGTTCCACTTAGTGCTGCTGTGTTCCCACCCTGACACGGTTCATGGATTCTCATTGCGCAAGACCCAAACTTCAACGCCACTTATAAAGGGCAGCAACGCAGGCGCGGGTCCTTGATAAAGCATCACCCCCACTGGAGCGGATTGTGGGTACAAGGCACCGCTAACGCCCCGGCTGCACGGTTTAATCAGTATACTTTTTTTTTGAGGATTTGTCAACTTTTCCTCGGTTTTAAAATTTTTAAAAATTACACCATTTTGAAATATCGACACCTATGAATTGACAACTATATATGATAAAATAAAAATGTCGAAATTGGACAATAAATTGTGGGCGTTGTGGAAGGGACAGCGCTTTCGATGTGAGAGAAAAGGAGAGAACTATGGAACAGAAGAATTTGACGGCATTGGATGTATATATCAGCAAAGTGTATAAGATAACACTTTTGTCTATTACGCTTACCTGCCTGCTGGGCGGACTTTCGAGCACTATGGACCGCCTGTCTGGGTTTTTTCAGAATGTTAGTTTTGGCGTATATATCTTTTGCGATCTGACAAATGTATTGTATGTGATCATTGCTGTTTTTCTAATCAGAACAGGCTATGAGAACGGTGTGGTAAAGGCGGAAAAGTTGAAACAAAGTAAAATTTTTCTGGTCGTCATTATGCTGATTCAGTACAACATTTTGCTGTACATGGCGCCAGTGAGGGAGTTCTGGGCCTTTTCCTTTTTATTTGTTGTGGTAACGGGCTTATTTCTGGATTCTAAAGTGGTACTGATCACGATTGTGGAAGTTTCGGTTTCGCTGTTGATCTCATGGGCGGTAAATGGGGATGCGTTCCTGCCAGTGAAAGATGAAATGTTCCAGTCTGCTATTGTAAACCGGGTGCTTTGTCTGGTGCTGACAATGGTGTATATTTATTTGGTTGTCCGCATGGTCTCCCGCCATCTGATCACCGCCAAAAAGGAAGAGATGGAAAAGAATGACGAGAGGGTGCAGAATGTACTGAATAAGGTAACGCACATTGCCGGGGAGCTGGGTGGCGCAAGTCAGGTGCTGGTAGGCGCTGCGCAGTCGGAGAGCGCCTCCACGGAGCAGTTGTTTGCGATCAGCGAAAATCTTTTGGAACACAGCGGACAGATGATAGATAAGTCTGAACAGAGCCGGAAGAATCTGATGAATCTGGAAGAAAGCAGCCGCAATATGGAGCTTAAAATGCAGGATGTCAACCGCATTTCCAAAGAGCTGACTGATATTTCTGTGTCGAATGAACAATCCCTGAATCACCTGATGGGGATGAGCAAGGATGTAGAGAAATCCACGGGCAAGACGAAGGAAGTTACAGATAAGCTGTTGACAGAGTCGGGCGAAATCGGAGCTACATTAGATATTATTAATGAAATTGCAGAGTCCATCAATCTTCTCGCGCTGAATGCTTCCATTGAGGCGGCGCGTGCGGGGGAAGCAGGCCGCGGATTTGCCGTTGTCGCACAGGAAGTCGGACATCTGGCGGATAATACGAAAGAGTCTCTGCAGAAGGTTGGTGAGGTGGTAAACCGGGTGCAGATCGGCACGCACAATGTTTCTGAATTTATGAGTCAGAATGCGCAGCAGCTTATGAATCAGAATAAGGTAATTCAGGAAACTGTGGAAGGTGTCCGCACCATGATGGATTTACTGAAAAAATCCGTGGAGGCAATCGAGGAAGCGGAGGATATCCGCGGCATACAGCGCGGTGTGATCAAGGGAACGGTGGAAATTAACGAGGACATTGCGGAGCGCATTCATTCCGAGAATGAAGAGTTTTCGAATATTGCAAGTATGGTGCAGAATAACAGGGAGGAAATTATGGAACTGTCGAGTCAGGTAGATACGATTAATTCGATGGTGGAAGAGTTGGAAAAACTGCTGGTGACAGAATAAATCAGGCAGTCGCCAAGGTCGTGTAAGTAAGACTTTGGCTCGCTGCTCGCGGAAATAAAAAAGCCGAGGCGAAAGCTTCGGCTTTTTTAGCGGAGACGGAGGGATTCGAACCCTCGTGCCCCGGAGGGCTAACGCATTTCGAGTGCGCCCCGTTATGACCACTTCGATACGTCTCCATATGTATTAGATTATAATTACAAATGAAAGTCTTGTCCACTCTTTTCTGAAATCTTTTTCGCCGTACGTTTTTTCCGCGTCCCTGTTTGACTTGTAAAGTGGCAGGCGGTAAGCTAAAATAATCATAGGGGATTTGCGGACTTTGGGATGAGCAGGCGGATGGAGGCTGGAATGACGCGGGATGAAAAATATATGAAAGAGGCCATAAAGCAGGCGAAAAAAGCCTATGCGCTAGGAGAGGTGCCGATTGGCTGCGTGATCGTATATCAGGACAAAATCATTGGCAGAGGCTATAACCGCCGCAATACGGACAGGAATACGCTTGCCCATGCAGAGATTACTGCGATCAATAAGGCAAGCCGCGCCATGAAGGACTGGCGGCTGGAAGAATGTACGCTCTATGTGACGTTGGAGCCTTGCCAGATGTGCGCTGGAGCGATTGTGCAGGCGAGAATCACGGAGACCGTGATAGGGGCGATGAATCCGAAAGCGGGATGCGGCGGCTCCATTTTGAATATACTGGAAATGCAGGAGTTTAACCATCAGGTGATTGTGCGGCGGGGCATTTTAGAGGAGGCGTGCCAGACGCTTCTCAGGGATTTTTTTGTGGAGCTGCGGGAGAGAAACCGAATGGAAAAGCAGCAGCGGCGGGAAAAGGAGGCGGAGGAAGACAACGGGGAGAAACCGTGAAATAGAAGTTGTGATAGAAACAAAAATAAGCTATAATTGTTTAAGAAGAAATTCTTTTTTGGGCAGGGTAGAAGGGTATCGCAAATAAGGAGGAATCACAATGAAGAGAATTGGAATGTTGACCAGCGGCGGGGATTGCCAAGCGCTAAACGCAGCGATGAGAGGCGTGGTGAAATGTCTTTCCTGCAGCAGTGAGGACGTGGAGATTTACGGATTTCTGGATGGATACAAGGGAATGATTTACGGGGATTTCCGTATTTTGACAGGACATGATTTCGCCGGTATTTTGACAAAGGGCGGCACGATACTTGGAAGTTCCAGAACGCCTTTTAAGCTGATGCGGGAGCCAGACGAGAACGGGCTGGATAAAGTTGAGGCGATGAAACAAAATTACTATAAATTAAAGCTCGACTGCATGGTAATTTTGGGCGGCAACGGAACCCATAAAACGGCAAATATGCTCCGAGAAGAGGGACTTAACGTTATTACCCTTCCGAAGACCATTGACAACGATCTGTGGGGAACGGATATGACCTTCGGTTTCCAGAGCGCGGTCAATATTGCAACGGATTGTATTGACTGTATTCACACCACGGCTTCCTCCCACGGACGTATCTTCATTGTGGAAGTTATGGGACATAAGGTCGGATGGCTGACCTTAAATGCCGGTATTGCAGGCGGTGCGGATATTATTTTGATTCCGGAGATTCCCTACGATATCGACAGTGTCATTAAGGCGATCAACGGCCGCACGGCAAGAGGTTCCCGCTTCACCATTATGGCGGTGGCGGAGGGCGCGATTTCCAAGGAAGACGCGAAGCTTTCCAAAAAGGAATACAAGGAGAAGATGAAGGATTACCCTTATCCTTCCGTGTCATATGAGATAGCGGATCAAATCATGAAAAAGACTGGTATGGATGTGCGCGTCACCGTTCCGGGGCATACCCAGCGCGGCGGAAGCCCTTGTCCTTATGACAGAGTGTTTGCGACCAGACTCGGCGCAGAGGCAGGCAAGCTGATTTTAAAGGGCGAGTATGGATTTATGGTGGGCTACAAGAACAGAGAGATTGTGAAGGTTCCTCTGGAAGAAGTGGCTGGAAAATTAAAAATGGTATCGCCTGATGCGACGATTGTGCAGGAAGCGAAGATGGTGGGTATCAGTTTCGGAGATTAAGAAATGTCATATACAGCGCTATATCGTAAATTTCGTCCCAGCCGGTTTGAGGATGTAAAGGGGCAGGAGCATATCGTCACTACGCTGCAGAATCAGATCAAGGCGGATCGTATCGGCCACGCTTATTTGTTTTGCGGGACGAGGGGTACGGGAAAGACCTCAATTGCAAAAATTTTTGCAAGGGCGGTGAACTGTGAGCATCCCGTGGAGGGAAGTCCCTGCGGAGAGTGCGAAAGCTGTAAGGCGATTGCGTCGGGCGTCAGCATGAATGTGATTGAAATTGATGCGGCTTCCAACAACGGTGTGGACAATATCCGCGAAATTGTGGAGGAAGTTTCCTACTCCCCGGCGGAAGGGCGGTTTAAGGTCTACATCATCGACGAAGTGCATATGCTCTCCATCGGCGCGTTTAATGCGCTCTTAAAAACACTGGAAGAGCCGCCGTCTTATGTCATTTTTATTTTGGCAACGACCGAGGTGCACAAGATACCCATTACGATTTTATCCCGCTGTCAACGCTATGATTTCCGCAGAATTTCGATTGAGACGATTGTGGGAAGATTGCGGGAACTGATGGACAGGGAACAGGTGCAGGTAGAGGAAAAGGCGCTGCGTTATATTGCGAAAACGGCGGACGGTTCCATGCGTGACGCGCTGAGTCTGCTGGATCAATGCATCGCGTTTCACTTCGGGCAGGAGTTGACCTATGATAAGGCGCTTGATGTACTAGGAGCGGTGGACACGGAGGTGTTTAGCAGGCTGTTACGCTATGTGTTGGAAAGGAATGTGACAGGGTGCATTGGCCTATTGGAAGAGATCGTCATGCAGGGCCGGGAGCTTACGCAGTTTGTGACGGATTTTACGTGGTATCTTAGGAACTTGCTCCTGCTGCAATCCTCCGACGATATCGAGGATATCATAGATGTATCGTCCGACAATTTACTTCGGTTGAAGGAAGAGGCGGGGATGCTGGATACCGACAGACTCATGCGCTTTATCCGCATTTTTTCGGAACTGTCGGGACAGATCAAATATGCGCCGCAGAAAAGAATTTTAATCGAGATTGCCCTGATTAAATTGTGTAAACCTAATATGGAACAGGATTATGGTTCTGTGGTGGAACGTGTCAGGGTGATAGAGGAGCAGTTGGAAAACGGCGTCACGATAGCGGCGGGCGCGCGGGGGTATGCCGGAGAAGGCGCTTTGGGAAGCTCAGCGGGTGCACAGACTGTGAAGGAACGGCCTCCACTGCCGAAGGCAATTCCGGAGGATGTGCAGGCAGTGGTCGATCGATGGCAGGATATTGTACTGAGTGCGTCCATGCCAATGAAACAGTATTTACGGGATGCGTATTTAAGTCTTGGCGGGGACAGCCGCTTATTGATAGTTGTTGAGGATGGTCTTGCTTCTGATTATTTTTTGCGGCAGGAGGGGCATAAAGAACTGCTGGAACAGATGCTGGCGGACGCGGTTGGTAAAGAGATCGATGTGACGATACAGACGGTGCAGGACAAGGAGACGTTTGAACTGAATTATGTGGATCTGTCACAGTTGATTCATATGGAGATTGAAGAAGAGTAAATATAGAAAGAATGGAGATTGCTATGGCAAAAAGAGGCGGATTTCCGGGCGGCGGAATGCCCGGCAACATGAACAATCTGATGAAGCAGGCACAGAGAATGCAGCGTCAGATGGAAGAAAACCAGAAGGAGCTTGAGACAAAGGAGTTTACGGCTAAGGCCGGTGGGGGAGCGGTGGAGGTGACTGTGACCGGCAAACGCGAGGTAACGAAGGTTAAGCTGTCTGAGGAAGTGGTAGATCCGGAGGATATTGAGATGTTGGAGGATCTCGTGATGGCGGCAGCTAATGAGGCGCTTCGCATGGCGGAGGAAGCGAATGCTGAAGTGATGAATAAAATGACCGGCGGATTAGGGTTAGGCGGAGGGCTTCCCTTCTGATGGAACTTTACAGTGGATATATTAATAAATTAATCGAAGAGCTGGCCGGTCTGCCCGGCATTGGCAATAAGTCGGCACAACGGTTAGCCTTTCACCTGATTAATCTGCCGAGGACAAGAGTGGAACGCCTTGCGAAAACGATTGTCGAGGCGAAGGAAAACGTCCGGTATTGTCAAGAATGCTTTACTCTGACAGATAAGGATATCTGTCCGGTATGCGCGAACGAGAAGCGGGATCACAGCACCATTATGGTGGTAGAAAATGCAAGAGATCTGGCGGCTTATGAGAAGACAGGTAAATATACGGGCGTTTATCATGTGCTTCACGGCGCGATATCGCCGATGTTGGGAATTGGACCGGGCGATATTAAGTTAAAGGAATTGATGAAACGGTTAGAAGGCGATGTGGCGGAGGTAATCATTGCAACCAATTCCAGTTTGGAGGGTGAGACCACGGCAATGTATATCAGCAAGTTGATTAAGCCCACGGGAATTAAAGTTACGAGAATAGCCAGCGGCGTGCCGGTGGGAGGCGATCTGGAATATATCGATGAGGTGACGCTTTTGCGGGCGCTGGAAGGACGTGTGGAATTATAATCGATCGAGTGCCGACGCGCTCGATTACGAGAATGTTTTGCATTTTCCCGAAATAGTGCAGGCTGTAACATTTGTGAATGGTAGAAAAATAGGAGGGTACGGAAATGGGGATTGTAAAAGAAAAGTTTGGAACGTTAAAGACGGGTGAGGAGATTACGCTCTACACGTTAAAGAATAAAAACGGCATGGAGGCAAAACTTACGAATTTCGGCGCGGGTCTGGTAGATCTTTTGGTGCCGGACAAGAACGGAAAGGTAGAGGATGTGGTTCTCGGTTTTGACAATCTAGAGGATTATATTTCCAATCCCAGCTTTTTCAGCGTAACGATTGGGCCGAACGCAAACCGTGTCGGCGGCGCGGCTTTTACCTTGAATGGAAAAGAATATCACTTGCCGGTTAACGACGGGCCGAACAATCTGCACAGCGATATGGATAACGGTTACCAGAAGCGCGCATGGACAGTGGAAGAGGGAGAGAACAGCCTGACGTTCTCTATTGAAGGAAAAGACGGGGAAATGGGTTTTCCGGGAAATAAAAAAGTGCAGGTGACTTTCACGCTCACGGATGAGAACGAATTGAAACTGAAATATTATGCGACCTCCGATACGGAGACCATCATTAATCTGACAAATCATACCTATTTTAATTTGGCGGGACACGCTTCCGGCAGCATAGAGGATCATCTTCTTCGTCTGAATGCGAGCAACTACACACCGGTACTGCCGGGGGCGATTCCCACGGGAGAGATTGCTCCGGTGGCGGGGACTCCTCTTGACTTTACGAAGAAGAAACGGATTGGGGACGAAATAGGAGTTGACAATGAACAGTTAAAGCTGGTACAGGGCTATGATCATAACTTTGCACTGGATGGCGCCGACGGCACGATGCGTGAAGCTGCCGAGGCGGAAGACCCGAAGAGCGGCCGCAGGATGAAAGTATTTACGACATTGCCCGGTATACAATTCTATGCGGGAAATTGTATTGCCGAACAGACTGGAAAGGGCGGCGTTCATTATGGGCCGCGGACAGGATTTTGCTTGGAGACCCATTACTTCCCGGACAGCATTCACCATCCAGAATTTGAGCAGGCGGTGTTTGGCGCGGGTAAGGTTTATGAGTCGGAGACCATCTATAAATTTGAATGATATAGGGAGTAGAGACTGCGATTAGGCCGCTGTGCGAGAGCATGGCGGCTTTTTTCGTCTTTTTGATCCATCGCGTCTTCTGCCATCTTTTGCAGAATGTGTGTGTTACACTGTACACGATGACAGTGAGCAGAAAACCCGCAAACGGGATGGAGCATTGCGGTTGTAGTTTACGGGATATTTTAAGAGGCAATCAGCACAGGGGGAAAAGATGGAATCCGGGTCGGCAGTCGTTCAAAAAGAAGAGAGAATAAAGAAGTATCAGATTTATGTGGAAGAGTATGTTTTGTCATATTTGAGACGTGAGGCGGATTCGCTGGAGCTGTCCGAAATCTATTTTTATGGACTGCGTCAGGAGGACGGCAGGAAAATTTTTGTCTATGGAGCGGGCCGTGATAAGGGGATTGAAGCTTTTTCCCAATATGAGCCTCTTTCTGAACTGGTATGCCGGCTTACGCAGGCAGGGCCGGTGTTCATGGTGCGGGAATCAAACGGTGAATGTAAGGTAAACGGATTTCAAATATTTTATGAAAATAACGAGGCGATGCAAAGCTATCTGTTGGAATGGACAGGCAGTGCACAGAAAGACAGAAAAGAGGAGAAAAGTGATAGACAGGATGTAAAACTGCCAGTCCTGATATCTGCGGAGGAGAAACCTAAAAAAGAAGTACATGGCGCGATTTCCGTACAGTTATGTTTGATTTTGATACTGCTTACCGCTATTGTGATAACCTCTACCGACAGTTATGATAAAATGAGACAGATGGGACAGTCGGCAAAGGAAGTTTTTTTTGCAATTGAGAACCAAGAGGCGGAAGACAGCGCGGAAGATTTTGACAAGGCGGAAGGACAAGATGAAATTGTAGTGGAAAGGAATGGAAAGGAAGAAGCAGGGCTGTCAGAGGAGAATTTGGATGATGAAAGCGAGCTTTTGCAAAAGGAGCTGGAACAGGATCAGGAGCTGGCGGAGGAAAATGCAGGGAATGCTGGAAATATAGAGAGTGCTGGAAATGCAGAGAATTTTGAGGACAAGCCGGAAGAAGGCCGGTTGAAACCGGTGGAGGACGAGCCATCGGAAGAATCTGCGAAGCACGAACAGGATCAGGCAGAGGAAGAAAAATCTTCGGAACAGGAGGATGAGCCAGAGGAGGGAGAAGAGGCTCTTTCTAGAAGCGTAACCAGATATTATGAGGTAGAACAGGGTGACACGCTCTATACGATTAGCCAGAAGATTTATGGAGATTTTTCAAGAGTGGAAAAGATATGCGAGGTGAATCAGATTACAGACCCGGACAAAATCCGATCCGGGCAAAGAATAATTCTTCCGTAGAAATGAGATTGAGGCTGTGATATAATGTACGCGATGGCAATGAGCAGTGCGTGGACAGAGGATAAACGAAGAGGGGAGCTTGCTCACCGAAGCGTTTATCCGAATGGACACATAGGGCGAAGCCCGCGAGCGAGGAAAATCGGAGGTTTTTCGAGCGTGCACTGCGGAGCAGAGTAGCGAGCGAGATGAAGTGAAACGGAATCGAGCTAGCACTGCGCGAAGGAGACATTTGTTTTTCAGCGGTTATTAACGAGAAAGCGTTTGACGCAGTC